>JBBCGY010000001.1:0-609570 GCA_037200005.1 Alphaproteobacteria bacterium | reverse complement strand
GGTATTCACTTCGGTGTCGCGTGCCGGATTGGTCGCGGCGGCGCTGACGCCCAGCGCCATGCTGCCGCCGCCCGTGGACGTGCCGGAAAAACCGCTCGCGCTGATGGTGCCGCTGAAGGTGACGTTGCCGGTCGCGCGATCGATCATGAAGGGCGTGCCGGGAAGCGGATCGCCATTGTCGTCATATCGCTTGATGACGAAATTCGAGCCGACCGCGCCGCCGGTTTCATCGGTATTGTCGGCGCCGAATTCCCACCGCCTGTCCGCATTGGTCGTGATGCGGAAGAAGCGGTTGGTTTCTTCCTCGCCCTCGAGCCTGATGGCGGCGTTCGTGCCCGCGACATGCAGCCGGTCTTGCGGATCGGTCGTGCCGAGACCGAGATAACCCACGTCGTTGAAGACCGCCTGCGTCGTGCCCTCGATCGTGAAGGCGATCTCGCCGCCGGTGCTGGTGCCCGCCGTGAGGTCGCTCACGGTGACGGCCGTATCATTTTCCCGAAGCTCGTTGGAGACCACGTCGTGAGGCGTGGTCACGATGCCTTTATCGTTCACCGTGCCCCAGTTATACACAACTCCGCCGATGGCGTCCGGAGGCGGCAAGCGATCCCGGTGAAGCGTCCCGACCGTCAGGTTAGACGCGTCGTTCGCATGGAGATTGGCCAGCGCCCCGCTCCAGTCCGTCGCGCCCGTGCCGCCATGGGCGATATCCAGCGTTCCCGATATGGTCGTCGCGGTCCCCGCCGACGTGGCGTTGGAAGCCGTAATGTTGACCGGATTGCCGTTGACGAGGCCGAGCGCGGTATAAGCGTCGCCGGTCGTCGTCGCGATAAACACCGCTTTGCCCGTCGCGCCCGCGCCGAGCGCGTCTTGTCCCGCGCTCTCGGTGCCGGCCGCGAATACCGCCTTGCCTGTCGCGCCCGCGCCGAGAGAATCCAGCGCCGCGCCGGTGCTGATCGCCGTGAACACGCCCTCGCCAACCGACGTCGCGCCGAGCGTTGCCCGCGCCGTCGAAGCCGTCGCCGTCTGGAACAGCGCGTCGCCTATCGCCTGCGCCCCCAAGGTCGCGCGCGCATCGGCGGCCGTCGAAGTCTGGAACAAAAGATCGCCGATAGCGCCCGCGCCGAGCGCGCCGCGCCCCGCCGCTGTAGATCCGGCCGTAAATACGCCATGGCCGACTGCCGTCGCGCCTAGCGCCACGCGAGCGCCTGTCTCCGTCAGCGACCTGAAAACGTCTATGCCTGTTGTCTGACCGCCGAAATTGGTCAAGGCATCATCCGCTGTGCGCGCGCCCGTGCCGCCCTGGTCGATCGGCAGCGCCGTCGTCGTCAGGGTCAGAGACCCCGTCGTTATATTTCCCGTAGCCGACAGCGTCAAAGACCGCGCGGTGATATCACCGCTGGCGGTGACCTGCACGGCGTCACCGGCAATGCCGAAATGGGCTTTGGCGGGATCGACGCCGGTCGCGGTCTGATAATCCCATACATTGGCGCGCTGAATGGTATTGGCGACGCTCAACCACTCAACGCGGTCGTCGCCTCCCGGCGTAGTTCCGCTGTTACACGTACTCTGAAGACGGCCATCCGGCCCGGCGCTGATGATCATGATGCCGGAATCACCCGGATTGGCCGCAAGTCCTTCCCAGCGGCAATAAATATAATAATGCCCCCAGGGATCAAGCTGCTTCGTCCCTGACGCAGGATCGAGAACGCCGAAGGTAGTCGGCGAACCGCTGCCGCCTGCAGTGGAACAATCCGTGGTGTTGCCGCCAGGCAGTTTTGCCGCGTCGGCGGAACTGCAATCCAGCACGGCGGGCGGCTGTATTTGTGTTTCTCCGTTAATCAGGGTCGTCTTCGCCGCCAATGTCCTGGACGCGGCAGACAGCTCATTCTTCGCGGCGTTATTGCGGCTGATTTCGATATTGGTCCGCAGGATTTGCGAGTAGCCGCTGAACAAAATCGCCGCGCCGACCCCGGCCAGGGTCAGGACATAGAGAATAGGCGCGATCATGAATCCGGCTTCGCGGGCGCGCGCCGGGGTTTTCCTCTTCCGCAGAAGAGGATTGGACGTAACGGAATGGCGTTTTTGCGTCATCCGTCCATGATCCTTTTTCTGACATCCCCCTTAGACAAAGGGGAATTCCAGGGTAACGACATACCTTGCACTCCCAGGAATCGAGAGTTTCAATGGCCGGTCGCGCCCGCTCGGTTGCGGGTAAAGATGAGGCAAGCGCCATCCGGCGCGGGTGCGCCAAACGCTTATCACCGGCGAGAATCACCGGTTAATCGAACATTATGAAGTACCCGCAGGTGCCACTTTGCGGCCACAAAAGTTAATTTTTGGTGGATTAACCAGTATTAATACGGCGATTGATCGCAAATAAGAAATAGTAGTGTCAAAACCCAAGCCCAAGTGCCATCAGAACCACCGAACCGGCGAGAATCCGGTACCAGGCGAAGGGGGTAAAGCCATGGCGGCCGATAAAGCCGATGAAGCCGCGCACCACCACAAGGGCGACGATAAAGGAAACGACGAATCCGACGACGATCATGTCTAAATCATGCGCGTTAAGCTGGGCATAATTCTTGTAAAGGTCATAGGCTCCGGCGGCGGCCATGGTCGGAATCGCGAGGAAAAACGAGTATTCCGCCGCCGCCTTGCGCTCCACGCCGATCAGCATCGCGCCGCAGATCGTCGCGCCCGAGCGCGAGACGCCGGGAATCATGGCCAGGCACTGGAAGAAACCGATGCCGATCGCCTTCTTGAGCGGTATTTGTTCCGAATTCGTAACGAGTTCGCGGTGGGGCAGCCTTTCGATGAAGAGGATGGCGATGCCGCCCAGAATCAGCGTCACGGCGATGAGCGCGGGGCTGGCGAACAGCACTTCCTTGATGAATTTATGGAGCGCGAAGCCGATGACGGCGGCGGGCAGGAATCCGGCCAGCACGGTCAGCGCGAAATAGCGCGCCTCGGCGCGGGTTGGGAAATCGCGGACGGCCTTCCATAGCCGCTCGAAATATACCGCCACCACCGCCAGGATCGCGCCAAGCTGGATCACGACCTCGAAGACGTCGCTCTGGCTTTTGACGCCCATGAAATAATCGGTCAGCAGCAAATGGCCGGTCGAGGATACGGGCAGAAATTCGGTCAGACCTTCGATGATGCCGAGAAAAACGGCACTCAATAGCGCGTGAAAATCCATGATGGGTTCCGTTATATGAGCCAAGCGTTACGCGGCGCGAAGATAACGGCTCGCGGCAGGCAAACCAAGGAAAATATCTTTTGCGGGCTACCGGGCCGGGCCGCCGCCGCTTTGGCCGTTTTCGGCGACATTATGCAGCCGCTGGTACTTATCGAGCGCGCCGATCATCATGTCTTCTATAAGATCCTTCGGCAGGGGATTATGGCTGCCCACCGAATCGCCGGCGGCCATGGCTTCGTCCGGCGCGGCAGCGGCGGACGGCGGATCGATCAGGCCTTGCAACAACTGCAGATTCTGATTCTGGGCGGTCATTACGTTGGCGGCGCCCGCCGGGATACGGTCGATGAAAGCCTGGTATTGACTGAGCGGCTTGGCGTCGGTCGAAAGATGCGCCGCATTCTTGTGATTGAGCCTTTCGCGCAGCGGCACCGCATCGACCAGCGTGATCGGCGATTTCTTCCCGGCCTGCTCGGGCTTGTCGGCGGCCGCGGATTCGGCGCGCGCCATCAGAACGGTGTCTTGAGCTTTATCTTGAATTGGCGGCGTCGCGTCGGCCAGCATGACCGACGCTTTATCTGCGGGCGCGGGAGCGGCATCGGGTTTTTTATCGTTGCCGAGCAGCATGGCGACGACAATCTCGCCCGGGCTGCGATCGTCATGAACCTCGGCATAGGCGGCGGTAGCGGCGGCGATGAAGCCGCCCGAAATTCCGCCATACAGAAAACCGCCCAGCACGCGCGACACGCCGCTGATCTTCTCGCCGGTGATGGCGCGATACACATCGCCGACGATGGGCAATTGATGCAGCGGATTGACGGTGTCGGCGACATCTTTCCAGGTCGGCTCGACCAGATTCTGCGGCGCGATGCTGCGCTCGCCGCCCTTGACCAGCCTGGCGGGCTTGACGTTCGGCGATGGCTTGGCCTCGCTGCGCTTGACTTCCTCGGCTTGAGCAGGCTGGACGCTGGCGGTCTCGACGGCCTCTTTCCAGGTTGGCGCGTTCAGATTCTGCGGCGCGATGCTGCGCTCGCCGCCCTTGACCAGCCTGAAGGGCTTGACGTCCGGCGCTGGCCTTGCCCAGTTGCGTTTGGCCTCCTCGACCGGAGCAGGCTGCGCGCTGATAGCATCGATGGCGGTCATAAAGTGCATTCTCCCGATGCTGAGGAATGCAAATCCCAGGCCAAATAAAACATCATTGGAATCAATCAGATGGCGCATAATGCCTACGGCGTCTCAAGCCGCTTCCGCCATAAATAAGTCTTTCGCTAGGCGATTATTGCCGTAGTATTGGCAGACCATGACGGATCAAATCATCATTTTCGCCTTGCCTAAAATCCTTCCCCAAGCGCTTGCCGAGCAGGGACGCAGCGACGGAAAAGACGCGCCCGGCTATGATTGGCGCATGATCGAGCCGGACAAGGCGGATCAGCCCATCGATGATATCGGCGGCATTCGGCTCCTCTTGCTGGGGGACAAGACGCCTCCGCCGCTGAAAGCATGGCGCGAAGCTGGACTGCGCGCGCCGGCGCTGTTGCTCGGGCAGACGCGGGACGGATGGGATGTGGCGGAAACCCTGCCGCTGCCGGTGCGCATAGGCCTGCTTCTGGAGCGCATCAGCTATTATGTGCAATTATCGAAGGAGCAAAATACCGCGACCGTCGCCTGCGGCCCCTACGCCATCGACCAGGGCGCGAAAAAACTGCGTCACGGCGGCCTTGAGCAGCCGCTCACCGACAAGGAGACCGTCCTGCTGACGCTGCTCGCGCGCGACGGCGCGGCATGGACGCGGGAAGACCTGCTGCGCGAAGTCTGGGGTTATGACGCGGGCATCGATACGCATACGCTGGAAACCCACATCTACCGGCTGCGGCGCAAGCTGGCGGAACTTGGCGACAAGGTCGATATCGTCACCGTCATGGGAGGCTATGCGCTGCAATGGTCGTGAAACGGCGGCTCGTATTTTTGGGACTGTTATTCCTTTCCGCCTGCGCCCACAGCTTCGGCGATCCCGGCGTCGCGCGGCGCTTCATCAGCCTGCGCCACGCGCCGAGCGGCGAGACGGTCAATGTCCTTTATGTCCATGACTGGCGCTATGACAGCGCCGCGCTCGGCAAGATCAATCGTATCTGCCGCGACCGCCATAACGGCGAGGAAGCCCGCATCGATCCCAAATTGATGGATTTCATCGCCGACATGCGCGACAGCATCGGCCTGCCGGAAACCGCGACCTTCGATATTCTTTCATGCTACCGCAGCAGCGACACCAATGCCGCTCTGGCGCAGAGCGACCGCAATGTCGCGCGCAACAGCCTGCATATGAAAGGCCGCGCCATCGACCTGCGCGTGCCCAATCTTACCGGCAAGGCGATGGCCGGAATCGCCCGGACCATGCAGCGCGGCGGCGTCGCCTTCTATCCCAAATCCGGCCATGTACATATCGACACCGGCGGCGTAAGAACATGGAATGGCGGATAAAAAACGAGTGTGGGAAATTTCCCTTGACTTTCGCCTGCCGCTCGTGTTATTGACAATCCACGGGCGAATTGCGCCCGAGAGAAACCCGCCCGGATAATCCCGGCGGGTTTTTTGTTGCGCCCATCGCTTTCGGCGCGCTCAAAGGAGATTGCCTCGGCCCGAATATTGGTCTTCACTCCGCCGATGAAACGCCTTGCCCTCTTGATCATGCGCGAAATCGCCGCGCCGCGCCTGCTGTTCGGCGCGCTGGTCTGGCTGATGCTGCTGCTCGTCGCGGGCACGCTGGCGCAGCGCTGGCTCAGCGCCCATGAAGCTTCGCGGATTTTTTTCGGCGGCGCGATCCTGTGGCTCGGCCCCCTGCCCTTGCCGGGCGGCGGCCTGACGCTCGGCCTGATCTGCGTCAATCTGGCGGGCAAGCTGCTGCTGGATACGGCGTGGCGCTGGCGCGACGCGGGCATCATTGTGACTCATGCCGCCGTTTTGTTTCTGATGGCCGGAGGCCTGATCGCCGCGACGCAGATCGAGGAAGGCTTTGTCGCGCTGGCGGCGGGCGAGAAAACCGCCGCGATGTCGGACTACATGACCCGCGAATTCGTCGTCCTGAAAGACGGCATGCCGGTCAGCCGGGCTGATTTCAAATCCCTGCATGAAGGGCAAATCATTGAAGCCGCGCCCTTCACCCTGACGATACGAAAACTATGCCGCCATTGCGCGCCCGCTTCCATACCGGAAGCCGAAAAGAGCGCCGCGCGCCACGGGCTGGCGGCGCAGGCCGATTTCGAATCCGTCCCGCCGCCCAAGGAAGAAGAAGCCTGGCAAAGCGGTGCAAGTTTTACCGTCGCGGGCGCGGACAGCGCGCATGACGGGCTGTGGTGGAGCTGGGAAGGCGCGCCGCAGCCTGTTTCCATCGATCATGGCGGCAGCCGCTACGATATCGTGCTGCGACGGACTCCCATACCGCTGCCTTTCTCGATAAGCCTCACGGAGTTCACCCGCAGCCTTCATCCCGGCACCGACAAGCCCAGCGCCTATGTCTCGCGGGTCGTCATCGAAGACGGCAAAGAAACCAAGCCGGGCATCATCGAGATGAATCAGCCGCTGCGCCATGGCCCCTACGTCATCTATCAATCCTCCTACGCGCGCGAGAACGGCAAAGAGGTCTCGGTGCTGACCGTCATGCGCAATCCGGCCCGCGAATTGCCCTATTACGCCACGGCGCTGCTGGCGGCGGGATTGCTGCTCCATATCCTGATCCGCGCCGTATCGCGCCGCGTGGGCGTCGCGCTTATCGTGATGATGTGCGGGTTGAGTCCTGCCGTAAGCGCGGCGGAATTGTCCATGCAGGATTTCCGGCAAATCCCCGTGCTGCATGACGGACGCGTGAAGCCCTTGGACAGTTTCGCGCGCGCGCTCTATGGCGAAATCTGCGGCGTCCGCGCCGATGGCGGCGCGATTGTATGGCTGGCCGACGCGCTGTTCGATCCGCGCCGCCTCGCCGATGCGCCGATCATCGACGTCGCCGACAACGAAGCCGCCGCCATGCTTGGCCTCGATGCCGCGCCGGGCGGTCTCTATCCGCCGCGCATCCTTATAGAAAAGCTCGGCGAGGCGAGGCCGCTGCTGGAGAAACTCGAACGGCGGCGCGCCGCCGGCCTGAGCCGCGCCGAGACTTATCTGCTTGCTCTTGCCGGACGGATTCAGGTTTTTCAGGAATTATCGCAGTCCCTGACCATACTGATGCCGCTCGATGGCGCGTCGGACGCGACGGACTATATGGAGGCGGTCAGAAATCGCGAGGCCGCGCGGCAGCGCCTGAAGCAAATCGTCGCCGCCAAAGGCGACTCGCTGGATAATTACGATCCCGGCGAGATCGAGGCGGCTCATTTCGCGATGCTGCTCGACCTGATGGATATCGCGGGCGCGCGCAACCGCCTGCTGCGCGTCGTTCCGCCGCAATGGCCGGGACAGGAATGGAGCAGCCCCTGGGCCGTCATGCTCGCGGGCGCGGGAAGTCCCGCGACCGGCGCGCTGCTCGACGCATGGCGGCGGGCGATGACGGCATGGCGGGCGGAAGACAGCGCCTCATGGAATGCCGCGACGCATGATCTGCGTCAAACCGCGCTAGCGCAGGCAGGCAGCGCCGCGCCGCAAACCCGCCTGGCGCTGGAGACTTTCTATTACCGCTATGATCCATTTCTTATCAGTTTAATTTTGTATGGGATGGGCATCGCCGCTTTGACCGCCGCCATGCGATTCAAGAAAATTGCCGAGAAAATTCCGCCTTTCGCGTCGCTTGCGATAGGCGCAGCGCTTGCCGTCCACGGCCTGGGCCTTGCGTTACGCGTCTATCTTTTAGGGCGCCCCCCGGTCAGCAACCTCTATGAATCCGTGCTGTTTGTCGGTTTCATCGTCGCGGCATCGGCTTTCGGCTGGAGCCGGATCAAAAGCAATCGGGCGGCGTTGTGGATTGCAGGCGCGCTCGGCCTGCTGCTGCAAATCGTCGCCATGGCTCTCGCGCCTGCGGGGGATACATTGGGCGTCTTGCTCCCCGTGCTGAACACGAAATTCTGGCTCACAACGCATGTCATCTGCATCACCGCAGGCTATGCGCTATGCCTGGTGACGGCGGCGCTGGCGCATTACGCATTGTGGCAGTCCAGCCAAGGCATGGCATCGGAAGACAATCTGAAACTGTTCGCGCTGCTGTCGCTGCTGTTCACGGCGACGGGAACCCGAACCCTGCTCGGCGGCATATGGGCGGATCAATCCTGGGGACGGTTCTGGGGCTGGGACCCCAAGGAAAACGGCGCGCTGCTGATCGTGCTGTGGCTCATATGGCTTCTGCATGGCCGCATCGCCGGGCAGTTCAGCGAGCGCGGATTCACGGCAGGCCTTTCATTCCTGAGCGTCGTCGTGGCGCTGGCCTGGTTCGGCGTCAACTTCCTCGGCATCGGACTGCATTCATACGGATTCGCCGAGCAAGGCGTCATGGGACTGGCCGCGTTCATCGCCGTTGAGCTTGCGGCGATCGCCTTCCTGCTGCGGCGAGGACGCGCATGAAAAAAATCGTCATTCTCGCCCTGCTGCTCGGCGGGCTGGCCGTTGTGAGTCTGCCGCTTCTTGACGAACAGCCCGCGCCGCCGCCTTCGGCCGCGCCGGATTTTGCCTATACGGCCATCGATGGGCATGGCGGCAGACTGCATGACCTCAAGGGCAAGATCGTCCTGCTGCATTTTTGGGCGTCGTGGTGCGCGCCCTGCGCCGCCGAATTCCCCGGCCTGCTCGATTTTACCGCAACCCGCCGCGATATCACCGTGCTGGCCGTCACTGTCGATGCCGAGCGCGCGGCAGCGGAAAAATTCCTGGCGGACATACCCGCCAAGCGCGGCGGTAACGGCATGCCCGCCAATTTTCTCGTCATCCATGATCCGGAGAAAAAAATCGCGCAGGACATATTTCAGACTTTCGGCTATCCCGAAACCATCCTGATCGCGCCCGATATGACCATGCGCGGCAAGATCGTCGGCCCTGCCGACTGGAAAGACGCCGCCATGCAAGCGAAGCTTGCGGCGTTAACGCATGAAAGACCTTGACTCTTTCCTCTCCCGCCCCGAAATTGGCCGCAAGGCCCAGATGGCGGAATTGGTAGACGCGCAGGTTTCAGGTACCTGTGGCAGAAATGTCGTGGAAGTTCGAGTCTTCTTCTGGGCACCACGCTTCGCCCTTGCGGGCTACGCGTGGCGCAGCCGCGCTTAGCCCGTTAGAGCGAAGCAGTGTCCGGCGAAGCTCCCGAAGGGAGCGAAGACGGACTTTATCAGGACATGCATATGATCACCCTTCACCAAGGCGACCTCCCGGACTCTCTAAGCTTCGGCGACTCCGTCGCGGTCGATACGGAATCGCTCGGCCTCAACTGGGAGCGCGACCGGCTTTGCCTGGTGCAGCTCTCGTCGGGCGACGGCAACGCGCATCTGGTGCAGTTCAAGAAGGGCGAATATGACGCGCCCAACCTCAAGCGCCTGCTCGCCGATCCCAAGGTCACGAAGCTGTTCCATTTCGCCCGCGCCGATCTCGTGACGATCAAATATTATCTCGGCGTGATGGCCGCGCCGGTCTATTGCACCAAAATCGCCTCGGCGCTGACCCGCACCTTCACCGAGCGCCACGGCCTCAAGGATCTTTCCCGCGATTTGCTCGGCATCGACCTTTCCAAGGAGCAGCAGACCTCCGACTGGGGGGCGCCGAATCTGACGCCGGAGCAATTGGCCTATGCCGCGTCCGACGTGCTGCATCTGCATCAGCTCCGCATCAAGCTCGACGCCACACTGGCGCGCGAAGGCCGCGCCGCACTTGCCGCGGCAATATGCCAGTTCCTGCCGACGCGGGCCGAACTCGATATCGCCGGATGGAGCGATGTCGATATTTTCGCCCATCGCCCGACCTCCAGACCAGGCTAAATCGGTTGATATTGCTATCGTAGGCGTTTAGCGCGAAAATAGCCTCATGGCCGCTGCATCCAAAATCATCTTTGCGCCGCTCGACCGGCTGCCGCTCCCGCATATGGGGCATACCAAGCGCGTGGCGCGGCTGCGCGTCGCGCTGCCGATTGCCGCGATGATCGTGCTGGGCGCGGTATTTCTGTGGCCTTTTGCGGCATCGCAGCATCTCATTCAGCTGCCGCCGACCCCGAAATTGCCGCAACTTACGATGGAGAAGCCGCACTTCACCGGCACCGACGACCAGAACCGCCCCTATGCCCTGACCGCCACCCGGGCGACCTTTCAGCCGCAGACAAAGCTGCTCGTCGATCTTGAAGGGCTTCAGGCGCAGATGACCCTACAGGATAATATCGAAGTGTCCGGCACCGCCCAGCTTGGACGGTTCGATCAGGAAAAAAAGCGGCTTTGGCTGGGCGGCGATGTCGATCTGGCGCATGGCGGCGGTTACCATTTTCATACCGATGAATTGTTCATCGATCTGGGGCAGCGCGTCGTATGGGGGGATAAGCCCTCGCGGGTGACCGGCGCTTTCGGCACCATCGAGGGCCAGGGCTTTCGAGCCTATGACGGCGGCAAAGTGGTGGTGTTCACCGGCGCTTCGCGTGCTATCCTGAATTCTGGTGAATCGGTAAGCGACCTCGGCTCGGAACTCACCAGGAAATAACTTGAGCGCTCTATGATGAATCGTTTTCGTCCCTTCGCCTGCTTTGCCGTCTGCCTGCTGTGGGCCGCGGCCTCCTTCGCCGCCGAACCGCCGTCCGCTCCGGCGAACGCGGCGGGGCAGCCATCCGCAAACAAACAAAGCTCGTTCATGCCGGCCGGCCTCGGCGGCGGCGGCCCGATCGAAGTCACCGCGCAGCAAAGCCTCGAATGGCATCAGAACGAGCGGATGTATCTCGCCAAGGGCCAGGCCAAGGCCGCGCGCGGCGATGTCACCATCAGCGCCGAAGAACTTGCCGCCTATGAGCGCGTGGACGCTTCCGGCAAACATGAGATATACCGGCTGGCAGCCCGCGACAATGTACGGATCCAATCCAAAGAGCATGTGATCGAGGGCGACGAAGGCACCTATGACGCCGATAAGCGCCTTGCCGTGCTGACCGGCAAGAATCTGCGCTTCACGGATTCCAAGGCGGTCGTGACCGCCAGCGACGCGATGGAATACTGGCAAGACAAGCTGCAGGCCGTGGCGCGCGGCCACGCGGTTGCGATACGCGACGACCGCCGCGTCGCCGCCGACATGCTGATCGCGCAGTTCCGCACGCTGCCGAACGGCACGATGGAGCTTCAGCAGCTGACGGCGGAGGGCCATGTGGTCATCACCACGAAGGGCGACGTGGTGCGCGGCGACCGCGGCGTCTACGACATGAACCGCAACAGTGCCGTCCTGAGCGGCAATGTGAAGGTGACACGCGGCCAAAGCCAGATGGAAGGCGCGGTGGCCGAAGTGGATATGAATACCGGTCTGAGCCGCATGACCGCCGCGGGCAAAGACAACCGGATTCGCGCTCTTTTCCTTCCCGGCTCGGAAGCCGGCGCGCCGCAACTGCCTTGAAGATCATCCATGCATCAATCCACCCATAAACGCGACCAGGTCACCACCGCCACGTCGGCTCCCGCCACCGGGCTTGCCGCCATGCATGTCGGCAAGCGCTATAAGGAACGCCCGGTGCTGCATGACGTCAGCCTGTCGGTGCAGCGAGGCGAGGCGGTAGGGCTGCTCGGCCCCAACGGCGCGGGCAAGACCACCTGTTTTTATATCCTGACGGGACTGATCCGCGCCAATACCGGCGCGATCTCGCTCGACGGCGAAGACATCACGCATCTGCCGATGTACCGCAGGGCGCGCCTCGGCATCGGCTATCTGCCGCAGGAAGCTTCGATCTTTCGCGGCCTCAATGTCGAGGACAATATCCGCGCCGTGCTGGAAGTGACGGAAAAGGACGGCGACCGGCAGGAGCAGATGCTCGACGAGCTGCTCGCCGAATTCGGCATCACCCATCTGCGCCGCGCCCCGGCGCTGGCTTTGTCGGGCGGCGAAAGACGGCGGGTGGAAATCGCCCGCGCGCTGGCGGCAAGGCCGCATTTCATGCTGCTCGACGAGCCGCTGGCGGGCATCGATCCGATCGCGCTCGCCGATATCCGTGATCTCGTCAGCCATCTGCGCGACCGGGGCATCGGCGTGCTGATCACCGATCATAACGTCCGCGCCACGCTGGAAATCGTCGACCGCGCCTATATCATCCATGACGGGCGCGTGCTGATGGAAGGGCTGCCGGACGAGATCGTCGAGCATGCCGACGTCCGCCGCGTCTATCTGGGCGAAGGATTTAAGCTGTAAGGCGCTTCATGAAACCCGGACTTGCGCACGACCTGACGATTGCCTGCGGCCTCGGCCTGCTGGCCGTCCTTATCGCGGGCTGGGGGTCGATCGATTTCGCGGCCCCGCTCGCCATCAGCGATGATTATGTCATCTCCCTATTTCAGACCAAAACACTGCTGCGTTATGGCGGCATTTATACCAATCCCGAAGTCGCCTTTCCCGAAGGGGCCAACTATCTGGCTTTTCCCACGCCCGAAGCCGTTCAAGCTTTTCTGGTCTGGATCATCAGCCGTTTCACCGGTGATATTTTCCTGATCCTGCACGCTTTCGAGGCGCTGTGCTTCTTCACGGCGGCCATGTCGGCTTATCTGGCCATGCGCCTGACCCGCATCCCGCCATGGCTGGCCGCATGCGGCGCGCTCGCCTTCGCCTGCGCCGCCCATCTTAGCGCACGAGCCGCGATCCACCATCATCTCTGCTTCGTCGCGGTCATTCCCTGGCTGATCCGCTTCTGCTTCCTGCTGCCGTATCAGCGCGGACGCCTTTCCGCCCCTCCCTTCCGCCTGAGCGCTCTCCATGCCGCGGCGCTGGGAATCGCCGCCGCGTCCTGCGGACTCTATCATGCCTTCTTCAGCGCCGCCTTCCTCGGCCTTGCAATAGTTCTTACGATTTTCATGGGCGGCGGCTATGCCAGGGTGAAACCCGCGCTATGGGCGCTTTTATGCCTTCTCGCCGCTTTCATACTCTGGCTGCTGCCCAATTACCTGTATATCGCGGAGCACGGGATTCAGTTTCCGGAGCGCCGTTATTTCGAGCAGACGCGCTACGCCATGCGGCTGACGGATGTGCTGATACCGCCGCTGCCTCCCTTTCTGGAGAAATACCGGACTTACGCCGCCGCTCAGGAGAAGATCAGCCCGGAAGGCAATTACAATCTTCTGGGCCTATGGGGCATAGCAGGACTGGCCGGCGGCTTTCTGTTCTGCCTCGCCTCGCTGTTTCCCGCGAGAACGCCGCGCCTGTTCGGCAGATATATGCGCCGCGGGCCGATGGTGAAGACCGCGGCGGTTTTCATGTTCGCCGCCATCCTCTTCGCCGTTCCCTACGGGCTCGGCTTCATCTTCAATATGTATGTCTCGCCCACGCTCCGTTCCCAGAACCGGGTCGGCATTTTCGTCCTGTTCATGGCCGTGATGGCCGCCGCGCTGCTGCTGGAGAATTGGCGACGCCGTCCTTCCACGCGGCGCGGCGCGTTTTACGCCGCGACCTCGATCCTTCTGGCGCTCACGCTGATTCCCGCCTCCCACACCATCAACGCCCTTCAGCGCGCATCGTCCGACGCCTGGCAGAAAAAGCGCGACAGCTACCGGGAAGTGCTCGGCCTGCTGGAGGCGCGCCAGCTCAATGCCGTCGCCCAGCTGCCGTCCTATTATTTTCCCGAAGCGCCGTCGCGGCCGGAATTCGGCAATGCGGAGCATTTCTGGCCGTATCTTCTGGACAGCTCGGCCCGGCGGCGCTGGAGTTTCGGCTCCATGATCCATCAGCCGCAGTGGCAACTGCTCGCGACGATGACCGGCTGGCCCGCCGAGAAATTCATTCCGGCCCTGCGCTGCCTGGGCTATGATGCGGTGCTGATCGAAAAGCTCGCCTTCGGTCCGAAAGCGCAAGCCAACCTTGCTCCATGGACGGCGGAACTGGGGCAAACCCAGGTCATTCTGCGCGATGACGATCAAAGAACGCTGATCGATATCTCGAAAACGCCGCCCGGCCAATGCGAAGCGGTGCTGGGCCCAAGGCAATTGCCGGCCTCTCCGACACCATGAAACCCATGGGCGCGGCCTCTGGCTGGACTATTTCAATCGCTGCCGCTATTTTCATTGCATGAATCAAACTGCCGTCAGCATCGCCCCCGCACCGCCAGATCACCCTGCCCGACGGCACGGTGAAAAGCTTCGATCATGACCCGACCGGGTTTGAGCTTGCCGCCAGCATCGGCGCGGGCCTCGCCAAGGCCGCGCTGGCGATCAAGCTGAACGGCGAAATCCGCGATCTCGCGCGCCCCATCGGCGCGGACGCCAAGGCGGAGATCATTACCCGCAAATCGCCGACGCGCTGGAGCTTATCCGGCACGACTGCGCCCATGTGATGGCCGAAGCCGTGCAAGGCCTGTTCCCCGGCACGCAGGTGACGATCGGCCCGGCCATCGAGACCGGCTTCTATTACGATTTCTATCGCCAGGAGCCGTTCTCGACCGACGACCTCGCCGCCATCGAGGCCCGGATGCGCGAGATCATCGCCCGCGACGCCAAGCTGGTGCGCGAGGAATGGCCGCGCGACCGGGCGATAGAATTTTTCGAGAGCAAGGGCGAAAGATTCAAGGCCGAACTGATCCGCGATCTGCCGGACAGCGAGATCATCTCCATCTACCGGCAGGGCGAATGGCTCGATCTGTGCCGGGGGCCGCATATGCCGTCGGTCGGCCATGTCGGCAACGGCTTCAAGCTGACGAAAGTCGCGGGAGCCTATTGGCGCGGCGATCAACCGCAATCCCATGCTGCAGCGGATTTACGGCACCCGCCTGGCGCGACGAGAAAGAGCTTGCCGCCCATCTGACGCAGCTCGAGGAGGCCGAGAAGCGCGATCACCCGCAAGCTGGGGCGCGAACTCGGCCTGTTCCACATGCAAGATGAAAGCATGGGCAGCGCGTTCTGGCATCCCAAAGGCTGGACGCTGTACCGCGCGCTCGAAAACTACATGCGCCGCCAGATCGAGCGGCGCGGCTATGTCGAGGTGCAGACGCCGCAGCTTTTCGACAGTTCGGTGTTCAAGGCTTCCGGCCATTGGGACATGTATGGCGACAACATGTTCAAGATTCCCGGCCCCGCGCCGGAAGAAGGCGCGGAACAAAAACATATCGGCGTGAAACCGATGAATTGCCCCGGCCATCTGCTGCTGTTCAATCAGGGCATCAAGAGCTATCGCGATCTGCCGATGCGGGTGGCGGAGTTCACCAACCTGCATCGCAATGAAGCGCATGGAGCGCTGCACGGCCTGATGCGCGTCCGGCAAATGGCGCAGGATGACGCGCATATCTTCTGCACCGAAGACCAAATCCAGGAAGAGTCGGTGGCGTTCTGCGAATTGCTCAACCAAGTCTACGCCCATCTCGGCTTCGAGGTGGCGCGGGTTCGCCTCGCCGACCGGCCAGCCGTGCGCGGCGGCACCGACGCGGTGTGGGACAAAGCGGAGGGCGCGCTGCACCAGGCGCTCAAATCCCTGAAGATCGATTACGACATCAATTCGGGCGACGGCGCGTTCTACGGCCCCAAGATCGAGTTCTATCTGCGCGACGCCATCGGGCGCGAATGGCAATGCGGCACGCTGCAATGCGACTTCGTGCTGCCGGAACGGCTCGACGCTTCCTATATCGCGGAAGACGGCAAGAAGCACCGCCCCGTGATGCTGCATCGCGCCGTCCTCGGCTCGCTGCACCGCTTCATCGGCGTGCTGATCGAGCATTACGCGGGCAAGTTTCCGCTATGGCTCGCGCCGGTGCAGGCCGTGGTCTGCACCATCACCAACGACGCCGATGCCTATGCGCGCGAGGCGGTTCAGGAGCTCCAGGCGGCGGGGCTGCGGGCGGAACTGGATGCAAGCCCGGAAAAAATCAACGCGAAAATCCGCGATCACAGCCTGATGAAAGTCCCGCTGATCCTGGTCGTCGGCGCCAAGGAATCTACGAGCCGCAGCGTCGCCCTGCGCCGCCTCGGCGGCGAGCAGCAGCAGATCATGCCGCTGGATGAAGCCGCGCGCCTGTTAAGCCGGGAAGCTCTGCCGCCGGATTTGAAGGCCTAAGCGGGGAGCGCCGAGATTATGGTTAATCGCCCCGACGCGCCGACGGCAAATGATAATTTGGCGCCGCAGAAAAGGGCAATCCGGACAATAGTCGCCTGATTCACCCATAATGCTCTTATTACTTTCAGATAAATGAAGTATAAAATCTGGAGGAGAACGACATTATGGCGTTACCGCAAACTCTCGAAACCTCAGATCTGGAATTGCCGCACAATTGGCGGCTGAGCGTCATCGAATCGACCGCGAATCTGCCGACAGGTTGGGTTGTTGTAAATGGCGACAGCATCGCCGAAGGAGTCGCCAATATGGCACGAGCCGTACAAGACGGCGCGTGTCTAGTGAGTTGGAACAAGGCTGCGAATCTCTTTACCGCCAATGAAAGAAGAACGATAGCATCCCGCAGTGAAGGCTCACCCCGGGGGAGAGAAAGTACGCGGGAATAACAGCCGACGATCGTGAAAAATATCGTACAGAGCCATATACGCTCAATCGGAACAGCGCGGTTAAGGATATAGCCAAAACCATCGACGCTTCAGTTCAACGCAATTTCGATGCGATGCCTGCCACAGAGAGCCGGGAGATTGCTTCCGCGCTGCAGACATGAGATGCACCAGCCGCGAGATTTTACAGCAAGTTCATCAAACCTATGGACTAAAGCGCCTTCAGCAGCACGAGATCAGATTCCAGACTATAAAAAGATAGAGAGGAATCCTATCATAAGCACGAACTTGGAAACAAAGGAGGGGTTCTCCTCAGGACGATGGGCGAAGGCGACGGAACCCTTTATGTCTCCGAGAATGATATCACGGATAGCGGCTCGCTTTTTTATAAAAATGTTACGAATATAAAAGCGCGTTGGAACGCCACGCTTTGGACCCCTCCTCCTTATGCACTCACGTTCATAGCGGGAAATAACGTCGCGCATAACGAACCCTTTGCGGGGGTGCGGAGCCGGCGGGCACGCCACGCACAGTGGAAGTCATAGAGTTCGAGGCCGAAAAGCGCATCGCTCCTCTTTCCCCTTTCATGCAAAAGCTCTATGCTGAACATCCCGGGTTGGACATGGGTTGATTTTCCCCCTTCCCCCCCCGGCGCGAAAGCCGCTAAATTGCGGCGTCATTCAATAGAATTGGAGAATCGCCATTAATCGCCCCACCTTTACGCGCGAGCGCCCCGAAGCGCCGCGCCGGCCCGAAGACGGCCCCCGCACCAACCGTGAAATTACCGCACGACAAATCCGCCTGATCGATGAAACCGGAGAAATGCGCGGCGTCATGACCCCGCGCGAAGCTCTTGAGCTTGCGGAAGCGGTTGGCCTCGATCTTGTCGAAGTTTCGCCGGGCGCCGAGCCGCCGGTCTGCAAAATTCTCGATTCCGGCAAGTTCAAATACGAGATGCAGAAAAAGGCCGCCGAAGCGCGCAAGAAACAGAAGATCATCGAGATCAAGGAAATCAAGCTGCGCCCGTCGATCGACGATCACGATTTCGACATCAAGATGCGCAACGCCAAGGCGTTCCTCGAAGACGGCGACAAGGTGAAAATCACCATGCGCTTCCGCGGCCGCGAAATGGCGCACCAGGAAGTGGCGCAGGCCGTGCTCGATAAGGTCAAGGCGATCCTCGATCCGCTCGGCAAGATCGAGCAGCATCCGAAATTCGAGGGCAGGCAGATCACCATGGTGATCGCGGCGAAGTGAGGGGCTTCGTTAGTGAGCGTCTAGCGCGAACTTACGAAACCCTCATCCCGGAAGCGCGCAGCGCGTTATCCGGGATCCAGTCTCATATAAAATCATCCCGGAGAAGGCCCAGATCCAGGCTCATTACGCCGGACGCGTGAACGGTCGAAACCGAGCAATCCTTCCCGCTTCATATAGCGGGCGATGGCTATCTGGGAGAATGGCGATTTCCCGCTCAGCGTTTCCTCGAAGGCCCGTTTGAGCGGCATGATCGTCACCGTGGTGCTTTCCTGCTCGCTGGCAAGCCCCGCCGTAGCGTCCTGCATGGCTTCTTGGATTTTGCGAAACTGCCGCGCGGTCACATCGATTGTCGCGCTGAATTGATGCTGGGCCTCGGTCAAATTGACGGCGCAGGAAACGGGGCCGCCGAGCGATTGTATCGTGCCGGAATTGATCGAAAACAATTCCTTTCCGCGCGCGCCGGTCTCTTCCATGAATTCGCGCAACGCGGCGAGAACCGCCCGATCCATGATGGAAAAGCGGGGCGTAATGCCGTCTTGCTCGATAATCCCCGCTGGAATCTCGAGCGTATCCGGATCGCCCACGCCCCAGCGCGGCTGGCGCACGAGCATCGCATGATGATTGCGGAGAGGGACTTTCTGGTCGCGCTTGGCGAATGCGGCGGCCCCGACGCGGAATACAAGCAGCAAGGCTGCGGCATCGGGCATGAAATTGACGTGATAGGATGAATCGGCGCCGTCCGGGGTTTTATAAAAAACTCGAGCCTGCGCGCCCAAAAGCTTTCTTTTTTCCCCCGCGCCCACGAACCATGCGCCATTGACTTGCAACCGCGAGGTCTTAAATCCCGCATGATCGCGCCTGGCGACATGCTCTTGAATAACCGGCCAGGAAGAGATCATGTCTCTGTCCTTTTCGTCCGGCTGCATGTGCGGCGCGAAATCGATTTTATAATTCTGCGGCGTGGTGTTTATGACTCCATCCATAGAGTCATGTATATAGTGTTTCTGGGCGTTTGCCGTTGGTTAAAATAGTTTCATGGCTTTAAATTGACGGCATGAATCGCGAACGCCGACGATTTCGCCGCCTTGGGATCGAAAAGCTCTGGCAGCCTGGCTTCCAGGACATACGCTTTGCCTTCGGCCATCGTCATGGTGGTCGGGAAAACCAGCGGCACTTTGGTCGTCCCGGTTATTTTAGCCGACTTCCAATCATCGGCGCTATGCAGCTTCACGACGTAGCCTGCTTCATTCTGAACGACGAGCAGATCGTCGCCGCCCTCGAGTAACAGCCCGTCGCCGCCGGGAAGCGGCTTCGGCAAGGCGACCTGGCTGATGGCGTGGGTTTTCAGATCGACCTTGAACAGCGTGCCGCTGTCCATTTTCACGACCAGAAGATAACCGTCGGGATGCGCGGCGATGCCGTTCAGGCCGAGACCGGGAGCGTCCTTGCCCCGGTTCGGCACAAATTGCGGATCGGTGAAGGCGATAAAAGCGCGCCCGCTCGCGTCGATTTCGTAAATGAGCGACGCAAGGGAATCGGTCACGAAGATATTGCCGCTGTCATCGACCGCGAGATCGTTGGCGAAATGATCGCCGGGAGGAAGGCTGCCGAGATTATACCAAGCCAGAACCCTGCCGGTGTCGAGGTCGAAGCTGACGACGGCGGCGAGTTTCTGCCGCGTTGCCGGGATCGTTTTCGTGCCGACGCCGAGATCGGCGACGCAAACCAGCAGCCGGTTGCGCGGCTTGTCGATCTTCATGCCGAAGGTCGAGACCAGCCTCGCATCTTTCGCCCAGAGGCGGTATTTGCCGTCCAGACTGACCGAGCCGATATTGCCGTCATGAAGCGAGCCGACCAGGAATTCTTTAGTGTCGGCGTTATAGGCGACGCCTTCGGGATAAAGCGACGGCGCATCAAACGCGATGGTCGGCGGCACGGCGAATTTGGTCTTCGCCATGGCCTGCGGCGAAGCAAGGCACAGAAAAGCAACCAGGGCGGCGAGTAGATGGTTCATGGTTAGCTCCCCATTATATGATTTGCCCGGCATCCGCGTGATAGCTAGTTCTTCGCCTTATCCACCAGCTTGTTCTTGGCGATCCAGGGCATCATGGCGCGGAGTTTCGCGCCGGTCTGCTCGATGGGATGCTCCGCCGCGCGGCGGCGCATCGCCTTGAAGCTCGGCTGCCCCGCCTGATTTTCCAGCATCCATTCGCGCGCGAACTGGCCCGACTGGATTTCGGCGAGGATTTTCTTCATTTCCTTCTTGGTCTCCTCGGTCACGAGCCGCGAGCCGCGAGTGTAGTCGCCATATTCCGCCGTATTGGAAATCGAATAGCGCATATTGGCGATGCCGCCCTCATAGATCAGATCGACGATCAATTTGACCTCATGCAGGCATTCAAAATATGCCATTTCCGGCGAATAGCCCGCCTCGGTCAGCGTCTCGAACCCGGCCTGGATCAAGGATGTCAGGCCGCCGCACAGCACGCTCTGCTCGCCGAACAGGTCGGTTTCGCATTCCTCGCGGAAGCTGGTCTGGATGATGCCGCTGCGCCCGCCGCCGATGGCCGACGCATACGATAGCGCCAGATTTTCTGCCGTGCCGGTGGCGTTCTGGTTGATCGCGAAAAGGCACGGCACGCCGCCGCCCTTCTGATATTCGCCGCGCACGGTATGGCCGGGACCTTTCGGCGCGACCATGAATACGTCGAGATCGGCGCGAGGCTCGATCAGATTGAAGTGAATATTGAAGCCATGCGCGAAGGCCAGCGCCGCGCCGGGCCGCATCTTGGAAGACAGTTCGTTCTTATACAGCGCCGCCTGCTGCTCGTCGGGCGTCAGGATCATGACCACGTCCGCCGTCGCCGCGCCTTCGGCGGGCGTGACCACCTTGAACTGCAGGCTTTCGGCTTTCGCGGCGCTGGTGCTGCCGGGCCGCAGCGCGACGACCACGTCGCGCACGCCGCTGTCGCGCAGATTTTGCGCATGGGCATGGCCCTGGCTGCCATAGCCGACGATGCAGACTTTCTTGCTCTTGATGAGATTGAGGTCCGTGTCCTTATCGTAGAAAACCTGCATGCTACCTACTCCCCTTTTTGCGTGAAAGATTCCGAGCCGCGCGAGATGGCGGCGACTCCGGTACGAACGATTTCAGCCAAGCCGATCGGCTGCATCAGCGCGATGAAGCTATCCAGTTTTTCGGCGTTGCCGGTAATCTCGATGGTCAATGAATCGGTGGTGGCGTCGATGACCCGGGCGCGGAATACTTCTGCGAGGCGCATCGCCTCGATCCTCGCCATGCCGGTATTGGCGACCTTGATGAGCGCCATTTCGCGCTCGACATGCTTGCCTCCCATGGTCAGGTCGGATACGCGCCGCACCGGCACCAGCCGCCCGAGCTGCGCGCAAATCTGCTCGATCACCGCGACGGTGCCGCTGGTGACGATGGTGATGCGCGACAGGCCGGTGGTCCCGCCTTCATCGACGCGGGCCACCGTCAGGCTTTCGATATTATAGCCGCGTCCGGAAAACAGCCCGACGACGCGCGCCAGAACGCCCGGCTCGTCGGTGACGAGAACCGCAAGGCAGTGCCGTTCGATGGGGGCGGACTGCATCATGAATGTTTCGCCGCGTCGTCAATGACGCCCGCCAGCGCATTCATGTCGAGTTTGCCCTGCACATTCATCGCCATCGACGACGGCAGAAACTGCTCCGGATAGAGGCATTGCGGATATTTCAGGCTCATATCCTGAAACAAGGCTTCCTCGCCCACATGACGCAGGAAGGGCAGTCCCTGATTCTCCGGCTTGCTCTTGTCGGCGGGCGTGATGTCGAACAGGCGAAGGCCGTCGGTGACGACGGAATAAGGAACCAGGCGGCAGCTGTGATCGCCGATGCGCTGCGTCAGCCATCCCCTGACCGCCATGAAGCCCGCATGCTCGATGATATAGGAATCGACATTGCGATGGCTGCCCCCGACCCTCGGCGCGACTCCGGCGATGAAAGTCGCCTCGTAAGGCACGGCCTGTGCTTCGGAGAGCCTGCCGTGAAGGGCGGCGAAATATGATTTAGCGTCGGTCATCCGTCATCTTTTCTTTGTCACTGAATCAAACCAGAACCATGCCCTCTTCGGGGGTGGCTTCGGCGGGGCTGGCGGTTTCGTCGCCCATGATCATCTGGTTGTGCGCCTTGCCGCCCGGAATCATCGGGAAACAATTTTCCTTGGGATCGACCATGACATCGACGATGCAGGGCCGGTCATTGACCTTTAGCATCTCCGCGATCACGCCGTCCACATCTCCCGGTTTCGAGGCACGGAAGCCCGCGCCGCCGAAAGCCTCGGCCAGCTTGACGAAATCGGGCAGCGCCTCGGTATAGGAATGCGAATAGCGCCCGCCATGGATCAATTCCTGCCACTGGCGGACCATGCCCATCCATTGGTTATTGAGGATGAACACCTTGACCGGCAGCTTATACTGCACCGCCGTGGACATTTCCTGGATATTCATCAGGATCGAGGCTTCCCCCGCGACATCGACGACCAGCGCGTCCGGATTCGCCATCTGCGCGCCGATGGCGGCGGGCAGGCCATAGCCCATGGTGCCGAGGCCGCCCGACGTCAGCCAATGGTTCGGCTTTTCAAAACGCAGGAACTGCGCCGCCCACATCTGGTGCTGGCCGACTTCGGTGCTGATGATCGTGCGGCGGCCCTTGGTCAGTTCGCGCAGCCGTTCGAGCGCGTATTGCGGCTTGATGATCTTGTCGTCGGCTTTGTAGCGCAGGCAATCCCGCTTGCGCCACAGATTGATCTGCTCCCACCATTTCTTAAGGCCCGCCGCGCGCGGCTGATAACCCTTGCCGCGCCACTCTTTCAGCATCGCCTCCAGCACGTCCTCGGCATGGCCGACGATCGGCAGATCGACGCGCACGCTCTTGTTGATCGAGCTCGGATCAATATCGACGTGGATTTTCTTCGAGCCTGGGGAAAATTCGCTGATTTTGCCGGTGATGCGATCGTCGAAGCGCGCGCCGATATTGACCATCACGTCGCAGCCATGCATCGCGAGATTGGCTTCGTAAGTTCCGTGCATTCCCAGCATGCCGAGGAATTGCGGATCGCTCATGGGGAAAGCGCCCAGCCCCATCAGCGTGCTGGTACAAGGGAAGCCGGTGAGATGCACGAATTCCGCCAGCAATTCCGCGGCGCGCGGGCCCGCATTGATGACGCCGCCGCCGGTATAAAATACCGGACGCTCGGCCGCGGCCATCAGCGCCACGGCTTTTTCGATGGCGTTTTTATCTAAAGATTTGCGCGCGCCGTAAGCGGGCTTTTTCGGCGGCGGGGTATAGACGGCCTGCGCGAACTGGACATCCTTGGGAATATCGACCAATACCGGCCCCGGCCTGCCGCCGCGCGCGATGGAGAAAGCCTCGTGAAGCACGCCGGCGAGAACGGCGGCATCCTTGACCAGATAATTATGCTTGGTGCAGGGGCGGGTGATGCCGACCGTATCGCATTCCTGAAAAGCGTCGTTGCCGATCAGATGCGTCGCCACCTGCCCGGTGAGGCAGACGATGGGGATACTGTCCATCAGCGCGTCGGTGAGGCCGGTGACGGCATTGGTCGCGCCGGGCCCTGACGTCACCAGCACCACGCCGACTTTGCCGGATGAGCGCGCATAGCCCTCGGCGGCATGAACCGCGCCCTGCTCGTGCCGCACCAGCACATGGCGGATGCCTTCCGACTGAAACAGCGCGTCGTAAATCGGCAATACGGCGCCGCCCGGGTAGCCGAAAATCACATCCACGCCCTGATCCTTCAAGGCCTGGATGACGATCTGCGCGCCGGTTAATATTTGTTCTGACTGTAACTGCTCCGCCACTTGCTTGCCCTTGTTTTGGTATTTATCCACAGGGGCGTAGACTATAAGGCGCGCTCCCGCAACCCGCAAGTGTTTGGTAAGAAGTTAAGCTTTTTATCCTGAATCAGCGTTTATTAACGCGGCGTATGAGTAGCCGCTATGATCTGCAAAGCCGCGACGCGTATCGCCGCAGGCATTCCGGGCTGTCGATTCGTCATGAGAAATTTAACGAACGCATATTCCTCGGGAAGCTGCCTGAGGGTATTGGTGGGGGCATGAGCTTCAAGATCGCGCAAACGCTGGAGGGTTTTGACGACAACCGGATGTTCCGGGCCTCTGCTCACGATTACATCGCTGACATGTTGGATCAGTCTGCGGGTGCGTTCCTTGTTTTCTGCTTCCGTCATTGTCAAAATCCTTTCAAATTGCGATATCAATATCTCGTTCTATGCCTTTCCCTTCTCCGCTTGCAACCGCAGATTATGGTTAAAATCCTCCCATGACGACATTCGACAAATCCCGCCTGCCCTCGCGCCACGTCTCGGTCGGACCGGAGCGCGCGCCGCATCGTTCCTATTATCATGCGATGGGCATGACGGAAGAGGATATCGCCAAACCCTTCGTCGGCGTCGCGACCTGCTGGAACGAGGCCGCACCCTGTAACATCGCACTGTCGCGCCAGGCGCAGTCGGCCAAAAAGGGCGTGAAGGACGCGGGCGGCACGCCGCGCGAATTCACCACCATCACCGTGACCGACGGCATCGCGATGGGGCATCAGGGGATGAAATCCTCGCTCGCCAGCCGTGAGGTCATCGTCGATTCCATCGAGCTGACCATGCGCGGCCATTGCTATGACGCGCTGGTCGGCATCGCGGGCTGCGACAAGAGCCTGCCGGGAATGATGATGGCAATGCTGCGGCTCGACGTGCCGAGCGTCTTCATGTATGGCGGCTCGATCCTGCCGGGTAAGTTCAAAGGCCGCGACGTGACGGTGCAGGACGTGTTCGAGGCCGTCGGCAGCCATGCCGCCGGAAAAATGTCGGACCATGATCTGCACGAACTCGAATGCGTCGCCTGCCCGAGCGCCGGAAGCTGCGGCGGGCAATTCACCGCCAACACCATGGCCTGCGTCTCCGAAGCCATCGGCCTCGCGCTGCCCGGTTCGGCGGGCGCGCCGGCGCCGGATGTCGCGCGCGATCATTACGCGGTGAAATCGGGCGAAGCGGTGATGAATTTGATGAAGCTCAATCTGCGCCCGCGCCAGATCGTCACGCGGCAGGCGCTCGAGAATGCCGCCGTCGTCGTCGCCGCGTCGGGCGGATCGACCAACGCCGCGCTGCATCTGCCCGCGATGGCGCATGAAGTGGGCATCGAGTTCGATCTGCACGACGTCGCCGCCGTGTTCCGCCGCACGCCCTATCTCGCCGACCTCAAGCCCGCCGGAAAATATGTCGCCAAGGACATGTTCGAGATCGGCGGCGTGCCGGTGCTGATGAAGGCGCTGCTCGACGGCGGCTATCTGCATGGCGATTGCATCACGGTCACGGGCAAGACCATCGCCGAGAATCTGCGCGACGTGAAATTCCCGGAAGACCAGGACGTGATCCGCCCATGCACGAAACCCTTGTCGCCCACGGGCGGCGTGGTCGGGCTGCGCGGCAATCTCGCGCCGCAGGGCGCGATCGTGAAAGTCGCGGGCATGAAGAATTTGCGGTTCAAGGGCCCCGCCCGCTGCTTCGACTGCGAGGAAGACGCATTCAAGGCCGTGACCGAGCGCGGCTATAAGCCCGGCGAAGTGCTGGTGATCCGCTATGAAGGCCCGCGCGGCGGGCCGGGGATGCGCGAGATGCTCTCGACCACCGCCGCGCTCTATGGCCAGGGCGCGGGCGACCAAATCGCCCTCATCACCGACGGGCGCTTTTCCGGCGCGACGCGCGGCTTCTGCGTCGGCCATGTGGGGCCGGAAGCGGCGGTAGGCGGGCCTATCGCGCTATTGAAAGACGGCGACATCATCGTCCTCGACGCCGATGCAGGAATTTTGAATGTCGAGCTTTCCGACGCCGAGCTTGAAGCGCGGCGCAAAGCATGGAAACCGCGCCAGCATGATTTCCAGTCGGGCGCGCTGTGGAAATACGCGCAGCAGGTCGGCGACGCCGAAAAGGGCGCGGTCACGCATCCCGGCGCGAAAGCCGAGACGCATGTATATGCGGAGATATAAGCGGTTAGAAACCTAATTTCCTTCGCAGGAAATCCATTAGGGCAAGCAGGCTGAACAGCTTTGCAATCCGACTTCCCATGAGCGGAGGAAGTGACAAAACTGCATCGATGCAGTATTGCTTCCTGGCAAACTCTCCGCCAAATCGAATGGCTGTTCTATGGAAAGATTCATCTAAATCCCCCAAGAGGCCGTCTCTGTATTGGGCTTCCACTAAAATGGAAAGTATTTTTTGTATACCTACTGGTGGCAAGTGGCTTGATCTGTAATCAAGCTCTTTTCTTTCATAATGGTGAACCCTATTTTTTATTTGTGATAGACGTACCTTGATGTATGATTTTTGTCCGCTAACTATGGCCGCTGTTTTCAATAATTTCCACCGCAATATAAGCGTAGGTCCTCGCCCTGCATCAGGCCTCCATGCAGTTACATCTTCTTTGAGTTGTTTAACTAAAGCTTCACTTCCTTCAAGAACTAAAGATAGCTTCTGAAGCTCAACACTAATAAGGTGCATTCCCTTATGTTTGTTATTCATTGTGCGGCTCCATGAAGAGCGGGGTTTTTGAAGCCCAGACCGTTCTCTAGGGAGCGCCTAGAATTGACTGTTGCTTCGAGTGTGATACGTCCCTTTGTAGTGAGTTCAAAAAACTTTTTGGCTCGCCCACCACGCTCGGCAGTGGGATCGCCTAAGCGAGAGGTCACGAAACCCTTCTCAGAAAGACGGTCAAGAGTTGTATATATCGTGCCGAATGAGCGACTGCGTCCACCACGCTTAGCAAGCTCATCGCGGATGGTTATGCCGTAAGCGTTCGTACCGAGACGCAATACCGCCAGCATAATCATCATTTCAAGTTCACCGATGGAATCATAGCCCATGAGCACCCGCTTTCTATTTCCTCGACAAAATAGAATATATGGAGACGCGCAATCCAAGTCAAGAAAATTTTAATTTAAATAGCGATTTTAAGCGCCCAGGAATAATTTATAGGCCGGGTTGCCGCTTTCCTCGGTATAGGGGTAGCCGGTTTTCTTGAGGAATGCCTGGAACGGCTTATCGTCGCCGGGCGGAACCTGGATGCCGACCAGCACGCGGCCGTAATCCGCGCCGTGATTGCGGTAATGGAACAGGCTGATATTCCACTTGCCGCCCATCGCCGACAAAAATTTGAGCAGCGCGCCGGGACGCTCGGGGAATTCAAAGCGATAGATGCGCTCATTCTTCGCCTGCGGCGCATGGCCGCCAACCAGATGCCGGATATGCAGCTTCGCCATCTCGTTGCCGGACAGGTCGAGCGTCTTGATGCCATGGCGCTCCAGCGTCTTCATGAGCGCGGCACCCTCTCCGGCCTGGCGCACCGCCACCCCGGCGAAGACATGCGCCTGCTTGTTGTCGGCATAGCGGTAATTGAACTCGGTAATCTGACGCTGGCCGAGAAGCTCGCAGAAATGCTTGAAGCTGCCAGGCTTTTCCGGGATCGTCGCGGCGAAAACCGCCTCGCGCCGCTCGCCAAGCTCCGCCCGTTCGGCGACGAAGCGCAGCCGGTCGAAATTCATGTTCGCGCCGCAGGCGATGGCGACCAGCGTCTTGTCCTTCAGCCCATGCGCCGCCGCATATTGCTTCATGCCCGCAATCGCCAAGGCTCCCGCAGGCTCCAGCACGGTTCGCGTATCCTCGAACACATCCTTGATCGCAGCACATATGGCATCCGTATCGGCCAGCACCATGCCGTCGACATATTTGCGGCAGAGCTTGAACGTCTCCTCGCCCGGTTGCTTGACCGCCACTCCGTCGGCGAACAATCCGACATGCGGCAGCGTCACGCGCCGTCCGGCCTTGAGCGAGCGCGCCATGCAATCCGCGTCGACCGGCTCGACGCCGATGATCTTGATCTCCGGGCGCAGCTGTTTCAGATAGGCGGCGACGCCGCTGATCAATCCGCCGCCGCCGACGGCGATGAACACCGCATGGATCGGGCCGGGATGCTGCTGCATTAGCTCCATGCCGACGGTGCCGTTCCCGGCGATCACGTCGGGATCGTCGAACGGATGGATGAAGGTCAGCTTCTGCTTCTTCTCCAGCAGACGCGCATGGGCATAGGCCTCGTCATAGGACACGCCATGCAGCACGATCTCGGCGCCGCGCGCCGCGACCGCCGCCACCTTGATCCCCGGCGTCGTGACCGGCATCACGATCACCGCCCGCGCGCCCAGCTTTTGCGCCGCGAGCGCCACGCCCTGGGCATGATTCCCCGCGCTGGCCGCGATCACGCCGCGCTTAAGCTCGGCGGGCGAAAGCTGCGACATCTTGTTGTAGGAGCCGCGCAGCTTGAACGAAAAAACCGGCTGCATGTCCTCGCGCTTGAGCAGCGCGCGGTTGCCGATGCGCGCCGAAAGCCCCGGCGCATGCTGAAGCGGCGAGACGATGGCGACGTCATAGACATTCGCCTTGAGGATTCTTTCGAGATAGTCGGTTTTGGGCATGGCCGGATTGATTGATGATTGAAGCGAGGCGGCACTATAAAGCGCCATCCCGCCGAAGGCCAGAGGCGCGTTAACCATGCCATGAAACTATTGTTGCAATGGGAAAGAGAAGGAAAAAATTGTATATTGCGGAATAACTTTTCAAAGATGCGGTTATGACAATTAAATTCCACGGCGATACCGGCGGCATTCTTACACCCCTTTCTCGCGCCGACCAGGAATTCGCACGCGACATGATTAATTCTCATGGCGTCGAGTGTCATCCTTTGACGTTTAATATCAGGAGGATGGAAAGTTCTGGCTATAACAATATCCATACGAAAATTACGACCGTGAATGAAAATGGCGTAACGACTTGCGTCGTCGCTGCCAGCCCAGATGCCGATAGCCGTGATTATTTTCGTCGATTGACGGGATATGACGAACTGGGATTTCGCGCAGCTGCCGATATGACGACAGCGCGCGCCGAATTCCCATCCGTAACGGCGGCATGTTACAAAGACACGGCTTTCTTTCGGATCGACCATCAAAAGAAAGTGAGAAGCGGCTTTTTATGGCTGGGGCATCGCACGGAAATCCGTCCGAGCTACCACCAAATGGACGCCGCGGATTTCACTTATCTGTATGCTCCCGCCGAAGGCCAAAGCCTGACGCCCGCGCTCGCACCGTACCAGCGCGTCGAAGCCCTGCTAACCGACGCGAGAAATAATCCGGAAGCGGACGTCCGCTACGCGTCGTTGCTGGAATTCAGCGCGCATGCGGCTAACAATCCCGACCTCGCCACCCAGGCCCGCGCCGACGCGCTGTTCGTCATCGGCACGTCCGATAGCGACGCCAATGTCAGATCGGAAGCCCGGCAGGTCTATGGGTTGCTGACCGATCTCAACCCCTCCATTAAGGCCGAGGCTTCTTTCCGTCAGGCATTCACGGCCAGATTGGACACCGCGCGGGCGCGCATCGAAACGACATTAGCCCCGCCTAAACTTCTGGGGCCCGCGAACGCCGACCCCGTCTTTGAAATTCCCGATCTGCTACCCGAGCCACCGCAACCGCGCGGCCTGCCCGCCGCACCGAGCCATGCCCCGCGCGGGTAATAGGGCCGCCAGCCAAGGCATGAAACTATTGCTCCACATTGATAGCGGGATGAAAAAATGATATCGTCGCCTCTAGTTAATGAACAGAGATAATTATTAGGAGAGATTTTATGAGACCGGATTTTGTTATTACGCTCGGCACCAATTGGCCACTCGAAGGCCAGGCGCGAAGCTTCGCTTCCGGACTGATCGCTCAATCCGGGGTGCCATGCTATGCCCGCACTCTGCGCATTGCCGATATCGACAGACCCTTCGATAATGATCGAGTTGATTATACAACCGTCGATGATGAAGGAAGACGCGGGTGTATCGAAACCAGTGAGATCAACTCGAGCTTCTACAAAAACGCGAGTGTATCCGCCTTCAAGATCGCGGCAGATATGACAACGGGCCAGATAGCTCAGCAGCAGGTTAAGGCGGTATTGAACGGAGATAAGGTCTTTTTTCAATGCAGCGAGGAAAGGACGGTGGGTTTCTGGCCGTTTGTTTTCAACAGAAACGTTGACAGCGTTTTCCGCATGGAGGCTGATGAATTCAGTCATTTATGGAGCCCGACTGCCGCTCCTTCCGCGCAGCATCAGCCGGTGACTCAAGCGCCCCAGATCAAAAAACACGATAGGATTTACGAAGTCGTGTCTGCTGTCAGCCCCGCGCCCGCCCGCCAATTGGCAGCGCGAAACGGCACGCCTCGGCTGCCGGGACGCAGCGATGCGCCCCAATTGCCAGCGCGGAGCGGCGGCACGCCCCTTCTTCCGCCGGCGGTACGATAAAAGGCTGCGCCTTGTTATGAGGCCAGCTTTTCTTTCGTGACTTTCCGCCAGAACGCTTCGATCTTCGCCGTCTCGATGCCGGGCGCGACAAAGGCCTTGCCGATGCCGCGCGCGAGGACGAGCGTGATCGCTCCGTCCTGGTTCTTCTTGTCGCCCATCATGAAATCCATCAGCGCGGGAATGTCGCCTTGCGACGCCAAAGGCTTCGTCGGCAGCCCGCAATTTTCGCATAAAGCCTCATAGCGCGCGGCGTCTTCGGGCGGGCACAGCCCCTCCTCCGCCGAAAAACGCAGCGCCAGAGCAACACCGGTCGCCACCGCCTCGCCGTGATAGAGCCTGCCGCCGAAACCCGCAAGAGCCTCCAGCGCATGGCCGAACGTATGGCCGAGATTGAGCAGCGCGCGTCGCCCGGACTCTCTTTCGTCCGCCGCGACGATTTCCGCCTTGGCGGCGCAGCTTTCCATCACCGCCGCCTGCAGCAGCGCCGCGTCGCCCTCGACCAGCCGCGGGCCATATTCCCCGCACCACGAGAAAAAATCGGGCCGGTCGATCACGCCATATTTCACCACTTCGGCGAAACCGGCGCGCAGCTGGCGCGGCGGCAAAGTCTTGAGCGTATCGATGTCGGCCAGCACCAATCGAGGCTGATGAAACGCGCCGATCAGGTTCTTGCCATGCGCGCTGTCGATGCCGGTCTTGCCGCCGACCGCGCTGTCCACCTGCGCGAGCAGCGTTGTCGGGATTTGCACGAAATCCACCCCGCGCAGCAGCACGGCGGCGAGAAATCCGGCGAGATCACCGACGACGCCGCCGCCGAGCGCGACGATCAGCGTCTTGCGGTCGGGCTTGCGGGCAAGCGCTTCCTCCGCCATCGCGGCGAATTCGGAAAAGTTTTTGCTCTCCTCGCCCGCGGGAATAATGATCGAAGGCAGGCAGCGATGGCCCGCCGCGCGCAGGCTTTCCTCCAGCGGCGCTATATACGGTCCGGCAACATTATTGTCGGTAATGACGAGGCATGGCCGCGCGCCGAGCCGCGTTTCGATTTCCGCGCCCGCCCGCGCCAGAAGCCCGCCGCCGATCAGAATATCATAGCCGCGATCTTCGGCGGCGACGGGCAACGCGACGCGCAAGGCGGTGATGGTCATGAATGGCCGTTACAAGAAAACTCTGCCTTAATTGACTTCAGGCAATTGCGGGACTTGGGGCGTTCTGCCCGGCGACCGGCTTCGGTCGGGCCGCGAAGGATTAATCGACGGCCACGGAATTTCGGTGCCGTTATCCACGGGGAAACCTGACGGCGGCTTCTTAGGGTTTCGCGGCGGCTCAACGGGTGCATCCATAATTCTTCTCCTTGATTAAGATAATGCCGGAAAACTACCAGATAAACTGCGCAGGTCAATACGCCACGCTACGATCCGCTAATGCCTTGATCGGCAAGAGTTTCGATGATCCGCTCGACCGTCACATCCGGCGCGTGATTGCCGCTTACGACCGTGATGTCGGCGGTGGCGTAGATGGGCTCGCGAACCACCAGAAGCTCCCGCATCGCCTGCGCCGGATCGGCATGCTGGCGCTGCAAGACCGGACGGCCCCGCCCCTTGCCGACGCGGCTTATGAGAATATCGGCATCGGCTTTAAGCCAGACGGAAATGCCGCGCGCCCGGATGACCGCCCGCGTATCTTCCTGAATGAAAGCGCCGCCGCCGGTCGCCAGCACCATCACGCCGCCTTCGAGCAGGCGGGAAATGACCCGGCATTCGCCCGCGCGGAATTCGGCCTCGCCGTAACGGGCAAAGAATTCCTGAACGCTGCAGCCCGCCGCCCGCTCGATCTCGGCATCGGAATCGGCGAAAGGCAGCGCCAGCCGCGCCGCGAGCCTCCTGCCGATGCTGCTCTTGCCGCTGCCCATCATCCCGACCAGAACGACGCTTCTGGCCGGAACGAAGGAAGATTTGGCTTTTTCGGAGGTCATGCATTACCTTTCCCTGAATTCACTATATAGCTGACAGGAGACTTGCTTGGCGCGCATTATTATAGGATTGGCGGTTCTGGTTGTCATCGGCGGCGGCGCGTGGCTGGCGTTCAGCGATATCGCCCCGCCGCAAGAGACCGTGCGGCAAACGCTGCCCGACGAGAGCCTGCCGCATTGAGTCTTCCTAACGAAGCAAGTCTTCCGAAAGAAGCGGGGGCATTTCTCGACGCGCTGGCCGCCGAGCGCAACGCGGCGGCCAACACCCTCGCCGCCTATGCGCGCGACCTGGGCGATCTCGGCGAGTTTCTGGCCGGGCGCAAACGCGGCCTGGCTGAAGCGCGCGCGGACGATCTGCATGACTATCTGCGCGGGCTTTCCCGCCTGGCGCGCGCGACCCAGGCGCGGCGGCTGTCGTCGCTGCGCCAGTTCTATAAATTCCTGTGCAGCGAGAAAATCCGGCGCGACGATCCGTCGCGCGATCTCGCCGCGCCGAAATCCGCCCGCGCGCTGCCCAAATATCTGAGCGCGGACGAAGTCGCGGGCATATGCGACGCGGCGCGCGAAATGCCCGGCCCGGAAGGCGCGAGGCTGCGCGCGCTGATCGAGCTTCTCTATGCGGCGGGATTGCGGGTCAGCGAGCTTGTCGCCCTGCCGCTCCAATCCGTCTCCGGCAAAGGCAATCTTTTGATACGCGGCAAGGGCGGCAAAGAGCGGCTCGTGCCGCTGGGCGACGCCGCCCATGCCGCGCTCGCCGAATATGTCAAAGCCCGCGCCGTCTTTCTGACGCCAGGGAAAGATTCGGCTTATTTATTTCCTTCCAAGCGCGCCGCGACCGGCCACCTGACGCGTCAGCGTTTCTTTCAGCTGCTGCGCGAGACCGGCCTGAATGCGGGCATCGCCCCGGCGCGACTTAGCCCGCATGTGCTGCGCCACGCTTTCGCCACGCATCTGCTGGAGGGTGGCGCGGATCTACGCAGCGTGCAGCAGCTTCTCGGCCACGTCGATATCGCCACGACGCAGATATATACGCATGTCGCCACGGGCCGCCTCGCCGCCGCCGTTCGGGACCATCACCCGCTGGCGAGGCGCAAAAGTTCTTAATACTATGCTCTCGCCAGATTTGCGCCGGAAATTTAACCATGATAAGCAAAGCGCGGAACATTATCGGGTATTCGACTTATGCAAATACTGGAATTCGAGAAGCCGGTCGCCGAGCTTGAGGCCAAGATCGAAGAACTCAAGCATGTCGCGGGCGGCGGCAAGGTCAATCTCGCCGACGAAGTGAGCAAGCTGCAGGACAAGGCGGCGAAGCTGCTGCGGCAGATTTACGCCAAGCTCACCCCCGCTCAGAAGGTGCAGGTGGCGCGCCATGTGAATCGCCCGCGTTGCCGCGATTACCTGGCCGCGCTGATCGAGGATTTCGTGCCGCTGGCGGGCGACCGCAACTTCGCCGAAGATCACGCGATCACCGGCGGCCTCGGCAAGCTGCGCGGCAAGCCGGTCGTCGTCATGGGGCATGAGCGCGGCAACGACACCGAAAGCCGGATCAAGCATAATTTCGGCATGGCGCGGCCCGAAGGCTACCGCAAGGCGATCCGGCTGATGAAGCTCGCCGAGCGTTTCAAGCTGCCGATCGTCACGCTGGTCGACACGGCGGGCGCGTTCCCCGGCGTCGATGCCGAAGCGCGCGGTCAGGCCGAAGCCATCGCCCGCTCCATCGAAACCTGCCTGACGGTCAAGACCCCGCTCGTCGCCTGCATCATCGGCGAAGGCGGATCCGGCGGCGCGATCGCCCTCGCGGCGGGCGACCGCGTGCTGATGCTCGAACACGCGGTCTATTCGGTGATATCGCCCGAAGGCTGCGCCTCGATCCTGTGGCGCAGCGCCACCCATGCGGCGGAAGCGGCGGCGGCCCTTAGAATCACCGCGCAGGATTTGCTGCAACTCGGCCTGATCGACCGCATCATCACCGAGCCTCTGGGTGGCGCGCATCGCCACGCCCAGGAAACCATCGCCCATGCGGGCGACGCCATCGCCGCGGCGCTGGCGGAACTGCAGCCGCTTGATAGCACCGCGCTTGTCGCGAAGCGCCAGGCGAAATTCCTGGACATGGGAAAGAAGGCGCTGGCTTAAGAGAGAAAGCTTATTTGGCTTTTTGCGCCTGGACGAGCCATTCCGGGCGCTCGAACTTCGCTTCCTGGTCGGTCGCAGCCCGAATTCTCTCATATTGGCGGCTGTTGGAATATCCGGACTTCAAAGATAAAATCCTGACCTCGCCGCCGTTTTTCCGGATCACCTTGGTTTCGGGCATTTTTTCCGGATCGTAATCGCCGCCCTTGGTGTGAATCGACGGCTTGAGCTTATCCAGGATTTGGCTGGGATCGGATTCATCGAAGAAGGTGACGTAATCCACGCAGCGCAGCGCCGCCATGACCAGCGCGCGGTCCTGCTCTTCATTGATGGGCCGCGCCGGGCCTTTGATCCTCCTGACCGACGCGTCGGTATTGAGAATCACCGCCAACGCGTCCCCGAGGGCGCGCGATTCTTCCAGATATTCTATATGGCCCGCATGCAGAAAATCATACACCCCGTTCGTCGTGACGACGGTTTTCCCGGCTTGCTTCTGCCGCCCGATAATTTCGGCCAGATCGTCGGCGGATTTGATGCGGCTTTTGGAATCCATCTTTGCCCCGTTTTCACGATGATTGCGCGGCGCAATCTGCCGGGGAAATTTATAGACGGAAACCGGGAAATGTCCAGAGATCAGGCCGAAGACACCGTGTCCTGCTCCAGCAGCAGGCGCGTCTGCTCGACGACGAGCGCTTCCGCCGCCTCGGGCAGCATCGGGCGGTAGAAATAATAGCCCTGCCCCGAATCGCAATGCATCTGCCGCAGCACATGCAGGTCGAGTTCGGTCTCGATACCCTCGGCGATGACCTTCTTGCCGAGCAACCGGCCCAGTTCGGTGATGATGCGCACGATCTCGCGATTGCTGGCATTCTTGTGCATGTTCATGATGAAGGAGCGGTCGATCTTGATGTCGTCGACCGGAAGCCGCTGCAGATAGCTGAGCGACGAATAGCCAGTGCCGAAATCGTCGATCGCCAAAGTACAGTTCAGCGATTTCAGGTTCTCCATGAGCCGCAGCGCCGCCTCGGCATTTTCCATCAGCCCGCTTTCGGTGATCTCGAATTTGATCCATGACGGATCGACCCGCGTCACGTCGATGACCGTGCTGACCGACCGCATCAGGCCCGGATAGAAGAACTGCGTCGCCGAAAGATTGACGCTGATGAACAAGGGGGGCGCGCCGGCGGGCCGCAGGCGCTGCCAGCGCACCAGATAGCGGCAGGCTTCGGCGAAGACGAAATTCCACAGCGGCACGATCATGCCGGTTTCCTCGGCGATGCCGATGAACTGATCCGGGGGAATCCAGCCCTTCTCGGGATGCTTCCAGCGCGCCAGCGTCTCGAAGCCGGTCAGGCGCAGGCTCTGGATATCGACGATCGGCTGAAACACCACCGTCAATTGCGCGCTGTCGAAATAGATCGCGCGGCGCATATCGGTTTCCATTTTATGCCGCGCCTCGAGCTGCTGGCGCATCTCCACGTCGAACAGCACGACCTCGTCCATGCTGCGGGTCGTCACCGCGCGCACGGCGATCTCGGCGTCGCGCAGCAGCGCCAGCGGATCGCTATTTTCGCTGTCCGCGACCGAGACGCCGATCGAGGACACCATGTGAATCTCACGGTCGGCCACGGCATGAGGCTTGGCCAGAACGGACTGCAACGCATAGGCCTGCGCCAGCGCGTCGGCCGGGCGGGCGACGGGGGCCAGAATGACGAAGGAGCTTGCCGAAAGCTGCGCCAGCACCTGTCCTTCGCTTAGAGCTTCGCGCAGCCGCGCCACGATGGCGCGCGTCAATTCGTCGCTGATATCGTGCCCCAGGGAATTGCGCAAGGACGCGGTGCGGGGAAATTTTATATAGATCAGCGCCGGGCGGCTGTCCTTGGCCTTGAGCGCCGCGCGTAATTGCAACAGCAGCATCTGGCGGTTGGGAAGTCCCGTCATGTGGTCGTAAAAAGCGATGCGCTCCAGTTCCTTTTCCTGCTGCTTGCGCGCCGTGATATCGGCCATCAAGGCGACATGGCCGGTCAAGACCCCGTTTTTATCGAGCAGCGGCTGCACGTTGATATCGGCCCAATATTGCCGCCCGTCGCGGGTATAGACCAAAATCTCGCAGCGGAATCCCTGGCCCTCGCGCCTGGCGGTTTCCATCAGCTGGCCGGCATTCGCCGTTTCGCTGCGCGGTCCCTGGAGAATTTCGGCGATGCCTTTTCCCTTGATATCGGCCAATTGATAGCCGGTCACCCGGCTGAACCCGCTATTGCTCCATTCGATCGCGCCGTGCTCGTTGGTAATGAGCACCATCGTGTCGATGTTGGCGGCGATCAGCGCCTGCCGCCGCAAGACCTCCGACTGGTCCTCCATCATGCGTTCGGCGCGGGTGCGCTGGTTGATCTCGATCCACAGCAGGACAAGCCCGCCGACGGCCAGCGAAGCCATGGAGAGGGTGATGAAATCGCGATTCTGGAATAGCGAATCAGGCGTCGCCGCCAAATACATATTGGCGAGCAACATGGCCGGAATGCCAAGCATCAATCCACCGGCGACAAGCTTCAGCACCAGCGGTCCGAGCGGGCGGGCCGATGAATGGGGGTATGACATAACGATTTATGGTACGTAGGCGACATGAATATACCGTTAAATGCTCTGAAAAAATGCTTAATTAAGGGCGCGGACGTTAACCACTGGCCCAATCAGCTTAATCTTAAATTTGCCTTATGTTACCGCTAGATGCCCCATCGCGGCGCGCATGAAAAACTTCTTGAGCTTCGGCATGCGATCCACCGCCGCAAGGCCGGTTTGCCGGACGAGACGGAGTCCGGGAACGCTATTCGAGAATAGCCGGTCAAGACCGTCGGTTGCCGCCAGCATCAGGCAATTATCGGCCCGCCGCGCGCGTTGGTAACGCCTCAGCACTTCCCGCCCGCCGCAATCGAGGCCGAGGCCGAGCGCCTCGTCCACAAGACCGGCAAGACATTGATTGTCGCGCATGCTGAGATTGAAGCCCTGCCCGGCGATGGGGTGCATGACATGCGCGGCCTCGCCGGCCAGCGCAAGGCGCGGCGCCGTGTAGCGCGCCGCATGATAGCAGCTGAGGCCATAGACAAAACGCTTGCCTGCCAGCCGCACGCCGCCGAGCATCGGCGCGAGATGCGCTTCGAGCCGCCGGCAGAATTCTTGCTCGTCCATCTGCTGCAAGGACGCCGCCGTGGTCCTGTGGTGCGTCCAGACGATCGAGCTTCGGTTGCCGCGCATCGGCAGGCTGGCCAGCGGGCCGCCGGGCAGAAAATCCTCCACCGCGAGATGATGGTGCGGCTTGTCATGCTCGATGACGCAGACCACCGAGGCTTGCCAATAATCCTGCCCATGCCAGGCGATGCCCGCCTGCCGGCGGCAAAAGGAATGGCGGCCATCGGCCCCCGCGATCAGATTCGCCTGGAATATTTTCTCGCCTTGGGCCGTCATCGCCGCGACCTTGGCGCCATGCGGCGACGTCTCGATGCCCGCGACCTGCGTTTCCGGCGACAAGGAAGCCGACGGCAGCGCCGCGACCCGGCGGCCAAGCGCTGTCCGCAATCTATGATTTTCGACGATCCAGCCGAAAGGCTCGCCCGCTACGCGATGATCGAAATGCAGTGTGCGCGGCGCGCCCTGATCGGTCACCAGAATGTCATGAATGGGGGAAGCATGCGGCGCAAGCTCGCGCCAAACCCCGATTTGCCCCAGGCAACTCTTAGCCGCCGCCGCCAGCGCCGTGGTGCGCCCGTCGAAGGCGGGGCGCGTCTGGCGCGACGGCCGGTCGCGGTCGAGACACAAAACCCGCACGCCCTTGTCGGCCAGCATGATCGTCAGGCTAAGCCCGGCAAGGCCGCCGCCGACAACGATCACATCATGTTTTTTTGACATCCCCTGCGGCAAGCTGCGATACCTATGACCTATGCATGACGCCAACTTCGAACCCTTTCCGCAATTATGAGCCCGCCCGTCAATGTTGTCGATCCGCAAAAGTTCCATCCAAGGGAAAGGCCTGTTCGCCACCCGCCCGATCCGCGCCCGCAAGAAACTCGGCGAATTCACCGGCAAGCTTGTTTCGGTGCGGGAAGCGCGCAAGCGCGCCAAGACGCTGAAAAGAATCGTCATCATAGAAATCAGTGAAACGAAAGCCATCGACGGCAGCGTCGGCGGAGGCCCGTTTCAATTCGTCAACCATTCCTGCGACGCAAATCTGTTTATCCGCATCGCCTATGGACGCGCGGAGTTTTACGCCAGGCGCAACATAAAAACCGGGGAAGAACTGACCTGCGACTATGGAGATTCGCATCATGAGGGCAAGCTTCCCTGCCGCTGCGGACAGGCCAATTGCCGGAAGGCGATTTAGGGAGTCTGGACGTCTTCTTCCGTCCATCCGTTCGCGCCGAGCGTCTGCAGCGGCTGGAACTGCCCCTTATAAGCCATTTTGCGGGCCGCCTTGATCCAATAGCCGAGATAGACATAGGGCAGGTTTTCCGCCACGCACGCCTCGATGAGGCTGAGGATCAATTGCGTGCCGAGGCTACGGCGGCGATCGGCGGGCGAGTAAAAGCTGTAAATCGCCGACAGTCCGTCATCCAGCCGGTCGGCCAGCATGACCGCCTGCAAGGTTCCCCCGTGGCGATCGCGCAAGGTCAAAAGCTGCGTCATGGCCTGGCCCTCCAGGATCATGGCGCGATAATCCTGATAACCCATCCGCGCCATGTCGCCGTCGCCATGCCTCGCGGCCTGATAGGCGAGGAACAGGTCGAATTGCTCCGGCGTCGGCAAAGCGTCTTCCAGCGCCACGCATAAATCCAGGTTGCGGCGCGCGAGGCGGCGCTGGCCGCGGCTCGGCGCGAAGCGGGACGCCGGGACGCGAACCGGCATGCAAGCCTGGCATGCGGGACAAGCGGGCCTATAGATGATGTCGTGGCTGCGGCGAAATCCCGTCCGCGTCAGCGCGGAATTCAGCATCATGTCGCGGTCGCCGTCGCCGCTGATGCGGGTGAACAGTTTTCGTTCGACCTGCCCCGGCAGATAGGGGCAGGGCAGCGGCCCCGAAAGGTAAAACTGCGCAAGCCTGCTGAGACCGGATGGAATGACCGACATGCTGCCCCGCCAAAAGAATCGTCTTTAGGAGCCGAACGTCTATTCTAATGAATATAAGCCGCCTATGCAAAATCCATTTTCATGACGGATTCCGGCGTGCCGCTATTATTCCTTATCCTTTCCGCGGCGACGCGCTATAGATTGTAGTGCCTAGAGTCTGAACCCCATGACCCCATCCGTCCGTGACATGAACCGCCGCATCTGGTGGGCGAGCTTCGCCATCGCCTATGTCGGCCTGTCTTTCGTGCTGATCACCGGCAGCCAGATGTGGACGGCGACGTTCAACGATCCCGACGATTACATGCGGATGGCGCAGGTTTTCAACCTGCTCGACGGGCAGAGCTGGTATGACCTGTCCCACAGCCGCTTCGTGGCGGACCCGGGCTTCGTGATGGCATGGTCGCGGCTGGTCGATCTGCCGCTCGCGGCGATCATGGCGCTGGCCGAGCCTTGGGTCGGGCGCATGGCGGCGGCGGGCGTCGCGGCCTTCATGACGCCGCTGCTTCTCTTGGGAGCATTTTGCTTCGCCGCGCCGTTGCTGGGGCGCGGGCTGATTCCAAGAGACCGCTGCTGGCTGCTTGTCCTGACGACTTTATGCGCGCTGCCGGTACTGCATCAATTGCGTCCCATGCGGGTCGATCATCATGGCTGGCAATTATTTCTCGCCATGCTCGATCTGCTATGCCTGCTGCGCTATGGGCTCCGGCCCAATCCCAAACTGCTTCTGCTGGCCGGGGGCGTCTGCGCCTGGGGGCTTGCGATCGGCACGGAATCCCTGGTGTGGACGGCGCTGACCATCGCCGCCGTCGCGGCAAGCGCGGCTTTTCGCGGCGGAAAAACCGCGCGGGACGCGCCCTTGTTCGGCTTCGGCCTGCTGGCCGGAATCCTCATTTTGCTGCCCGTTCTGCGTCGGCCCGAAGAATGGCTACTGCATGAAATGTATCGCCTATCGATGCCGCATGTCATATTCGCGAGCCTCACGACGGGGGTGCTGCTGATCCTGCATTACAGCGCCGAAGCATCGCGAACGCGACGCTTCGGCGTCCTGTGCGCTGTCGGAACCGCCGCCCTCGGCCTGATGCTGTTTGCCGTGCCCGAGGCGCGGCACGGCGTTTACGCCGACATGAGCGCCGATAATCAGAGAATCATTCTCGGCAATGTCCTGGAAGCGCAATCGATGATCGCGCGCCTGGGCGATTTCTCATTCAGTTGGAAATGGTTCGCCATCTACTGGCCGATGATCGGCCATAATATTCTCTTGCCCGCGATCGCGGGCATTACGCTTCTGGCGATGCTCATTCGCAGCCGGGGTTACCGGCGGCGGCTGTGGGCGATTCAGGCGGCATTCCAGCTGCCGGTTTTTCTTCTGGGGCTTTTCTGGCAGTCGCGGGTCATAACCTATGCTCAGTTATACAGCCTGCTGCCGGCCGCCTGGCTGATGGCGCAGGGCTTCCGGCATGCCGGAGGGCTGCGGCCCTGGTTCGCTCGTCCCGCGTGCGCGGGAATTCTCATGGTTCCGTTTCTGGCGGTCGGCCTGACGCTATCGCCGCAGGAAAGCCGCTGGCCTTATCTTTTGTTTTATCCCTCCTGGTACCGCAAGAAGCCGTGCGACTTATGGGCGATAGCCGGGGTGCTGAACGATCCGAAGTTTTTCGGCGACCGCCCGCGCTCCATCATGACGACCCTGAACGGCGGGGCGGAGCTGCTATTCCGGACCAAGCACCGCGTTTTTTCCGCCCCCTACAATCTTGAGGGCAATCAGGTGGCGTATGAATTTTTCTCGGCCCGCGACCCGGGCTATGCGCGCATGGTCCTGCAGATGCATAACGCCGATCTCGTCCTTGTCTGCAATACCGTCACGGCGCTGTATTATCCCGACGAAGAGGCCAGGGAGATGCGCCTGAGCGCGGCAATGGGCCGCATGCAGGGCATGAAATTGCTGCCCGATGCCGATGCCGGGCGTATCATGATCGACCGGCTGGTCAGCGGGGAGCATCCTCGCTGGCTTGTGCCGGTGCCTTTGCCGCAGCAGGATATACAGCTTTTCAGGGTCAAGTTGCCGGCGGGACGCGCGGAGGCTACAACGGAAGACAAATGAAAGAGGGAAGATGACGGAAAACGGAAATCAAAGAAGGTTGTTCGGCACCGACGGCATTCGCGGCGCGGCCAACAGCGAGCCGATGACCGCCGAGACCATGCTGCGCCTGGCCCAGGCCGCCGCCGCCTTGTTCCAGCGCGGCACGCACCGCAACCGGGTCGTGATCGGCAAGGATACGCGCCTTTCCGGCTATCTGCTCGAACCCGCGCTGACGGCGGGATTTGTCAGCATGGGGATGGATGTCGTGCTGCTCGGCCCGCTGCCGACGCCTGCGGTCGCCATGCTGACCACCAGCCTGCGCGCCGATCTCGGCGTCATGATTTCCGCCTCGCATAATCCCTATGAAGATAACGGCATCAAGCTGTTCGGCCCCGACGGCTATAAGCTGTCGGACGAATTCGAGGCGAAGATCGAAACGCTGATGGCGACGCCGGAGAAATTGCAGCCGGCGGCCTCGGCCGATCTCGGACGCGCCAGCCGCCTCGACGACGCGCTGGGACGTTATGTCGAATGGGTCAAGGGCACCTTCCCGCGCGGATTAAGCCTCGAAGGCTTGAAGATTGTCGTCGATTGCGCGAACGGCGCGGCCTATCGCACCGCGCCGACCGTGCTGTGGGAGCTGGGCGCGCAGGTGATTCCGGTGGCGGTCGCGCCCGACGGCATCAATATCAACGCCCAATGCGGCGCGACCGCTCCGCAGCTGATGCAGGAAAGCGTCGTGCTGCATGGCGCGGATATCGGCATCGCCCTGGACGGGGACGCCGACCGGCTGATCGTCGCGGACGAAAAGGGCAAGCGGGTCGACGGCGATCAACTCATGGCCGCCATCGCCCATGACTGGGCGCGGGACGGCAAGCTGCGCGGCGGCGCGGTGGTGGCGACGGTGATGTCCAATCTCGGACTCGAACGGTTCTTGCAGACGCAAAAAATCGGCCTTTCCCGCACGCCCGTGGGCGACCGCTATGTGCTGGAGGCGATGCGCCGCGACGGCTGCAATATCGGCGGCGAGCAGTCGGGGCATATCCTGCTCAGCGACTACGCCACCTCCGGCGACGCGCTGATCGCGGCGCTTCAGGTTCTGGCGGTCATCAAGAAGCGGGGGCGGCCCGCCAGCGAGGTGTTGCATTCCTTCGCGCCGCTGCCGCAGATTTTGAGCAATGTGCGCGTCACGTCCGCCGCGATATTGGATCAGCCGCACGTCACCCAAGCCATCGCGGCGGCGGAGAAGCGGCTGAACGGCAATGGGCGGATTCTCATCCGCCGCTCCGGCACCGAGCCGGTGATCCGGGTCATGGCCGAAGGCGACGACGAAAAACTCGTGCGCGCGCTGGTCGAGGAATTATGCGCGGTGATCGCGAAGGCGGCTTGATGGCCGAGCATTCCGAACATCACACCGCCGCCAGCGCCACCTTGCGCGATCTCGTCATCGGCATGTCGGACGGGCTGACGGTGCCGTTCGCGCTCGCCGCCGGGCTGAGCGGCGCGGTCGCATCCACCAGATTGATCGTGACGGCGGGCGTCGCGGAAATCGCCGCCGGAGCGATTGCGATGGCTTTGGGCGGCTATCTCGCGGCCAAGACCGACGCCGAGCATTACGCCGCCGAACGCGCCCGCGAGCAGCAGGAAATCAAGGACATTCCCGAAGAAGAAGCCCGCGAGGTCGCGGGAATCCTGAAACAATACGGCCTCGACGACCGCGGCGCGACGATGGTCGTGGACGGGCTGCGCCGGAATCCGGGCGCCTGGGTCGATTTCATGATGCGATTCGAGCTCGGCCTCGAGGAGCCTGACCCGCGCCGGTTGCTGCATAGCCCGCTGACGATCGGCACGGCGTATATCGCGGGCGGCCTCGTGCCGCTCACGCCCTATATGCTGACCGGCGAGATTAGCGCGGCGCTGCTCTGGTCGGCGAGCGTCACGCTGATCGCGCTGCTGATTTTCGGCGGCGCGAAAGGGCATTTCAGCGGCGCGGGCATCGCCCGTTCCGCCGTGCAGACGACGCTCATCGGCGCGCTGGCGGCTGCGGCGGCTTATGCGCTGGCGGGATTTTTGGGATAGGAGGAATTATGCGCCGGATCATCATGATGTGTCTGCTTCTCGGTTTGCCGGGTTATGCCATGGCCGCGCAGTCCGATTGCCGGGCCGCGATCAAGACGCCTTTCGGCTTGGTCGCCTTGTACGACGCCGACGCGATGAACTGGCTGGAAAACAGCAATCAATTCGGAAAATTATGCGAAAAGGAAGCGCTCTCAGCGGCCTGCGCCGCTCGCGTACTCGCGCCGCAAACCCGAATGATTGAACTGCGCGAAACGCCGGGCGGCAAACCGGCAGGCTCCATCATGGTCGTCTATGCTCCAGCTAACGGCCTGAGCGCTGCCTATATTTCTCCGCTGAGTCACGTGCAGTATTTCAAGCCAGACGATTACGATCCTGATTGGGGCGACGTGCATTTTCATCAGACATTTATCGCGCGCGAAGGCGATTGGTTCCGTCTTGCGCTGCCTGGCGGCGAATTCGGCTGGGCCGAAAGAAAAGGCGCGAATGTCAAATATCTGGAAAAAGGCGATTACGTCAGTCTCTCCACACACGCCTATATGGTGCTGGAAGTCAGGGCAAAAACCCTTCTGATCCGGGACGAACAGGAAGGCGAAGCGTGCTCCTCCGGCGGCGACCGCTTTGTCCTTAAGCCTTACGAGCCCAGGGAGCTGAGCCTTTACCCGATCTATGACGAAGGATGCCATTTGCGGCTGCGGTACACATATCCCGGCGCCTGCTAGCGTTTATAACCTGTCGATTTGACTCCTTCCGCAAACCCGCTATGTTCGATGCGGGCCGCGATACCCCAACGTATCGTTTTGAATATAGGTTATCATCATGACGCAGCAAGCTGCCGCCGTCGTTGCCGAATCCCTTCCCCCGCAGCCGTCTATCCGCCCAAAAAACCCGAATTTCTCCTCCGGCCCCTGCGCCAAGCGTCCGGGCTGGAGCGTTAACGCGCTTGAAGGCGCTTGCATCGCGCGCTCGCACCGCTCGAAGCCGGGCAAGGCGAAGCTGCAGGAAGCGCTGAACCTGTCGCGGAAGATTCTCGGCCTGCCCGACGATTACCTGATCGGCATCGTCGCCGCCTCCGACACCGGCGCGGTCGAAATGGCGCTGTGGTCGCTGCTCGGCGCGCGCCCGGTCGACGTGTTCGCCTGGGAAGTGTTCGGCAAAGACTGGGTCACGGATATCGTCAAGCAATTGAAACTGACCGACGCGCGCAGCTTCGTCGCCGATTTCGGCCAACTGCCCGATCTGGCGCAAGCGAATCCCGCCCATGACATTGTGTTCACCTGGAACGGCACGACCAGCGGCGTATGCGTGCCGAACGCGGACTGGATCGCGGTGGATCGCGAGGGCCTGACGATCTGCGACGCCACTTCGTCGATTTTCGCCCTGCCGATGGATTGGTCGAAGCTCGATGTCGTCACTTACTCATGGCAAAAAGTTCTCGGCGGCGAAGCGCAGCATGGCGTGCTGATCCTCAGCCCGCGCGCGGTCGCGCGGCTGGAAAGCCACAAGCCTTCATGGCCGATGCCGAAACTGTTCCGCATGACTAAGGACGGCAAGTTGAATGCCGGAATTTTCCAGGGCGAAACCATCAACACGCCCTCGATGCTGTGCGTCGAGGACGCGATCGACGCGCTGAAATGGGCCGAGAGCCTCGGCGGCGCTGCGGCGCTGCAGACGCGGACGCGCGCGAATTATAAAGTTCTGGAAGATTGGGTCGCGCGCACGCCCTGGGCCGCTTTCATGGCCGAGAATCCAAAATATCGCTCGCCGACTTCGGTGACGATCACGATCGCCGATCCGGCTTTGTCGGTGGAGCAGCGGGCGGCGCTTTGCAAGACGATGGCCGATCTTTTGGAAAAAGCCAAAGCCGCCTATGACATCAACGGCCATCGCGACGCGCCGCCGCATCTGCGCATCTGGTGCGGGGCGACGGTCGAGGCTTCGGATGTCGCAGCGCTGACGCAATGGCTCGACTGGGCCTATGCGGCGGCGAAGTCCGCCAGCGCAATCGCCTGACTCCATCTTCGGCGGTCGCATGACAACGAACGGCATCGATAGCATTTTCGCGCAATGGAGCGGCAATTGGCTCTATAAGCGCGAAATCAGGCAAGCGGGCCAACCGGCCGTCATTGCCGTCGTGGAAGGCGAGGCGCGCTATGCGCCGCGCGGCAACAGCCGTTATGATTATGAAGAAAAAGGGCGAGTGTGGGTCGCCGCGAGCGGAAAGAAATACAATTGTTTCCGGCATTTCCACATCGAACGCCATAACGACGCCATCATCAGCTCCTTCGCCGACGGCATCGATGCCGGCAAGCCGTTCCAGACCCTCGATCTAGATCATGGCGTGCTGGGTGGCTTGCCGACCGACGGCGCGAACCGTCGGCGCTCGAAATATAGCATTCTGGACGCCGACCATTTCACTGCGACCCATGAAACAACAGGGCCTCGCGGCAACTTTATTACTAAAACAAGCTTCACCCGCAAACCTTCCGGAAGCCTAGGGCTTCTCCATCGTCACCCTTAAAGGAATCCATCATGCCCAAAGTGCTTATCAGCGACGCCCTCAGCCCCGCCGCCATCGCGATCTTCAAGGAGCGCGGCGTCGAAGTCGACCAGAAAACCGGCCTGAAGCCGGACGAGATCGCCGCCATCATCGGCGAGTATGACGGCCTCGCGATCCGCTCATCGACCAAGGTGACGAAAGACCTTCTCGCCGCCGCCAAGAATCTCAAAGTCGTCGGGCGCGCCGGAATCGGCGTCGACAATGTCGACGTTCCCGCCGCCACCGCGCGCGGCGTCGTCGTCATGAACACGCCGTTCGGCAATTCCATCACGACGGCGGAACACGCCATCGCGATGATGTTCGCGCTCGCCCGCGACCTGCCCGCCGCCAGCGCTTCGACCCATGCCGGAAAGTGGGAGAAATCGCGCTTCATGGGCGTGGAGCTTTACGGCAAGACGCTCGGCGTCATCGGCTGCGGCAATATCGGCGCCATCGTCGCCGACCGTGCGCTCGGCCTCAAGATGAAGGTCGCGGCGTTCGATCCGTTCCTCTCCGCCGAGCGGGCGAAGCAGCTTGGCGTCGAGAAAGTTGAACTGGACGAACTTTTGCGCCGCGCGGATTTCATCACGCTGCACACGCCGCTGACCGAGCAAACCAAGAACATCATCGACGCGGCGGCGCTGGCGAAATGCAAGAAAGGCGTGCGGGTCATCAATTGCGCGCGCGGCGGGCTGGTCGTCGAGGCCGACCTGAAAGCGGCGCTGGATTCCGGGCAGGTCGCGGGCGCAGCGCTGGACGTGTTCGCCGAAGAGCCGGCCAAAACCAACATTCTTTTCGGCAACGAGAAGGTGATCTGCACGCCGCATCTCGGCGCGTCGACCAACGAAGCGCAGGAGAATGTCGCGCTGCAGGTGGCGGAGCAGATGGCGGATTTCCTGCTGACCGGCGCGGTCGTCAACGCGCTCAACATGCCGTCGGTCTCGGCGGAGGACGCGCCGCGCCTGCGCCCCTATATGAAGCTCGCCGAGCTGCTTGGCAGCCTCGCGGGGCAAACGGTGGAGACGGGCGTCAAGGCGGTCACCATCGAATATGAGGGCCATGTCGCGGGACTGAACGTCAAGCCGCTGACGGGAATCGTTCTGATGGGACTGATGCGGCCGCTGCTCGACAGCGTGAACATGGTCAACGCGCCGGTGATCGCGCGCGAGCGCAACATCGCCGTCAGCGAAACCCGCCGCGAGCAAGCCGCCGATTACCAGACTTTGATCCGCGTCATCGTGGACAGCGAGAGCGGCAGGCGCTCCGTCGCCGGAACCCTGTTCGGCGGAGAAAAACCGCGCGTCGTCGCCATCGATTCCGTGCCGATCGAGGCCGAACTGACCGCGCATATGCTGTTCGTGCATAACCGCGACCAGCCGGGCTTCATCGGGCGGCTCGGCACGCGGCTCGGCGAGGCGGGCGTGAATATCGCCAATTTCAACCTGGGCCGGAATCAGGCGGGCGGCGACGCGCTGTCGCTGATCGCCATCGACCAGCCGCCTTCGGAAAACGTGCTGGCCGAGATCAATAAGCTGCCGAGCGTGGTCAAGGCGTGGGGATTGGGGTTTTAGGGCATTCCCGCCACACTCGTCCAAAAACCGTGATAATTATAACGCGGCGATTGCATGGCGGGCGGTTCATCGGGCATAACCGGCTGCATGAAGATTCTGGTGCCGATCAAGCGAGTCGTCGATCCCTATGTTAAAATCCGCGTCAAGGCGGATCAAAGCGGGGTCGAGCTGGCCAATGTCAAAATGGCGATCAATCCGTTCGACGAAATCGCCGTCGAGGAAGCCGCGCGGCTGAAGGAAAAAGGCATCGCGTCGGAAGTGATCGCCGTCACCGTCGGCCCGCATCTGGCGGGCGAGATGCTGCGCACCGCCATGGCAATCGGCGCCGACCGGGGCATCTATATTCCCTTCGAGGGCGAGACGCAGCCTTTGGGCGTCGCCAAGGCCCTGGCTGCGGTGGCGAAGCGCGAGCAGCCGCAACTTATCATCATGGGCAAGCAGGCCATCGACGACGATTGCAACCAGACCGGCCAGATGCTCGCGGCGCTGCTCGGCTGGCCGCAGGCGACCTTCGCCTCCAAGATGGACATGGCCGGAGATAAAGTGACGGTGGTGCGGGAAATCGACGGCGGGCTGGAGACGCTGGAACTCACGCTGCCCGCGCTGGTGACGACCGATCTGCGGCTCAACACGCCGCGCTACGCCTCGCTGCCCAACATCATGAAAGCGAAGAAAAAGCCGCTCGATATCGTTAAGCCGGAGGAGCTCGGCGTCGATCTCGCGCCGCGCCTGAAAGTGCTGAAAGTCACCGAGCCGCCCAAGCGCAAGGCGGGCATCAAAGTGCCGGACGTCGCGACGCTGGTCGATAAACTCAAGAACGAAGCGCGAGTGATATGACACGCACATTAATCATCGCCGAACATGACAACGCGACGCTGAACCCGGCGACGTTGCACGCGGTCGCGGCGGGGGCGAAGCTTGGTTTTCCAATGGCGATGCTGGTCGCGGGCCATGGCAGCGGCGAAGTCGCCAAACAGGCGGCGAAGGTCGCGGGTATCGCCGAAGTGCTGGCCGCCGACGCCGGGATTTACGCGCACGGCCTCGCCGAAACGCTCGCGCCTCTGGTCGCTGAGCAGGCGAAGGGCTTCTCGCATGTCATCGCCGCCGCGACATCGTTCGGCAAGAATCTGCTGCCGCGCGTCGCGGCTTTGTGCGACGTGGCGCAAATCTCCGACATCATCGGCATCGAAAGCGCCGACATTTTCGTGCGGCCGATCTATGCGGGCAACGCCATCGCCACGGTGCAATCCTCCGACGCGCTGAAAATCATCACCGTGCGCGGCACGGCCTTCCCCGGCGTCGCGGCGGAAGGCGGCAGCGCCACGGTCACGGCCATCGTGCCCGCCGCCGTTACGGCCAACGGCAGCCGCTTCGTCTCGCACGAGCTTTCGCAATCCTCGCGCCCGGAACTGACGGCGGCGAAGATCGTGGTGTCGGGCGGACGCGGATTGGGCAGCGCGGAAAATTTCAAATTGATCGAGGCGCTGGCGGATAAATTGGGCGCCGCCGTCGGCGCGTCGCGCGCCGCCGTCGATGCGGGCTATGTGCCGAACGATTACCAGGTCGGCCAGACCGGCAAGATGGTCGCGCCGGAGCTTTACATCGCCATCGGCATATCGGGCGCGATCCAGCATCTCGCGGGCATGAGCAACGCCAAGGTCATCGTCGCGATCAACAAAGACCCCGACGCGCCGATCTTCCAGATCGCGGATTACGGCCTCGTCGGCGATTTGTTCCAGATTTTGCCGGAATTGACGGCGGCGCTTTAGAAGCCGTTCATAATCTTGCCGGGACGCGTCATGGATTTTTTGAGCATCAGCCCGGCCGCCATGCTCGCGGCTTCCACCGCCAGCCTGGGTTTCGGGGCAAGCTCTCTGGTCGGCAAAAAAGCTTCCGAATACGCCTCGCCCGCCACCGTGATGTTCGTTTTCATGATCCCCTGCATGCTGGTGGGAATCATCTGGTTTACGGTGAAACCCGACAGCCATTTCACCGCCGCTTATTACTATCCGTTCGCCGTTTCGGCGGTCGTCAATGTCATCGCCAATGTGTGCTATCTGACGTCGATCAGGATTTCGCCGATTTCCCTGGCCGGCTCCGCGATGGGACTGGTGCCGCTTTTCGCCGCGCTCGTCGCCCGTTTCGAGCTGGGCGAAGAGCTAAGCCGGATGCAATGGAGCGGCATCGTCCTGTCGTTTATCGGCCTCGCCGTCATGTATGTGCCGCCCAGAAACCACCCGAAGGAGCGGCATGATTTTTTCGCTTTCTTCAAAAGCAAGGGCGGCTGGCTTTCGCTGCTGGCGGCGCTGGGCTGGGCGATCGCCTCGCCCTTCGATAAACTGGCCTCGCAGGCGGCATCGCCGCAGCTTCATTGCATCGTGATTTACGCCGCCATGATTCCGCCGAGCTTTCTGCTGATCTGGTGGCAGAAAAGACTTCACGAACTGCGCCTGAAGCCGAGGCATGCCGGCGTCATCCTGATATCGGGATCGCTGCGCGGCGCGGGCTATATCATCCAGCTTATCGCGCTGACCCTCATGCCCGTCGGCATCATGGAAATGGTCAAGCGGGCCGGCTATCAGACAATTTCTATTATCGGCGGGCGGGTTTTCTTTCAGGAAAAAATCACTCGCTTCAAACTAATCGGCACGGCAATTTTCTTCGTCGCGATCCCTATGGTCGTTTTCAAGTAGGGCGCAAGATGATTATGCGTATCGAGGCGGAGAGGGTTACATGATCAAACAAGGCATTTACCGGCATTACAAAGGCAATCTCTACCGTGTTGTCGGTATCGGCAAACATAGCGAGACGCTTGAAGCATTGGTATTTTACCAAGCCTTATATGGCGATCACGGATATTGGGTCAGGCCGCTGGCCATGTTTACGGAGAATATCGTCCATGAGGGCGAGGCCGTAGCGCGTTTTACATTCCAGGAATAGGCCAGGGGACGGATATTGCCGGAATTGACGGCGGCATTGGGTCAGGCGCTATCTGAATCCCAGGTTTTCCGTAAGACGCGCCAGATAACCGTCTGGATCCTGCACCAGAAATTCCCTGGTTCCGGATTCTCCATTCCCGGTCTTGCGCCAGACTTCATAAGGCTCTTTGTAAAAAGGCCAGTTCGCGGCCTCGAGTGCCAGTAAAATCGGCGCAAGGCCGCTGGTAAAAATTTGCAGATTGATGCCGCGTCCGTAAGGCGCATCCATCGCGCCGGTTTCCCATATGCCGTTGCGCTGGCATAGCATGAGCTGCGTGCCCTCTCTTTCCAGATAGGCGAATTTGCTTTCCTGGCGGTCATAGGCGACGTGAAACCCAAGCTTGGCGCACCAAAAGTCGAGGCTCGCCCCTATGTCGCTCACCAGCAATTCCGGAACGCATGGCGCCCATTGGTAAGTTTCCGGGTTGAAGGCGTTCATGCCGGAATCCTCCTATGCCGGGGTGCGGAATTTATGCGCCGGATACGTCCCTAGTATCTTCACTTCCTCGGCATAGAAGGCCAGTTCCTCGAGCGCGTTCTTGACCGGCGCGGAATCGGGATGGCCCTCGAAATCGGCATAGAATTGCGCGGCGTTGAAATTGCCGTCCACGAGATAGCTCTCCAGCTTGGTGAGATTGACGCCATTGGTGGCGAAGCCGCCCAGCGCCTTGTAAAGAGCCGCCGGAATGCTGCGGACGCGGAAGACCAGCGTGGTGATGCAGGGTTGCGACGGGATAGCCGGTTCGGCGTCGCGCGCCAGAATCAGAAAGCGCGTCGTATTGCCCTTCATGTCGGCGATGTCGGAAGCCAGGCTTTCAAGCCCGTGAATTTTCCCCGCCAATGCCGAGGCGATGACGCCGACGGTTTTATCCTGCGAGGCGGCCAGCGAAGCCGCCGCGCCCGCCGTATCGCCCTGCGCCGTCGCGATATAGCCATGCTCGCGGATAAAATTCCGGCATTGCGACAGCGCCTGGACGTGGCTTTTGACGGTCTTGATCCCCGCCAGCGCCGCGCCCTTGACGGCGAACAGGTGATGCGCGATGGGCTGGTAATGCTCGCCGACGATATGCAGGCCCGCGCGAGGCAGCAGATGATGCACGTCGGCCACGCGCCCGGCGATGGCGTTCTCGACCGGAATCACGGCTCGGTCGGCCTTCCCCTCGGCGACCGCGCGCATCGCCTCCTCGAAGCCGAGGCAGGGCAAAGTCTCGTCATCCGGGAACAGCGCCCGGCAGGCGATATCGGAATAGGCCCCCGCCGTGCCGCCGAAGGCGATGATTTTGTTTTTTGCCATGGGTTTAATCCTCGCTGTTTCCTATAAACCACTCCTGCCCGGCTTTTGGCAATGACTCTCGACAAAGCCACTCTGACGGCTTATTTTCCCGCTTAAGTCTTTCAGGGGCAAAGCAAATGGGTTTCGAGGGGAATAAGATTTTCGGCGCGATTCTGCTGGCGATGCTGGTCGCGGCACTCTCGGGCTTCGTGGCGCGGGAACTGATGGAGCCGGAAATTCCGGAAAAGCCCGCTTATATCGTCGAAGGCACGGCTCCCGCGCAGGCGGTGACGGCGGCGGTCACGGCGGCGCCCGACCCTATCGAGGCGCTTCTGGCCGGAGCCGACGCGGCGGCGGGACAGAAATTGTCGCGCGTCTGCGTCACCTGCCACAGTTTCGAGAAAGACGGCGCGAACAAGGTCGGCCCCAATCTGTGGGGCATCGTCGGCAATGTTCACGCTCATAAGGAAGATTTCGGCGGCTATTCCGAGGCCATGAAATCCATGCACGACAAGACATGGGATTACGAGGAGCTGAACCATTTCCTGTTCAGCCCGCGAGGCTATATCAAGGGTACCAAGATGGCCTTTGCCGGCGTAACGAATACCAAAGACCGCGCCAACCTGATCGCCTGGCTGCGGACGCTGGCCGACAATCCCGCGCCGCTTCCGGCTGCTCCGGCGGGCCAGTGACCGTCCCCGATGTTCCGCCTGAACTGATCGCGCTCGTGCATCGTCTCGCGGACGCCAGTGGCGCGGCGATCCGGCCCTATTTCCGCGTTCACGGCATCGCCGAGGATAAAAGCGACGCCACGCCGGTGACGGCGGCGGATCGCGCAGGCGAGCATGCGATTCGCGACATTCTTGCCGCCGAGCGCCCCCATGACGGAATCTGGGGCGAAGAAATGGGGCGGCAGAATCTTGATTCCGAATATCTCTGGATCATCGACCCCATCGACGGCACCAAGGCATTCGTGACCGGCAAGCCGATGTTCGCGACCCTCATCGCGCTGCTGCATCGCGGCGTTCCGGTTCTCGGAATCATCGACCAGCCGGTGCTGCGCGAACGCTGGATCGGCGGCGCGGGACATCCCACGACTTTCAACGGCGCGAGGGCCGCCACGCGGGTCTGCGCCGATCTGGCCGATGCCTGGTTCAACGCCACGACGCCTCTTATGTTCGCGGGCAAGGACGACGCGCCCCATCGCGCGCTGACCGCGCGGGTGAAACATGCTCTCTATGGCGGCGACGCCTATGCTTATGGGCTGCTCGCGTCCGGGCATATCGATCTCATCATGGAAGCGCAGATGAAACTGCATGATTTCGCCGCGCTGGTTCCGGTGATCACGGCGGCGGGCGGCGCAATCACCGGCTGGAACGGCGAGCCGCTCGGCATGGAAAGCTCCGGCTATGTCCTGGCTTCCGGCGATCCGGCTCTGCACAAAAAAGCATTGGACGTCATCCGTTCGGCATGGGCGGGCTGATATGATCCGCGCCGCCGCCTTCTTCGGCCTGCTGGGCCTCGCCGCCGCCATCGGCCTGATCGTCTGGCAGGGCTATGACCAGGTGCTGGCCGCGTTCGCCGCCGCCGGATGGGGAATCGTGTGGGCGAGCCTGTTTCACCTCGGCCCGATGGCGATGTCGGTCGTGGGCTGGCGGCTGCTATGGCCGGGACAAAACCGGCCCACATTCGGCTTCATGTTCCTGGCGCAATGGATCAGGGCGTCGGTGAATAACCTGCTGCCGGTGGCCCGCATCGGCGGCGAAGTGGCGGCGGCGCGGGTCATGATCAAATTCGGCTGGCGGCGCGCGCCCGTGATCGCGGGCCTCGTGGTGGAAACGACGGTTTCGGTGGCGACGGTTTTCGCGCTGGTGATGACCGGAATCGCCTTGCTCGCCTTGCGCGATACCCAGGCGGATGTCATGCAGCGCCTCGTCATTGGCGCGATCGCCACGACGCCTGTCATCGTCGTTCTGGCCGTGGTGCAGAAAATCGGATTTTTCCGCGTGCTGGCGCGGCTGACGCGCCTGCTCGCGGGCGAAAAGCTGCAGCATATTGTGGCGCACAGCGCGCGGCTCGACCGGGCGATTTCGACGATGTATCGCCGCCATGGCCGCGTTCTGGCATGCGGAGCGTGGATGATGGCGTCATGGTTCGCGGGCGCGGGCGGAATCTGGATTTCGCTGTATTTCCTCGGCCACCCGCTTTCCGTCGTCGATTGCGTGATCGTCGAGGCGATGGTGCAGCTTGCCAGCACGGCGGCGTTCGTGGTTCCCGCCGCGCTTGGCGCGCAGGAGGGCGCGTTCCTGTTCTTCGGCGCGATGCTGGGTTTGCCGCCCGATATGGCGCTGGCGCTGGCGCTGATACGCCGCTGCCGCGACGTCATCATCTATGTGCCCGGCCTGATCGTCTGGCAGAGCATCGAGGGAAAATGGATGATGGCGAAGCGGCGCGCCAAGGCGGCTTAATCCAACTTCCAATCCGGCGCGGAACTTGGGCTGTGCCTTGAAGACGGTTTCGCGGGTTCCATCGCCGCCGTCAAAGCCGCTTCGGCGCATCGCGCGGCATGACTGCCGGGCAAGGCGTGATTTTTGGCGAATTCGATACTATACAGCTTCATTTTTTTTATCGACGGCTGGCCGCCAGCCACGTCGAATTGATTGACGGTATCAAGAAGCTTCAGAATCGAATCCGTATGCAGGGCCGAACCTGGCCGGGCGCCGCCGATCACGCTCTCGAGCCGCCCGGATCTGTCATAACAATTGAAGGTGAGTTCAATATGATCGAACAGCTTTTCCGCCAATTGGTGGCCTAGGGCCGGTTCGCCGCTAGCCAAGGCCTGCGGTATGGCGCGCTCGATAATTTCGATTCGATTTCCGACATCCGCGACATCGCCGTGATGGGCAAGGACGGCCAGCACCGCCCGCTTCTTGATCTGACGGCGTTTGTTTATTTCGCCTTTTTCCGGCACGCGTCCCGCGGCGTTAAGCAAACTTCGCAGGCCCTGTTCGGCATAAGCGGGATCAGCCGTCAGGATGGCGGCGGCGTTGACGAAATCGGCGACAAGCTCGCGCCGCTTGCCTCTCCATATCAACGCGCTCATTTGTTTGGCGGTTTCGCTCAGGCCCGCATAATCGTGCATCCGGCCTTGCTGTTTCGCCTGATGCCGGAGCACGGGAACGAGCGCGGCATTCTTCGCTTTGCGCTGCTCTAGTTTTTCCCGGATTTTTTCATAATCCGGATAGCTGGACTCGTCATCATAGTTATCTTCCGGCATGCCATGCCTGAAGGAACGAAGCGCCGCCTCATGGAAATTCGATGAATCGCCCATATCCGACTCCTTAAATCGCTATTTTGAATCCGAACCGCGGCGACTATAGCCTCCCATCTACGGCAACTAAAAGCGGATATTATGGTTAACGCCTTCGCGCCGCGTCCCGCCACGCCGGAAACAAATCCTCGGCCAGCACCTGTTCCCAGCTTGCGATATGGGCGGCGCCGTAATCCCGCGCCGCCGCTTGCATGATTTCGCGCAGGCCGGTCGTCGCGAATTCCCGCAGCGCCGCCGCCCAGGCATCCGCGCCGCCGGTGACGGTGCGGATTGCTTGCGTCGGGGCGAACAGTTTATCGAGACCGCTTTTGGCCGCGACCAGCACCGGCAGTCCCGATGCTAAACTTTCCACCATCGCCATGCTGCGGATTTCCACCTCGGACGCCAGCGCCATGACATCGGCGCTGGCATAAAGCTCGGCAAGCTCGTCGGGCTTGATGAATCCTGGAACCGTCGCATGGCCGGACAAGCGTTCGCGCACATCTTTTTCCGCCGGGCCGATTCCCGCCGTGACCAGATGCAACGGCAATCCCGCCGCGATCAGCTCCTCGAGCGCGGCGATCAGCGTGTATATATTTTTCCCCTCATCCATGCGCCCAACGAAGACGATGATGATCCTGCCTTCGGGTATTTGATATCGCGCCATGATCTTCGCCCGGTCGCCGCGCCCCGGATTGAACACGGCCTTGTCCGCGCCAAGCCGCAGATGGCGGACTCGTTGCGGGCCGATCGCGCGCTCGGCTACGGCGCGGTCCAAAGGCCTCGTCGCCAGCGCGATCTCGCACTGCCCGAGATGCCGGTCGCGCTGGCGCTCCATTTGCGCCGCTTTGCGCTCGGGTAATTTCCACTTGTCGATCAGCAGGCGGGCGATCGCGCCCTTGCCGAAAATGTCGCGAATGGCTTTCGCGGTAAAAATCCGCGCATAGCTCGGCTGGTCGGTGTGGAAGGAATGCGTCATGGCGAAACCGGTGCGCTTCATGCGCTCCGCCGTGCGGGTGAAGGCGAAATAGGCGTCGGTCGTATGAACGGCGTCATATTGCGGCAGATCGAAGGCCAGGGCGGGATGCCACGGCGCGAGATCGGTATGGTCGGGCAGATAGGGCAGGAATTTCAATTTTGCCGTCGAGAAAACCTGCGGCAATTGCTTGATTCTGACCTTGGGCGACAGGATTTCGATCTTCCTTTCGCCGGAAAAGTAAACCGTAAGCTGGAGCGGCAAATCGAGCCGTGCGGCGACGGCGGCCAGTCTTTCCCAGCCTTTGACATGGCCGCCCGCCTCTGCCGAGCGCAGCAGATCGACCAAAACTGCGACTTTCAATAAACCAGATTCTGTCATAAGCTGCCGGAAGCCAAGAGTGGGGTATGGCAACCTACTCTTTCTCCAATCCCTCCCGCAAGCGCGGGCGACGCTCTCTTTTCAGAAGACTCCCCATGCCGAACCATGTGCGTTATTGCCTCCTTTTCATAGGCATTCTTTTCCTTTCAGCATCCCCGGCGCTGGCGGACCGGGTCGTCGTCCCCGAGAGTCCGGGGATACCGCTGAGCGGCGGAAGCGGCGCGGCTCCTTTAACGCCCAATCAGACCGCCGCCGTATCCACGGCGGCCAAATACCAGTTCCTGCCCTTGCTGGCCGTCGCCGACGACCCCGGAGCGGCGCCGGTCTTGTGGCCGCTGATGACCAGCCGCCCGCTCGCAGGGGATCATACCCATGTCACGCGGGCGGTGATCCTGATTCACGGCGCCGACCGCAATGCGGAAGATGGCCTTGAGCGGCTGAAGACCATCGCCGGGCTTTCCGCCAGCAGCGCGGACGCGCCGACGATCATTTTCGCGCCGGTGTTCCCGTCCCCGCTCGATCTGCCGGTCTTTTCCAGCATTATAAGCGCGCCGGAAAAGGGCGTCGCTCACTGGAATCCGGAAACATGGCAGTTCGGCGGCGAAAGCGAGATTGCCCCCGGAAACAAAAAGGGCGTCAGCAGCTTTACGGCGCTCGACATATTATTGCTTTATCTTGCCGATTCGAAATTTTTCCCGGCGATCAAGGATATCGTCATCGCCGGTTACGGACGCGGCGGCGACATGGCTCAGCGTTACGCGCTGCTCGGCCACGCCGCCGATCTGCTCGCGGCGGAAAAGAAAATAGCGCTGCGCTTCGTCATCGGCGGCGCGCAAAGCTACGCGTATCTGACCGCGGCGCGGCCGAAACCCAAGAGCGAAGCCTTCACCCCGCCCGATGCCAAAGACTGTCCCGATTATCATAACTATCCCTACGGCATAGGGACGCTGAATCCCTATGGACGCTGGACGGCGGCCAACGTGGCGCGCCAGAGCTATCTGACCCGCAATGTCGTCTATCTCGTCGGCGATAACGACGCCAGCGCTTCCGACACGAACTGCGCCGCCAAGCTGCAGGGCGAAAGCGCCAAGGCGCGCGCGGTCAATTACGACCGCTATCTGCAAAGCCTGTTCGATGCCGAGCGCAAGACCCACAAGCTCATGATGGTGCATGGCGTCGGCGACGACGTGATGGCGCTGTGGGCTTCGCCTTGCGGCTCGAGCGCGCTGTTCGCCGATGGGAATTGCGCCGGCTCAAAGCCCTAAGAAATCGCGCACGATTTCGATCTGCCCGCCGTCCCGCAGCGCCGGATAATGCCCGACGCCGGGAATCGTGACCAGCTTCGCGCGCGGCCCGCGCTTGGTCATGCCCTCGGCGGTCGCCGCCGTCAGCACGCCGGAATTTCCGCCGCGCAGCGCCAGCGTGGGACAGGCGATCCGGTCATAGACCGGCCACAAATCAATATCCTTGTCGATGGAGGCGAAATTGACGGCGATGCCGGGATCGTATTTCAGCATATACCCGCCCTGCGGCGCGGGCGCGATGGTATGCCGCGCCATCTCGGCATAGTCCTCGTCCGCGCAGGGACCGACGCCCATGGTGACAAGCCGGTTGCGCACATAAGCCGCGGCGGCGTCGAAATCGGGAAAAGCCGCCGGGTGATTGGCCAAGGAGGCCGTGATGGCGTCCTTGGCAGCTAAAGTCACGAACGGCCCGATATCGATCAGAGCCAGGCGCTTGACCGGCGTATTCGACATGGAGGCAAGCTGGATGCCGAGCAGCCCGCCCATCGAAATGCCGATCCAATCCACCTCTTTACAGTCGAGCCGCGCGATAAGCGCGTTGATATCGGCGAGGTATTGCGGCGCGCTGTAAAGCGCGGGGTTGGGCAGCCGGTCGCTGTCGCCGCGCCCAGCGACATCCAGGCTTATGACCCGCGCCTTATCGGAAAGCGCCTCGGCGAGACGATCGAAATCATGGGCGTTGCGCGTCAAACCGTGAACGCAAACAATAGTGCGCGCCGCGTCCTTTTGTCCCCATTCATAATAAGACAGGCGGTGAAAACCGTAGGGATTGAGGCCGGAAAGGAATTTTTGCTGCATGATTTTCATGATATGGCTATGGGCAATTGTTCGCGGTAAGCTATTATAGTCGTCCTTCTTCCGATAAGGAAATATCCGTCATCTCATGATCGAACCCCAGCAAAAGAAGCCTCGGCAAAAGAAAACCGTGCGCGCATGGCTTGCGCTTATCGCCAAGGGACTGACTTTGACGATTCTGACCGTGATCGGCGTCACGCTGGCGGGAGCCTATATCTATTGGTCGCGGTCGCTGCCCGATCTGAGCGGCGAAGCGCAGCTGGCCGGTCTTACCGCCAAGACCGAGATATTCCGCGACGACCACGGCATTCCGCATATCTTTGCCGCAAGCCGCGAAGACGCGATGCGGGCGCTGGGTTATGTCCATGCCTCCGACCGTTTTTTTTCCATGGAAATGAACCGGCGCGCCGGACAAGGGCGGCTTTCCGAGGCAATCGGCAAATCCATGCTGCCGACCGACCGTTTTCTGCGCACTTTGGATCTTTATCGTCTGGCGGAAAGCAGCTTCGCGAATCTGCCGCCGCCAACGCAGAATTTATTCCACGCCTATGCCGAGGGCGTGAATGCCTGGCTTGAAACGCACCGCGATCGCCTGCCGCTCGAATTCCAGATGCTCGGCATCAAGCCGGAGCCTTGGCGGCCCGCAGACAGCGTCGTCTGGGGCAAGCTGATGGCGCTGCGCCTGAGCGCCAATATGCGAGCGGAATTGCGCCGCGCTTCGCTGGCCTCGGCGAGTTCCGCCGAAACGGTCGAGCGCCTCTATCCGGCCTATCCGGCGAACGCGCCCATTACCGTCAATCCGAAATTCATGCCGCTCGCGCCGCCGCCGGGAACGGACGCCGTTCCCGAACCGGATGATGCCGCGCCCGGCGCGCCGCTTCAAACCCCGATGCCCAAATCCGAAAAAGACGGCGCGCTCGATCCCGCGTTAGGCAAAGCATACGATCTTCTTGCCGAATCCTGGCCGGTGCAGGGGCGCGGCGCATCCAACGAGTGGGTCGTTTCGGGCGCGCGCAGCGCCACCGGAAAGCCCCTGCTCGCCAACGATCCGCACCTGGAACTCGAAGCCCCGATTCTCTGGTATCTCGCCAGCATCACGGCGCCCGACATGGTTTTGACCGGCGCGACGGTGCCGGGGCTGCCGGGCGTGCTGCTGGGCCAGAACGGTCATATTGCCTGGGGCTTTACCACGACCAACAGCGACGTGCAGGATATGTTCGTCGAAACCGTCGATCCCGATGACGCCGAATCCTATCTGACGCCGGACGGCGGCAAAAAGTTTTCCGTCCGCGCCGAGACGATCAAGGTCAAGGGCGAGCCCGATGCCGTCATGACCGTGCGGGCGACGCGCCATGGGCCGGTGATTTCCGACGCCGATGAAAGCGCGGCGGCGATCCTGAAGGACAAAAATCAGGTCATCGCCTTTGCCTTCACCGCGCTGGAGGAGAACGATACGACTCCGGAAGCGCTGCAGCGGATGAACATGGCGCGGAATTGGGACGACTTCCAGAACGCCCTCAAGCTCTTTCAAGCGCCGCCGCAGAATATCGTTTATGCCGACCGCGACGGGCATATCGGATTCACGGCGGCGGGAAAAGTGCCGGTGCGCAAGGAAGGCAATGGGCGCTATCCCGTGCCGGGCGCGGAAGGCAAATACGATTGGCGCGGCATGGTGCCTTTCGCCTCCGCCCCGCAGCTTTACGATCCCGCTGGCGGCACGATCTTCAACGGCAACAATGCCGTCGTGGGACGGAATTCATACTGGTTCGGCCGGGAATGGGAAACGCCCTACCGGGCGGCGCGCATCGAGCAGATGCTGCACGCCAAGGATAAATTCACGGCGGAGGATTTCGCGTCCATGCAGCGCGATGTGACATCCCTGGCCGCCGCGGCACTGATGCGCTTTTTTCTGAAACTGCAGCCCGAGACGCCATTGGAGCGGGAAGCTCTCGAACGTCTGCGCGGATGGGATTTCACCATGGACGCGGACAAGCCGGAGCCGCTGATCTTCGAGTGGTGGGCCATGAGACTGCATGACGTCATGGTTCGTCCCGCCTTCGGCGACAAAGGCGGCAAGATGGGCCCTTATAACGCGCAGGTTCTGGCCGGGATTCTCGGCAATTCCGACGGATGGTGCGAGCGCCTGCCCTCGGAAAAGAGCCGCGACTGCATGGCGCAGGTGAAGGATGCCTTTCAGCGGACCCTGAAAGAACTGACGGAGCGCCATGGCGGCTCCATCGACCGCTGGCGCTGGGGCGACGAGCATGCCGCGCCGCTCGAAAACAAGGTCTTGCGTCATTTGCCGGGCTTCGACCGCATTTTCGGCTTCGATCTTCGCAGCGGGGGCGGACAATATACCGTCAATCGCGGCGGCAATGACGGCGACGAGGGCGAAGCCCATCCGTTCGCCAAAACCCACGGCGCGGGATTTCGCGCGATCTATGATCTTGCCGATCCCGGCAATTCGCGTTTCATGATCGCCACGGGTCAATCCGGCCATCCGTTGTCGTCTTTCTACGGCGACCTCGCGCCGTTATGGAACAGCGGGCAGTATGTGACAATCGGGGGCACGCGCGAGCAGTTGGCGGCGAGCAATCGCGGACGCCTGATATTGCTTCCCTAAAGCCGCCGGTACTGACTGCGGAAATAGAGCAGCGGATCGGCTTCGTGAGGCTGGCCAAGAGCCGTCACCCTGCCGACGATGATGGCATGATCGCCGCCGGGATGGATCGCATGGCGGCGGCAGGAAAGCCAGCCCAGGGAATCGGCGAGAACGGGAGGGCCGTCTCCCGATTGTGCAGGAACGCCGATGCGGCTCCAATCATCCGCGTTCGGGCCGGAGAAATGCCGGGCCAGCGGCTCCTGCGGCTCGGCCAGGATGCTGATGGCGAACTGCTCGGCGGCGATGAAATCTCCGTAAACCCGCGTCGCATGGCCAAGGCAAAACAGGATTAAGGCCGGGTTAAGCGATACCGACGTAAAAGAATTGATCGTGACGCCCGCCGGGCTACCGTCCTTGCGGCGGCAGGTCGCGACCGTGATGCCGGTCGTGAAATGTCCCAGCATGCGGCGAAATGCGATACTATCGGATGGCGATAACGTCATGCCGCAGTGGTGCCAGAGCCCGGCACGGCGCGCAACAAAATTGCATGATAGCGCTTTCCGTCCCCCGAATCTTAAGCATAAATGGCCCCCGTTAAACCCTCCTTAACCCTGTTTTGGCAAGGTGCAGGAAGGGGCGTCAGGCCGAATGTGGCGGCCGCCATGCGCCGTTCTTCGTAACAGCCGGTTGATCTCCCATGTTATTCATCATCGGCGTTGTCGGCGTCGTTCTCAGCACTTTCGGCGGCTATGTCCTGATGGGGGGGCATCTGGAAGTGATCGCCCGCGCCGCGCCGCTGGAATTCGTCATCATCGGCGGCACCGGCTTTTGCGCCACGATCATCGGCAATCGCTCGATCGCGCTCAAGCGCTTGCTGAAATCCTTCAAAAAACTGGTCGCCAAGCCGAAATACGGCAAGCAAAACTATATCGAGCTTCTGAGCATGATGTATCAGACCTTCAAGCTCGCCCGCACCAAGGGGATGCTGGCGCTCGAAGCGCATGTCGAAAAGCCGGAGGAAAGCTCGCTGTTCGCCCAATTCCCCGGCTTTTTGAAGGACCACCATGCGACGATTTTCTTTTGCGACTATCTGCGGCTGGTGACGCTCGGGGCCGACAAGCCCTATGAGCTCGAGGCGCTGATGGACGAGGAGCTCGAGGTTCATCATTCCGAAGATCATGAAATTTCCCATGCGGTGCAAAACCTGGCCGACGCCCTGCCCGCGATCGGCATCGTCGCCGCGGTGCTGGGCGTCATCAAGACGATGGGCGCGATCACCGAGCCGCCGGAAGTCCTCGGACGGCTGATCGGCGGCGCGCTGGTCGGAACCTTCCTCGGCGTCTGGATCGCCTATGGGTTCGTCGGGCCGATCGCCAGTTCGCTGAAAGCCCGGTTCGAGGAGGAATCCAAATACCTGCAATGCCTGAAAATCGGCCTGCTCGGCCATCTGCACGGCTATGCGCCGTCCATCTCCATCGAATACGCGCGCAAGACCCTGCTGTCGGACACCCGCCCCAGCTTCACCGAAGTTGAAGAAGCGACGGCGCAGCTGGCCGCGCCGGGATAGGAGGTCTAAATGGCCGACGCTCCCATCATCATCATCCGCCGCAAGAAGAAAGGCGGCGAAGCGGCCCATCATGGCGGCGCGTGGAAAGTCGCCTATGCCGACTTCGTGACGGCGATGATGGCGTTCTTTCTGCTGCTCTGGCTGCTCAATGTCACGACGGACGAGCAGCGGCACGGCATCGCCGATTATTTCACCCCCGCCAGCATCGCGCGCTCGGAATCCGGCGCGGGCGGCATGATGGGCGGCCAGACGATCACCGCGCCGGGCGCGATGATTTCGCAGAACACGCCCCCGACTTTCGACGAGCGCACCATCCCCAGCGTGGGCCAGGGCGAGCAGGGCGACGAGGATACCGTCGGCGGCAGCGATCACGGCGGCGGCAAGGACGACAAAATCGGCGGCGGGGCGGGCAAGAAGAAAACCCCCGGCGCCGAGGAAGCCGCCCGCGCCAAGCAGGAAGCCATCGACAATGCGCGGTTCCAGGAAGCCGAGCAGGAGCTCAAATCGGCGATCAAGGGCAATGCCCTGCTCAGCGAATTCGCCGACCAGATCATGATCGACCATACGCCGGAAGGTCTGAGGATTCAGATCGTGGATAAGGACAATTACTCGATGTTCCCGTCGGGCAGCACCATCCTCTATGAAAAAAGCCGCCAGCTGCTCGGCTTGATCGGCAGGGTGCTCGCACGGCTTCCCAATGAGGTCAGCATCGCGGGGCACACCGACGGCACGCCTTTCCCCACCGGATCGCGGCGCGACAACTGGACGCTTTCCGCGGAGCGCGCCAATGTCAGCCGCCAGGAATTGATGGATGCCGGCGTCGCGGGCAGCCGTATCGCGCGGGTCATCGGCATGGCCGACCGCGACGCCATGGACAAAAGCGATCCGAAATCTCCGAAGAACCGGCGCATTTCCATTACCTTGCTCAGGAAAAATCTGAGCGCGGACGCCGCGCCGCCGATGCTCGCGCCGTCAGCCGCCCCCCCCAGCCCGTCTTTGGGAGCGCCGCCTACGGCGCCGGGCGCGACCATGATGCCGAGCGTGATGCGGGACCGGCAGGAATAGCTTCCCCCCGCGTCTAATTTAAGCAGCGATAATAGCGGCCTTGCTACGTCCCTTGCGGCAAGGTGCCGGGAGGGACATGCACGTCCCCCGCATGGCTTATCGGGACGGATGCCTTTTTCGCCGCGGGCGGCGGCGCCTTCACGACCGGCGGCTCGCCGGAGTCGTCGCGCCTGATCGGCTCGCCGCGCAGCAGCGCCCTGACTTCGTCGCCGCTCAGCGTCTCATATTCGAGCAGCGCCTTGGCGATCTTGTGCAAATCGGCCATGTGCTCGGTCAGGATCGCCCGCGCCTTGACTTCGCCCTCTTCGATCAGACGGCGGATTTCGGTGTCGATGATTTCGGACGTCGCCTCGGAGATGTTCTTTTGCTGCGTCACCGAATGGCCGAGGAAGACTTCCTGCTCGTTGGCGCTATAGCGCACGCGGCCCAGCTTATCCGACATGCCGAATTCGGTCACCATGCGCCGCGCCATGCTGGTCGCCTGCTGAATGTCGCTGCTGGCGCCGGTGGTGACGTTCTCGGGCCCGAAGATCATTTCTTCGGCAAGACGCCCGCCGAACATCATCGCGATCCTCGATTCCATTTCCTGCCGCGTATAGCCGTATTTGTCGCGCTCCGGCAGCGACATGGTGACGCCCAGCGCCCGGCCGCGCGGAATGATCGTGACCTTATGCAGCGGATCGTGCTGCGGCACGTTCAGCCCCACCAGCGCATGACCGGCTTCGTGATAGGCGGTCAGCTCCTTTTCCTTCTCGGTCATGACCATGGATTTGCGCTCGGCGCCCATCATGACCTTGTCCTTGGCGGATTCGAACTCCGCCATGCCGACATTATTCCTGTTGGCGCGGGCGGCCATCAGCGCCGCCTCGTTCACCAGATTGGCGAGGTCGGCGCCTGAAAAGCCGGGCGTGCCGCGGGCGATGACCTTGGCATTGACGTCCGGAGCAAGCGGAACCTTGCGCATATGCACTTTGAGAATTTTCTCGCGCCCGAGAATGTCGGGATTGGGCACCACCACTTGCCGGTCGAATCGGCCGGGACGCAGCAGCGCCGGATCGAGCACGTCGGGGCGGTTGGTGGCCGCGATCAGGATCACGCCCTCATTCGCCTCGAATCCGTCCATCTCGACCAGCAGCTGATTGAGCGTCTGTTCGCGCTCGTCATTGCCGCCGCCGAGGCCCGCGCCGCGATGCCGTCCCACGGCGTCGATTTCGTCGATGAAGACGATGCAGGGCGCATGTTTCTTGGCTTGCTCGAACATGTCGCGCACGCGGCTCGCACCGACGCCGACGAACATTTCCACGAAATCGGAGCCGGAAATGGTGAAGAACGGCACATTGGCTTCGCCCGCCACCGCGCGCGCCACCAAGGTCTTGCCGGTGCCCGGCGGGCCGACCAGCAGCACGCCCTTGGGAATCTTGCCGCCGAGGCGCTGGAATTTCTGCGGGTCTTTCAGGAACTCGACGACTTCCTGCAATTCCTGCTTGGCCTCGTCGATGCCCGCCACGTCTTCAAAGGTCACGCGGCCGGTTTTTTCGGTCAGCAGCCGGGCGCGGCTCTTGCCGAAGCCCAGCGCCTTGCCGCTGCCCGCCTGCATCTGGCGCATGAAGAAAATCCATACCCCGATCAAAAGGAACATCGGGAACCATGACAGTAGCAGGCCCCACAAAGTCGGCGCGTTGCTCTCGTCGGGCAGCACATTGACCTTGATGTTCTTGGCCAGCAGCTTGTCGACGACATTGCTGTTTTCCGGCAAATAGGTCGCCAGCAGCATCGAGACGTCTTTCAGATGGAAAGAAACGACGTTGCCGCGAATCGTGGCATCGGTGACCGCGCCATCTTGCACCAGGGCCATGAAATCCGAGAACGGCTTGGTATTCGGCCCCTGCATGGGCACCGGTTCTTGAAACACGCGGGTCAGAAACACCAGGAACAGCCCGATGACGATCCACAGAGCGAGATTTTTGCCGAATTGGTTCAAGAGAGTCTTTCCTCTTTAAGAGTCTTATTCAAGGGCCTGCCCTTTTTTGAGAGTCTTGCCTTTTTAAGGGTCTTGCCTCTTTGCCCGCCATCGTGGCGGATAAACGACCAAATTTACCGTGTTAACTGTTAAGATAATACGAATTCAGCCATATACAACGAAAAACCGGATGTTTTTTCAGTATGGAAATAAGCGGGGCGGATCAGGGGGTTGGCTTCTCATTCCCGGCCTGCGACGAGGGCGCCGCCGTGGGCCGTCCCGGCGCGGTAGGGATTCCGGCAAGCTCCACAAGCTGCCGGCTGGATTTTTTCAGATCGAGGGCGGGCTTGATCAATTCTTTATAGCTATGATGGTCGATAATCCAGCCGAGCAGAGCGGGAGTCCATTCCGCCCGGCCGGGCAGCAAAACGCTGCATTCGGCGTGGTTGCCCGGCGTCTGATGGGCGGGATTTTCCGTCGTGAAAGCTCCCGCATATTCCGTCCCTCGCATGAAATCGTAGCGCGCAAAATCGATTTGATCGGCCCGTTCCTTAAGAACCGCGGCATACCCCGCCTGATCGGCGGGCAGGTCGAAATGCAGGGATTTAGGCCCGTCTTCTTCTCTCGCAAGGAATGTCACCTTAGCCGAAAGCGGGCCTCCGTCTCCTCCGGGAAGGAGTTTCGGCAATTCCGTCATGGCCTTGGCGTCAAGCTCCGTAAAACCGGTATCCCAGAGATATCTTATGGATGAGCCTTCCGGCCCGGCCCGCATTATTCCAACATACATGAAAATTTCGTCCGACGTTCCCAATCCGAACGTGCGGTCGGGCAGTTCGTCATCGTCGGACATGGGCATGACATCAAAAATCCGTTCCGATCTATCTTTTTTCAAACGCCGTTTCATGGCCAATATCCTTGAAAGCTTTGCCTCAATCCTGTTTACACGAAGCCGTTTCGGCAGGCAAATCCGCCGGCCAAAGCCGTCTCGATAACCGTATATTCATGCCAGCCCGGCACCGCCCATAATTCCGCGCCGCGCCACAGCGCGGGATGGGCGGCCCGGACGCGGCCCATCGGGATTTTTTTGCGAAGACCCGGCGCGATGGAGTCCAGCTTTTCGTGATCGAGAAGGCCGAGCGGCGCGACGATCAGCCCGTCCGGCGCGCCTGCCGCCAGGCCGACACGAAAACGATGATCCCACAGCACGGTTTCTCCCGGTTTGACCGGGTTGCGATCGCGAATAGCAGAAAATTCGCGGATGATGCGGCACGACCCGTCCGCCAGCGCGATCTCGCACCCATGCAAAGTGCGGCGCGGCATATCGCCTGCCTGCAATGCGCGCGATACATCCATCATGGCATGATGGCGCGGCGGATAGGCCGCGCCGCCGATAATCTGCAAAATTTCGCCCAAAGCGCGCGTCCGAATTTCTTCCGGCTCCTTCAGCGTCTCTTCGATATTCAGTTCCGCATAGCCCGCCGCGTCGAAGCGCGCTGCGCGCGCCAGCAGCCGCGCGGTATATTCCGCGAGCGCGTCGCTCGCCAGCGCCGCCCGTCCCGCCAGATCGGCGAGGCGCTCCGCATCCATGCCTTCGGCGGCCAAAGCGTCGGCCGCGCCGCGCAAACGACCGCGCGCGTAATGCGCATGGGCGTTGGACGGATCACTTACATAAGCCTGGCCCCGCGCCACGCAGGTCGCGATCAACCGAGCCTTAGGCATGCCGAGCAATGGGCGCAGCAGCGTCAGGCCATCCATGGAATATACCGGCCTCATCCCCGCAAGGCCGTCGATGCCCGAGCCTTTGGCGAAGCGCATCAGCACCGTCTCGGCCTGATCGTCGCGATGATGCCCAAGCGCGAGCGCCGCGACATCATGGCGGATGCACGCCTCGCGGAGCAGGCGATGGCGAGCGTCGCGCGCCTGTTCCTGGACGGCTTTCGCAAGCGGCGGATGCTCCCAGCGCAAAATTTCATGATCGATGCCCAGCGCCGCGAGCCATTCATGAACGCGCGCGGCCTCGGCGGCGGATTCTTCGCGCAGCCCATGATCGACGGTGAACGCGATCAGGCGAATATTTTGCGTTCGCGCCCAGTCGCGCAGCAGCAGCGCCAGCGCCATGCTGTCCGGCCCGCCCGACACCGCGAGCGCCATGGCGTCGCCGCGCCATTCGAGCGCGCCCATCGCGGCGGCGAATTCTTCTGAAGAGAAAGTTTGGGGATTCGAGACCGGCATGGAACGGATGGTAACTAATTTTAGCGGCGATGGCTAATTCACCTTGCTCAAACGCCACGCCACCGCCACATCCGCGCCGCTTTTGGCATGAATGACGATCTGCTGCGACCGCTGCCGCGCGCCGTCGCCGCAGTAAATGCTCGGCTCCAGCGTCACCGGATGATTCTCAGCGTCGAGCTTCCAGCCCTGCCCGGACGCGGTCCGCAAAAGCGCCGACTGCCCGTTCTGCGCCAGCACCGCCTGCACTTTCGGATGCAGATGAAACCGGATCGCATAGGGATAAAGGCCGGGGCCGCGCAGCACGTCGCTGCCGGTCAGGAAGCTGCCGTCGCCCGCCAGCGACAGTTTCCGCTCATGGACCAGCCCGAAATTCTCGCGATAACCATCATGCGTGGCCTCGATCGTGTAAGTGCCGTCCAGCTCATAGCTCCGCGCGGCGGCATGCTTAGGCCTGCGCCCGATGCCGCCATGTTCCAGCACTTCGGCGGCGTTGGTGTCGGCCACCGTGACCGTGCTGTGCGCGGCGGTCGCGGCCAGGGCGACGCGCCATTCGCCGATATTCTGCCCGCCGCCGCAATTGGTGATGATGCGGTCGCGGCCATGGCTGAATTCGAAGCTCAACAAACCCGCATGGGCGAAACGGTCCATGCCGCGCGGCGGCGGCAATCCCGCGTCGCACAGCAGCAGGCAGCGCCCCGCCTGCAGCCGCTCATAACCGAGATGCGGCAGCGCCCTGCCGCCGCGCGCGCGAATGCCCGAACGGTCGAGCACGCTGTCGATAGCGGCGATGGTGCTGGCATCGCCGCCGTGGAACAGCGCGAAGCCGCCGTCGCCGTGACGCAAGCTGCGCAGCGCCGTCACGGTGGGGGGAATCGCGCTCTCGATCTCGCCGGGCGCGGCGATGCCGGCGGCGGCGAGCGCGTCCCTGATCTCAAGCAGATGGCGCAGGTAATCGAGCATCAGGCGCGGCGAGCGCGACAAATGGCCGCCGTCGGCCAGGACTTCCTCGCCGAGGCGGCGGGCAAGCAACGTCAGCGCCAGACCGAGCGCGGCCGCGCCCTCGGCAGGCAGATTAAGCGCGGCGTAGATCAGGCCCTTATAAGCGACGAGCGCAGGAAGCCCGGTTATATTGCCGGGCAGCAGCCGCTGCAAATGCCGCGTCTGCCTCGCGACGCTGGCCATCAGGCGGGACTGATCGTCGCCCTCAAGGAATGGAAGATAAAATGAAGCGGTTCCGATCCAGGAAGCAAGCCGCGCGCCGAGCGTCGCGGGCGCCCAGGCTTCATGCTGATAGCGATCCTGCCCGTCCAGCCAGTCGGCGATAAAATCCGCGGCGGCTTTCTGGGCGGGCTGCGTGCCGAGCGTGCGCAGATCGTCGAGCCAGGCGAAACTGTGCATCGCTTCGTGCCACTGCTTGCTGGCGCTCAGCCGCTGCCAGGGCGGCATCCGGTCGGTAAAGCTCTCGCCGCCGAAAGCGAATTGCCCGGCGAGCAGCTTCTCGCCGTTCGCGGCGTCGCCGATGCCGAAAGTGGCGGGCAGGAACTGCATCGCGCCGGGAACCTGGCCTTGCAGAAGATAATTATAGAGCGGGTTGCCATAGGCAATGGTTTCCGCCCCGGCGCGCACTTGCTGCCACAATTTTTTGCCGCGCTCGATCATCTCAGGCAGATCGCAAGGCAGCGATATTGGCCGCATAATGCGCCGGGCCTCCCTTGAAGCTGGCCGTGCCCGCGACCAGCACGTCGGCGCCCGCCGCGATCACTTCGGCGGCGGTTTCGGCATTGATGCCGCCATCGACCTCGAGATCGATGGGCTTGCCGAGCGCGTCGATCCTTTTGCGCAGTTCCCGGACTTTATCAATCTGGTTCGCGATATAGGCCTGGCCGCCGAAACCGGGATTGACGGTCATGACCAGCACCAGATCAATCTCATGCAGCACCTGATCGACGGCGGCCAGCGGCGTCGCCGGATTGAGCGCCACGCCCGCTTTCTTCCCCTGCGCGCGGATAAGCTGCAAGGTGCGGTGCAGATGCGGCCCGGATTCGGGATGCACCGTGATGATGTCCGCCCCGGCGGCGGCGAAGGCCGGGATAAAATGATCGACCGGCGCGATCATCAGGTGAATGTCGAAGATTTTCCGGCTGTGCGGGCGCAGCGCCTTCACCACGTCCGGCCCTATGGTCAGATTGGGGACGAAATGCCCGTCCATCACGTCGACATGGATATAATCGGCGCCCGCCGCGTCGATAGCGCGCACTTCTTCGCCCAATTTGGCGAAATCGGCGGAGAGAATCGACGGGGCGATGCGGATCGGACTAAGCATACCTCTCGATACCGCGCCCGCGCCCGTTGCGCAAGGTTCCGCAACCGCGCCTTGTTTTTATGCATAGGGGACTGCATACTCAGGCCATGGACGATCCGTCTCAGCCAGCACGGCCCCAGCAACAGCCGCCTCCGCCGCAACCGCCCGGAGAAACCGGCGGCCAGCCCGGCCCCGAACCCACCCGTTACGGGGATTGGGAACATAAAGGCCGCTGTTCGGATTTTTAACCAAGAGTGCCGTCATGACCTCGGACGCCGTCACCCAACTATTCGGACGCGCTAAAACCATCTCCGACCCGCCCGCGCTGCATGGTTACGAGCATGCCTATCAAGGCGTGCGGCCCTCGGGACGGACGACGCCGTCCGGCGCGGTGGTCTGGGCCTATAACGAGATCAAGGCGCGCAATCTTGCCTTGCGGCGTGTCGTCGATCTCGGCTGCGGCAAGGGGCGCAACAGTATTTTCTTCGCCGAAAAAGGTGCCGACGTCACGGCGCTCGATTTCGCGCCCGGCGCCATTGCCGCCCTTAAAATATCGGCTAAAATGCGGGGCTTCTCCTCCAAAATCCGCGCCTTGGTCTATGACGTGACGGATAGCTGGCCGGTGCCGGAACACAGCGTCGATTTCGTCAGCGACGCTTTCTGCTTCAAGCATATCATCGGGCGCGAAGCGCGCCTTGCCTACAAGCAGAATCTGGTGCGGGCGCTGGATATGCGCGGCACCTATCTGGTGTCCTTCGCCAGTATCGGCGACGGCTATTACGGCAAATATATCGTCGAGCATTACGGCGACGGCAGCGCGCTGGTTCTCGATCCCGCCACCAACCTGCAATCGGTTCTGTTCACCCGCGACCATGTGCGGGAATTCTTCGCGCCTGAATTCAAGCTGCTGACGGAAAAATTCGCCGAGCGGGATGGCCGCGCGCGCGGCCAGGAGCAGCCGCGTCACACCTATGCCATGCTGTTCGCGCGCAATCCGAAGAGCCAGGGCGGCGGCTATATCAAGATCACGCCGGAGACCGAGTCCTATTCGCCGCGCTTCTATGGCGAATTCAAGTCGGACGAACGGTAAAATAGAGTCGTCATTCCCGACGCCACGTAGCGGCGAGCGGGAATCCCGTTGGTTTATAATCAAGAAAACGGGATTCCCGTCCCGGCTCTGCTAAAGCTACGCCGGGTCTTGCACCCAGTCCTGCAAAGCTCCGCAGGAGCGTAGCGGGATCCGCTTTGCCCGCCTTGGGGCGGTCAAAGCCGCCGGGAATGACGCAAACTGCAAAAGCAGTTCCATTTCGTCACATCACGCCTTTAACCATCAATGAAACTAAAAAACACCGCGTGACTCGCGCGGCGGCTTGCGTCTATGGTGCGGCCTCCAAACGCTTGGGGAGAGGCGCATCATGGGGCTTCATGCCTATAAACTGTATCAGGGCAGCGACTGGCAGACGCACCGCCAGTCGGTCGCGCAGGTCCATGACACGCTCGACCGCCTGCGCGAAGCGATTGCCATGTGCCTGTCCGGCCCGGTCAGGCCGCACCGGCTGTTCTCCTTCGATCCGCCGTCGGTGCTGCTCGATTTATGCGGCGACCTTTCCGGCGAGGTGGATTTCGCGCTGGCCGATCTCGCCCCTCACTTACAACAGCATTTGCCGAGCCGGTGGCTGATGGTCGAGCTGCGCGCCATCATCGCGCAATTGCCCGGCCTCGCGCGCCATGCCTTCGCCGACCATGACCTGATTCCCGAGCTCGGCGACCGCGCCGAGCGCGCCCGGCATTTGTTGCAGCGCATCGATTCCTAGGGCATGCCGGTTTTCATTATCAAGGCTTGTTGATAGAGCGCGCTCTATAGGATAGAACGTCTGTCACCTGACATTTATTTTCTGTCCCCCGATGTTCCATGCCATAGGCCTGATGAGCGGCACGTCGCTGGACGGCATCGATGCCGCCTTGATCGCGACCGACGGGCTGAAAGCCGTCAAGCCGCTCGGATTCGTCACGCTGCCCTACCGGCCCGAATTCCGGCAAAAGCTGCGCGAATGCTTCGGCAACCAGGCGGGCAACAACGATCCGCATGTCGCCGCCATCGAAACCGAGCTTACCACGCTCCACGCCGCCGCGGTCGATATATTGCTGAAGCGCGCGCGGCGCGCGCCGGAAACCATCGACATGATCGGATTCCACGGGCAGACGCTATGGCATCGCCCGCGCGAGAAGCGCACCTGCCAGATCGGCGACGGCGCGCTGCTGGCGAAGCTGACGCGCATTCCGGTCGTGAATGATTTCCGCTCGGCGGATGTGGCGGCGGGCGGCCAGGGCGCGCCCTTCGTGCCGCTCTATCATGCCGCCCGCGCCGCGACCATGCCCAAGCCGCTCGCGATCCTGAATATCGGCGGCGTGGCGAATATCACATGGCTTGAGCGCCACCAGGAGCGCGGCGAAGAAATCCTGGCCTTCGATACCGGCCCCGGCGTCGCGCTGCTGGATGACTGGATGCTGCGCCATACCGGCATCCCCTATGACGCCGACGGCAAGACGGCGGCACAAGGCAAGGCCGACTGGGCCAGCGTCGTCCATATTCTGGCCCGGCCTCATTTCGCGCTGCCGGCGCCGAAATCGCTCGACCGCAACGAGTTCCATGATCTCGATCTCGGCCAGCTTTCGCCTGAAGACGGCGCCGCGACGCTGGCCATGGTCACCGCCGCCGCCGTCGCGCGCGGCTTTCAGCTTATCGATAAAAAACCGCTCATGCTGCTGGTCACCGGCGGCGGGCGGCATCATCCGCCGATGATGCGCTGGATCGCGGAACTGGCTGATTGTCCCGCCTTGCCGGTCGAAGCGGTGGGATGGAACGGCGACGCGCTGGAGGCCGAAGCCTTCGCCTATCTCGCGGTGCGCCACTGGCTCGATCTGCCGCTCAGCCTGCCTCGCACCACTGGCGTTCCGGAGCCGATGCGCGGCGGCGTGCTGCACAGGCCTTAAAGCGTATAAGGCGGCTGGTGCAATCCGGCGGGCGATAGCGTGAAAATCTCATAGCCGGTTTCCGTCACGCCGATGGAATGCTCGAATTGCGCCGAGAGCGATTTGTCCTTGGTCACCGCCGTCCAGCCGTCGGACAAAACCTTCACGCCATAGCCTCCGGCATTCACCATCGGCTCGATGGTGAAGATCATGCCTGGCTGCAAAACCACGCCCTTGCCCGGCTCGCCGAGATGCAGCACCGACGGCGGCATATGAAAGCGCCGGCCGACGCCATGGCCGCAGAAATCGCGGACGACGGAGAAGCGATTGGCCTCGACCAGGCTCTGGATCGCGTGGCCGACATCGCCGAGCGTCGCGCCCGGCTTGACCGCCTCGATGCCGCGCATCATCGCCTCATAGGTGACATCGACCAGCCGCCTGGCCTTCAGGCTGGTTTTTTCGCCGACCAGGAACATCCGGCTGGTATCGCCGAACCAGCCGTCGAGAATCACCGTGACGTCGATATTGACGATATCGCCGTCCAGCAATTGCTTGTCGCCGGGAATGCCGTGACAGACGACATGGTTGGGCGAAATGCAGCTCGCATGCTTATAGCCGCGATAGCCGATGGTGGCCGGAACCCCGCCGCCGTCGCGCATGAATTTTTCGGCGATGTCGTTCAGCTCGATGGTTTTTACGCCGGGAACGACGAAAGGAATGATATAATCGAGCGCCGCCGCCGCCAGCCGTCCCGCCGCGCGCATGCCCGCGAAATCCTCCGCCGTATGGATGACGGGGGCTGCGGCATCGGATTCTTCAGGCTCTTCGGCTTCATACATATTCATGAAGCCATTTTAGACCATATTTTCGCGAAATGGAACTTTATCCCGCTCTTAGAAATCATCTGCAAAGTCATCAGGCCGTGGCGAAAACCATGCTTTTCGAGAACCGCCGCGCAGCGTATTCAACATACGTGAGCAGCGGAAGCGCAGAAAAGTTTGGTTTGCAGCCCGGCCTCATGACTTTTCAGGTGGTTTCTTAGCCCAGCGCCGCCGCAACCGCGGGATGCATGATTTTCCCCTCGGCGACATTGAGGCCGAGGCCGAATCCCGGATCGCCACTCATCGCCTCCCGCCAGCCCCGGTCGGCGAGCGTGATGACGTAAGGCAGCGTGGCGTGAGTCAGCGCGAAGGTGGATGTGCGCGGCACCGCGCCCGGCATATTGGTGACGCAATAATGAATCACGCCGTCCACCGCATAGACCGGCTCGGCATGGGTGGTCGGGCGCGACGTCTCGAAACAGCCGCCCTGATCGATGGCCACGTCGACCATGACCGCGCCTTGCTGCATGGTCTTCAGCGCGGCGCGTGTTACGAGGCGCGGCGCGGCGGCTCCCGGCACCAGCACCGCGCCGATCACGAGATCGGCCCGGCGCAAAGCTTTTTCGATGGCTCCGGTGGTGGCGTAATGCGTGTTCAGCGCGCCGCCGAACGCCAGATCGAGCTCGCGCAATCTTGGCAAAGAACGGTCGAACACCGTGACCTCCGCGCCCATGCCGCAAGCCACCTGCGCCGCGTTCGCGCCGACAGTCCCGCCGCCGAGAATCATCACCTTGCCGCGCGAAGTGCCGGGCACGCCGCTGAGCAGCACGCCGCGCCCGCCATGCGCCTTTTCGAGATAATGCGCCCCCGCCTGCACCGCCATGCGCCCGGCGACTTCGGACATCGGCGCGAGCAAAGGCAATCTTCCGGCGGCATCGGTGACGGTCTCATAGGCGATGCAGACCGCGCCGGATTTTTGCAGCGCGCGGGCGATTTCCGGCTCCGCCGCGAGATGCAGATAGGTGAACAGAATTTGCCCCGGCCGCAGCATCGCGCATTCCTGGGGCTGCGGCTCCTTGACCTTGACGATCATCTCGGCTTCGGCGAACAGGCTTTTCGCGTCGGCGGCGATGGCGGCGCCCGCCTGGACGTAATCCCCGTCGGTGACGCCGATGCCGCCGCCCGCGCCGCTTTCGACGAGAACTTTATGCCCGCGCTGCGCCAATTCGAGCACGGCTTCGGGCGTCAGGCCGACGCGGTATTCGTGATTTTTGATTTCGCGGGGAACGCCGATGAGCATCTGAAATATTACCGATTACCAGTGATCAAATTATCAGGGGCCAGAATGGACGAAATCGAGCCCTCTGTCATCCTATTCTTCCATTTGATTACCGGAGCGCCTGCGCCAGATCGGCTTCCAGATCCGCCGCGTCCTCGATGCCGACCGAAAGGCGTATCAGCCCGTCCTCGATGCCGATTTTCTCGCGGGTTTCGCGCGGGATCGACGCATGGGTCATGATCGCCGGATGCTCGATCAGGCTCTCGACGCCGCCCAAACTCTCGGCCAGCGTAAAAATCCGGCTGCGCTTCAGCATGCTTGTCGCCGCCTCTAGCCCGCCCTTCAGGACGATCGTGATCATGCCGCCATAGGCGCGCATCTGCCGCAGCGCCAACGTATGCTGAGGGTGGCTTCTGAGGCCCGGATAGATCACGCGCGCGACCTCCGGCCTGGCTTCGAGCCAGTGCGCGAGCCGCATGGCGTTCTCGCTGTGGCGCTGCATGCGCAGCCCCAGAGTTTTCAATCCGCGATGCATCAGGAAACTGTCGAACGCGCCGGAGATGCCGCCGACCGCGTTTTGAATGAAGCCGAGGCTCTCGGCCAGTTCCGCGTCGCCGGTGACGACCGCGCCGCCGATGACGTCGGAATGGCCGTTGATATATTTGGTGGCGGAGTGGAGCACGATATCGATCCCATGCTCGAGCGGGCGCTGAATCCACGGCGAGGCGAACGTATTGTCGGCGACCGTGACCAGCTTGAGCCGCTTGGCCTCTTCGGCAATCGCGGAAAGATCGACGAGCTTGAGCAGCGGATTGGTGGGCGTCTCGATCCAGACCATGCGCGTATTGGGCCGCACGGCCTTGGCGAGATTGCCCGGCTCGGTCAGATCGGCATAGGTGATATCAAGGCCCGACGAGCGCCGACGCACCCGCTCGAACAGCCGGTAGGTGCCGCCATAAAGATCGTCCATCGCGACGATATGCGCGCCGTGATCGAGCGTATCCAGCACGGCCGACGACGCCGCAAGCCCCGAAGCGAAAGCGAAGCCGCGCGCGCCGCCTTCCAGCGCCGCGATGGCCCGTTCGAAGGCGAAGCGCGTCGGGTTATGGCCGCGTCCATATACCAATCCCTTATGCACGCCGGGCGCTTCCTGCGCATAGGTCGAGGTCGCGTAAATCGGCGTGATCACCGCGCCGGTGGACGGATCGGGATATTGCCCCGCATGAATCGCGCGGGTGTCAAAGCCTTTCATCAGATCGTCTTTGTTATCTATGCTCATCATTACGCCTTTCCGGTTCTCTTGCGCAGGTAATTCAGAAAATCCGCGGGGGTGATCAAGCCGAGAAACTGCTGCTTGTCCATGATGCAGCCCACCAGGCCCCGCGCCAAGACCGCCGCCAAATCTTCGAGAGAGCGATCCGCTTCCAGCGTCACCAGTTTCGTACTCATGACCGTGCGCGCGGGAATGGCAAAGCCTTTGTCATTGCCGGTCACGGTCATGAGAATATCCATTTCGTCGATCATGCCGACTACGCCGCCGTGCTCCATGACAGGCAGCTGCGATATGTCGAATGTTTTCATTTTCGCATACACCTGCTGCAAGGCATCGTCCGGGGCGGCGATGATAGCTTGGCCGCGCAGATAAGGCCGCGCGATGAGATCGCGCAAATCATTGGCGGGGACGCGCTCGACGAATCCCTGATCGTCGAGCCAATATTCATTGTAAATCTTAGACAGGTATTTATTGCCGCTGTCGCAGACGAAGCTGACCACGCGCTTGGGTTCGGTCTGCGCGCGGCAATAGCGCAGCGCGGCCGCCATCATGGTGCCGGAGGACGAGCCGCACAGAATGCCCTCGCGCCGCAAGGTTTCGCGCGCCATGGCGATGCTTTCCGCGTCGGTGACGGTATAGGCGCGCTTGACGAAAGACAGTTCGCAGTTTTTGGGAATGAAATCCTCGCCGATGCCTTCCACCAGCCAGCTTCCGGGCTCGATCATCACGCCATGTTCGACGAAAGGCGCCAGGATCGAGCCTTTGGGGTCGGCGAGAATCATCTCGACATGCGGCGCGACGCGGGCGAAGAAGCGCCCGAGGCCCGTCAGCGTTCCGCCCGAGCCGACGCCGCATACCACCGCGTCGAGCCGGTGATCGAGCTGCGCCCATATTTCCGGGCCGGTGCCGTTCTCATGCGTGGCGGGATTGGCCGGGTTCTCAAACTGATTGACGTAAAACGCGCCGGGCGTCTCTTCCGCCAGACGGCGGGCGCGATCCTGATAATAATCGGGATGCCCTTTGCCGACATCGGAGCGGGTCAGAATGACTTCCGCACCGAGCGCCTTGAGGTGGAAGACTTTCTCCTGGCTCATCTTGTCGGGAATGACGAGCTTAAGGCCGTAGCCCTTCTGGCTTGCGATCAGCGCGAGGCCAAGGCCGGTATTGCCCGCCGTCGCCTCCACCAGAATGCCGCCCGGTTTCAGCGCCCCGCTTTGCTCCGCCGCCGTGACCAGCGACAGCGCGATCCTGTCCTTGATCGAGCCGCCAGGATTCTGGCTTTCCAGTTTGAGGAATAATTCGCACGGGCCGGTGTCGAGGTTGCGCACGCGCACCATCGGCGTATTGCCGATCAGATCGAGCACAGACTCGTTCGCCGGGGAAAGGCTGGCGGAAAGCCGCGTGGAAATTGCCATTACTGTATTGTCTCTATCAGGGGAGCCCGCCTGGGGCTGGAGTGATATTCAAATCGACATTCGCGACGGCTTCGATAAGCCGCCCGGCAATTTACGATCAACAACAGCGTATGGGCAAAATCGTCAATTTTCCACCAGAGATAGAGAAGGCCAGCCTATCATTCATCCGATTTAAGCGGCAAGAATTTTCGGCGGGCGGTGATTTATTTTCTGATAAAAAATAGCGCCATCCTCGTCAGAACCGGCATGATCTTCGGCCTGAGCAAGCCTGCATCATATCCCGCCATCCTGCGGTTATTTTCCGCAAGGCATGCGGCGAGGAAACCGCGCGGGGTCAGCGAAGCCGTGAAGGCCGCGCCGCCGGACACCACGAAATTATCCCCGCTTTTGCCGCCGTCCGCCGCCGTGCCGGCGAGCGAAAGCCGGTTCCAAGCGCTGACCGCCAGCGCCGCGAAGCAGCGCAGCCGGAACCACAGACCGCCCAGCAGCGGCTTGTTCGCCGCCGTCCATGCCGCCCAATTGACGAAGAACAGGATATGGCGGCCTTCCTCGCTCACCACCGGCTCGAACACTTCGACCAGTTCGGGCGGGAAATAGCCGGAATCCTTGGCCAGCTTGAACAGGCCGAAGGCGAAGAAGCTGTCGAAACATTCGCCGTAGCCGGTGCGGATGAACGCCCATTCCGCGTCGCGCGACGCGCGATATTGCGGTTCCGGCTTGAGCTTGATGCCGTAAAACCGGATCATATGCTCAAGGACCAGCTTATGCCGCCCTTCCTCGAAGGCGTTCAGCTGCACCGCTTCCTTCAACAGCGGATCGGCGACGGTATCGGCAAGCGCCTGGACCCGCGCGCTGGCATACCCTTCGGTCTGCACCGCGATATCCCAAAAGGGCAGCGAAGTCAGGCGCGCGAGCGCGTCCGCGTCCAGTTTCGGCCACGCAATGACACTGGGTTTATAAGGATCGAATGTATCGAGCAGCATCCGGCAAAAGCGCCGCTTATGCTCTTCCGATCCTATTTTGAGCGACCGGGCAGAAAAATTATTGTCAAGAGTCAGACCGGCAGCGGTTTCCATCATAAATAATCCATAATCAATACGGACACCGCATAATTAACGCGGCTTCCGTTTGCCATCAAGACCCAGGGTGAGCTGCCCACCTCTTTATTGCCATAAGGAAATATCGAGAATTGCCGGTAGTTGTATTTGTGCAACATTTCGGCACGCGCATGGCCGGATCGTCCGTTAATTTTTGTTGCAACGCTTGATTCCCTCTTCAAGCTTGTCTAGGTTGCGGAATACGATTTGTTGGCTGTGATGTTTCTAATCGAAGCCATTGAAGCCAACATGCGCGTTGTTGTGCCCCAACCTGAAGAATCGCGGGTGGCAACCTAAGTCCGGCGCGGCTCGCGCAATGTCTCAATTATTCTAACCGCTATCGTTTGGAGGAAGTCCTATGTTCAAGAAATTCATGTGCCTCATGGCCGCCGTCGTTCTGGTCGCGGCTTGCGAATCCGGTCCCGGTGACGGCAGCATGTCCGGCGCTGGCGGTGCGGGCGCAGGCGCGCCCGGCTCGCAGTCCGACTTTGTCGTCAATGTCGGCGATCGCGTGTTCTTTGGCACCGACAAGTCCGATCTGACCGCCGAAGCCACCGCGACGCTCGATCGTCAGGCTGCTTGGCTCAAGAAGTACCCCGCCAAGAGCGTGACTGTCGAAGGCCATGCCGATGAGCGCGGCACGCGCGAATACAACTTGGCGCTCGGCGAACGCCGCGCGTCTTCCGTCAAGAACTATCTGGTTGCCGCCGGGGTTGACGCCTCGCACGTCACCACGATCAGCTACGGCAAAGAACGCCCGGCTGTGGTCGGCAGCAATGAAGCCGCCTGGGCGCAGAACCGCCGCGGCGTGACCGTCGTCGGCGAATAAGCCACGGCATAAATCGCTTGAAGCCGCGTCCCTTACGGGGCGCGGCTTTTTGCGTTATAATGGCCTTGTTGCCGCCGTAATTATTGAGTAATTCCTGGATAGATTTTTTATGGCGGCCTGCGGGAGAATGAATGTGATGCGGCATAGATTTCTTGGTTTGATCTTTTTAGCGCTTGCGCTGCTGGCCGTGCCGCACGGCGCTCAAGCGCAAGACGACGATGGCGGCAGTACGACCATCTTTGAAACCAGGGTCAGCGCCCTCGAAAATCAGCTGAGGCTGCTCAACGGGCGCCTCGAGCAAGCCGAATTCCAGAACAAGCAGTTGCGCACTCAGCTTGAACGGCTGCAGGGCGACGCCAATACGCGTCTTAATGCGCTTGAGCGGCAGCCCAGCGCCGCTGCCTCTCCTGTTTCCAATTTGCCCGCTTCCCCCGCTTCCAATGTAACAGCCGTAAATGCCGCGCCGACGCCGCGCGCGGCAGTGGCTCCCGCTCAACCGGCCGCGACCGCAAGTCATGACAGCGACGCGGCGGAAGCGCCCCAGGTGCCGGTGACTCCGGTCGAAGGCCAGCTCGGCAATCTGTATTACAACGGCAAGAAGGTCACCGGCGCCGACCATTCCGCGCGGACGCCGCCCCTGCCCGCCGTGCCGTCCGATTACGGCCTCACGGCGCGCGAGCAATATGACCGCGCCTTCAGCCTTTTGCGCAACGCCGAGTATGACGAGGCCGAAACGGCGTTCAAGAATTTCATCGAGAAGAATCCGCAGGACAAGCTGATCGACAACGCCAAATACTGGCTCGGCGAAACCTATTATGTCCGCAACCAGCATGAAGCCGCCGCCGTCGCTTTCGCCGACGCCTATCAGGCCGCGCCCAAAGGCAGCAAAGCGCCGGACAGCCTGCTCAAGCTCGGCATGGCGCTCGGCGCGCTCGGCAAGCATGACGATGCCTGCACCACGCTCGGCGAAGTGAAGAACAAATTCCCAAGCGCGCCCGCTACCGTTAAAAGCCGCACCGACCAGGAAATGAAGAAACTTCAATGCGGCGGTCGTTAGCTTTGCCCAATCCCATGAATGAAAACGATAACCCCGCCGCCGATCTGCGGCCGATCCGCCGGGCGCTGATCTCGGTCGCCGACAAGACCGGCCTTGCCGAATTCGCGCAGTCGCTGGCGGCGCGCGGCGTGGAGATTCTCTCGACCGGAGGTTCGGCGCGCGCGCTCGGCGGTGCGGGAATCAAAGTCGTCGAAGTGGCCGATTACACCGGCTTTCCCGAAATGATGGATGGGCGGGTCAAAACGCTGCATCCGAAAATCCATGGCGGCATCCTGCAAAAGCGCGGCGACGAAGCGCATCAGGCGTCGGCGAAAACCCAGAAAATCCCCGCCATCGATCTCGTGGTGGTCAATCTCTATCCCTTCGCCGCCACCGTCGCGGGCGGCGCGGATTACGAAACCTGCGTCGAGAATATCGATATCGGCGGCCCCGCGCTGATTCGCGGCGCGGCGAAAAATCACGCCGATGTCGCGGTCGTCACCGATCCGGCGCATTACGCCGCTTTGCTGACCGAGCTTGCGGCGCATGACGGCGCAACCACCTGCGCGCTGCGCCAAAAACTCGCCGCGTCGGCTTTCGCGCATACGGCGGCTTACGACTCCATGATCGCCGAATGGTTCGCGGCAGAGCGCGGCGAAGAATTTCCCGACAGCCTCGCTTTCGCCGCCAAGCGCCGGCAATCGCTGCGCTATGGCGAAAACGCGCAGCAGCGCGCCGCCTATTACGTCAGCGACCCGAAGGCCGCGCTCGCCCGCGCCGAACAGCTGCAAGGCAAGGAACTCAGCTACAACAATCTCAACGACGCCGACGCCGCGCTCGACCTTGCCAGCGAATTCGCCGAACAGCCCGCCATCGCCATCATCAAGCACGCTAATCCCTGCGGCGTCGCCGTGGCGTCCGATCTTTTAACCGCCTGGAAACGCGCGCTCGCCTGCGATCCGGTCAGCGCCTTCGGCGGCGTTATCGCCTGCAACCGTCCGATCGACAAGGCGACGGCGGCGGCGATCGCCGAGATTTTCTCCGAGGTCATCATCGCGCCCGCCATCGACGACGACGCCCGCGCGCTGCTGGCGGCGAAAAAGAATCTGCGCGTTCTCGTCACCGGCGCGATGCCCGATCCGCGCCGCGCGGCGCGGACGGTCAAAAGCGTTTCGGGCGGATACCTGGTGCAGGGCCGCGACGCGATGGTGATCGACCCCGCCGAGCTGCGCTGCGTGACGAAAAAAACAGCCGGGCATCGCCGAAAAGCGCGACCTGATTTTCGCCTTCACCGTCGGCAAGCACGTCAAATCCAACGCCATCGTCTACGCCAAGGACGGCGCGACGGTCGGCATCGGCGCGGGGCAGATGAGCCGCGTCGATAGCGCCCGCATCGCCGCGCGCAAGGCCGAGGACATGGCGCATGCCGCAGGTTTAGCGGAGCCGCCGACGCGCGGCGCGGTCGCGTCCTCGGACGCCTTCTTTCCCTTCGCCGACGGCTTGGAAGTCTTGATCGAAGCGGGCGTGACCGCGGTGATTCAGCCCGGCGGCTCGATCCGCGACGAGGAAGTCATCGCCGCCGCCGATAAAGCCGGCATCGCGATGCTGTTCACCGGGGTACGGCATTTCAGGCATTAGCGCGGATCGAGGCGCGCCCGGACGACATCAAAAAATCGCGGCTCGAACCTCCTGTTTTCAAAATTTTTGTTGCGCGCTTTTTTCCGAGCGCGATAAGCGGAACGCCATCATTTTTCCCAGGCAATCCGCCGCTTTTTCGTCATTCCCGCGAAGGCGGGAATCCAGAACCTATTACGCGCGGCAGCGCGAAAAATAATAGCATATACCGCCGCTACGCGGCTTTAGGTACTGGATTCCCGCCTTCGCGGGAATGACAACGGAGAATTCAGCCAACAAAAAACCCGCCTGGAAAAATTCCGGCGGGCTTCTGGGCGCAAGGCTCCCTGGGATCGTCAATAGCAGAACCGGGAGGAGAAGTCAAGGGAAATTTCCCACATATGGATTTTTCGTTTTGCCTTAAAGAGATAGGAAGACCGCTAAACAAACATCACGACACTGGTAGCCGACGTTAGACATTGAGCTACATAATTCTTATTTGCATTATTAAATAACCCGGTATGATTGATACTTGATACCCGCAACTAAGAGACAGTCAAGGATGGAACATGAAAACTTGGAGTATCAAGAGGACAACTTTTTCTGTCGCGGACTTTCGTGGCTGGGCCAAAGATAGCTCCCTGCATTTAAGCCCCTCCTTTCAACGTCGTCCCGTATGGAAGAAACAAGCTAAATCCTATTTTATTGATACCATTATACGAGATTTGCCTGTTCCTATTATTTTCTTACGGGAGAAAACAGATATCCAGTCTATGAGAACCATTCGTGAGGTAGTTGATGGACAACAAAGGTTGAGAAGCATTCTGTCATTTATTGATCCAAACTCAGTGCCAGACTATAAGCCCGAACAAGACAGTTTCTTTATCTTGAAGACTCACAATGAGAAGCTTGCAAACATCAGCTTCAAAAATTTGCCCGAAGATATCCAACATAAAATACTGTCCTATCAATTCAGTGTTCATGTGTTGCCTTCAGATACATCGGATAAAGATGTACTAGAAATATTTGCAAGAATGAACTCCACGGGTACGACCCTAAACGCCCAAGAACTTCGCAATGCAGAATTTCTAGGATATTTTAAGAAAGCGACTTTTGAGGCCTCCCTTAATCAATTGGAAAACTGGAGAAAATGGAAAATCTTTACTGAACAGAGTATTGCTCGAATGGAGGAAGTGGAACTGACGAGCGAATTATTCATTCTGATTATTGCTGGTATTAAAGGAAAAAACAAAGAAACCATAGATGACTTTTATAAAAAATATGAAGAGTCCTTTCCAAAACAGAAAATTGTTGAGGAACGCTTTCAAACCACAATTGATGCAATAGACGATTTATTCGGAAAAAAGTTAAAAGATACAAATTTTTCAAAACGAACTTTATTTTATCCTCTGTTCGCATTCTTTTATGATCAACTTTTTGGAATGAACTCCTCCTTGGAAAAAAAGAAGCCCAGATCGCTATCACCTTCAATCAGGCAAAAACTTTTATATGCCAACCTTATGCTTTCTGAGAAAACGGCGAAGGCACATATTCTCGATGCAGCGAGCAGAAGAACCACTCATATAGGAAATAGAAAGACATTGTTCAAATTCTTAAGTGAAGAAAACAAGCAGCGTTAAATAGATGTCATCGCTAAAAGCATTCCATAACTCCGTGAAGAATGCAGAGTATTTTCGAAAAAAACAGGGGCTGTTTTTTTCTCGTAACTCTTTATCTAAAAGAGATATTCACCTGGCGTACGAAACAGTTTTCTTATCATGCTTTGTTTCTTTTGAACGCTTTCTTGAAAATCAGTTTATCTATTTTATGTGCGCAAAATCTCATTCAGTTGTAAAAAGAAGAATAGAGTTCAAAAATCAAGAAATTGCTAGAGAGATGCTTTATCACAAACATTCCTATATTGATTTGGTCCCATATTATAAATCACTAAAAGTTGCCGATCTCTATTTTCAAGGAGGCAAACCCTTTAGAGATTTAGATATTGATTTGCAGAAAAATATAGACCATTGCCAAGTGATTAGAAACGCCATAGCTCATAAAAGCAAAAGCTCTCTATCTGCATTTAATGATAAAATTTTAACTCCCTATGGCCTTGCGAGAAATATCAAAACACCAGCAGAGTATTTGAGATCTCAATTTTCTCTTAATGAGACTAGATTCGATAATCATATTTCTATTCTTTTAACGGCGGCCATAAAATTAGCCTAGCAGATCACTCCCGCCCCCTTATCAACTCCGCCACCACGGCGGGATCGGCGAGGGTGGAAATGTCGCCGAGATTATCGGTTTCCTTCGCCGCGATCTTGCGGAGGATGCGGCGCATGATCTTGCCGCTGCGGGTCTTAGGCAGGCCCGGCGCCCACTGGATATGATCGGGCGTGGCGATGGGGCCAATCTGTTTGCGCACCCAGGCCGTCAGCTCCTTCTTCAGATCGTCGCCCGGCTCGACGCCGTTCTTCAGCGTGACATAGGCGTAAATTCCCTGCCCCTTGATGTCGTGCGGGAAGCCGGTGACGGCGGCCTCGGCCACTTTCGGGTGCGCGACGAAGGCGCTCTCGATCTCCGCGGTGCCGAGCCGGTGGCCCGCGACATTGATGACGTCATCGACACGGCCGGTGATCCAGTAATAGCCGTCATGGTCGCGGCGGCAGCCGTCGCCGGTGAAATATAGACCCTTGAAGCTGCTGAAATAGGCCTGCTTGAAACGCTCATGATCGCCGAACAGCGTGCGCATCTGCCCCGGCCAGCTATCCGCGATGCAAAGATTGCCCTCGCACGCGCCGGTCAGTTTATTGCCCTCGTTATCGACAATCACCGGCTTGATGCCGAACAAAGGCAATGTCGCCGAGCCGGGCGTGAGCGCGGTCGCGCCGGGCAAGGGCGCGATCAGATGCCCGCCGGTTTCGGTCTGCCACCAGGTGTCGATGACCGGGCAGCGTTCGCCGCCGACCACGCGCCAGTACCACAGCCAGGCTTCGGGATTGATCGGCTCGCCGACGCTGGCGAGAATCCGCAGGCTGCTGCGGTCACAGCACGTCACCCATTCCTCGCCCTCGCGCATCAGCGCGCGGATCGCCGTCGGGGCGGTATAGAAAATATTGACCCGGTGCTTATCCACCACCTGCCAGAAGCGCGATGGATCGGGATAGTTCGGCACGCCCTCGAAGATCAGCGTCGTCGCGCCGTTCGCCAGCGGCCCATAGACGCAATAGCTGTGCCCCGTCACCCAGCCGACATCCGCCGTGCACCAATAAACCTCGCCGTCCCGGTAATCGAACACCCATTTGTGGGTCAGCGCGGCATAGAGAAGATAACCGGCACTGGTATGCAAAACTCCCTTGGGCTTTCCCGTGGAGCCGGACGTATAGAGAATGAATAACGGGTCTTCCGCACCCATCGGCTCCGGCGGGCAATCGGACGACGCCGCCGCCATAAGCTCGTGATACCCATGATCGCGTCCCGGAACCCAGCCGACCTGGCCGCCCGTCCGGCGCACGACGATCACGTCGCGCACGTCGGGACAGCCCGCAAGCGCCAGATCGGCGTTGGCTTTCAACGGCACGGTCTTGCCGCCGCGCACGCCTTCGTCGGCGGTGATCAGCAGCTTCGCGCCGCAATCAAGAATCCGGTCTTTCAGGCTGTCGGGAGAAAACCCGCCGAACACCACCGAATGAACCGCGCCGATCCGGGCGCAGGCCAGCATCGCGTAGACCGCCGACGGGATCATCGGCAGATAGATCGCCACCCGGTCGCCCTTTTTCACGCCGCGCGATTTCAGCACATTGGCGAGGCGGCAGACATGGCCGGCAAGCTCGGTATAGGTGATGACGGCATGCTGGCCGGGATCGTCGCCCTCCCATATCAGCGCCGGCTGGCCGGCGCGCTGTGGCAGATGCCGGTCGATGCAGTTGGCGGCGACATTCAGCACCCCATCCTCGAACCATTTGATGCTCACGTCGCCGTCGAAAGACGTATTCTTGACCTTGGTATAGGGCTTGATCCAGTCGAGATGCCCGCCCTGCTCGCCCCAAAATTTATCGGGATCGCTGATCGACTTTTCATACATCGTCTCATACCGGTCGCGGTCGATATGCGCCGACGCGGCGAGAGCGGGGGGAACGGGGATGGCTGGATTTTCGGTCATGGCGATCAGCATCGATGGATGAAAGTAAAAGGTAAAATTTACCAATGCCGGGTATGATATACTACTCGGATATTCTCCTTAGGAAATTTTTAATGGATAATCCCGTCCTGGATTTTTTTGACCGGCAGTTAATGCGCCCCGACTTGGCGGCGATCAGGCCGGAGCATTTTCCGCCCGCGCTTGACGCTATTTTGAAACGGACGCAACAAGCCGCGGACAAGATTGCCGCGCAAACCGCGCCCGCGGATTTCGAAAACACCATCCTGCCGCTCGATACGCTTTTTCGCGAGACGACCGATCTCAAGGGTCTTTTGCTATATTTCTCCCAAAATGCCGGAACGCCGGAAATCTCCAAGAACAAGGAACAGGCCGACAAGGCTGTCGCCAATCTGGAAAAATCGGTTTTTCAAGACCCGAAGCTGATCGCGCGCTTCGAGCAGGCCTGTGCGCAGATTCCACCGGATATGAATCCCGCGATGGCGACGGCGTTGCGTCAAAGTTTCGAGGATGGCGGCGCGCTCCTGGAGAATCCGCAAGACAAAATAAAGCTCCAGACTCTCGACAACCGGCTGATCGCTTTGAGCGCCGAATGGAAAGATAATTGGATTCAAGGCACGGAGCAGCAAGCTGTTCATATCACCGACGAAGCGCGGCTTGCCGGACTGAGCGACACGGCGAAGTCCAGTTTCGCGGCTGCCGCCGCCAAACGCGGCAAACCGGGATGGCTGATCGTGCCGGACCGTTTCACGGTCGATGGCGTGCTTGAAGCGGCGGATGATCCCGCGCTGCGCCGGGAAGTCTATGAAGCCATCGAGCGCGTCGGCAAGGTTCCGCCTTTCGATAACGGCCCCGTGCTCGGCCAGATCAGGCAGGCGCGGCATGAGCGGGCGGTTCTCCTCGGCTACGCGCATCATGCGGACTACGCCCGGACGCGCAACGCCTATACCGACCTGGGAGAAATCCGCGAGATTCTCGGCGACATCGCCGATAAGGCGCTGCCGAAATTCGAGGACGACATGCGCGAGCTACAGTCCTTTGCCGCCGCGCAGCAGGACGGGCCGGCAAAACTGGAGCCGTGGGACGTTTCCTATTGGGCGGGAAAGCAGAAGAAGGAGCTTTTCGGCTTCGACGCGCAGGCCTTTGCGGAACATCTCGAATTAAACAATGTGCTGAACGGCGTCTTCCGGCATTACGGCAATCTGCTCGGCGTGAGCTTCAAGCGCTCGCTGACAACGGCGAAGTTGCATGACGATATCCGCACCTATGAGGTTTTGGACCAGACCGGCAACCATCTCGCCGATATCAATGTCGATCTCCATCCCCGCACCGGGCAGGATGACGCGCAGAAGGACGGCAGCGCCTGGGCGGATTATATCATTCGACAGGACAAAGGCAGGCCCGAAGCCGTCACCCTGAACACCAATGTCGCCAAGAACAGCCATGGCAAGACCTGCCTTGGCGGCATGGACGATGTAGAGACCATCGCGCACGAGCTTGGCCATGGGCTGCATGCGATCCTGAGCAACAAAGCCGGGTCTTATACGCTCCATGCGCTGAAAGGCCCTTCCGACTGCAACGAGTTTTTTTCGACCGTCAACGAATATTTCATGCGCGAGCGTGAGACGCTGGCCGGTTTCGGCATTCCCGACGCCATGCTGGACGCGCGGGAAAAAGCGCAGAACCATTTCCGGTCGCGCACGATCCTTTCCTATATGCAGAACGCGCTGACCGATCTTGCCTTTCATGCCGAGCCGCCTAAGCCTGGCGACAGCATGGAGTCCATCGAGCGCGCGGCCCGCATGGACAGCCCCCATGCCGCGCATCTGCGGCCTTTTTCGCTGCACCGCTTCTATCACCTGTTCATGGACTCGCCGAGCAAATACGCGGCGGGATATTGCAACTATGTGCTCGCCGACATGCAGGCGGCTCACGGCTTCGAGCCGTTTCGCCAGCAAGGCTACGACCCGGAAAATTGCCGGAAAATGCGCGCTTTCTATGAAGGCGGCGCGGGCAGCGGCCATCAGGAGCGCTATGCTGCTTTTCGCGGCGAAAAGGCGGCGCCGGACGCCATGCTGCGCTATAGCGGCATCATTTCGCCGACCGAGCCGGTACGGCCCGGTTCTTCAACACGGCCCGCGCTGCAAAGAAAGCTTCAGGCCTGACAGGCCGCAGGAGCGGCGATCCGCAGCCCCAAATCCCGCAGCAATTGCCGGTCGTCTTCGGCGTCGTTATTGGCCGTGGTCAGAAGCTTTTCGCCGTAAAAGATCGAGTTCGCCCCGGCCATGAAGCAAAGCGCCTGGGCCTCGCGGCTCAGTTCGGCGCGGCCCGCCGAGAGGCGCACTCGCGCCATAGGCATGGCGATGCGGGCGGCGGCGCACATCCGCGCCAGTTCCAGCGGATCGAGCGGCGGACGGTCTTCCAGCGGCGTGCCTTTCACCGCCACCAGCGCGTTGACCGGCACGCTTTCGGGATGGGGGTTCATGGCGGCCAGGATTTGCAGCATATGGGCGCGGTCGGTGACCTGCTCGCCCATGCCGACGATGCCGCCGCAGCAAACATCGATCCCCGCCGCGCGGACATGGCCGAGCGTTTCCAACCGGTCGTCATAGGTGCGGGTGGTGATGATCTCGCCGTAGAATTCCGGGCTGGTATCGAGGTTATGATTATAGGCCGTCAGTCCCGCTTCAGCGAGCTGGCGAGCCTGATGCGGCTGCAGCATGCCGAGCGTGACGCAGGCTTCCATGCCGAGCTCGCGCACACCCCGCACCATCGCCAGCACCGCGTCGAAATCCTTGCCGTCGCGCACCTCGCGCCAGGCCGCGCCCATGCAGAAACGCGACGCGCCCGCGTCCTTGGCGATCCGCGCCTTCGCCAGCACGTCCCCGGCATCCATCATGGATTGCTTGGCGAGATCGACATCCTTGCCGTGATGGGCACTCTGCGGGCAATAGGCACAATTTTCAGGGCAACCACCTGTTTTTATGGATAAAAGACTGGCCAATTGGACGCTATCGTCCTGATAAATGCGATGGATGGTCTGCGCCCGGTGCAGCAAATCCAGCAGCGGCGCTTGCAGCAATTCCTCGATTTCCGCGACCGTCCAGTCATGGCGGATGTCCTTCGCGGAGGCGGACGGAACTTGGCGGATGGCGGTTGTCTGGGCGTTCATGCTGCGGTGTCCTTATGATGATTCTTAATCCAATCCGCCACCGGCTGCCAGACCAGTTTGCGGGCGCGGCCGCTGACGATCATGCCGATATGGCCGAGCGGCACATGCCATTCTTGCGCGTTCGGCAATTGTCCGGCAAGAGCGGCGGCGGATGCCGGAGGCACGATGCGGTCATGATCCGGGACGGCGACAAGAACCGGGGCCCTGATCTTGCGCGGCTTCACGGCAATATCCCCGACCCGCCATTTCCCCTTGCCGGGCAAATTAGCCCCATACCAATCTTCGATGATCTCCGCCGCCACCGCGCGGACGACCGGCACGCCGTCATTCAGCCAGTCCTCGACCAGCGTGAAGCGGCGCATTTTGGCCGGATCGCGCTGCGGATTCATGCCGAGCTTGCGGAACTTCTCCGTCACCTCGGCGGGCTGCAGCACGGTGAAAAGCGCCTGGATGAACGAAGCCGGGATTGGTTCATGCTGCGGCCAGTTCGGTGCAATATTTTTCCAGAGTTCAGCGGCATTTTTGCCGAGCGCGGTATTGCCCCGATGGAAATCCCACGGCGTAGAGAGCAGGATTATGCTGCGGAACGCATCCGGATTTGCTGCGGCCAGCGCCAGCGCCAGCGTCCCCCCGATGCAATGGCCTAAAAGATGAATTTTTTCTCCACCGGCGATTTGGCGGGCGTGCTGCAGCATTTTTTGCAGCCGGGCGACATAATCAGCCACGGTCATCCCGGCTTCGATCTTGCCCGGCACGGCCCAGTCGACAAGAATAGGTCTTATGCCTTGATCCCTCAGCCAGCGCAAAAAGGAGCGATCCTGATCGAGATCGAGCACATGGTAACGGTTAATGAAAGAAGGGATGACCAGGACAATGGGCGCAGCATTTTTGCATCCGTAATCGAGGAGCTTCGTGGTGCCCTCTTGGGCGATAATGCTGCAATCGGGAAGATCGCGTGTCCCGTCTTGCCGGCAATAGGCCGTTACGCCATCGAGATAATGCCGGTATCGATTGATGCCTTCGAGCGCCAGGGCGGCGGCCAGCCTATCGGGGTTTAGTTTTGCTGCGCTGTTTTGCAGGCTGGCGGCGCGCTGGCTTAACTTTTCGTTCCAATTGCCGCTCGAGCCGGGCGACTTGTGCCGCAAGCGCAGCCACAGCTCCGGCCAGTTGAGCCACATCCTGCCCGCCAGCGCCAGATGCAGCGCCAGCGGCTCCGGCCCCCGGCGCTTTGGCTTTTTTGGAATTCGCGGCGGCGGCTGGTGCTGAGTTTTTTGCTGCATCTTTTTGCGCGCCCTTTGGCTGCCCGGCTTCCGTCCATAACGCCATGCTGCGGGCGAACAATTCCGCCATGGCCTGCATATCCTGCTGCATTTCGCGATCTTCGGCAAGCAGCCGCCATTGATCCTGCCACAGATCGAAAGCCGCTTCGGCCAGTTTGGCGGAGGCATCGTCTTGGGTGCTTGATGGGGCCATAAGCGTTCGCAACTGCAAAAATGAAGCCGTCCTGAAGAAGATAGTTGAGTTTTCCGCCGATTGCGACAATTATCAATAGACAATTATGTTTCTTGGCAACAAGGCAACTTACAGGATTGTCCCATGACCGCCGAAACTTCGCACCCGGAAAAGCATACGGAAAAAAAGCCTAACGTCACGATCAAGAAATACGCAAACCGGCGGCTTTATAACACGGCGACCAGTTCCTATGTAACGCTCGACCATCTGTCGCAAATGGTCAAAGACGGCATCGATTTCAACGTCTATGACGCGAAAAGCGGCGAAGACCTGACCCGCGGCGTGCTGACCCAAATCATCGTCGAAGAGGAAAACAAGGACGGGCAGAATCTCCTGCCGGTCAATTTCCTGCGCCAGCTCATCGGCTTTTACGGCAATAATATGCAATGGCTGGTGCCGAAATATCTGGATTTCAGCATGCAAAGCCTGTCGCAGAATCAGGAGCGGTTTCGCGAATATATGCAGAACGCCTTCGGCGGCGTTTTCCCGTTCGGCACGCTCGAGGAAATCGGCAAGCAGAATATGGCCATGTTCGAGCGCACCATGCATATATTCAGCCCCTTCGGCGAAGGCGCAAAACAGGCGCAGCAAATGATGCAGCAATCGGCGGAACAGCAGATGCAGGCGCTGCAAACCCAGCTCGTCACGCTGCAAAAACAGCTTACCGATATCGGCAAGAACAAGCCCTGATGTCCGACATGAAGCCCGTTGCCTCCTTCGCCGCCGCGGCAGAAGATAAGCTCAACCGCCGGTTCGGCATCCTTACCGGCCTCGCCGCCGAGGCGCGGCTGTTGCGTGGCGCGGGCACGGTTTGCTGCGCGGCGGCGGATGGCCAAGTGGCGCGCCGCATGATGCGTGACATGATCGGTTCGGGTATTACTCATGCGGTCAGCTTCGGCCTGTGCGGCGGCCTGGAACCGGGTCTGCCGTCCGGCAGCATCGTGATCGCGAGCCATGTGGCGGGGCTTGGCATGGCGCTCGATTGCAACAACGCGCTGGTCGCGGAGATGGCCGCCTTATTGCCGGGCGCCCAGGTCGGCGGCATCTGGGGAACGGACGCGGCGGTCGCCGGCGTTCGCGACAAGGCCCAGCTTTACCGGCGCAGTCATTGCCTTGCCGTCGACATGGAAAGCCACATCGTCGCGGAACTGGCGGCGGACGCGCGGCTGCCCTTCATAGCCTTGCGGGTGGTATGCGATCCCGCCGAATTTCCGCTGCCGCCCGCCGCGCTGGTGCCGCTGAAACGCGGCGGCGTGCCCGACATGGGCAGCATTCTTCGCTCTTTGCTGCGCCGTCCAGGCCAGATCGGCGGCATGCTCGGTCTTGCCCGCCATCACCATCGCGCCATGCGCGGCCTCGCCGAGGCGGCATCGGCGATTATTTAGCGGTTGACACGACTGGTATAATGGACGCGAACGTATTTTATGACGGCCATGCCATCAAGATCGCACCCTATCGTCCACCGGTCCGCGCGGCGAATCGCCAAGACGCTTGACTGGAGACGCGCGCTCCAGCTCGCGCTGGTGCTGTGCTTTATCGGCGCGCAGGCTATCGCGGTTTATCATACGGCGGAACACGTCTTCTATCAGGAAGGCGACCGTTGCGACCTGCATAGTTCGGCGGCGCAATTAGCCGGCGCCGCGCCCGCGCCGCTAGTCGTCATACCCCAAAGCGAGCGCGCCGCTTTCATCCATTATATTGAACCGGCCCATGCTTTTTACGTGGCCGGCCCGGCGGCGGCCTATAGCGCCCGCGCGCCACCCTCCGTCTCCTGACGATCTGAACCTCTCAAAATTTAACTCGTTCAAAACGCAGGAGAACCCCCATGCGCAAGCAATGGATTCTGGCAGCGGCCTTATCGGCTGCCGCCTTTCAACCGGCCATGGCCGCCGAAGACGTGCAACATCTGGGCCAAGAACTTAAGGACATCAAGGCCGTATACCAGCAAAAGATCGACGCGCTGGAAACCCGGCTCAAGCAGCTTGAGGATGCCAAGGCTCCGCCGCCAGCGCAGGCGCATGCCGAACAGGCCGCCCCAAGCGCGGCCCCGGCGGCAAGCAACGCCAATGCCTTCAACCCCGCCATCGGGCTGGTGCTCAACGGGCAATTCGGCGCTTACTCGAAGCATGACCGGAGCGTCTCCGGCTTCGCCATAGGCGACGAGGGCGAGCGCGCGAAGGAAGGCATGCAGCTCGGCGAATCGGAACTCAGCCTCTCGGCCAATGCCGACGACATGTTCACGGCGCAGTTCACCGGCTCTTTCGCTACCGACAATGGCGAGGACGGCGTGGAGATCGAGGAAGCCTTCGTCCAGAGCCTCGGCCTGCCCTACGGCATCAATATCAAGGCCGGGCGGATGCTGGCCAGCCTCGGCTATATGAATGAAAAGCACGCGCATACGGATGACTTCGTCGACCGGCCCTTGCCGTACCGGGCCTTCCTGAACAATGCGTTCAACGACGACGGGGCGCAGGCTTCGGTCGTGCTGCCGACGCCGTTCTATAGCGAGATCGGCGGCGGAGTCTGGCGCGGCGACGATTTCCCCGGCGCGAACGCGCAGGGCGCCGGGCCGGGCGCCTACAGCGCCTTCGCGCGCGTCGGCGGCGATATCGGCGACGACCAGAACTGGCGGCTGGGCTTTTCCTATCTGCACAGCCGGACCGGCGGCGACGGCCGCATCACCGGCGGCGACGGCATGGAGCAGATATTCAAGGGCGAGGATTCCCTTTATATCGCCGATGCCAAATATAACTGGGCTCCCACCGGCAACGCGGCGCAGCAGGAACTCAGTCTGCAAGGCGAGTTCTTCCGGCGGCAGGAGCGCGGCAGCTATGCCGACAACGCGCTGGGCATCGGCGATACCGACTATCGCGGCGGGCAGAACGGCTGGTACGGCCAGGCGGTCTATAAATTCCTGCCGCAGTGGCGCGTCGGCTATCGCTATACCGGGCTGTCGTCGGGTGACGTTCCCGACGCGCTCGCGGGCGGCGGACTCGACGCGATGGGCCACGATCCATACGTCCATAGCGCGATGGCCGATTATACGCACAGCGAATTCAGCCGCATTCGCCTGCAATATAACAACGACCATACCGGGCCGGGAACCGACAACCAGTTCCTCGCGCAATACATCATGAGCCTCGGCGCTCATGGCGCTCATAAATATTAAGCCATCCCCCAACAGCTTTTCAGGAGACCGTCATGAAAAAACTTCTCGCGCTTATCATGGTCCTCATGCCGCTGACCATGGCGAAACCGGCCCTGGCCGCTTTGCATATCTTCGCCTGCGAGCCGGAATGGGCGGCGCTGGCCGAGGAAATCGGCGGCGATAAGATCGAGGTGACCCGCGCCACCAACGCCCGCCAGGACGTCCATCACATTCAGGCCAAGCCAAGCCTGATGGCGGGGATAAGACAGGCGGACATGGTGTTCTGCACCGGGGCGGAACTGGAAATCGGCTGGCTGCCCATCCTGCTGACGCAAGCGGGCAATAGCAAAATCCAGCCCGGCAACGAGGCGTCTTTCATGGCCGCCGACTATGTCCGCAAGCTTGAAGTCCCGGCCCGGCTCGACCGCGCCGACGGCGACGTGCATCCCGCCGGCAATCCGCATATCCAGACCGACCCGCGCAACATCGCGGTGGTGGCGAAAGCCCTCGCGGACAAGCTCGCCGCGATCGATCCGGCCAACGCCGCCTTTTACCAGGCGCGGTATCAGGACTTCGCCGCGCGCTGGCAGGACGCCATGGCGCGGTGGGAGCGGGAGGCCGCACCGCTGCATGGCATGAAAATCGCCGTGCAGCACGAGGCATGGGCCTATCTCGTCGATTGGCTGAAGCTCGATGTCGTCGCCGCGCTGGAGCCGAAGCCAGGCGTGCCGCCGACCAGCGGTTATCTCGCGGAGGTGCTGGAGAAAGTCCAGCGCCAGCCGGTGAAGGCCGTGATCTATGCATCGTTCGAGGATGACGGCCCGTCGCAATGGCTGCATCAGAAAACCGGCGTTCCGGCGGTGGCCTTGCCCTTCACCGTCGGCGGCGATGATGCCGCGAAAGACCTGTTCGGATTGTTTGATTCGACGATGGTGCTGCTGCTTAAGGCGCAGAGCGTTCCGCTTCAGAAAAATTGAAGGAGTGAAAGCAAAACGAGCGCGGTGGAGTCCCTCTCCCCTTATGATTATCCCCTATTCTTCAACAACGGATGCCCCCCCATGACCCATCTCGAACTTTCCATATTGCTGCCCGCTTTCGCGGCGGGAGCGCTGGTGCTGGCGACGCATGTGCCGCTCGGCATCGAAGTCCTGAAACGCGGCATTATTTTCATCGATCTCGCCATCGCCCAGGTGGCCGGACTCGGAGCACTCGCCGCCACCTTGTATCTCGAAACCCATGGCGAGCATGAATCCGTCATCATCCAGCTATGCTCGCTCGGCGCGGCGCTCGGCGGCGCGTGGCTGCTGACCTGGACGGAAAAGCATTTCCACGAAATTCAGGAAGCCTTGATCGGCTGCCTGTTCGTTTTCTCCGCCTCGCTCGCCTTGCTGCTGCTCGGGCAGAACCCGCATGGCGGCGAGCATATGAAAGACCTGCTCGCCGGACAAATCCTGTGGGTATCGCCCCGGCAACTCGCGCTGACGGCGGGACTGTACGCGGCGCTGCTGGCGGCATGGTTCCTGGGAAGGGCGCGGCTGGGACGAGCGGGATTCTACATCCTGTTCGCGTTCGCCGTGACCGCCTCGGTGCAGATGGTCGGCGTCTATCTGGTTTTCGCGAGCCTGATCCTTCCCGCCATCGCCACGCGGCATGCGCCGGAAAAGCGCAGATTATGGATCGCTTACGGCATCGGCATTGTCGGCCTGCTGCTCGGCCTGCTGCTTTCGTCGCTGTTCGATCTCGCCACGGGCCCGTCCGTCGTCTGCGGGCTTTTCGCCGTCGCGCTGATCAAAATCGTCGGCGAGCGGCGGCCTAATTCGCCCCAGGGCGCTTGATCCGCAGCAGAAGTTTGCGGCCGGGATCATATTTGTCGAGCATGATGTCCATGCCGCCATTCTCGACGATGACATTGATGGCCGTATCCAGCATGGATTTCAGCTTCTCGTCCTGAGGCAACGCGAAGGTGTTCTGATAGACGCGCAAGGGCGCGGGCAGCGGCAGCTTTTTCAGCTTGTCCGGATTGGCGGCGAGATAGCGCTCGAACGTCGCGGCCTCCTGAAAGCTGATATCCGCCTTGCCGGACGCCACGGATTCCATCAGGTCGGAATCGCCGGCGAGATTGGAAAGCTCGGTGAGCTTGGCCTTCGGGAAATCGCGGCGCGCGATGATGGAATCCTCCCTGCCGTCGGCGGAGATGATCCGAATGTCGGGCTGATTGATGAGCGCCAGATCGGCATCGAAGCGCGTATCGTCGGCGCGGGTCAGCACGTCGACCATGCTGTAGGAAAAGGGCAGCGTGTAGAAGACATGCTTGCCTTCGGTGGGTAGGCGCCAGAAACCGACGCATAGCGCGTCGTAACGACCGGTCTTAAGCCCCTCGACGGTGGTGCCCCAGCCCACTTCGTCCGTCCATTCGATCTTCAGATCGGCGACCCGGCCGATTTCTTCGGCAAGATCGACGGCGATGCCGGAAAATTTTCCGCTATTCGGGTCTTTCCGCACGAAGGGTTCATAGAGGATATACCCGCAGCGCAGCGTGTTCGTCCGCATCACCCGGTCATAGGCGGTTTCGCGAACCGCCGCTTGAACCGCCGCCGCAGGCGGCGAATTCATTCCCTCCACCGCCTGCGGCGCGGCAAGCCGCGCCCCGGCATAACCAGTCACGACGGCGGCGAGAACAACCACGAGCCAGGTCAGGGGACGCATATTAAAGCGCCGCCGCCTGCCGCGCGCGCGGCTGGACATAAAGCTCGTCACTCCGGCGCACAAGTTCGATACCAAAGGGCAAGGGGACAGGCTGTTTGGCGGTTTCAACCAGAAGATTGACGCGCAGCGCGCGATAGGCTTCCTGGATCTGCGGCGGGGTCATGGCGATATTTTCGGCCAGAGCTTCCAATGTTTCTTGCCTGGCCAAATCCCAATCTTCCTTCATGCCGCGCGGCAACGCGATGACCGGAGCCAGATCGGCATCAAGCCTGATCGGTTCCGCGGCCTTCGCATCAAGAAGTTCCCTGCTATACAGGACAAAATCGACCCAGTTCCGCGTCAATTCACTTCGAGCGAAATTGGTTTCGGTAGCAATATGTTGCGGATTCGCTGCCGGAGAAACTTCGCCGGATGTCAATTGTTCAACTTCCTTGACCAATTTTCTTGCCGTCTTTTTGCCTACGGATTTCGCAAGGCCCCGCATCAGATCCTTCGAAGTCATGTCGCCTACAGCTTCCTGCAAAGCTTGCGGTAGAATGGCCGCTATATAAGCTTGCACATGCGCCTCGACCGTATCGGGCAAAAAGCGCGTCAGATTTTGCAGGTGCTGGCCATCTTCATCAATGGCCTTTAGCGACCGTCCCGGCCCATGTCCATTGCCCCTTGGAACTGAATAAACCATGACGACCTCCGTAATATAAATTGATGTTGCCACGACTATAACAGGCGGCAAACAGGCGGCAAGAATAGATTGTGGTTAATGGAGCGAACGACTGGATCCCGGATCGCGTTCGCGCCCGTTGGGCGCTCGCTTGTCCGGGATGACGGTTTCGTAAGCTCGGCTACGCCTCGCTAACGAAGCCCGTCATTCAGCCGCATCCGCCGCGCGCGAAGCGGCCGCTTGCTTGGCGGCTTTTTCGGCGTGGATGATTTCGAGATTCTGCGCGACGAGCTTGTCATGCACCAGCTGCGCGCCGCGCTGCTTGGTCAGGTCGATTTCCGGGGCCATCGGGCCTTCGGTGCGCGGCCCGCGCCATGAGGCGAGGATCGTTTTCCACGGCTTGGCGATGGCGTCGTTGGCCGCCGTCGGCTCATAGCCGGAATGCACCATGCAGTCGGCGCATTTCTCGTAATTGCCGGTGCCGTATTTTTCCCATTCCGTCGTCTCGATCAGTTCCTTGTAGGTCTTGGCGTAGCCTTCGCCGAGCAGATAGCAAGGCCGCTGCCAGCCGAAGACATTGCGCGTCGGCAGGCCCCACGGCTCGCAATGATATTGCTGGTTGCCCGCGAGGAAATCCATATAGAGCGGCGAGACGCTGAAGCGCCATTTTTCCATGCCCTTGGCCACGCCTTCCTTGCCGCGGCGCAGAACGTCGCGGAAAAGTTCCTTGGTGGCCTTGCGGTTCAGGAAGTGGCCTTGATCCGGCGCGCGCTCGTACGCATAGCCGGGCGAGACGGTAATGGCGTTGATGCCGATCTTCATCACCTCGTCGAAGAAGGCGGCGACGCGTTCCGGCACGGCGTTGTTGAACAGCGTGCAGTTGATATTGACGCGGAAGCCGCGCGCCTTGGCGGCCTTGATCGCGCTGACGGCCCGCTCATAGACGCCGTCCTGGCAGACCGATTTATCATGCTCCGGCTGCAAGCCGTCGAGATGCACCGACCAGGTGAAATAAGGCGACGGCTCGAATTGGTCGAGCTTCTTTTCCATCAGCAGCGCGTTGGTGCAGAGATAGATGTATTTCTTGCGCGCGACGATGCCCTTGACGATCTCGGGCATTTCCTTGTGCAGCAGCGGCTCGCCGCCGGGAATCGAGACGACCGGCGCGCCGCATTCGTCGACGGCGTCGAGGCATTCCTGAACCGAGAGGCGCTTGTTCAAAATCTCATCCGGATAATCGATCTTGCCGCATCCGGCGCAAGCGAGGTTGCAGCGGAACAAAGGCTCCAGCATCAGCACCAGCGGATAGTGCTTGTTGCCTTTGATCTTCTGGCCGACGATATAGCTGGCGACGTCGAAGGCTTGGCGGACGGGTACGGACATGAAAGATTTCCTCTACAGATAACGAATATGCTTAAGCGGGTTCCTGGCTTGGATCTCTTGCGCCCAGAGAACGCCGCACCGGCGGACGGGGGGCTAGAGCGCCAGCAGGCAGTTCCGGCAAGGCTTGCTCAAGCGCCGCCTGCAGCCGCTGTGTGAAAAGCTCGGTCTTGGCGGCATTCCAGCCCTGCAAATGTTGAAAGCCTTCGGGCGTCGCCCGCAGATAAGAAAGAAATCCGCGTCCGCTCCGAACATTTCTATTTCCCATAAATTCCGCGCCATGCGACGGCATCATGAGACAGCCCTCGACTACCCGCATCGGGAAGGCTTCCAGCGCCGCCGTGCGCGAAACTTCTTCTCCGGCGATGATCAAATCCGTCGCCATCATGCCGCTCCCGCCGTCGTGGCCTGCGGATTGCCCCTGGTCAGGGACGTCGGCAGGCGGAAATGCACATTCTCCTCGATGCCGGGCAAGACGGAAACCTCAATCGGCTCGATCTGCCGCAGGCATTCGATCAAATCCTGCACCAGATCTTCCGGCGCAGAAGCACCCGCCGTGATGCCGACCGCGCGGCGGCCGCGCACCCAGTCGGGATTGAGCTGCGTCGCGTCTTCGATCAGATAGGCGTCGATGCCCTCTTCCTGCGCGCGTTCTTGCAGGCGGTTGGAGTTGGAGCTGTTGCGCGCACCGATCACCAGCACGACATCGACATGCTTCGAGAGTTCGCGCACCGCCGCCTGGCGATTTTGCGTCGCGTAGCAGATATCCTTGGTGGACGGCCCGATGATTTTGGGAAATCTCGCCTTGAGCGCGTCGATCACATCCTTGGTGTCGTCGACGGATAATGTGGTCTGCGTGACATAAGCGAGCTTCTCGCTGTCCTTGACCTCAAGCGTGGCGACATCCTCGACCTCGGAGATCAGATGCACGCCGCCGGGAATGCGCCCGCGCGTGCCTTCGACTTCCGGATGGCCGTCATGGCCGATCATGATGATCTCGTAGCCCTGCTTGGCGTAACGCTGGCCTTCTTTATGCACCTTCTCGACCAGCGGGCAGGTCGCGTCGATGACATTGAGGCCGCGATCGACGCCATGCCGCTCGACGGCTTCGGAAACGCCATGCGCCGAGAAAATCGTCACCGCGCCTTCGGGAATCTCGTCCGTCTCCTCGACGAAGACCGCGCCCTTCTTGCGCAGCCTTTCGACCACATGCCGGTTGTGCACGATCTCATGGCGTACATAAACCGGAGCGCCGAATTTCTTCAGCGCTTCCTCGACGATGGTGATCGCCCGTTCGACGCCGGCGCAGAAGCCTCGCGGCTGGGCCAAAATAACTTGCATGCCAATTCCCGTTCTTTTGATTCAAGCGGCAAAAATAGAGGAAAATCATAGGGGAAAGCAAATTAAATTGCCGCCCCGGCGGAATAATGGTTAAGCGGCCAGCTCGAAGCCGTAAATATGGGCGATTCGCTTCCCAAGCTCCCGGCGCTGAGGCTCGAACTTGCGGGGCACGATACCCCGCTTATCGTCCCAGCCGACGATCATCACCGTCGAGGGCGGCACTTCGCCGATCCATTCCCCTTTCCGCTTGCTGTTATCGCCGGTGACGACGATGGCCGTGCAGCCCCCCTTTTCCGGCGGCGCGGTCCAATGGCCGGCATTGGCCTCCATGACAGGTTCGCCCCGGCGGTTCAGCAAGGGAGCGCCATCTTCCTCGCCCATGAATCCCAGTACGAACTGATGCGTATGGCCGCTGAAATAGGCGCTGATTTGCTTGCGAAGCGGCAGGGCCATGTTGCATCTCCGGACATGCTCGCGGACGGCAGCGCGATATTGAGCGTTACGCGTCGGCGGCTCGACCCGGTTGCGGATAGCATCGGCGAGCGAGCAGCGCTCCAGCCCGGCCTGATTGAGGAAACGGTGGAAGGCGGGGTGCCCGCCGCGAAAACGCTGAATGGCATGGCTGACCGGCCTGACGATGCCGTGATACGCGTTGGTGCCCAGCGCGGCGAGTTCGCGGCCCGTATATAATGACATGTCATGCTTGTCGCTATGCTCGTCAAGGATTATGCGCCCGTCAGGCATCTGATCTAGAATGCTCCGGTCGCTGGGAATCAGGATGATCCTGGTTTTATGGCCTCCGAAGCGCAGGCGGAACTCCATATTCTTCCCCGGAAGAAAGACGATATCATGATTGCCGGGCATGAATGTAGTATAGGCCTTCTTGTCCTTGAGGAATTTCTTGCCGAGCATATAAGGAAGCACGGCCATCTGCTCGGATGTGAACCGGTCGCTATTCAGGATAAGCCCAAGCTTCTCCGTGCCGTCGATTCCCATGGCATGCGGATCGAAGATATCGCCGCCCAGGATGGAATGCTGAACATAGGCATGATTGACGAAGCCGAGCAGCGCCTGGGCCTGGCATTCGTCGGTTCCGAAATGGGTATCGGAGATGAAGCTGGTGGCGAAACAATACGGCTCATGCCGCCGCTCTATTTTCGGGGCCGGGCCGTATTCCGCGGCGGCGGCGCGCAATTCATCGATTAAGGAAAGCGGGCTGGGCGTATCGGCGCTTGGTTTTTCCGCCATGATGCGGCCGGCGCGAACGAACAAATCGCCAATGAGTTCAAATCCGTGGCCGATGGACGTAAGCGCGCCGCTGACGGGCATCAATGCAAGCCCCCATGAATGAAAACGAGGCCTGAGTATCTGATTCGTCCATCGCCCGCCACCGATTCGCGGTTGTTTTTTCTTTCCCGGACGAGAAACAGTTGATAAACTTGTGTGCAAGCGAGTCTGGCGCTGCATCATATCGTTTGCGTCACGGTTCGACTCGCCGGACTTGCCAAAAATGGGAAGTGAGTCCCAAAAAGTTAATTGCTAAGGATTCATGACCCGCGAAGCGTTCCGTTTATAAAAAAGCAATAAAATTACAGGGACGGAAACAGCCATTTTCATTTTATATATCATGTGGTTAATAAAATTAACTGCGGCCTTCCGAGGCCCATTAACGTCTGTGTTTGAAAGGTGACATAAAGACGAGATGTGGTAGGATAATGACGTTGCCCCTCAATATCTGGTGGCAATAATCCAAGATTTCGGTATAGTTATCCACAGTTGTTGATAACTTGGTTTAAGAGATCAGCGACTTTGTGGCGGAGGCGAAATATGTTCGATGTAATGCAGGTTGAGCGCGGTCCCCAAGTTACCGTAGACCGGAGCCGAGACGCCCTGCTGACCGCCTTCGGCAAAGCGACCCTCGAAGACCGCTATGTTCTCAAGGACGAAGGCTTCCAGGACATGTTCGCCCGGGTCGCGATGACCTATGCCGACGACTCGGCCCACGCCCAGCGCCTCTATGACTATATAAGCAAGCTATGGTTCATGCCCGCGACCCCGGTGCTCAGCAATGGCGGCACGGATCGCGGCCTGCCGATCTCCTGCTTCCTGAACGAAGCCTCCGACAGCCTCGAAGGCATTCTCGGCCTTTGGAACGAGAATGTCTGGCTGGCGGCGCGCGGCGGCGGCATCGGTTCCTTCTGGGGCAATCTGCGCTCCATTGGAGAACCGGTTCGCGGCAACGGCAAGACCACCGGCATCATGCCTTTCATCCGCGTCATGGACAGCCAGACTCTCGCGATCAGCCAGGGCAGCCTGCGGCGCGGCAGCGCGGCGACCTATCTGCCGGTCAGCCATCCGGAAATCGAGGAATTCATCGAAATGCGCCGCCCGACCGGCGGCGATCCCAACCGCAAGGCGCTGAACCTGCATCACGGCATCGTGATTCCCGACGCCTTCATGCGCGCGGTCGAGCGCGACGAGGAATGGGCGCTGACCAGCCCCAAGGACAACGCCGTCATCCGCCGCATCGGCGCCCGCTCGCTGTGGATCAGGATTTTGACCGCGCGGATCGAGACCGGCGAGCCGTATCTCCTGTTCATCGATAATGTGAACCGCGCCGTGCCCGAGCATCACAAGCTTGCCGGGCTGATGGTCAAGACCTCGAATCTGTGCAGCGAGATCACGCTGCCCACCGGCATCGACAAATACGGCAAGGAGCGGACGGCGGTGTGCTGCCTGTCCTCGCTGAATGTCGAGAAATTCCTGGAATGGGAAAACCATCCCACGCTGATCGAGGATTGCCTGCGTTTCCTCGACAATGTGCTGGACGATTTCATCGCCTCCGCGCCCGACAGCATGTCGCGCGCCGCCTATGCGGCGCAGCGCGAGCGCTCGGTCGGCCTCGGCATCATGGGATTGCACTCCTTCTTCCAGAGCCAGAACGTGCCGATGGAAAGCGTGATGGCGAAAGTCTGGAACAAGCGCATCTTCAAGCATATCAAAGAAGGTGCGGACGCCGCCTCGATCACGCTCGCCAAGGAGCGCGGCCCCTGCCCCGACGCGGCGGATTACGGCGTCATGGAGCGGTTCTCGAACAAGATCGCCATCGCGCCGACGGCGTCGATCTCGATCATCTGCGGCGGCACGTCGCCCGGCATCGAGCCGAACGCGGCGAATTCCTTCACGCATAAGACGCTTTCGGGCAGCTTCGGCGTGCGGAACAAATATCTGGCCGAGGCGCTGCAGCGGCACGGCCGCGACGACGACGAAACCTGGTCGTCGATCACGACGAGCGAAGGCTCGGTACAGCATCTCGACTTCCTGACCGATCACGAGAAGGATTTGTTCAAGACCGCGTTCGAACTCGACCAGCGCTGGCTGATCGAGCTTGCCGCCGACCGCACGCCCTATATATGCCAGGCGCAGAGCCTGAATGTCTTCCTGGCCGCCGACGTGCATAAGAAAGAATTGCACCGGATTCACTTCGCCGCCTGGAAGAAGGGCGTCAAGAGCCTCTATTACTGCCGCTCGAAATCCCTGCAGCGCGCGGAAGCCGCGCCCGGCGCAGCGGCGCAGCGCGATCCCGGCGCGGAACCTTCCGACAATGTCGTGCCGATCACCGTCAAGCAGTCCAAAGCGGCCTTTGCCGCCGCGGAAGAAAGCAAGAACTACGAAGAGTGCCTCGCGTGCCAGTGATCGCCCGCCCGTGATCCGAATCCAAAATAGCCAAGGATTAGCCATGTCGCTCGCCCGTATCAAAAAAATGCCGGTCAGTTATCATGCCGACCGTCTTGACGATTTCGAGGAACGCATCATGTTCGGCGATCTCGGCGAATTGCTGACCGAGATCGAGGACGACCGCAATCTGTCGGAAGAGCTGGTTCACGGCATCGAAAGCCTGAAATATTTCCGCGATTTCTATCATGAAAAACGCCAGCGCCTGAGCGGCGAAGACCGCACCCGCCTCGCGGCCTATGACGCCGCCTGGTGCCTGGAGCTGATCGACCTCGCCCAGCGCGAAAAAGCGGGAAGATATTACCGCGCATAAAAAGGGCAAGATGTTACCCCGCGATGCGGGGGGCGGCTTATGGATAATTTATGGATAAATGGGAGATGGTAACGCCAAATTAATCTAAAAAGGAGGCCGCCCATGAGTCCTGCCAGACCCAAAAAAATCGAGGTCGCGGAAACCGAGAGCGACTCCTGGGAACTCGTTGCCAGGGCCAAAGGCTATAAATGCAGCGTCTGCGCCGTCACGCCCTTTTATGACGAGCGCGTCATTTATTACGCGACGAAAATGTGCGGCTGGTGCGCGCATCAGACTTGGTAAGCCCTGATTCGCATGTTAGGCTCACCACCTTCAGAATCGATTTTTCAGAGGTTGCATGTCCGGCCTTCTCACCCCCAATCCCGTCTATAAGCCGTTCCGCTATCCCTGGGCCTATGAAGCCTGGCACCAGCAGCAGCGCATCCACTGGCTGCCGGAGGAAGTGCCGCTCGCCGACGACGTGAAAGACTGGCGGCATAAGCTGAACGCGGGCGAGCGTAATCTGCTCACGCATATTTTCCGCTTCTTCACGCAGGCCGACGTGGAAGTGAATAACTGCTACATGAAGCATTATTCGCGCGTATTCCAGCCGACCGAAGTGCAGATGATGCTCGCGGCGTTTTCCAACATGGAGACGATCCATATCGCCGCCTATTCGCATCTGCTCGACACGATCGGCATGCCCGAAGTCGAATATTCCGCCTTCCTGCGCTATCGGGAAATGAAGGACAAATACGACTACATGCAGGGTTTCACGGTCGACAGCCCGACCGAGATCGCGCGCACGCTCGCGGTATTCGGCGCGTTCACCGAAGGCCTGCAACTGTTCGCGTCCTTCGCCATCCTGATGAATTTCCCGCGCTTTAACAAGATGAAGGGCATGGGGCAGATCGTCACCTGGTCGGTGCGCGACGAATCGCTGCACACGCAATCGATCATCCGCCTGTTCCGCACCTTCATCGACGAGAACCGCCATATCTGGACCGAGAGCTTCCAGCGCGAGATTTACCTGTCCTGCGACACCATCGTCGATCACGAGGACGCCTTCATCGATCTCGCTTTCGAGCTTGGCGCGGTCGAGGGCATGGACGGCGAGGAAGTCAAAGCCTATATCCGCTTCATCGCCGACCGCCGCCTGAGCCAGCTTGGGTTGCAGCCGATTTACCGCGTCGCCAAGAATCCTCTGCCCTGGATGGACGAGATGCTGAACGGCGCGGAACACGCCAATTTCTTCGAGGCTCGCGCCACCGAATATTCCAAAGCCGCCACCAAAGGCAATTGGGACGAAGCGTTTTCGGATATGGATAAGGCTATATAAAGCCGGAACTTTTTTGATTGAGTGTGTAGTCCCTTCCCCTCGGGGGAGAGGGTTGCCAGCACCTTGTTTCATAACCATCATTTCAGAAATTTCTTCACCGCCTCCACCACCAATTCATCAACCGCTTTTTCCGCCGCCGCCGCGCATTTCTCGAGCCGCCGATAGAGCGCAACGGGAATTTTAACTTCCCTTGCCGCGCCCTGCCCGCCGCCATCCGCCAGCATCAGCGCACGCGGATCGCAGCCCAAAGGTTTCGCCAGCCGCACCATCCAGTCGACCGTCAGCCGCCGCGAGCCGCGCTCCAGCTTGTCGACCTGCGCCTTGGTCGTCCCGGCGGCCTCGGCCAGCTGCTGCAGCGTCCAGCCGCGCTTTTGCCGCCAGAAGCGAATATGGTTGGGCGTCATGGTCATCTCCATAAGATAGCAAAAAACCCGCGTATCCAAAACGGATATTTTTTCCTTGCATAAAGTATCCATACTGGATACAAAGTCTCTTTCCGGCGATTCGGCGGCAGCGGAGGCGGCAATGGCGCGAAGAAAATGGCAGACCGAGACCCCCAAATCCAGAGACATTCTATTCAGGGACATTCCATCCATACCCGGCCCGGGCCGAACCGCGCCGCGCGGCGACCATGGGCCGCCCGAACGCTGGCGGCATAGCGGGCGGCTGCTGGAAACCACCGGCCATGCGGGGGTGCTGGCGGCGCGGGTCAGCGAGGAGCACGCGCTCGACCGGCTGCGGCTGCGCGGCCTGATCGGCGCGCGGGATCATGAAGCCGGGCTGCGGCTGCGGGCCGATTATCACGCGGCGCATCTCGAGGGCCGCATCATCGCCAGCTATAACGCGGCGCGCGGCATGAATTGCGGCGGCTTCCAGGCTTATGAGCGCACCGACATCGAAGAGGCCGCCTATCGCCGCTGGCGCGGGGCGGTGCAGGCCGTCGGCATCGCGGACAGCGCCGCCGTGCTTGGCCTATGCTGCCACGGCCACGGCCCGCGCGCAGCGCAGATGGCGGCGCTGCGGCGCGGCCTTTCCCGCCTCGCCGCCTGGTATGGGTTGCCGCAAGACGGATAAATCATCATAATCCCCTCTATGGTTATGATCGCCGAACTCGACGCGCGGGCGCGGGAAATTCTCAGGCTGGTGGTGGACGCCTATGTGGCGACCGGCGCGCCGGTCGGCTCCAAGGCGCTGGCGCAAAAGCTCGGCCTCGATTTGTCGTCCGCCACCATCCGCGGCGTCATGGCCGATCTCGAAGAACTCGGCCTGTTGCGCGCGCCGCACGTCTCCGCAGGCCGCGTGCCGACCGAGGCGGGCCTGCGCCTGTTCGTCGACGGCATCCTGGAAGTCGGCGCGCTCGGCCCCGAGGAGCAAAGCCTCATCGAGGCCGAATGCCAGGCGGGCGGGCGCAGCCTTCCCGACATTCTCGCCCGCGCGACGCAAAAGCTGGCGGGATTATCGTCCTGCGCCGGTCTGGTGCTGGCGCCCAAGAGCGACCGGGGCTTGCGGCAGATCGATTTCGTCAGCCTCGGCCCCGGCCGGGTGCTGGTGATCCTGGTCACCGAAGACGGCCTCGTCGAAAATCGCGTCATCGAAACTTCGCTCGATTTGCCGCCCGCCTCGCTCGGCATGGCGGCGAATTATCTCAACGCGCGGCTCGCGGGCCGCACGCTCGGCGAAGTTCACGGCCTCGTGCAAGCGGAGATCGCCGCGCATCAGGCGGCGCTCGACGAGCTGACGGCGAAGCTGGTGACATCCGGGCTTGCCATCTGGGCGGCGGGACAGCCCGGCGGGCAGTTGATCCTGCGCGGGCAGGCGCATTTGCTGCAGGATATTCAGGCGCTCGACGAAGTCGAGCAGGTACGAAAACTATTTGAAGCGCTGGAAACCCGCGAAGGCATGATGCGGCTTTTGGAAACCACCGGCGAAGCGCCGGGCGTGAAAATCTTTATCGGCTCGGAAAATGCCGCCTTCGCCGCCACAGGCTATAGTCTCGTCCTCGCGCCCTATATCAACAGCCGCGAGCAGATCATCGGCGCGGTCGGCGTCGTCGGCCCGACGCGCCTCAACTACGCCCGCATCGTGCCGATGGTGGACTATACCGCCAAGCTGATCGGCGGATTACTGGGGTAAGTATTTATTCCGCAAAACAGCACCGCTTCCCAGCGCGGCGGCGGCGCTGGCGATGAAAGCGCCGATCAGCATGGAAAAGACCGTGTAGAAGGCAAAACGCGAGGCTCCCTTGCGTACATCATCGGCCTTTTGCTTTATCTGTTCCTTCGCCTGCCGCTGACGCTCGAACGCTTCATTGACCCGCTGATCCGCCTCGGCCTGGCTGATTCCGGTTTGGGAGATCACGAGCTGGGATAAATAGGGCTTGTCGGCCTGCGCGTTGTCTTCATTGATCCAGCCATGAGCGAGAATGCGCATCGCTTCCGCCCTGGCTTCACCATCGCGCTGCGCATCGCGAGGCGTATTGGCCGCGGCGGGAACGGCGCGGAACAGCCGGTCCACTTCATAAGCGGCGGGATTCGCGCTCTCGGCCAGCGTCGCGCGGTCCGAAGTCGCGGAAAGCGCGGGCGGCATATGCGCCATGGCATTCGCGCCGCCGCTTGCCAGGCCCGACGCCACCGAACCGAGCAGGGAAACCGCTATGATCGTCGCAAGGCTCCATGCGAGAAACCCATGCGCGGTATCGCTAAAATAGGCTTCGTGCGGATGGACATTGTCGTCCTGCTTGCGCATCCGGCCGGCCAGATATCCCCCCAGCGCGGATGACACCCATTGCATGACGATCAGCCATATCGCGCTAACGACCGTGAAGGATGTGGCCGTGATGCCGGTATTGGCCCAAGGGGACACGGACGAGAGGCCTAGCCCGGAGCCGAAAAGGAATAAGACCATCGTCACCGCGCACATCGTGACGGCTCCGGCGATAATCGCCGGCCAGGACATGACGCAATGCCCGAAACGCGAATGCGCCTGTCCCGTCATGGCGGAAGAACTATAATCGGGAGATTGGGCGATAGGCATATTTGTTCCTCGCGGTTTGATAGCGGAATGGACGCGCTTTTTAAGAGCGGCTTAATCAATTATGCCAAAACAGCGCCAGCAGCAGCACGATCGGCAGAGGAATGCCGAGCATCCAAAGCAATAGGCCTCGTCCAAAACCCAATCCGTCGCTCATGTTTTTCTCCTTCGATAATGTTGTGTGGTGATGGGACAAGTGACGCGCTTGCATCGTCTGATTTCTCAACTTGTCTCAGCGCCCCATAAAGAAGCGATGGGTGATGTATGCGTCCGATCGACGCCATGAAATTTATGAAACGCTTATAAAAGCCGCCTAGTCGTAGCTCAGGTCCCTGGCTTTGCCGTGAAAGATCTTGTAGGCGAGGAACGTATAGCCGATCAGCGCGGGCAGCACGACTATCGCGCCCACGAAGATGATGATCAGCGATTCCGGCGCGCTGGCGGCTTCGACGATCAGCAGCCGGTCCGGCACGATATAAGGATAGAAGCTGTAGGCCAGGCCGAGGAAGCACAGCACGAAAAGACCGACCGTGGCGGCGAACGGCGTCCAGCACAGGCGGTCGTTTTCCTTGGGCAGCTGCCGCAGCAGCATCTCGAGCGCGACGACCAGGATGCCGGTCAGTGCCGGAATCGGCGCGAGCAGGAAGACATTCGGAATCGAGAACCACTTCTCGAAAATCCGCGCGCTGACCCAGGGCGTCGCGATCGAGACGAGCGCGATCCCCGTCACCGTCCCCCATAGCGCCAGCCGCGCCCAGCGGACGGCCTTGCGCTGCAGACCGTCCTCCGTTTTCATGATCAGCCATCCGGCGCCGATCAGGCTATAGCCCGCGACCAAGCACAGGCCCGCCAGCATCGCGAACGCCGCCGCCGCGAAGCTCTGCTCGAAACCCAGAATATAAGAGCCGAGCATATATCCCTGCGACAAGGTCGCCAGCAGCGAGCCGCCGGAAAAAGCCCGGTTCCAGGCGGTTTTATGGCCGGCTTCGGCCTTGGCGCGGAAATCGAACGCGACGCCGCGCAAGATCAGGCCGATGAGCATCAGCGCGACGGGCAAATAGAGATTGGTCAGAATAATTCCATGCGCGGCGGGAAAAGCGACCAGCAGAAGACCGACGCCTAGAACCAGCCAGGTCTCGTTGGCGTCCCAAAAAGGCCCGATGGAGCCGATCATGCGGTCTTTCTCGCCGTCATCCGCGAAATGGGCCAGCACGCCGACGCCGAGGTCGTAGCCGTCGAGGACGGCATAGACCAGCATCGCGAGGCCCATCAGGCCCGCGAAAGCCAGCGGCAGCCATTGCCCGTTGGAAAATATCTCCATGCGATCTCCTATTCGGCTATGGCTTCGACGACGGCCTGGCCCGAACTGGCCGGCGGCGGCGATCCGGCTTTCTCCCCCGCCTTCCGCGCCATATGGAAAACGGCGGCGATGAAAGCGACGAACAATACGGCATACACGATCAAATACAGCGCGAGGGTGAATCCCACCATGGATTGCGGCACCGTGGAAACCGCGGCGGCGGTTTTCAGGACACCGGCGACAAGCCATGGCTGGCGTCCGATCTCGGTGACATACCAGCCCGCGACGACCGCGAGCCAGCCGGAGAACGCCATGCCGACGAGCGCGCGCGCCAGCCACGGGCGAATATCTCCATGGCGCTTCAAATAGAACGCCGCCGTCCACGATATCAAAAGCATGAGGATGCCGGTTCCGATCATGATCCGGAAAGCCCAGAATACCGGCGCGACGGGCGGATGATTATCCGGGAACTCATTGAGCCCCTTGACTTCGCCGTCCCACCGATGGGTCAAAATAAGGCTGGCCCCATGAGGTATCTCGATGGCGTAATCATTGGCGCGCCTGCCTTCGTTCGGGATGCCGAACAGGACCAGCGGCGCTCCCTGCGCCGTCTCCCACAGAGCTTCCATCGCCGCGACTTTCTGCGGCTGATGATGCAGCGTGTTCAAGCCGTGCAAATCGCCCGCCAGGATTTGCGCGGGTATCAGCAAAGCGGCGAGATAGACCCCGGTTTTCAAGGCGCCCATGACATCAGGCCCCCGGTCATTCCTAAGCCAGCGATAAGCCGACAGCCCCGCCACCAGGAATGCCGCCGTAAGGCCGGACGCGAGCAGCATATGAACCAGCCGGTATGGGAAAGACGGGTTGAAAATGATCCGCAGCCAATCCGTCGCATGGGCCTTGCCGCCGATCATCTCGAAACCCGCGGGAGTCTGCATCCAGCTGTTCAGGGCCAGAATCCAGAACGCCGACAGCGTCGTCCCGGCCGCGACGAGAAACGTCGCGAGGTCGTGCGCCCAGCCAGGAACCCGGCGAAAGCCGAACAGCATGATGCCGAGAAACGTCGCCTCGAGAAAGAACGCCGTCAGCACCTCATAGGCCAGCAGCGGCCCGGCGATATTGCCGACGGTGGTCATGAAGCCCGGCCAGTTGGTGCCGAACTGGAACGACATGGTGACGCCGGTGACGATGCCGATCGCGAAGCAGAGCGCGAAAATCTTCGTCCAGAAAAAATAGGACTCCATCCAGTAATAGTCTTTGGTGCGATCGTACCGGTATTTGAAGAACAGCAGAATCCATCCCAAAGCGATGGTAATGCTGGGAAACAGGATATGAAAAGTGATGTTGGCGGCGAATTGAACGCGCGGCAGAAGGGCGGGATCGAGTGCCATGGAGATGGTTCGCTTTTGATGTTGTCGCGATGCCATGATTTGTTCATCGGGCGATGAACCGGTGACGAGCGCGGATGCCGTCATCGAATATATAGAGCCGCCGCCATAATCGCAACGCCGCCTTGGAGAAGGCAAGATTATTCTAATGATTTGACAATCTTTCATGGCTGCATGATTTTAGTCATAGGGCCTTGGATCGATGCGGGGAGAGAGGCCATGAATTTGCTCGGCAAACTGAACGGTGCGTTCAATCTGACATACTGGAGCGATCCGGACGCGGCCCAGCCATGCCAGGGTCAGATCCAGCCTTAAGCGATAGGCGCATTTCAAAAATAAAAAGTCGCCTTTCAAGGGCTAAAATTCATAAACTCCTTGTTTGCATCGTCAGCCTTTTTTATAGTGCGCGACCATAGTGATATTGAAAGGTTTTTGTCATGGCCATTATCAACGGAACCGCCGAGGGTGAAACTCTGCCCGGCACCGACTCCGCCGACACCATTTACCCCAATGGCGGCGCGGACATTGTTAATGCGGGCGGTGGTAGTGACCGTATTATACTTATTGCGCCAGAATCTGCGCCGAACGTCTTATTCTCTGGGTCGATAGATGGCGGCGACGGAGACGATGGGCTGGAAGTCCACAACGTGGATATCAGCGGAATTTCCATTTCCGGTATCGAGAACCTTAACGTATTTGACAGAATTGTTCTGACACCCGAGCAGCTCGGAATGTTTTCCGTTTTGATCTCGCCGCCATCGAATACGGCAACCATAGAAGCTGCGGTGCCAGGCATATATAAGATTCCCTCTGGCAATATCTTGGTTTTCAACCCGACATGGAATTTTGTCGGCTCTCAAGGAAATGACACGCTCATCACGACGACCGGTTTCAATAATATTCTGGACGGACGCGGCGGCAACGATATTTTGCTGGGCCATTTCGGCACCCAAACCCTCAAAGGCGGCGAAGGCAACGACTATATCGCCGGTCTTGGCGGCCAGGATTTCATGTATGGCGAAGGCGGCAATGATGAATTCGGCGTCGGGGGCGACGAAATCGTTGACGGAGAAATCATCGACGGCGGCAGCGGCATCAACCAGGTATCGAGCTGGCGCGCGGATCTATCCAAGGCGACGATCACGAATGTCCAGACGCTTGGCGTGCATCTGGATTGGGTGAAACTGACCGCCGCTCAATTGAGCGCTTTCACGAAACTTGAAACCTATGACGGCCCGGCGACGCTGATCGCGGCCGGCGCGGGCAAATACAACATCGAGGCCAAGGATCATTGGGGCGTATTCAACCTCACGGGATCGGACGGCAATGACGAACTCATCGGCAATGTCGACGGGCAAACCATCCTCGGCGGCGCGGGCAATGATTATATCGGCGGGCTTGGCGGCGCGGATACGCTGCTCGGCGGCGAAGGCGATGACGAATTCGGCATCGGCGGCGGCGACGCTCCGGCGGGAGAAATCATCGACGGCGGCGCAGGGTCGAACCGCATCTCTAGCTGGGGCGACGTCGACCTATCCCAAGCCTCGATCAGCAATGTCCAGACCCTCGGCCTTCACGGCGGCAGCGTGACGCTGACGGCGGCGCAATTGGCGGGGTTCAGCTCCATAGTCCAGTATGACGCCAATGCGCGAATAAAGATCATCGGCGCTACGCCCGGGACTTATGATGCAACGGGAAAGATCCAGAATGGCGTATTTGACCTCGTCGGATCTTCAGGCGACGATACGCTTATAAGCCACAGCGTCTTTCAAACAATTGATGCTGGCGGCGGCGACGATCTCATCATTGCCAATGCGGTCGCTCGCACAATAGATGGCGGCTCCGGAAATAACGTTCTTCGCAGCATGAGCGGCTTCCCATCCAAGGATTATAGCCAATCGATCATCCGCAATATTCAAACGCTCGAAGTGGCAGGATCTATCGGGCTGTCCACGGGCCAAATAGCAGGGATTTCCCATTTTGTCTCAATTGCCGACGGAGCAACCATTGGAAATGATGTCATTGACTTAACCGGCAAGACGGTAGCCAATCAGCTTAAATTCAGAGGCCGCAATATTATCGGCAGCGACGATGACGATGTTTTGGTAGATTCAGGGAGCAATATCGGCCTCTCGTTCAACGGCCGCGGCGGTAACGACACCATATTTGTAAATGGGGATTATTATAATCCACCGGCCGGCAATATCGATGGCGGCGCAGGATATAATACGCTGTCGACAGCATCGAATATTTCTAACCTCACCATACAAAATATGCAGGCGCTCGACTGGTACAATACCGTCTACCTGACCGGATCACAGCTTGAGCAATTCACTGCGCTGATAGGCAGTGGCGATATCGTTGCCGTTTCCGCCGGAACAATCGATATAAGCAACAAAACCACAACGCATGCCATCGACCTCCGTGGCTCGACGGGCGATGATACGGTCATCGGCGACGATTACGGCCAATATCTTTATGGCGAGAGCGGCAATGACATCATTTATGGCAATGGCGGCGCCGACCATATTTCCGCCGGAGGTAAATATTCGTCATATCTTGCGGGATTCGATGTGCTGCATGGCGGCGAAGGCGATGATGACTTGCATAACGATGGCAGTGCCTGCGAAATGTATGGTGAAGAAGGTGATGATGTCCTGTATGTGAGTGGAGAAAACGCCTTTCTTCCCGGACTTTCTGGAGCGATATTGGATGGAGGCTCAGGCAATAATACTCTGGTGGCCAACCTAAATATTTCTCAGGCCACGATTGCCAACGTCCAAACCCTGAAGATTGACAGCGTTGCCATTATGCTGACGGCAGCCCAACTAGCATTATTCAGCAAAATTGACACAACGCTTGCAGGCGCGGCCCCAAATGTCTTTGGCGCCACAGCAGGCACCTATGATTTTTCGAATAAAACGATTACAGGAGAATTCGACTTTTACGGCTCGGACGGCAACGATATCATCCGTGGCAGAAACAGCGCAGATACGCTGTACGGCGGCGAAGGCGATGATGAGTTCAACATCACCGGCAATGAAGCTCCCGAAGACGAGACCATCGACGGCGGCGCGGGCATCAACACGCTCTCCACCTGGGACGCCGATGTGAGCGCGGCCACCATCAGCAATGTGCAGAAGCTGAACGTCAATCAGAGTTGGGTCAAGCTGACGGGGATACAGCTGGACAAGATAAATACGCTCACGGCCATAGGCAGCGGGCCGAAAACGATCATGGCGGCGGAAAGCGCGCTCTATCAATACTACGATCTCAGTGTCACAACGGTCGTTGGAGTATTCAATATCACCGGCTCCTCCGGCGACGAAATGTTGACCGGGAATGTGGCGGCGCAGACCCTCATCGGCGGCGGCGGCAATGACTATCTGACCGGCAAGGGCGGCGCGGATACGATGCTCGGCGGCGACGGCAACGACACGTTCAACGTCACCGGCAGCGAGGCGCCGGCCGGCGAATATATCGACGGCAATGCCGATTCCAACGTCATCAATGTCTGGGGGCCCTTCACCGATCTTTCACAGGCGGTGATCGTCAATGTGCAGACGCTGATGATGTATGGCAGCAGCGTGATGCTGACGGCGGAGCAGTTTACGAATTTCACGTCGATCTACGGCTTCGAACCCGTCAAATATGTCGTGGCGGCAACGTCCGGCACGTATGATCTATCGACGCGGAATGCGGCTGATACGGTCAATCTTAGCGTCGGCGCGGGTTTGAGCGTCGGCGATGTCACCTTTATCGGCAACGGCTCGCATCAGAACCTGATCGGCGGGACGGGCAATGACTCGCTGTATGGCCTCAGCGGCAATGATAATCTGTATGGCGGCGAGGGCAACGACCATCTGGAAGGCGGCGCTTATAATGACAGCCTCTACGGCGAAGCCGGCAATGACGACCTCACGGGCGGTATCGGCGGCGACTTCATGGATGGCGGCACCGGCAACGATACCTACCATTTCGCCGGCGGCGACGGCGCGGACGAGATCCGCGATAGCGATGCCACGCCGGGCAATCATGACGTCCTGGCTCTTGGGGCGGGCATCATGCATGACAATTTATGGTTCTCGCGTTCCGGCGGGGATTTGCTGATCCAGGTCGTCGGCACCAGCCACAGCGTCAAGATCGACAACTGGTATGGCGGCGCGGCCAATCAGATCGAGGAAATCACGGCTTCGGACGGCTATTCGCTCGCCAATACCCAGGTTCAGAACCTCGTCAATGTCATGGCGACGTTCGGCGTGCCGAGCGGCACGGTCTTCCCAGGGGAATACCGCGCCGAACTCGATCCGGTCATCGCGGCCAACTGGACTTAAGCGCCACTTACGGCATAACGGACCGTACAGCGCGTATTTTAACCATGATGGATGGTGGATTCTGCGGCTGGCTTCGGCTACAAAGTTATCCACAGCCTCCATATAGATAAAATCATAGCGCGACATGAAACCGCCCGAATCCGATAACGTCACGCGATCCGCCTTCACCGGTGGGACGGCGGCATTCGTTCTGCTGGCCCGCTTCCATGGCATCGCCGTCAACCCGGAACAACTGCTCCATCAATTCGGAAACGCCTTTGGCGTCTCCGAAATGCTGCGCGCGGCGAACGCGCTGAAGCTCAAGGCGCGCACGATCGATAGCCGCTGGGATCGGCTGGAAAAAACGCCGCTTCCGGCCATGATCGAATGCAAGGACGGAAAGTTTCTTATTCTCGCCAAGATGGGCGAAGATAAAGTCCTGATCCAAGATCCAGCCGCCGCGCAGCCGCAAATGCTGAGCCGCGCCGAATTCGAGGCGCAATGGACCGGAAGAATCATTCTCATGACTCGCCGCGCGGGCTTGAGCGATCTGGCGCGGCGTTTCGACATCACCTGGTTTTTGCAGGCGATGCACAAATACCGCCGCCTGCTGGCGGAAGTTTTGATCGCCTCGTTCTTCCTGCAGCTTTTCGCGCTGATCTCGCCGCTGTTTTTCCAGGTCGTGATCGACAAGGTGCTGGTGCATCGCGGCCTGACGACGCTGGACGTGCTGATTATCGGCATCGTCGCCGTCTCGGTGTTCGAGAGCGTTCTGACGGCGCTGCGAACTTACGTCTTTTCCCACACGACCAGCCGCATCGACGTAGAATTGGGAGCGAGGCTGTTCCGGCATCTGGTGGCACTGCCGATCGCCTATTTTGAATCGCGCCGCGCGGGCGATAGCGTCGCGCGCGTCCGCGAATTGGAAAATATCCGCAATTTTCTGACCAGTTCCTCCCTGACGCTGGTGATCGATCTTTTCTTCACGATCATTTTTCTTGCCGTCATGGCTTATTATTCTCTGTTTCTGACCGGCATCGTGCTGGCGTCGCTTCCGGTCTATGTGGCGATCTCGGTCGCCGTCACGCCAATCTTCCGAAAGCGCCTCGATGAGAAATTCAATCGCGGCGCGGAGAACCAGTCTTTCCTGGTCGAAAGCATCACCGGCATCGAAACCTTGAAGGCGATGGCCGTCGAGCCGCAGATGCAGCGGCGCTGGGAGGAGCAAATCGCCGGTTACGTGCAATCGAGCTTCAAGGTCCTCAATCTCGGCAATTGGGCAAGCCAGGGCGTTCAGCTTGTCAGCAAGCTCGTCACCGCCGCGATCCTGTTCTTTGGGGCCAAGGCCGTCATCGACGGCGATTTGAGCGTCGGCGAGCTGGTCGCCTTTAACATGCTGGCGCAGCGGGTTTCGCAGCCGGTCCTGCGTTTGGCCCAGGTCTGGCAGGACTTTCACCAAGCGAAAATTTCCATCGACCGGCTTGGCGATATTCTCAATACGCATCCGGAACCGCAATTTACGCCGGGGCGCACCGCGCTTCCCGCCATCAAAGGCGCGGTCGCTTTCGAGCATGTCACGTTCCGTTACCGGCTCGACGGCCCTGAAATTCTGCGCGACATCAATATCGCCATTCCATCGGGACAAGTCGTCGGCATCGTCGGCCCGTCCGGTTCCGGCAAATCGACGCTGACGAAATTGATGCAACGCCTCTATACGCCGGAAGCCGGGCGCGTCATGATGGATGGCGTCGATTTATCCATGATCGACGTTTCGGGATTGCGGCGGCAAGTCGGCGTCGTGTTGCAGGAGAATGTCCTGTTCAACCGCTCGATCCGCGATAATATCGCGCTAGCCGATCCCGGAACGCCGATTGAGCGCGTCATTCAGGCGGCAAAGCTCGCGGGCGCGCATGAATTCATTCTCGAATTGCCGCAAGGCTATGACACCCATGTCGGCGAACGCGGCGCGGGACTTTCCGGCGGCCAGCGCCAGCGCATCGCCATCGCCCGCGCGCTGATTGCCGATCCGCGCATTCTGATTTTCGACGAAGCGACCAGCGCCCTCGATTACGAGAGCGAGCGAGTCATTCAGGAGAACATGCGCCATATCGTCAAGGGGCGCACCGTCATCATCATCGCGCACCGGCTTTCCGCCGTGCGGCATTGCGACCGCATCATCACCATCGAGAAGGGCCGCATTGTCGAAGACGGCCGTCATGAGGATTTGGTCAAGACCGGCGGGCGCTACGCCTCGTTATTGCGCCTGCAGGGAGGCTTGCATGTCGTCTGAACAGGCCAAAGTTCTGTCTTTTCCCTTTATCGCGCATCGGAACGACGAAACGGAATTCCTGCCCGCCGCGCTGGAGATCGTCGAGACACCCGCGTCCCCTGCGGGCCGCGCCATCGCCGGAACGATCATCGCATTCTTTCTGATCGCCTTGCTATGGGCCAGCTTCGGCACCGTGGACATCATCGCTACCGCTTCCGGCAAAATTATGCCGACCGAGCGGACGAAAACCATCCAGCCGTTTGAAACCGGCGTCGTACGCTCCATTCGCGTGCGGGACGGCCAGCAGGTCAAGGCCGGCGACGTCCTTATCGAAATCGACCCGACGATCAACGAAGCGGAGCGGGATCGGCTGCAAAAGGAAGTCATTGTCGCGAAACTCGACGTTGCCAGATTGAAGGCCATGTTAAGCGGCAAGCCGGATTTGACGAGCGAATTCATCGCTCCCGCCGATGCGCCGCAGGAGCAAATCCTCCTGCAGCAAAGACTGCTCGCCAATCAAGCCGAGGAAATGCACGCCAAGCTGAACGGAATCGACAGGCAAATAGCGCAAAGCGAGGGCAATAAGACGGCGGTAGAATCGACCATCGGCAAACTGAAACAATCCATCCCATTGCTGAAGCAACGCGATGAAATGCGCCATGAACTTGCCGAGAAAGGCTATGGCTCAAAGCTGGATGCCCTTGCGGCCCGGCAAGATCTCGGCGAACATGAAAACGAGTTAAAGGTTCAGCAGGGCCGGCTGGCGGAAGCCAACGGGGCGCTGGCCGCCCTCAAGGAACAGCGACGGCAGATCGAGGCCGAGTATCACCGCAACAATCTGCACGATCTCGCCGAAGCCGAGCAAAAGGCCGCGGGCCTGCAGGAGCAATTGATCCAGGCTTCTCAAAGATCGAAGCTGCAAACCCTCGTCGCGCCCGTGGACGGCACGGCGCAACAATTGGCCGTGCATACCGAGGGAGGCGTCGTGACCCCCGCGCAGGCGCTGCTTTCCATCGTGCCGGCCGATAGCGGCCTCGAAATCGAAGCGATGGTTTCCAACCGCGATATCGGCTTCGTCCAGGCCGGACAGGAAGTCGCGATCAAGATCGATACTTTCAACTTCACCAAATACGGGCTTCTGAACGGCCGGGTGATGTCCGTATCCCAAGACGCCATTGCGCGGCAGAAGCCTTCGGATACGACCGACAGAAAATCAGCGGGAGCGGAAAGCGAATCCAGCGAGCCGAAGGGTCAGGAACTGGTCTATGCCGCCCGCGTATCGCTCGACCGCACGCAAATGGATGTCGATGGAAGACTGGTCAATCTATCGCCCGGCATGGCCGTTACCGCCGAAATCAAAACCGGCACCCGCCGCATCATCGAATATCTTCTCTCTCCGCTCGCCAAACATGGGCAGGAGGCAATGCGCGAGAGATGAAAGTAATGATCCTGCTGCATGCAAGCCTCTTTATTTGCTATAGTCGCTCCATCAACAGGGAGACGCATCATGGTTAAGAAGGCATCCGAAGCATCGGTGAGCTTCACAACGGATCAGATAGAGGCTGCCGAGGCGACACGGCAAGATCATGGCCCGCATTTTGCCGCGCTCGATGCGGAATCGCGCAAATATGTGGACCGCGAAATTATCGAGCGTTATCGAGAGATGGCGCGCCAGGCTGCGGCGGCACAGGGCAAGAATAGCTTCGGCGTTTCCTATGTCAGTCCTCAATTCGTGGCATATCGCGCCAAGACAAGGGAAGAAATCGCGGCAGATCCGGCGCAGGTCGTCAAAGCGGCCGCGAATTATCCGGTCTATCTGCAACGCGAGCAGGAATGCGGCGCCTGCCTTGCGCCGCCGGAGCGGCAGTCTCTCACGGCGCCGTCGCAAAAGGCCGTTATCGATTATGGCCCGAATTAGCTTTCAGCAAGGCCGAATGCATTTCCAGCGCCGCTTTCCGTCATCCGGAGAGCGGCGTTTCGCATTGCAAGAGAAACGCTGGACTTAAAGTTTGTATGGTTGCGGGGGCAGGATTTGAACCTGCGGCCTTCAGGTTATGAGCCTGACGAGCTACCGGGCTGCTCCACCCCGCGTCACCTATATAATGCCAAGCGAAGAGCGCCAGCATCTAGAGAGGCGCTGTTGTCGCCCTAAACGCGATCCTTTGTCAAGCATGATAGCTGACAGCGCAGCCCTGGCTGGCAAAACAGGCGATTTCAAAGGAAATTTCTTGCAAATCGCGGCCTGATATCCGCTATTCGCGCCTTACATCCACTTCGACGCCACGTCGCCCGAGACCGGCTCGGCACGGGCGAGCGCGGCGAACATCGCCTCCATCGTGTCGGCGACGGCAAACAAATCGAGATTGGCGGGCGGGGCGAAGCCGGCATCGACCAGGCCGCGAATAAGGGCCAGAAGATGATCCCAATAGCCGCACGCGTTGTAAATCACGATGGGCTTGGCATGGAGATTCAACTGTTTCCAGGTGAGGATTTCAAACGTCTCGTCGAGCGTGCCGAATCCGCCGGGCAGGATGACGAACGCATCGGACCGTTCGACCATCATGCGCTTGCGGGTGTGCATGTCGGCGACGACGATCAGCTCGGTCAGGCCGGTATGCTCGACCTCGCGGCTCTGGATATGTTCCGGAATGATGCCGGTAACCTTGCCGCCCGCCGCCAGCGCCGCGTCGGCGACGATGCCCATGAGCCCGACGCGCCCGCCGCCATAGACGATGCGCTTGCCTTTTTCCGCCAGGCCCCTGCCTACGGCGCGGGCGACATCTTTATATGCCTCGTCCACGCGATTGGACGAGCCGCAATAAACGCACACTGAATCGATAGGCACTTCGCTGATCCTGAATTAAGACGAGGGAATCCGAAAGGACATGGGGATCATCATAGAACGGGATTCGTTAAAATTAGTTTAGACGCCAGAATAGAGTCTGTTCCTACAAGTGTCCGCCGATAAGCTGCAAAAAAGGCCGGGCCTCCCGGTAAAAATCGATCAGCGCACCCATGATATCCGCGTCGGAGGCCTCGCAGGCAACCGGCGCGTCGGCTTCGAGCACGATGCAGGAATGGCCGTCGACCCGGAACCGGGCCTTGTCCAGCCTGGAAGCCCCGGCGATGATATCGAGCAAAATCATGCGGCGGTCATGGCCTTCGACGGTAAAGGGCAGATAGCCGACTTTAGCCTCGAAATGCAGTTCCGTCGCGCCCCTGACCCGCTTTTGGGCGAAATGGACCTGAAGCCCGTCCAGCTCGAAATCGCCCTTGCAGAAGCGCGCGACGGCGCGGGTCGGCGCAAGATCGTCATTTTGCGGCAAAAATAGCTCGCCCACGGCCAATCACCCGGAAAAATCGCTATAGTCAGTCCGCTTAAAAACTGGAAGAAAGCCCCGTCGCATCTCTCATGCAACATTTTGGAAACAAACAAAAAGTCGACAGGGCTTTCTTCCGGTTTTTAAGTTGACGCACTAATAAAAGACAGATGATACGCAAAGCCATTTAACACCCGCTTAAAAACCGCTATAAACTGGGCTCGATACGTTCTTAACCAGCAAATAACCAACCGCCGGTCAGTCATGTCAGATTATTTCCCCATCCCCGCCCTGCATCCCGCCGGGCATGCCATCATCGCCGTCGCGGGGATCGCCACGCTGGCGCTGGGCGCCTTGGCGTGGCCGCTGGGCGCCATCGGCGGGCTGGCGACTTTATTCTGCGTCTATTTCTTCCGCGATCCCGACCGCGTCGTTCCGGCGCGCGAGGGATTGCTGGTCGCGCCCGCCGACGGCCGCGTCACCGCCATCGCCGAGATCATGCCGCCTGCGGAATGGGGACTCGGCGATAAGCCGCGCACGCGGATCACCATCTTCCTGAGCGTGTTCGACGTGCATGTGAACCGCATCGCCGCCGCAGGAAAAATCGCCAGAAAAATCTACCATCCGGGAAAATTCCTCCATGCCGGAGACAAGGACAGCGAGCATAACGAGCGGCTGGCGCTGGTGATCGAAACGCCGTCGGGCGAGGATTACGCCCAGGTGCAGATCGCGGGCCTCATCGCGCGGCGTATCCTTTGCTACGCGCAGGAAGGGCAGCAGACCGAAACCGGCCAGCGTTACGGCATCATCCGCTTCGGCAGCCGCGCCGACGTCTATCTGCCGGAAGGCGTCGCGCCCCTGGTCGCGGTCGGGCAAACCATGATCGGCGGCGAGACCGTGCTGGGCGATTGCGTCGGCGGCGCGTCTGCGCGCACAGAGGTGACACGATGAGTTTTTCAGCCCGCGGGGAAAATTAATGCCCCGGAAAATTTTAATCACCGACAGCCTGTTCGTTTTTGACGAACATGTCGCGCAGATGAAAGCGGCGGGATTTGATCCGACGCGGCTTGATAAAGTTAAAGCAACCGAAGCCGAACTCGTCGAGGCCATCAGCGGCTGCGAAGGCTATATTCTGGGCGGAGTTGAGCAGGTCACCGAGCCGGTCATCCGCGCGGGGGCCGGACATCTGAAAGTCATCAGCTTCACGGGCGCGGATTACGGCGCGTTTATTCCGGTAGCCGATTTCGCGACACAAAACGGAATCGCCATCACGAATTGTCCCGGAGCCAACGCATCCGCCGTGGCGGAGTTCGCGCTGACATATATATTAATGCTGGCGCGACGCATTCCGCAGCTTACCATGCAAGGTGGCAAGGATTTTTATATCGCCGATGAATTTTCCGCCATGACGGTCGGCGTGCTTGGCTATGGCTTCATCGGCCAAAAAGTCGCGTCCATGCTCAAGACGCTTGGGTTCAGGGTTATCGTTTCGTCCCGCTCCAACAGCCCGCGCATAGCGCAAGACGGCCTCAAGCCCGTCACGATTGACGAATTGGTGACGCAAAGCGACGTGCTGACCATCCATGTCGACAAGAAATCCGGCGCGGGATTAATCACGGCCTCCCAGGTGAACAAGATGAAGTCCGGCGCCGGGCTAGTGAATACATGCGACGATAGCGTGATCGACTCGGCTGCCCTGCTGGCGCGCCTTGCCAGGGGCGAGATTTTCTTTGCCGGCGATCATGTCGATCTCAAAGCGCCGGCGGGCTGTCCGGCCGGCCAGTTTATCAAGACCAACGCTTCGATCGCCTTTAACACGCGGCAGGCCAACAAGCTGGCGAGCGACTGGGCAACCCAATCGGTGATCAATCTGATGACCGGCAAGGACGATCCCTATATCGTCAACCCCGAATACAAAAAATACGCGAAGGCGGCATGACATGCTGATACAATCCAAACACAGGCCCGGCATGCTGCTCACGAGGCTGCTTCCCAACGTGCTGACGCTGCTCTCGCTCTGCTCGGGATTGAGCGCCATTCGCTTCGCGCTGCGCGAACAGTGGGAAGCGGCGGTCATCGCCATCATCATCGCGGCCATTTTCGATCTGCTCGACGGGCGCGTGGCGCGCATGCTGAACATCACCAGCAAATTCGGCGCCGAGCTCGACAGCCTTTCCGATCTCGTCAGTTTCGGCCTCGCCCCGGCGATCACGCTCTATCAATGGGTGCTGGACGAGGGCGAAGGGCTGGGCTGGCTCGCGGTGCTGGCCTTCGTGCTGTGCGCCGCGCTGCGGCTGGCGCGCTTCAACACCATGCTCGACAATCCGAATGTCCCGTCCTGGCAGAAGAATTACTTCACCGGCGTGCCGGTGCCCGCCGCCGCGGGCCTGGCGATCATGCCGATGGTCTGGAGCTTCGCGCTCGAAAGCGATTTGCCGCGCATCCCGCAAGTCATCGCCGTGTGGCTGATGCTGCTCGGCGGCCTGATGGTCAGCCGGCTGCCGACCTTCTCGCTGAAAGGCCGCCGGGTGCCGCAAAGCTGGATCGTGCCGATCCTGATCGCTTTCGGGCTGCTCGCGGCGCAGCTGGTCACCAATCCATGGCGCACGCTGGGGCTTTTGAATTTGCTGTATATCATCACGCTGCCGCTAAGCTGGTGGCAATTCCGGCAACATGCCAAGCGAGAACCCGAATGACAACGCCGCACCAGGTTAAATTACAGCGTCCCGACGGGACGGACATGACGATCGCCAATGACGCGAAGCTCAGCATCATCGCCGGGCCGTGCCAGCTCGAATCGCGCGCGCACGCTTTGGAAATAAGCGCGGCGCTGGCCGAGATCGCGCAAAAATTCTCCATCAACATCATCTACAAGACCTCGTTCGACAAGGCCAACCGCACCTCGGTCAGAACCGAGCGCGGCCTCGGCATGGCGGAGTCGCTGCCGATCCTTGCCGAAGTCCGGGAGACAACCAATCTGCCGGTTCTGACCGACGTGCATGACGCCCTGCAATGCGCGCCCGTGGCCGAAGCGGTCGACGTGCTGCAGATTCCCGCCTTTCTGTGCCGCCAGACCGATCTGCTGCTTGCGGCGGGGAAAACCGGCAGGGCGATCAATGTCAAGAAAGGCCAGTTTCTCGCGCCGTGGGACATGAAAAACGTCGCCGCCAAGATCGCCAGCACCGGCAACGAGCGCATCCTGCTGTGCGAGCGCGGCGCGAGTTTCGGCTATAACACCTTGGTCTCGGACATGCGCGCGCTGCCGATCATGGCGGAAACCGGCTATCCAGTCGTCTTCGACGCCACCCATTCGGTACAGCAGCCGGGCGGCCAGGGCGACCGCAGCGGCGGCCAGCGCGAATTCGTGCCGGTGCTGGCCCGCGCCGCGATCGCGGTCGGCGTCGCGGCGGTGTTCATCGAAACCCACCAGGATCCCGACGCCGCGCCGTCGGACGGACCGAACATGGTGCCGCTCAAATCCATGCCCGCCTTGGTTAAGATGCTTCTGGAATTCGACGAAATCGCCAAGCGCAATCCCGTCGCGGCGTAGCCTGCGCCGACATACGGCCTGGCGGATTTTTGTTTTTTAGTTTCATGCATTCGCCTATAGGATGCAGGCTTATTGCTGAAATATTATACGGAAACGGATAAGCCATGCCCCATACGAAAAAGCAGAAGGCCGGACACTCTTCCGACGCGGCGAAACCGCCCAGCGCGCACAGCGAGATTCGAGCCCTGAGAACCGCCGTGACGGCGATGTTCAAGCGCGTCGTCAACCAACGGCAAATGGATTCGGCCGATACGCTTATCGATACGCTGGACCAGCTTGCCGCGCATCCGGCGCGCACCCTCGAAGCGATGACATGGCTTGGCTTCGTCGCCGACGCCATGACCTCCGAGAAAGCCGGACCGGATCGGGAACAGTTTCGGGACAAAGCCGTCGGCATCATGGTGAAACACGTCGATCTCGTTTCCGATGCCGGGATGCGCGTCGATTATCTCACCAAAGCGCTGCTGCTTGTTCCCGCCGGCTCCGATCCCGCCCAGCAGGCGGCGGAAAAGATTCTCAAAAATGTGCGCGCCTTCAACAATCCTTATTATGAGCTCGTCGTCTTGATGATGACGGCAGAGCGCGTCAAGCCCGGCTCGGAGGTCGAGCAAAGCTTGCTAGGCCCCATCCTCAACGCGGCGAGCCTGCCGGTCGTCAATAAATCTCAGAAACTGGAGGCATTCACCTTGGTGGCGGCGCGCGCCATGCCGGATTCACAGCCTGCCAAGGACGCCCAAGAGAAACTGGAAGAAGCCACGCGCTTCGAGGTTAAGCAGCCCCATGCCCGGCTATGGAAGGACGCGGGCGGAGAAGGAATGACCCAAATGGAACGGAATTTTTATTACAACTCTCGTCGCAATCTCGAGAGCGCGCGCCGGCTGCGTAATTCCGGCCCGTAACATCGCCTCGATCGCGGCCCTAAGCGATTCCCGCCCTCAGCAAATCATGGATGTGGATAAGGCCGACCGGCTTGTTGCCGGCGTCGACGACGAATAATTGCGTGCGGCGCTTGGCGTTGAGGATATTGAGCGCCTCGGCGGCGAGCGCCCTGCCCTCGATGGTCATGGGATTGCGGGTCATGACCTCGCCCACCGGCTGCGTCAGCAATTCGCTTCCCATATGGCGGCGCAAATCGCCGTCGGTGACGATGCCCAGCAGCTTGCCGTCTTCATCGACGATTCCAGCGCAGCCGAAACTCTTCTCGGTCATGATCATCAGCACGTCGGCCATCATCGCGTCCGGCGGCGCGAGCGGCAATTCGTCCGCGCCATGCATCAGGTCGGCGACGCGCTTGAGCTTGCTGCCCAGCTTGCCGCCGGGATGGACGTTGCGGTAATCGTCGGCGGTGAATCCGTTCTGTTCCAGCACCGCGATGGCAAGCGCGTCGCCGAGCGCCAACATCATCGTGGTCGAGGTGGTCGGCGCCAGGCCCATGGGGCACACTTCCGGCACGTTCGGCAATAGCAGCACGACATCGGCGGCCTCGGCGAGCGCGCTGCCCGCGCCGCTGGTGATCGCGATCAGGGTCATATCGAAACGGCTGGTGTAGGCGATCAGGTCGCTGAGTTCGTTGGTCTCGCCGGAATTGGACAGCGCGATGACGATGTCTTTATGCGTGACCATGCCGAGATCGCCATGGCTCGCTTCGGCGGGATGGACGAAAAGCGCAGGCGTGCCGGTGGAGGAAAATGTCGCCGCGATCTTGCGGGCGATATGACCGCTTTTCCCCATGCCGGAAACGACGACGCGGCCTTTCGCATCGGCGATCTTCCGCGCCGCCAGCGAGAAATTGCCGTCGAGCGCGGCGCCCAGCGCGCGCAGCGCCTCGGCCTCGGCGGCGAGAACACGCAGACCTGATGCGGTGAAATCGTCTTGCGAAGCCATAAGCCGCCGCACTTTTTGCTGAGTCATTGCCGATCCATCACGAATACAAACCCATCGCCGTTCAAAAATTGCGACGATTACAAAACTGCCGCGATTATACCCTTTTTCGGGCCGAGGCAGCGACAATTATTTATTTGCGGATATGCCGCGACGACAACCCTTCGCTTGAAGGGTTTATCCGCGCGGCCCTCCTCCGGCGCCGCTGGCGGCAACGCCGCGCTGTCCTCCCGGAGGAGGCGCCGCGCGGGGAGAGCTGCCGCGATCCGGCGCCGCAGCAAAAGGCATGGGCGTGGATACCGGCGCGGGCTCGATAACCGTGGCATTTTGATTCGAGGCCATCATCAGCGCGCGCGCAGGGCGGCTGACCAATGTTCCTGCAATCATGTCCCAATCGCCATAACGATGGATTTTGGCGCTCATGCGCTTACAAGCACTTTTAAGCGCATCGTAGGTGTTTTTTCGGCATATAATCGGTATGAATATATAAGGCCGTGCCGCCGTCGCGAGAAAGCTGTTCGGATGTCGCGGCATGCAGCATGGCCGGTAAAACCTGCCTCAGAGTCTCATCGTCGTTGAATTTCAAAAGCTGAACATGGGTCGTAGGACGAACAAGGAAGGTCGACAATCCCCGCGAGCAGATCATGACGCCATCGATTTTCTGGCTCTCCTGATCGGTGCTGACGATGCAAAAGTGATTCTCGCTGCGATCCTTGGCGGTTTGGCCATAGAGAGCGGTCGCCACGGCCAGTTCAGCCTGATCGCCGTTAAGCGAGAAATGATTTCGCAGGAAGCTCTCGAGCGCCGGCCTGTCGCTTTCCCTTGCCAGGCGAACATTTCTGTTGCTGCCAAGTTCTTCGAGCTCATCTACGGTATTTTCGTTAACATGCTGCGCTTCGTGAAAATACAGGATGGAATTCCTGTTCTCGAAATCTATTTCCGGCGAGAATTTTTTATACATGCCGAGCGCAGGCTTGTTTTTCCTTCCCACGGAATATTTTATGCCTCGGCAATTATGAGTCAGCGCGCGTCCGGCCAGTTTGAACAAGGCCGCGGAGCCGATGCCCACATGACGGAAGTCTTTATGGATGACCATGTCTTCAAGATAGAGAGAGCGGCCTATATCGGTGACGGCAAAAGTGTAGGTCATCAGCCCGACGATTTCGCCCTCGGGCTTGCTGGGGCTTTGAAGTTCGATAAAGCATGCCCGAGCCCGACCATCGTTGATTTCCCGTTCCAAAGCTTCGGCGCAGTTATCCTTAAGGCGGGCATTATGCGCTTCCGCCTGCTGCTGCATGAGCTGGCCCAGAGCTTCGCGATGCTGTCTGTTTATCGAAGCAAAGTCGACAAGCTGGACAATATCCTGCTCAAGGGGCGTAGCCTTAGGTCTTTTTGCTCGGGCCATTAAATTACCTGAAAAATCTTTATCAAACGCGCTTCGGCGGAATAGCCGCTTCCTGCCAATACATATCAAACCTGCTATAGAATAGACTAGCAAGTAATTCGGAATGGATGGAAATAAACACGATTTCCTTATCCGACCGGTCGCTAACCATGGAGACGTTATTCCCGTACAGATAGAACGGGATCGCGCCGGCATGGACCTTCTTCAGCCAGCGGTATTCGCAGTGGCTGGCGGGAAAGTTATAGTCGCCTTCGGGCACCAGGCATTTGGCGTCCAGGCCCGGTATGCTTTGCATGCGCTCGAGATGGGGGCCGGAAAAGTCGTCGGCAAAGGTTTTGATGATCTCGTCGCTGTAATTAAACTGCCGCGTCGCCAGGCGGTCGTCGCGATTCCTCTGCACCGAAAGATAGATGTGATCGAGAAAATCCTTATAACCCGAACCGCCGGTAAAGGTTTTCACCAGATCTTTTTTCTTCTGCACGCCTTCATTTTCGGTGAAGGTGACGTCATGCGAGCCGAAGGCGCGAATGATGGCTTCGGCCGTCGCTTCCTGGGGCCGGAAGGTGCCGTGCTCTATGTTCTTGATCGTTTCCGGCGAAACATTGGCGGCCTTCGCTAAATCGGCGCGGGTCCAGTCGAGAATACCGCGGGCGGCGCGAAGCTGGGGAGCAGTGATCATGAGAAATCTCTATACAATTATCTATAGACACTTTTATTACCCAAAAAAGGTATTCAGTCAAAGAACAAATTACTTTCGTATACGGGTAACAAATTAACCAGAATTGGACATATTCCGACAAAAATAAAGACATGAAACAAAATTAAGTATTTTATTTCCTATTATTGGCATGTATAACATAAGCAGGAAGAAGCTGTTTTGACTTTTTTGAAATCAGTTGCCTGTAGGACGATATTGTTCCCAAGCCGCACTATGGTTAACTTCGCGAAAGAAAAACTGACATGGATCGCATGGAACAATCTTTCGCTTCTCTTGCAGCGCAGCAAGATCATGCTGGCGTTATGCGCCCGATCGGAACCACCGAGCATACCTCGCTGACGGCGCTGGTGCATTTGGTCGCCGAGGAAATGCAGCGCGACGAAAGCGCCGTGAAACGCGATTTCCTCGACCGTTTCCATATCGAAAACCTGGCCCTGCTGCGCTCCATGCAATTCGAGCAAGCCGTGCGGTATCTGGTCGATCAGCTTCCCGAATCGGCTTTCTCGGACGCCGAATAAACCGCTCGTCCGCTCCGCGCCAGAAATAAGATGACATGAGACGACGGACGGCCCTATGATTCGTCTCCCGCCTCCATTCCCCTGGCCCCCATTCCCCCGGTTTTCCCATGCGTTACGAACAAATTGTCGCCACCCTGGTGATCTCCCTGCTCGCCGGAACTTTAGGCGCTTATCTGGTATTGCCCTCTCGCGACAGCATGGCCGTCGCGACGCATATCGAAACCGCGCTGGAGCGCGTCAATAAAACCGGCAAATTGCGCTGCGGATACATCGAAGCGCCGCCCTATTTCGTGAAAGACCCGAATACCGGCGCCTATTCGGGCCTGTGGTACGAGCTGACGGAAAAGATCGCCGAACTGGCGGGCGTTCAGGTCGTCTGGACCGCGCCGACAAGTTACGCGACCGTCATTCCCGACCTTAAGGCCGGAAAATTCGACGCGTACTGCTCGGCAATCTGGTCGGGCGCGAAACGCGCCAAAGAGGCCATCTTTTCCATGCCCCTCTATTACAGCAGCATGAATGCATACGCGCGCATGGACGAGCAGCGCTTCATCGGCAAGCTTGAAGAATTGAACAAGCCGGCGATCAAATTCGTTGGCATCGATGGCTCGATGGAGCAAAGCGTGCGTCAGATCGAGTTTCCCGAATCCTCCGAATTGTCGCTGCCGCAGACCGCGGACATCACGCTCATGACCGAAAGCGTCGCCACCGGCAAGGCGGACGTCGTGATCTCGTCCCCCGCGCTGTTCGACCCCTATGACAAGAGCAATCCCGGCAAGCTGAAGAAAATTCCGCTCGCCCGGCCGCTGCGGGTGTTCGAGGAAACCTATATGGTGCTGCCCGAAGATCATGCCTTGCGGGATTTTCTCAATACCGCGGGCAAGGAATTGCTGTCCTCGGGCTTCGTCGAGAAGACACTGCAAAAATATGAGGTCGCGCCCGGCGAATTCCTGCGCGCGAAGCCGCCTTACGAAGACGCGGCGGGGAAGTAATTCTCAGTTGAGGCGGACAGGCTGATACGGGCTGTCGAGCGAGAAGGGCGGAATCTGCACGTCGAACGTCTCGCCGCGCTCGTTTTCCATCTGATAGCTGCCCTGCATGATGCCCGAAGGCGTGGCGAGCGGCGTGCCGCTGGTATATTCAAAGAAATCGCCCGGCTCCAATGTCGGCTGCTCGCCGACGACGCCGGGCCCGCGCACCTCATGCACCTCGCCTTTCGCATCGGTGATGCGCCAGTGGCGGCTGATCAGCTGAGCCGTTTCGCCGCCGAGATTCTCGATCCGCACATGATAGGCCCAGACGAAATGACTGTCGGCGGGCGCCGAGCGATCTTCCAGATAGGCGACGCGGACGGAAATGCGGATATTGTGGGTGGTTGCATGATACATGCGGATGCCGGAAAAAAGATTTCAGATGCCAGAAGGCGTTATGCTAACACAGCGCACTCTATCGGCCAGAACATTCTGTCATCCGGCCCCCGTCATTTGAATCCGAGCGGGTGAAGGGAATCGAACCCTCGCTCTCAGCTTGGGAAGCTGATGTTCTACCATTGAACTACACCCGCGCGGCGGCAACTATACCCGCGAAGCGGTTCTTTTCCAAGTGGGGGCGGGACGCGGATGGGAAGATTGCGTCAGGCCGTTTTTTGAATAAATGCCGATAAAATTGCCGCAAAGCTTAACAGAACCTTAAGCGCGAGTCTGCTACAGTGCAGCATATCGAATCGATTTCAGAAACGCATTTTTCGTCGGGCGCATATCATGGACCGCGTGATCGCAGCGATATTTCTGATGCTAAGCATCGCTCAGGTGCAGGTTCTGTTCGTCGGCGCCTTCGAAGTGTCGCTGCACACGAACTGGAATCGGATCGGCGTCTATGCCGTGCGCCAGGTCGAGCGGATTCATGAGGAAATCACCGCCCCGTCCAAAGAAGAACCCGCCGCGCCGGCGAAAACCCGCAATTCCGGCACCAGCGGCCAATTCATCGACCTTTCGACCAGAGGCGATAGCGGCCCGCGCGCCCGCTAATCCTGAATCCCCCCCGAGGCGACTTAACCCGTTGTTAAGCAAGTTTGACGAGAATGCGGGCCAGCCCTGATCTCGCTTCCCGTCAGCCTTGCCACGGTGTTTTCAATGTCACTCGGCCATATGTCCATAGCCCGCAAGCTTTCGATTCTATCGATATTGTTCCTGGCGCCCATCGCGCTGCTGGTCTGGCTCCTGATCGAGAAAAGCGGAGACGACATCCACAAGCTGTATGTCGATCTCGGCGTCACCGGCGGCCTGGTGCTGGCGGCCCTGCTCTTTTCCCGGCTGATCGCGCATTCGATCATGCGCGCCATCCACGGCCTGATTAGAGGCATCGACAATATCGCGGACGGCGATCTGGATGCCGATATTCCTTATCTCGACCAGCCCAACGAAATGGGACAGGTCGCCAAGGCGCTCGACCATTTCCGGACCAAGACGGTCGAGAAGATGCTCAGCGCGGCGGAAGCCCAGCAGGCGCAGCTGACGCTGCGCGAGCGCGAAGCGATGCAGCGCATGGCGCGGGAGCTTGAAAGCTCCATGGGCGTGTCGGTCTCCAGGCTGAATGAAGCCGCCATCGTGGTGCAAAATTCGACCCAGACCGTCGTCGCCAACGTCGCCCAGACCAAGCAGCAGGTCGCCTCGACCGTCTCCACCACCGAAAGCGCGGCGCAAAGCGTGGAAACCGTCGCGTCCGCCGCCGTCGAACTGACCGCCTCGATCGAGGAAATCGCCCAGCGGGTGTCACAGGCCGCGAAGATCGCCCAGGACGCGATGGAACGGGCGAAAGTCGCCAGCACCACCGTGACGCGGCTGGCCGAAATGGCGCAGAAAATCGGCGATGTCGTCAATCTGATTCAAGCCATCGCCGGCCAGACCAACCTTCTCGCGCTCAACGCCACCATCGAGGCGGCACGGGCGGGCGAAGCGGGCAAGGGATTCGCGGTCGTCGCGTCCGAGGTCAAGAACCTCGCCAACCAGACCGCGCGCGCGACCGAAGACATCACCGCGCAGATCACCGCCATCCAGAACGCCAGCAGCGAGGCGGCGACCGCCATCACCTCGATCGCCAGCACGGTTCAGGAAGTCTCGCAAATCTCGACCACCATCGCCTCCGCCGTCGAAGAGCAGAACGCCGCGACTGGCGAAATCAGCCGCAGCGTGCAGATGGCCGCCGAGGGAACCCAGACCGTCGTCACCGACGTGACCACCGTGGACCGCGCCGCCGAAAGCACCATGCGCGCCGCGAACGATCTGCTGGAAGCTTCGGAGCAGCTGGGCAGCCAGTCGGCCAAAATGCGCAGCGAGCTCGATAAGTTTTTGGCGCAGCTGGCGTAAGGGCGAATGACTACAACGCCAGATCCGAAAATTTGCAGACCAGCGGATTGGGGCGCTGCGGGCCGATGGCGGCGCATGTGCCCGGAATAGGCGACATGTCATGCGGCGATATGGGCGGGAAGAAACCGAGAACTTCCTTTTTCGTCGCGATGGCGTAAATCTCGTCATCCCTGCAAGTGTCGATGAAAAGCAAGACTTTCGTTTCCGAAGGCAGCTTCTCGAATTCAGGACATGCTTGCGAAGCAGGAGCCGTCGGAAACATAATCCGAAGTTCGCCGCTGCTCAAAGTCGAAAAGCCCAACGGGCCTTGATCCTCAAGCTTGTAGAGCCCGTTCTGGACCGGCCTGCCATTTCCGCGATAGCGGTTTTCATACATATCGAAATGGCCTTGCTCCGACGCGCCGATCTCACGCTCCTCGAGCCTTTGCTGGGCGACATACTCCGTCATCTCGACAAGCATCGGCTCCTGGCCCGGCTGCGCCGTGACGTAACTCTCGTTTTCATTGCCCAGCAAAACGGGAGGCGCGCCAACATAAGCTCCTCGCTTCGAAAGCGGAACGCCGTCGAAAGTGCCTTCGGGAATTCTGTCGCAAATCGCGTCTTCGGCCTTCGAACAAGCCGCTGTCGCCGCCAGGGCCAAGGATAAAATCAGCGCATTTTTCCTATTCATAATCTTCCTCCTATAAATAATCATGAGCATCGTGAAAGTCTTATCTTGGGGATACATGATCGGCCCAGAAATGCCAATCGCAATTCAGGTAATGTCTTAATTTGAAAGTCAGGCACACAAGAACGGGTTTGCCAGGGTTAGGCGTCGATATTCGTCGCGTTCAGCGCGTTCTCCTGGATGAACAGGCGGCGCGGCTCGACGACATCGCCCATCAGCGTGGAGAAAATCTGCTCCGCTTCGTCGGCATGCTGCACCTTAACCTGCAGCAGCGAGCGGTGCGCGGGATCGAGCGTGGTTTCCCATAGCTGATCGGGATTCATTTCGCCGAGACCTTTATAGCGCTGGATCGCCGCGCCGTGCCGCCCGAGCTCCATGACTTTGTCGGCCAGCGCGATGGGGCCGGTGACCGGCATGATCTTGTCTTTATGCTTCAATTGCGCGGCGGCGCCGAACCATTCCTGAAGCTGTCCGGCCATGGCGTCGAGCTTGCGCGCCTCGGCGGCGCCCAGGAAATCGGCGTCGAATTTGTGCTCATGGGTCACGCCCCGCCGGGTGCGGCGCAAGGAAATATTCAAGTCGGCGCCCGCCTCGCCCTGCCAGCCGCGCTCCAGCGGAGGCGACACGGTGTCGAGCCTCTTGGCGAGATAGCGCGCGGCTTCTTCCGCCTGCTGCTGCGTGCGGATATTTTCGACCGACAGAATTCCGGCGATGGCCGCCTGCTCGATGGCCGCCGCGTTGCCGATCTTGCGGTTCAGCCCGGCGATCAAGGACTTGACCGTCCGCGCCTGATCGACCATGCGCTCGAGCCTGTCTCCCGTCCATACGGTTCCGTCATGCAACGTGAGCGTCACATCCTCGATTCCGGACTGAGTCAGATAATGCTCCAGCGCGCGGTCGTCCTTGAGATAGCGGGCGGCATTGCCGCGCTTGATGCGGTAAAGCGGCGGCTGCGCGATATAGAGATAGCCGCGCTCGATCAGTTCCGGCATCTGCCGGAAGAAGAAGGTCAGCAGCAGCGTGCGGATATGGCTGCCGTCGACATCGGCGTCGGTCATGATGATGATCTTGTGATAGCGCGCCTTCGCCGGATCGAACTCCTCGCGGCCGATGCCCGCGCCGATCGCCGTGATCAGCGTGCCGATTTCCGCCGACGACAGCATCTTGTCGAAGCGCGCGCGCTCCACGTTCAATATTTTGCCGCGCAGCGGCAGGATCGCCTGGAACTGGCGCGCGCGGCCCTGCTTGGCCGAGCCGCCCGCCGAATCGCCCTCGACGATGAAGATTTCCGATTTCGCCGGATCGCGTTCCTGGCAGTCCGCCAGCTTGCCGGGCAGCGAGGACGGATCGAGCGCGCCCTTGCGCCGCGTCATCTCGCGCGCCTTGCGCGCGGCTTCGCGCGCGGCGGCGGCCTCGACGACCTTGCCAACGATCTTTTTCGCTTCGGCGGGATGCTCCTCGAACCAGGTGTTCAGGATATCGGCCACCGCGGTGGCGACCACCGGCTGCACCTCGGACGAAACCAGCTTGTCCTTGGTCTGCGACGAGAATTTCGGGTCCGGCACCTTGACCGACAGCACGCAGGTCATGCCCTCGCGCGCGTCTTCGCCGGTCAGCGTGATCTTTTCCTTCTTGGCAATGCCGCTGCTTTCCGCATAACCGTTCACGCAACGCGTCAGCGCGGCGCGGAAGCCGGCGAGATGCGTGCCGCCGTCGCGCTGCGGAATGTTGTTGGTGAAGCACAGCATGTTCTCGTGATAGGAATCGTTCCATTGCAGCGCGAATTCGACGGTGATGCCGCCCTCCTGCTTGCTGCCGTTCAGCGTCGACGAAACCGGAGTCTTGGCGCGGTCGAGATATTTGGCGAATTCGATCAGCCCGCCGTCATATTTCATCTCCACCGCTTTCGGCTCGACGCCGCGCCGGTCGGCCAGCACCAGCAAAACGCCGGAATTCAGAAACGCAAGCTCGCGCAGCCTGTGTTCGAGCGTGGCAAAATCGAATTCGGTCTTGGTGAAGGTCACGCGCGACGGCAGAAACGTCACCTCGGTGCCGCGCTTGTCGCTCTTCGCCACGGGTTTCAGCGGCGCTTCGGCTTCGCCGTCCTTGAAGCGCATGGCCCATTCGCTGCCCTGCCGCCAGATGCGCAGATCGAGCCGTTCCGACAGCGCGTTGACGACCGATACGCCGACGCCATGCAGGCCGCCGGAAACCTTATAGGAATTCTGGTTGAACTTGCCGCCGGCATGGAGCTGCGTCATCACCACCTGGGCCGCCGACACGCCTTCCTCGGCGTGGATGTCCACGGGAATGCCGCGCCCGTCATCGCGCACAGTGCAAGAGCCGTCGGCATTCAGCGTCACTTCGACCTTGGTGCAATGCCCCGCGAGCGCTTCGTCGACCGCGTTGTCGACGACTTCATAGACCATGTGATGCAGGCCCGAGCCGTCATCGGTGTCGCCGATATACATGCCGGGCCGCTTGCGGACGGCTTCGAGCCCGCGCAACACGGTGATGGAATCTGAACCGTAATCTTCGGACAGGGCAGTGGGAACTGGTTGGGACATGCAGGCGACAATCTCAATTCACTAAATCATTTTCCATGACCGAAAATACGGCCTTAAAGCTTTAACTCTCCAGACTGAAACCCCTGCTGTATCTCGATAGCGCTTGTGAACCGGTCCGGAAGCCGGGGGTGTCTCGCATAGCCTTCATGGAATTCCTTCACTTGCGGAGATTGGGGGCCGAACTCATTAAGCGCATCGACGAACTGCGATAAGATCTGATTTTCTCTTCTTTTCGCCATGAAAGCCTCCTTAGATTTTAGAATCGTCTTAACCTACCCCATCCGCGCCCCGGCACCAAGCATTATTTTATAGCCAAGCATTTGAAATATCTGTGGTTTTATTGCTTTTTGAGCGCCGCCGGATCGAGCCGCACATTGCGCATCACCTGCCCTTGGCCGCCGAGCTTCGGCAGGTCTTTTCCGTCGAGGCTGAGCGTGATGCTGCCGGCATTGCCGGTTGTCAGATCGAGCGCCGCCCCGTCGGGCACCAGATAGGTATCGCCCGGCTCCAGCATATGGCTGAAAACCACATTGCCCTGCGCGTCCGAGATCGTCACCCAGCTTTCGCGCTCGGCTTTGACAACAAGCCGGGCCGCGCGATCGGTCGCGCCATAGGCGTGGCCCGCCGGAGCGGTGACGGCGGACGCGGCCGGAGGCGGCGCGGCGCTGGCGGCGGCAGTTTGCGGCGGCGGGGCGGGCGCGAGGCGGGAACCCGGCAAAAGCGTCATGGCCGGAGCGGCTTCCGATTTGCTCAGACCGGGAACCGCCGGAGTGATGACGGCGCGGTCGCGGGCGACCGAAAAATACCATCCGGCATAGATCGCCCACCGCTAAAATAAGCCCGCCGATGATAATCAGGACATGCGGCGTCTGCCCTTCCGGCAAAGGCTGGGGCATCGACAGAAGCGGCGCATGCGGTTTCCCCGCCGCCTCGCGGCGATATTCGGCAAGCACCGCGGCGCTGTCCAGGCCGAGATATTGGGCGTAGCTGCGCAAGAATCCGACGATATAAGCCTGCGCGGGCAGATCGTTATATTGCCCTTGCTCGAGCGCATGAAGGAATTCAGGCCTGATCCGCAAATGCTCCGCGATGTCGTGAAGCTCAAGGCTGGTTCTTTCCCGCTCCATGCGCAGCCGCTCGCCGACGCGAAGCGGCCGCTCCTGCTGTTTTTGCTGCTTGGGCTGCTGCGAACGCGCGGCGCCCGCCGCCGGAACGGTCGTTGCCGCAGCCTCCGAGAAAGCCTTATGCGTGTTTTGACGCCGCCGATGCCGCGACATGATTCCACCTCATTGTCAGGCGAGAACCATAGGCCAGGCGGCGCGCTTTCGCAACCGGACATGCGGCCAATCTAGGCTTGGGACCCTAGTTGCCCCTCTTGACGAGGCCATGGTACAGAATCCGCAGTCTCACGCCTGCCCCCGAATCGCAGAACCCATGATGACCAGAAACCGCCGGGATTACGCCGCCGCAAGCATCTTGTTCTGCATGGCCTATTTCCTCGCCTTCATAATCTTATACGCGCTGTGGCGGCAGATCGACGGCGACGTCGTGGTTTTCTATGACGGGATCAAGGCCGTGGCCGCGGCCACGGCGCTTTTCGCGTTCCTGGCGCCGCTTCTCATGCGGCGGCTAGCCGGCTTGCGCGGCTGGCTGGGCGCGGGCGCGCGGTTCGAGACGCAATTCACGGCGATCGCCTGTTTCGCGCTGCTCGCTTACAGCTTTATCGTCACCATCCCCGTCGTCATCGACCGCTCGATCTCGGTCTATATCATCAGCGCGGTGGCGCAGGCCGGAGAGGATGGCATTCCGCTGGGCGGCCTCGAGGAAAGTTTCCTGCGCGGCTATGTGGACGGCGACGAAGCGGTCAAAAAACGGCTTCACGAGCAATTGATCACCGGCAACATCGTCGAGAAAGACGGACGCTATATCCTCACCGCCAGGGGCAGATTCTTTTATGAAGCCCATACCGCCATAGCCGAAACCTTCAACGTCTCGCGCCGGAATATCCGCGCCGTCGATGCCGGCGTCCCCCGGAAGGAAACGCCATGAGCGCGGTTCTCGTCACCGGCGGCGCAGGCTTCTTCGGCGGCGTTCTGAAAGACCGGCTGCTGCGCGAGGGCCAGCAGGTCGTGAGCGTCGATCTGGAGCCGGACGGCACGTCTCATCCCAGCCTGATCGCCCTGCGCGGCGATATCACCGACCGCGGCATGATGGAAAGCCTGTTCGCGAAGCACCGTTTCGAGACGGTCTATCACTGCGCCGCGATTCTCGCGCATGTCGCCCGCGACAAGGATTTTCTCTGGCGCAGCAATGTCGAAGGCACGCGCGTTGTCGCCGACAGCGCCCGGAAACATGGAACGAAGAATCTGGTTTTCACCTCCAGCAATTGCCTGTGGGGTCATAATCTCGGCAAGCCGGTGGAAGAAAGCGATCCGCCCGCGCCGGTGGAGATTTACGGACGCTCCAAATGGGAGGGCGAGAAAATCCTGGAGAGCTATCGCGGCAGCATGAATGTCGCGATCCTCCGCTGTCCCACCATCCTCGACGAAGGGCGGCTGGGGTTATTGACGATCCTGTTCGATTTCATCTTGGAGGGCCGCAAGGTCTGGGTCGTCGGCGGCGGACGCAATCGCTATCAGTTCATCTATGCCAAGGACCTGGCCGATGCCTGCCTGCTCTGCGCCAGCGCCGGAGCCTCCGATCTGTTCCATGTCGGGTCGGACGACGTCAAATCCTTCCGCGAAGTTTACCAGCATGTCATCGAGCGCGCGGGAACCGGCGCGCGGGTGGCCTCGCTGCCGCGCGCGCCGACGCTGCTTGCCATGCGCGCCGCCTATCATCTCGGTCTTTCGCCGCTGGGGCCGTACCAATACAAGATGATCGCCGAGGATTTCGTCTTCGCGACCGGCAAGATCAAGGCCGCCCTCGGCTGGCAACCGACATTGACGAATGAGGACATGTTGTGGCTCGCTTACCGTTATTATGCGGCGAATCGCGGCGAGATCAATCGCCGCACCGGCGTTTCGGCGCACCGAAGAAGCGCCAAGATGGGGATCATACGCCTGCTGAAATGGTTGAGCTGACATGAACGCCGCAAAAGAAGCCGAACGTTTCGCGATGGGGCTGTGCGCCGCCGCCTTTGTCCTGCTGGCGGGCTTCGCGGTCTTTTTCGTGCCGATGAACATGGACGAAGCCGGGATTTATCACGTCCTGGCCTGCTTCGATTATCCGTTCGCGCCCCAGCATGTCTTCCGCGAGGCCTGCAACGCCCGGCACGATCTGACGACGCCGCTGGGCTTTTACGTGACGCGTTCGGAATTCTATGTCGGGATTTTTCATTCCGTCCTTTACGCGCCGGTTTATTTTCTTTTCCACTCGCCCGCCGGGCAATATGGGTTCGGGCTGGCTTTTCTGGGCGGCTTCGCGTTTCTGCTCGCTAGGCTGGCCGTCAATCCGCGATTGAGCCTTGCGCTGACGCTGGCATTCTTCCCGTTCACGATCCAGTTCGTCCATGATACCGGGCCGGTGAGTTTCGCGACGCTGGTTTTCCCGCTCGGCGCGCTTTTGTTCAGACGGATGATGCGGTCCGGCCCGCCGCTGCCGCGCCACGGCTATGCGGCGCTGCTGGCGCTGCTGGTCTTTCTCGGGGTGGAGGAGAAGATTTTCTTCCTGTTCCTGCTGCCGTCCTTCATCTTGTTCTGCCTGGCCTTTGCCGCCGGGGACGGAAACGGCGGCGATGCCGAACGCGACTTAAGAGGCTTGACGCGCAGGCTGGAAACGGCGCGCGCGCCCATCGCGTCTTTTCTCGCGCTGGCTTTCGCCGGGATCATGTTCTGGCTGCTGTCGACGAACACGGCGGGAAATACCTATCTCGAATGGTTGATGAAAATAGCGGAGGGGAGTCCGGTTCCTTTCGCCGGCCGGCTTGGCGCTTTCGCCCAGGCCATGCTGTTCTGGCCGTTCTTCGCCCATAAATATTTTGTCCTCGACGCGGCGGAAGCGTTCCCCATGCTGCTTCAGGCGGGAATTTTTTCTTTCATGGCTTTTTGCTTAACCGTCGCATGGAAAAACAGGGATAAGGACGGCTGCCGCGCGCTTTTACTGGCACTGTCGTTCGGCGCGGGAGCGCTATGCCTGCTGCTCACGCCCAACAGTTCGGCGGGCCATCATTTCATATTTTTATGGGTGCCGCTGCTGGCGCTGCTCAACGATGCGCTGGCGCGGCTCAAACCGCCCGCCATGCTTGCCGCCGCCGGATTTTTCTGCGCGCTCAATCTCGCCTGCGCGCTTTTCCTGACCCAGATGCCGGTCAACCCCGAATCGGCGCGCGACAAGGATGCGATCTTCGCCCGTTTCAATGCCGAGGATTCGGCGTCGGGATCGATCGTCAATTTCGCCTCATGGGGCGGTTACTATATCCAGGCGCTGTACGGGCCGAAAAATCAGCTCGTCACCTATACCGAGCCTTACATGGCCGAAGACCAAAGACCGCTGCCGATCCTTCCAGGAGAGGCGGCGGCGCTGCTCGACCTCTCGGCAGCCACGAAGCGGAGATTATACAATATCTGCGCAGGCCGCTTATGCAGCCGGGCGTCGATGCAGACCGCTTTCGGCAACCGGGCGAGGATCGAAGAGATCATGCCGGGCCTGGCGACATGGAGAGTTTTTGAAGCGATCCCCGTCGCGAAATCGCCGGAGAAGTGAACGAAGGCAGAGAAGTTCATGTCGAACCAGCCCGTCTATGTTCCGCTACGCGGAACTACGCCGGGCACTGCTTCGCCCTAACGGTCTAAGCGCGGCTGCGCCACGCGTAGCCCGTAAGGGCGAAGCGTGGTGCCGGTTGTGGGATTTGAACTCACGACCTACCGCTTACAAGGCGGTTGCTCTACCCCTGAGCTAAACCGGCATATCCAACGAATAACTTACCGCAACTGCCTTGCATAATAAAGTTTGCGCGCTTTCGCGCGCGGGGCGGTTGCTCTACCCCTGAGCTAAACCAGCATGAGGCGCAGAATAACCAACATAGCCGCCGCTGTCACGCTCAGCGTCCACGAGAATCGCGCCTAGCTTTTATCCTCCGGCCCCTTGGGTTCGATGATGGTTTCGGCGGGCAATTTCGCCGTCGGCTCGCGCCGATCGGTATGACCGAGATGGCGCATGGCGCCCGGTTGCGCGCCGGGCTGCGCCGCCTTGCCGTCATTGCCGGGCTTGCCGGTTCCTACCGTTACGATCGATGCCGTGCCCAGGCTGGGGGGTTTATTCGTCGTCAGCAAATCGGCTTTATCCGGCATTTGCGGGAACATGCTGGGATTAAGCTGGCCCGTTTTGCCGCTGCTTCTATCGCTCTGGCCCGCCAGATTTTCGAGAACGGACAGCAATTTTCTCTGCCATAGCTGCTGGCCTCCGCCTGCCTCGCCGCCTCCCCCCGCGCCGCCGGAGGCTCCTCCGGCTCCCGTTCCATTGCCGTTGGCGCCGCTTTCCGCCGCGGCGGCCGTGGCGGCGGCGGTTCCGCTGGCGCCCGCCTGAGAAGCTCCCGCCCCTTCCTCACCTCCGGCCCCGGTGCCCAGCGCCCCGGACCCCAGCCAGCGCAAGGTCATCTCCGGCAACAGGTCGATGCATTTCATGCTGGCATTGGCAAGCCCGAAGCTGAGCGTCAGGTTGGCGATCAGCAGCGCTAGCGAGCCGAGCGAGTAGAGACTGTGGCTGGATTGCAGACCGTCATACGAAAAAATCTGCAGCGCCGTCTGCAGCACGCCGAACCCGACATGCATCAGCATGATGGCGGCGATGAAGCCGACGATCATCAGGATCGGGCGCAGGAAAATATTAAAAATCAGGGCGAGGCCGAGCCGCGAGGTTTGCGGCATCAGATCGTCGCCGCGCAGCGAGAGGAAAGTCATGGCCCAGATCGGCGCCGCCGCCAGTCCCTGGACGATGGCGATCAGCCATATGACGCCGCCGATGGCGAATTTGACCAGCGGTATGAGCGGCAGGACGAAAACCAGCAGCAGGCCGGGAATCAGCAGCGCGGCGGCGATCGCCACCAGAAGATAACGGGCGAAATCGGCGGGGCGGTCAATATGGTCTATGACCGGCGGGAGCGGCAATTGCATGGCATCGGAGCGGGAGCTGATGGCGTAAAAAGCCTCGGCGACCGCTTTGGCCATATCGGCGAACAGCAGCGCCGGGCCGAAGGTGGAGCCGCTGGCGCGCGGCGACCATTCGGCGGCGGCTAAAAATCTGTCGGCCAGATCGAGCGAACGGAACCCCATCGCGATGGGCTGAAAGACGCCCGGATTTCCGGTTTTTTCCGCGTCGATGCCGGAGTCGAGAATCTGGCGGCTGCCGTCCTCCTGCGCGTCATGGGCCAGGACGGCCGCCGTGAGCGCGAGCGCTTGCTTGAACGGCCCCTTGCCGTGATCGATGTCGGGATTAAACCAGATGCTGGCCGCTTCGTTGGAATCGTAGCGCGCAAGCAAAAGCCGCGTGAAAGACAAGGCGCGGGCGATTTGCGCCGTCGCCCGGTCGCTGGCTCCGGCATGGGACGGATAGGTAAAGCTTACGACCGGCGCGGCCAATTCCGGAGTCATCAGCCCGGTGTCGGTCAACGCGAATTTCTGAAAGGTGGCCCCGGCGGCGAGCCATCCATACGTTCCCGGCAGGGTGACTTCATCCTGGCTGACGACGCTGAAACCGTAACGGCGATTGACATCGACGCCGCCGGTTTGCAGCGCGGCGACGAAATGCGTCCGGTAGTCGCCGACGAGACCGGCGAAGGCCTCGACGACGCCGACCGGGGCGCTGACATAGACGCCCAGCGATCCGAGCGCCAGCCTGCCGCCGAGATCGAACGCGCGCTCTTCGACGGCATGGATCGATTCCAGATGGGCCCGCGAGAATAGCCCCGACAGCTTTCCGATGGCCGTATTTTCAAGCGCCGCAGGGCGCTCCAGCCACGTCACGCTGCCGCAATCGACAGGAATGGCCGGGGTCGCGCCGAGATAAGTCTGGTACAGGGTGCGCGAAACCGGCTGGCCTTTTTCTTCTTTTATCCTGAAGAAATTATCTTTAACGACGACGGCTTGCAGCTTGTCGGCCGACAGCGTGGAATCGACCAATTCGTATGATTTGGCGCATATGCCTATGGCGACGAGATTGGCGATCGTGGCCGTAGGATCGACGAGCGCCGAACCGTGCAGCGTCAGTTTCCTGATCTGCCCGGTATTGGCGAACGTATCCCAGGCATTGCTGGCCAGCGACGATCCCCAGCGCGCCATTTGCATCATCAGAAACTGGGCGCTGTTGAAGCCGCCGATCGGCACCAGCAGGCCCAGCGCCAGCACGAGGCGCACCGGCATCCACATTTGCTTGTCGCGCTTGCCCATCGGCACGCCGTAATGGGCGGTTTCGCCGACCATGACGATCATATGATAGATGACGATGAACACCGCCACGACCATCACGGCGCCGCTGTAATAGCCGAAGATGGCGCGAAGGGCGTTATGGAGTTCGCGCGCCGCCTCGTTGTCGAAAAATTCCGTCTTGCCCTTGAACAGAAAATCGAGGACCGCCTGCGCCAGATCCAGCGGCTTGCCGGACAGCTCGAACATGCCCTCGGCATGGGCGGGAAGCGCGGGCAGAAGCAGCGCGGCGATAAGGAGAGCGGGCAGGAACATGGGCGTCACGGGCGCTGGCGCGGAGTTAAAGACTAGCGGCTCCGCCTCATGCAATGACTTATTGCAACCCGGCCGGAGCCTGCGACTGATAGGCGCGCAGCTCGACCGCCAGAACGTCGCGGTCGGCCGTCGCTTCGGGAAAAGCGGTATAATCGATCTCGGCGCGCATGAAGCCGGGAGAGAACTGGCCGAGAATTTTCATGTAAGACGGGCGATATTCCGGTCGCGCCAGACGGACGATGGCGTCGAACGTGCCGTGGGAGCGCATGACGTTTTGCCCGCGCGCGAGATGCAGATTTTGAAACTTGCCCCTGTTTCCTTGCCCGTTTCCTTGTATGCTTTCGGCCATGAAATTATCCCTGTCAGCCCGGTTTTCTTTCCTGTTCAGGCGGGGAATACCATGGAATGGAACACTCGGCCTGCGAGCATCCAGCTTCGCATACGCCTAATTAACAATGGCTTAAGGTTAAAATCATTCGGGAAATAGGGGGCAGGAAAATGGAGGTACGGGCCGGAATCGAACCGGCATACGAGGATTTGCAGTCCTCTACATAGCCATTCTGCCACCGCACCTTGGAAGGGCGTCAAATTAGGCTTACCCGCGCATGATGGTCAAGTCGCCAGTTTTCGTTTTGCAATCAAGTTATTACCGTGCCTCCAGGCGCGATTATACAAAGATTGTGACACGCTGAAAAACGGCGTATCATGATAACCATTCATTAACCTAAACTCATCTAAACGGGCAGACATCATGACAGTGTTAGCAGAAGCATTTCCCTTCGATTTCGCCGATCAGCGGCAGCATATGATCGACAGCCAGCTGCGCCCGAACCAGGTCACGGATGAAGCCGTGCTTGCCGCGTTCGGAGACGTGCCCCGCGAAATATTCGTGCCCGAGCGCCTGGCCCTTGCCGCCTATATGGACGAAGACATCGAAGTCGCGCCGGGGCGTTTCCTGTTCGAGCCGATGGTCATGGGCAAATTGCTGCAAGCCGCCGCGATCCGGCCACAGGATCGCGTCCTCGAAATCGGCTGCAATACGGGCTACGGCACGGCGATCCTGACCTATCTGAGCAACGCGGTTTTCGCCATCGATGCCGATGCCGAGCTGTTGAGCGCGGCGGAGTCCAACCTGACCCGCCTTGGCCGCACCGCCACCTTCATTCAGACGCCTTTCGAGGCGGGCTGTCCGGATCATGCGCCCTTCGACGTCATTTTCGTTCACGGCGCCTTGGGCAGCATGCCCGAAAGCTGGGGACTGCAACTGGCCAATGGCGGCCGCATGCTCGCCGTGGTGACGGCGAGCGGCGATGTCGCCAAGGTCGGCAAAGCGAGTCTTTACGTCAAAGGCCAGACTACGCTCACGCGCCACGAAATATTCGACGCCAATGTCGAGTACCTTCCCTCTTTTGAACCCCCGCAGAAATTTTCCTTGTAGACCACTCTAAGAATGCCGCCGCCGGTTTCGCGACGGTGCCTGCTTGTTATGACGGGAATGGTTGAGTAGATATATAGTCAGTCCGCTTAAAAACCGTAACAACGCCCCGCCGCATCTGTCATGCAGCGTTTTGGAAATAAACAAAAAGTCGACAGGGCTTTGTTACGGTTTTTAAGTTGACGTAGTATAGTCATCGCAACTCAAGAATTGGCAGGCGGCTTAGCGGCACAACCGCACCGGCTGAGATTTCGGGGCGCGGCCTGCCAACTCTTGAACTGCGAGAGCTGTCCTCATGACCACCGACCCCCAACCCGTGCCGCAGATCGAGGTCGAAGCCCTGCGCGATCTTCTGGCGGCATCCGATCCGCCCGTCGTCCTTGACGTGCGGCAAGATGATGAAGTCGCGCTGTGCCGCATTCCGGGCAGCCTGCATATTCCGCTGGCGAGCCTGGCGGAACGCGCGGGCGAACTGCCGAAGCACGGACGCATCGTCGTTAACTGCCATCACGGCGGGCGCAGCATGAGGGCGGCGCAATGGCTGCGGCAAAACGGTTTCAATGATGTCGCCAACCTCGCGGGCGGCATCGACGCCTGGGCGCGGCGCATCGATCCGGCTATGGAGACTTATTGATGAAAAATGTCCTGCTGCTGAGTACGGCGGCGATTTTGTTGCTCGGAAGCGCGGCGGCCCATGCCGACACGCTCGACGAAGCGCTGGCCAAATCCTATCAGGGCAGCCCCCGGCTCCAGGCGCAGCAGGCGCAGCTGCGCGCCATCGACGAACAGGTGGCGCAAGCCCATGCCGGCTGGCGTCCCACGATCACGGGCAACGCCGGCGCAAGCCATGGCGCGCAAGTATTCTCGGGCACCCGCACGACCCTGAAGCCGCGCGGCGTCGGGGTTCAGCTAAGCCAGCCGCTGCTGAGACTGCGCACGATTCCCGAAATCAGCGCCGCCAAGCGCGCCGTCGACGCCGCACGCGCCGGGCTGCAATCGCAGGAACAGTCGCTTCTGTTCGACGCCGTATCCGCCTACATGAACATCTACCGCGACGAAGCGGTGCTCGGCCTCACGAAAAACAACGAGCAGGTGCTGCAGAAACAGCTCGATGCGTCGCGCGACCGGTTCAAGGTCGGCGAGATCACGCGCACCGATGTCAGCCAGTCGGAATCCCGCCTCGCCCGCGCGACGGCCGACAGGATCCAGGCCGAAGGCGCCGCCGAGCAATCGCGGGCCAATTATCAGCGCGTCATCGGCGATACGCCGCAGGATATCCGTAAGCCGGACATCAACCTGCCCCTGCCGCAAACGCTCGACGAGGCGGCAGAAACCGCCGAAGCCGCCAATCCGGATGTCATCGCGGCGCATTTCGCCTTCGAGGGCGCGGACGAAACCGTGGACAGCAATTTGGCCAGCCTCCTGCCCCAGATCAATCTGGTCGGCAGCGCGGAGCGCGATTACGACCAGACCGCGGCGTTTGGCGGCAGAGCCGACAGCTACACCGTCGGCGTCCAGGCGACGATCCCGCTCTATCAGGCGGGGGCCGAATATTCCCGCACCCGCCAGGCCAAGCAGACCCGAAGCCAGCGGCAGCTCGAATATATGGAAATCAGACGGCGCGCCCATGAGAGCGCCGTCCAGGCCTGGCAGCAATATAAGACGGCGCTCGCGGCCATCAATTCCCGCAAGACCGAGGCGGAGACCGCGCGTCTCGCACTGACCGGCACCCAGGAAGAGGCCAAGGTCGGCACCCGCACCGTGCTCGACGTGCTCGACGCCGAACAGGACGCTTTCGCCGCCGAGGTCAATCTGGTCAGGGCGGAGCATGACGCCGTGGTCGGCGCCTATCAAATCCTGGCCGCCATCGGCAAATTGACGGCAGAAGGTCTAAATCTTTCCGGCCCGCGCTACGATCCCAAGGAATACCATGAGGACAATGCCGCCAAATGGATAGGCATAGGCGGCGAATAAGAGCGTTGCATTGCTACCTTAAAGCGTTAAACTTGCTCGTTTTTAACTAGGCAACGATTCGTTAGGGCCTTATGACGGCAGAGGCAGAAACCCAGCAGACTGAACCGACGATGGAGGAGATTCTTGCCTCCATTCGCCAGATCATCGCTTCCGATAAAGACGGCGCGCCGCCGCAAGCCGCCAACAGCGATGATATTCTTGACCTGACCGAGGTCGTCGAAGAGCCGCAGCCGGAACCCCTGCCCGATCCGGAACCAGCGCCTCCCCCTATGGAAGAGCCCTCTGTGGAAGAGAATGCCATGACCGAGCCCGATCCGGTTCCAGAAATCCAGAAATTGCCCGCCGAAGACCCTCCACCGGCGCAGACGGCGGAGCCGTTGATATCGGAGCCGTCGGCCTCGGCCAGCGCTTCGGCTTTCGCCGATTTCGCGCAGCATCTGCAAAATGAAAAACTGTCGCTGCCCGCCAATCTCTATGTCGGCGACGGGCAGCAGACGCTGGAAGGGCTGGTCGCCGGAATCATGCGCCCGCTGCTCAAGGAATGGCTCGACCAGAATCTTCCCGCCACCGTCGAGCGGCTGGTGCAGCGCGAGCTCGACCGCATCGCGCGCTTTCATAGAGACTAAGCGTGTCCAATAGGAAGAAGCTCTGGTCCGGGCGTTTCTCGGAAAGCGCCAGCGAATCCCTGGAAGACTTCTGGAACTCCATAGGCTTCGACCAAAGGCTGGCGGCGTTCGACATCCGCGGCAGCATCGCGCATGCGCGGATGCTCGGCGCGCAGGGCATTATTTCCGCAGAGGAATCGACGGCTTTGATCGCGGGCCTGGAAGGGCTGGCGGCGGATTTAGCCGAGGGGAAGATTGAGTTTGCCAGGGGTGACGAAGACATCCACATGAATATCGAGCGCCTGCTGCATGAGCGCATCGGCCCGGCGGCGGGCAAGCTGCACACCGCGCGTAGCCGCAACGACCAGGTCGCGCTCGACATGCATATGTTCGCGCGCGAAGCCTGCGCCGAGACCGCGCGGCTGCTCCTTGGCATGCAAAAGGCGCTGCTGAAACTCGCCGCCGAGCAGGGCGACGCGGTCATGCCCGGCTACACGCATCTGCAGCGCGCGCAGCCTGTCTTGTTCGGCCATCATCTGCTGGCCTATGTCTGGATGTTCCAGCGCGATATCGGGCGGATGCAGGATTGCCGTAAGCGCGCCAATATCTCGCCGCTCGGCGCGGGCGCGCTCGCGGGCACCACATTTCCCATCGACCGCGAGGCCACCGCGCGCGAGCTTGGCTTCGAGGGCATTTATCCCAACAGCCTGGACGCCGTCAGCGACCGCGATTTCGCCGTCGAGCTTCTGGCCGCGAACGCCCTGGTCGCGGCGCATCTGTCGCGCTTTTGCGAGGAAATCATTTTGTGGATGACCGGCGAATTCGGCTTCATCGCCCTTGGAGACTCATACTGCACCGGCTCCAGCATGATGCCGCAGAAGAAAAATCCCGATTTGGCGGAACTCGTGCGCGGCAAGACCGGAAGAATTTATGGCGCGCTGATTGCCATGTTGACGGTGCTCAAGGGCACGCCGCTGGCTTACAACAAGGACTTCCAGGAAGACAAAGAAGGTCTGTTCGATTCCGTCGATACGGTGCAAAAATCCCTTTTCCACCTGACCGGCATGCTGGCGACCCTGCGGGTCAAGCGCGACGCCATGCACGCGGCGGCGTCGAAAGGCTTTCTCAATGCCACCGATGTCGCCGATTATCTGGCGGCGCGCAACGTGCCGTTCCGCGCAGCGCATGAGATTGCAGGCAAGCTGGTGCGGCTATGCCTCGACGCGGGCAAGGAATTGCATGAATTGACGCTGCCGGAGTTGCAGAAATTCAGCGCCGCTTTCGCCGATGATGTCTATGCGGCGATGGATTTGAATAATGTCGTCGGCCGCCGCACCTCGGCGGGCGGCACCGCCCCCGCGCAAGTCGCCATGCAAACCAATCAGGCCGAAATAGCCGTTGCGGAAACCGAAAGCTGGCTTAAGACTGTTGCCCCATGACCCTCGAAAAAACCTACGATCCCGCCGCGACCGAGGCGAAGCATTACGACCGCTGGGAGCAATCCGGCGCGTTCGCCTGCGACCCCGATTCCGCCAAGGAAAAATTCTGCATCATGATGCCGCCGCCGAACGTGACCGGCAGCCTGCATATGGGCCATGCGCTGACCTTCACGCTGCAGGACGTTCTGGCGCGCTACAAGCGCATGGCCGGGTTCGACGTGCTGTGGCAGCCGGGCACCGATCATGCGGGCATCGCCACGCAGATGGTGGTCGAGCGCCAGCTCGCGGAACAGCAAATCCAGCGCCGCGACATGGGCCGCGAAAAGTTCCTGGAGAAAGTCTGGGAATGGAAAGCGGAATCCGGCGGCACGATCACGCGCCAGCTGCGCCGCCTCGGCGCCTCGCCCGACTGGAAGCGCGAGCGCTTCACGATGGACGCCGACCTCAACAAGGCCGTCAACAAGGTGTTCGTGGCGCTGCATAAGCAGGGCCTGATCTACAAAGACAAGCGCCTGGTCAATTGGGACCCGAAAATGCTGACCGCGGTTTCCGATCTGGAAGTCGAGCAAATCGAGATCAAGGGCCATATGTGGCATTTCCGCTATCCGCTGGCGGACGATCCGGAGCAATTTCTGTGCATCGCCACGACGCGGCCCGAAACCATGCTCGGCGACGGCGCGGTGGCGGTGCATCCCGACGACGAACGCTATAAGCATCTTGTCGGCAAGCTCGTCCGCCTGCCGCTGACGGACCGGCTGATTCCGGTGATCGCCGATACCTATCCCGACCCGGAAAAAGGCAGCGGCGCGGTCAAAATCACGGCGGCGCATGATTTCAACGATTTCGAGGTCTGGCAGCGCCACCGCGACAAGGATTATTTCAAGAAACAAATGAATGGCGGATTGATCAATCTCTTCGACCAGCACGCGCAATTGAATGAAAACTGTCCGCCGCAATATCGCGGGCTCGACCGCTATGAGGCGCGCAAGCGCATCATCGCCGACCTTGAAGCGCTCGGCCTCGTCGATAAGATCGAGACGATCACGCATGCCGTGCCGCACGGCGACCGTTCCGGCGTGGTCATCGAGCCGTGGCTGTCCGAGCAATGGTATGTGGACGCGAAAACCCTGGCCGCGCCCGCGCTGAAGGCCGTCGAGAGCGGCAACACGCAATTCGTTCCGGTGGGCTGGGAAAATACTTATTATGCCTGGATGCGCGATATCGAGCCGTGGTGCATTTCGCGCCAGCTTTGGTGGGGCCATCAGATTCCGGCCTGGTACGGGCCGGACGGGAAAATTTTTGTTGCTGAAACCGAGGCGGAAGCAAGTAAGCAAGCCACCGCGCATTACGGCAAACCCGCCGAATTGAAACGCGACGAAGACGTTCTCGACACCTGGTTTTCGTCGGCGCTATGGCCGTTCTCGACGCTCGGCTGGCCGCAGCAGACTAAAGAACTCGCGCGTTATTATCCGACCGACATTCTGGTGACGGGCTTCGACATCATCTTTTTCTGGGTCGCCCGGATGATGATGATGGGCCTGCATTTCATGCAGGACGTGCCGTTCAGCAAGATTTACATCCACGCGCTGGTCCGCGACGAAAAGGGCCAGAAAATGTCCAAGAGCAAGGGCAATGTCATCGACCCGCTCGACATGATCGACAAATACGGCTGCGACGCGCTGCGCTTCGCGCTGACCGCGCTATCGACGCCGGGCCGCGACATCAAGCTGTCGCCCGCCCGCATCGAAGGCTATCGGAACTTCGCCACCAAGCTGTGGAACGCCGCACGGTTTTGCGAGATGAACGGCTGCGGCTTCGACGCAACCTTCGAACCGCGCGAAGCGCAGCAATCAATTAATCAGTGGATCGCGGACAAAATCCGGCAGACCCAGGAATCCTTGAATGCGCATTTCGCCGATCACCGCTTCGACCTGATCGCGCAGACGCTTTATCAGTTCGTCTGGAACGATTTCTGCGACTGGTACCTGGAACTCGCCAAGCCGATTTTGCAGGGCGACGACTCTCCCGCGAAAATCGAAACGCAAAAAACGGCGGCATGGGCGCTGGCGCAAATGCTGAAGCTTTTGCATCCCGTCATGCCCTTCATCACCGAAGAACTGTGGCAAAGCCTAGTCGCGCCCGGCGGCATGTTGATGCGCGAAGACCTGCCCGCCCTCCAGGCGCAGGACAATGACGCCGGAGAAGATATCGCCTGGCTGATCAAACTGATTTCCGAAATTCGCGCGGTGCGCGGCGAACTTAACGTGCCGCCGGGCGCTTTCGTCGCGCTGCTGGCCACGGGCGCGAGCGACGCGAACCGCGCACGGTTCGCGATGCACGAAGCCACGATCAAGCGCCTCGCCCGCGTCGATAAAATCGAGTACGTATCCGCCGCGCCGCAAAACGCCGCGCAGATCGTTCTCGGCCAGATGACGATCTTTCTGCCGCTCGCGGGCGTCATCGATTTCGCGCAGGAACGCGCCCGCCTGGAAAAGGAATCCAAGAAGCTCGCCCAGGATATCGACAAGCTGGCGGGCAAGCTCGCCAATGACGACTTCGTCGCCAAGGCCCCGCCCGAAGTCGTCGAGGAACAGCGCCAGCGCCTCGCCGACAGCCGCGCCACCCTCGCCAAGCTCGAGGCCGCGAAACGCGCCGTTGCCGGATAGGCATTATTACTTTCAGGATTTTATGCTATGTTCAAAACATAGTTTTATTAGCAATTTTTCTGGATAAGGCCGTATGTCGCGGATCACGAAAACTCATTTCGCCCTCGGCGCGATCCTGGGCATAGGCGCCATCGGCTGGAGCGCACGGACTTTCCTGCCCGACCTCGTCAAAACCAGAAACAATTCCATCGAAACAAGCGTTTCAGTCGAAATGGCCGGATCCAGGCTTTCCGCCTTCAGCGTTAAAAACTCTTCGGTGCCCTATACGGAATGGGGTCTGGGGGTTAGTGGCCCCAAGGGACGCAGATTATTCCTGAGCCGGGAATGCGATTATTCTCCTATGCGCCCCAGATCCGTGCCTTGCGTGACCCATATTCCTTTCATAAAATAACCGAGTCCGCGAAGAGGCCCCGATGACACTGTTAACCAAACGCAATCTCGCCATCGGCGCTATGACGGTCTCTGCCGCATTGGGGCTTTGCGCGGTCGATCTTTGCGCGTCGGGCGCGCTCAACAATGTCAGCAATGAGTTTCGCATCCCCTTGCCCGGGAAGCGTTACGCCACCTTTTCTTTCGTTAATGCCGGATCGGGCAGCCGGGGACGATATATCGACATCGGCGCGACGATCCAGACCGCGGGACAGCCCATATTCAAGACGATCGGCTTTCGCTGCACGCCGTCTCCGGCAAAGCCGGTCTATTCCGATTGCGCGCCCCACGCCCGCACCCAGTCGATAGGCCAGCCATGGACGCTGTGACGGAAAAAAGCCCGAAATCCTCGCGCGCGCGCCGCTTCATCATCGCCGGCGCGGCGCTGACCGCCATGGCTATTACGGCTACCGTGGGCGTGAAAACCCATTATATAAACGGCGGCATGAATTTGAACGACAATGACGACGGCATACACGAGGCCGGTCTTAGCCTGGGCAGTCCAGGCGGCACGCGATACCAATTCTGGACAACCTATATGTCTTTCCCGTCGCTGGGATCGGAACCCGTTCGGCATTTTGCCATAGGCGTCGACCACATCAAGAATGTCGGCGGCAAATTCGTCAATACCGGAGGCGTCGGCATCGGCGCGACATGCGATTCTCCCTTTAATCCCCGGCATCTGCCGAGCATACCCAAAAGGGTATGCGGATTTCAGTATCCATAGGCGTCTGCCCATGCTCATGAGCAAACGCAACCTTGCTGTCGGCGCTATCGCAGCGAGCATGCTTGGTGTTGGCGCGGCCGCCATATGGATAGCGGGCGCGAAACCTTATATCGAAAACGACGAGGAACCGGGCGTCAGCAATATAGGCGTCGCCTGGCCGCGCCATAATCTCCAGCTTCAATTCTATCGCCAGACCGACGGCAGCAGCCACTGGTTCGGGATGAACGCCTACAGCTCTTCCGAGTCCGCCTCCAATGACTGGTCTTCCCGCGGCTTCAGGACAGGCTTTATCTGCGATCCCGTCCGTCCTCCAAGTCATGGTTTGTCCTGCAAACCTGTCGTCGGGCTGGAGCGTTAATGAGAAAAGCCACCCCCGGAAAATCATTTTTGTGTCATTATTTTCACGATTTTGAGCTATTCTAACAAGATATTGCTGTCGGTCGATATCGAGGATGGGTTGCATGTCCTGGCTTACTAAAAGAAATCTTGCCATCGGCGCGGGAACCGTCATCGGGGGAACGGCCCTAGGCGGCACCGCATTGTGCATGACCGGCATAGTCGAGGCGCATGCCTACGAGTATCCCTATTTGAACGGCGTCACGGTGACGATGCCCGGCCATGCTAGATTCGGCCTGTCGATCTCCGACAAGACTTCCCCTTTGACATTCGAGACGTCGACCGGCATAGGCCTGTCAACACCCTGGGCTTACAGCGGGGCCAGCTGGGATTGCGATCCCGTACCCGCGCGGCCCGGCGGTTTCCGCTGCAAACCGCAATTCAACTTCAAGCTCGCGCGATGACATCCATTCTGACAAAAAGAAACTTCGCCATCGGCGCCATCGCGGCGGCCAGCGCGCTTGGCGCGGGCGTCGTCGGTCTCTGCGCGTCGGGCGCCGTCAGTATTACCAATGACAATGATGTCAAAGGCGTTACGCTGAATCTGTCCGGCAACCGCCGATATAATCTTTCCGTTTTCGATTGGGCCGATAGCCGGGACATGGGAACCGAAACTGGGATCAGCTTCCAGACTCCATCCTCCTACAGCGCGCTCCGCAGAGATTGCGCGATCAATGTCGCCCCGGCGCGTCCCGGAAAACCCTCATGCTCTTCCCATCTTGTTTTGTTCGATCCTTGAGAGGCCGCCATGGCGTTAACTAAAAGCATGCGAACCACCCTTGCCGCCGGTGCGATTGGCGCCTTTGCCGCTCTGGGCGCAGGAGCGGTAAGTTTATATGCATCGGGCGCCGCTCAGATAAGAACGCCCGCCGATGACCCCGATTTCGGCTATGGGCTCGTGATCAATGGTCAAGGGCACGATAATTTGCGTATTTTCCCTTATGCCCCTTATGCAGGAGGCGTCAGGGGACAAGGAACTACCGCCACGATCGCAGGCGAAGGCCTGGGTTACGCCGTCAATGTCGGCGTAGCATGCTATCAGGCGCCGACACGCCCCGTGGGCTTCCCCTGTGAACCCGAGATCTCCATTAACCGCCTGTCGCCGAAGCCGCCATGATGCGAATCGCCGCCGCGATTATTTGCGCGTGGGCGCTCTGCCCTTTGCACGCCCAGGCCGCCGAACCGGCAAAGAAGGAAGGCGCGCAGACCGTCACTATCTCCCGCGCCGCCTGCCGCGCCTTGATCAAGCATCATCCGTCAGCCGACGTCGCCTATCAGCCGGGCGTGGATGTCAACGGCAAGAAGGTCGCCCCCGCCGATCTTGAGGATACGCCGCCAATCGAACTGCCGGAGACGATCGCCATCGAACTCGATTCCGGCCTGCGCCAGTGGCTGCCGAACCAGGATTATCCCTACAATAAGCTGGACGCCAGCAAGGTCCGCCTCGGCGCCATCGAGGTCACCGGCGATCAGGTGACTTATAACGGCCAGCCTTTGACCAGTCAGGCGCAGGAAAATCTGGCCGTTTTGTGCCTTGAGCAAAAGCCCTGAGCCTATATACTCTGACGCATCGTTTTCCCTTGTCAGAGATCATGAATGACCGCCTCGCCCGCCCCGCAGCAAAAAGCCCCCAAGCACGCCATCAGCCCGACGCGCGCGGAAAACTACGCCGAATGGTATCAGAAGGTCATTCGCGGCGCGGACATGGCGGAGTTTTCCGGCGTGCGCGGCTGCATGGTCATCAAGCCCTGGGGCTATGGCATCTGGGAATTGATCCAGGGAGCGCTCGACAAGCGCTTCAAGGATACGGGGCATGAGAACGCCTATTTCCCGCTTTTCATTCCGCTGTCCTACATCCAGAAGGAAGCGGCGCATGTCGAAGGCTTCGCGAAAGAGATGGCGGTCGTCACTCATCACCGCCTGACGATGAAGGACGGCGTGCTGACGCCCGACGCGCCGCTGGAAGAACCGCTCGTCGTGCGCCCGACTTCCGAGACCGTGATCGGCGAGGCTTTCGCGGGCTGGGTGCAATCCTATCGCGATCTGCCGATTCTGGTGAACCAATGGGCGAATGTCGTGCGCTGGGAACTGCGCCCGCGCATTTTCCTGCGCACCGTGGAGTTTCTCTGGCAGGAAGGCCATACCGCCCATGCCGACGAGGCCGAGGCGCGGGCGGAAACCGAGCAGATGCTGCGCGTCTATGAGGATGTGGCGCAAAATGTGCTGGCGCTGCCCGTCGTCGTCGGCGAAAAACCGCCGCACGAACGCTTTCCCGGCGCAGTGAATACTTACTGCATCGAGGCGATGATGCAGGACGGCCGCGCGCTGCAATCCGGAACCTCGCATTACCTCGGCCAGAATTTCTCCAAGGCGTCCGAGATCAAGTTTCAGAGCAAGGCGGGCGAGATCGAATACGCCTATACCACGTCATGGGGGGTTTCGACCCGCCTGATCGGCGCGATCATCATGGCCCATGCCGACGATGACGGGTTGCGGCTGCCGCCTGCGATCGCCCCGCAGCAAATCGTGATCGTGCCCATCCTGCGCGAAGGCGCGGATCACGACGCCGTTCTTGGCTATGCCGAAAAAGTTCTGGCGTCGCTGAAAGCGCAGAGTTTCAACAGCCTGCCGGTGCGGGCCAAGATCGACAAGCGCGACATGGCCGCTCAGGAAAAACGCTGGGAATGGATACGCAAAGGCGTGCCGCTGATTCTCGAGATTGGGCCGCGCGACGTGGAAGGCGGCCAGGTCGCCGTGGTGCGCCGCGATCAGATGACCGCCAAGAAACGCTTTGTCGGCGCGGATGAGTTTTCGTCGCAGCTCGGCGCGGAACTTGCGGAAATCCAGCAGGCGCTATTCGCCGAGGCCAAAACATTGCGCGACACCCGCACCGTCACGGATGTTACAAGCTTCGCCGAACTGGAAAAATATTTCGGCAAGAGCGGCGGGGGCGATAACGGCTTCACCGGCGGCCAGGGCTTCGTGCGCGGCAAATGGTGCGGCTGCGAGACCTCGCTCGCCATGCTCGACCCTCTGGGGGTGACGGTGCGCTGCATCCCGTTCGACCAGGACGGTAAGACCGGAACCTGCGTCCTGACCGGCAAACCCGCGACACAGGACGTGATTTTCGCAAGGGCCTATTAGATGATCTTCACTCCCTTTGAACGTCTCGTAGGCTGGCGATATCTTCGGGCGCGGCGGAAAGAGGGATTCATTTCCGTCATCACCTGGTTCTCGCTGCTCGGCATCGCGCTCGGCGTCGCGACGCTGATTATCGTCATGGCGGTGATGAATGGCTTTCGCGAGGAATTGTTCAACCGCATTCTCGGCCTGAACGGCCATGTCTATATCTATGGCGAGGCCGGGCCGCTGGCGGATTACGAGCCAATCCGGGCCCGGATCATGCAGCTGCCGGGCGTCGCGCTCGCCGACCCGATGATCGAGGGCCAGGCGCTGATGACCCAGAGCGGCGCGTCGAACGGCGTGATGGTGCGCGGCCTGCGCCCCGAAGACATACGCAAGCGCCCCGCCATCGCCGGGCATATCAGCGCCGGATCGCTGGACGACTTCAAGGACGACAAGATCGCCATCGGCATCCGCATGGCGCAACGCCTGGGCGTCAATGTCGGCGACATGCTGACCTTGATATCGCCGCTAAGTCGTTCAAGCGCGTTCGGCTCCATGCCGAGGCTGCGCGCCTATCCGGTCGCCGCGGTGTTCGATGTCGGCATGTATGAGTACGACAATAATTTCGTCTTCATGCCGCTGGAAGCGGCGCAGAGCTTCTACCGCCTCGAAGACAGCGTGACCTCGGTCGAGATTTTCGTAAAAGACCCGCACCATCTGAAAGATTTGCGCGCCATGGTGATGGGAGCCGCCGGGCCCGGTACCCGCATCCAGGACTGGCAGCAGCGCCACGCCAGTTTCATGAGCACACTGCAGGTCGAGCGCAACGTGATGTTCCTGATCCTGACGCTGATCATCCTGGTCGCGGCGTTCAACATCATCTCCAGCATGATCATGCTGGTCAAGGACAAGGGGCGCGGCATCGCCATCCTGCGCACGATGGGCGCGACGCGCGGCTCGATCATGAAGATTTTCTTCCTCAGCGGCTCCAGCATCGGCGTTATCGGCACCGCGAGCGGTACGGCGCTCGGCGTCTTCGTCGCGCTCAATATCGAAAGCATCCGGCAGTTTTTCCAGCGCCTGAGCGGCAAGGAACTGTTCGCCGCCGAATTCTACTACCTCTCGCAGCTTCCCGCCGTGATCGACTGGCATGAAGTGTTCCAGGTCGTCGCCATGGCGCTGGCGCTGTCTTTCCTCGCCACCATCTATCCCGCATGGCGCGCCGCCAGACTCGATCCGGTCGAGGCGCTGCGCTATGAGTGACATCGCCCTCGAGCTTCGCGGCGTGACCAAAAGCTTCGGCCAGGGCGACGGCAGGCTCGACATCCTGCGCGGCTGCGAGCTTGCCGTCCGCGCGGGCGAGCGGATCGCGCTGGTCGGGCCTTCGGGCGCGGGGAAATCCACGCTGCTGCATATCGCCGGACTTCTCGAACAGCCGGGCGGCGGCGAAATTTTCATCGGCGGCGTCGAGGCTTCGCGCGCCGACGATGCGCGCCGCACCGCGCTGCGGCGGCAATATATCGGCTATGTCTATCAGATGCACCATCTGCTGCCGGAATTCTCGGCGCGGGAGAATATCGTGCTGCCGCAGATGATCGCGGGCATGGACCGAAGCGCGGCGAACGAGCGTGCGGATGAACTGCTCAGCCTCGTCGGCCTTGCCGCGCGCGGCAGCCACCGTCCCGGGCAGTTATCGGGCGGCGAGCAGCAGCGCGTCGCGATTGCCCGCGCCCTCGCCAACCGCCCGCGCCTGCTGATCGCCGACGAGCCGACCGGCAATCTCGATCCCGCCACGGCGGGGCATGTGTTCGACATGCTCAAGGAATTGACGCGCGGGGCAGAATCTCGCGCTGCTGATGGCGACGCATAATTACGACCTCGCCGCGAAGATGGATCGCACCGTGGCGCTCAAGGACGGCAGGTTGGAATAATTTACGAGAGAACCGGAATCAGCGAACCCTGTATTGAACAGGCGGCGTGCGGCGCGCCTTGGCCGCGGCATAATCCGGCGTAGTTGGAAGCCGGCCCTTAAGATTGGATTCCGGCGGCGATGCCGCGGCGGCGGGCTGTTTTTGCGCGGGAGTCTTCACATGATTGACAATCGCCTGCGCGGCGCGACCGAACAGGAAAATCGCCAGACCCGCGCCTGTAACCTCGGCCCCGGTTGTGATCAGATCATTGACGGCATGGGCCCCTTCAGGCGAGGCAAATCCGGCGATGACCGTTCCGACCAACCCGGTGCAACCCACGGTCGCGCCGACGACATCGGTGATGCGGGAATATCTGACGGGAATGGCGTTCATGTTGTCATCACCCCTGATTTAATTTCGTGAATCGCCGCGCGAGCTCTTCTTGGCTCAGGATAAAGCTTGGCCTCTGAGACTCCTCTGGGGGGCGGACGGAGTCCGGCGTGCCCATGGGCCGCGCATCGTGCTTGCGGTAAGTCGCGCCATCGGGCCCGACATAGCGAACGCCGGGTTCCATATGCTCGCGCGGCATGGGGCCGCTGGCGGGCGGCTGAACGGACGTCGTGCCGTCTGGCGCGACATAATTCACCCAAGGCGTGCTGGAAGGCGCGGTAACGCTGTGCCGCGAGGATGGCGCTTGCGATCTACGCGACGACTCGGGCGAAGTTATCTCTCGTCCCGCCTGGCGAAACGTCTTCACGCCGGCATAAATCGCCACCGCGCCGCCAACGACCCATTCGGCCGGATGATGCTCGGACCCAAGCAGACCGTAGAGTATCCCACCGGCGCCGCAGACCATGCCCGACAAGCCGAGAGCGCTCTCGTACAAACTAAAACCAATCGAATTTGCCATGCCCAATTCTCTGAAAATTTCCGTTGTTTCGTTATACCAGAAAAAGATGAAAATAAAAAATACGCCGCATAAAATGAAAAACCGGACGTGGCAAACGTCCGGTTAACCATGATTTTGGCAGGTATGGCCTGGATCCCGGATAAAGTTCGTCCATAAATGGACGAACTTTTCCGGGTTTGAATGTTCCGGGGGAACATTCATGGGCTTTTGTAGGTTCGCGGGATCGCAAGCGATCCCGCTCGCCAACGAAGCGCCTTACTTCACTTCAACCTTCGCGCCGGCAGCTTCAAGCTGCTTCTTGAACTTCTCGGCGTCGGCCTTGCTGAGGGCTTCCTTGACGGTCTTCGGCGCGCCTTCGACCAGGTCCTTGGCTTCCTTGAGGCCGAGATTGGTGATGGCGCGGACTTCCTTGATGACCTCGATCTTCTTGTCGCCGGCGGCAGCAAGAACGAGCGTGAACTCGGTCTGCTCTTCCGCCGCCGGACCGGCAGCCGCGCCGCCAGCCGCCGCGACGGCAACCGGAGCCGCCGCGCTGACGCCCCACTTTTCTTCCAGAAGCTTCGACAGCTCCGCGGCTTCCAGGACGGTGAGGGTGGACAAGTCTTCGACGATTTTTTCCAGCTTCGACATGATATTCTCCTTACGTTGCGTGTGTGTTGAGACGATAATTTATTGCTTTGCTTTGGCGGCCATGATTCGGGCCAGCTTGCCCGCCGGTTCCTTGAGCACCACCGCAAGCCTCGTCGCCGGGGTTTGCAGCATGCCGACGATCCTGGCGCGCAGTTCATTGAGCGACGGCAATTTGGCGAGCGCCGACGCGGCCGTGGCGTCGAGCGTTTGCTCGCCCAAAACCCCGCCGATGATCTCGACCTTATTGTTGTTGCCCTTGGCGTAATCGGCGATCACCTTCGCGGGCGCGACCGGATCGGCGGAGTACGCCAATCCCGTGGGGCCTTTGAAGAAATCCGACAATCCGGCGAACTTGGTGCCGTCGACCGCACGCTTGGCTAAGGTGTTCTTGATCACCCGCATATCCGCGTTGGCCGCATGCATTTTCTGCCGGAGCGCGCGATCCTCGGCGACCGTCAGCCCCTTGGGGCGGTAGACGATCACAGAATATTGCTTCTCCAGCACTGTCCGCAGATCATCGATCTCCGCCTGTTTAAGCGAACGATCCATGTTTTGCTCCTTCCGCTATGGCTGCGCCACATGACGCAGCCGGTTGCATCAAACGATTCGCCGCTTTCGCGCCGTATCGCTTCTTCCTGCCCACGTTGAAGGAGTTGAAGGAGATGGAGCGTTCCCTTGAAAAAGGGCCCGCCCGGAACTTCCGTCTCAACACCGTCTATGCGGGATTTTAAACTCGCCTTCGCTTGCGCTCCAGCTTGCTACCCGCAGTCTTGGACAGGTCTTTTTCCGCCCTCGCGGGCGAAATCCTTATGGAACGTTTCTTAGCGTTCCAGCCTTGCCATGCCGCTCTTCGCCATCTTCATTTCAGGCGAAGGCGGAAGCGTCGCAAGAGCCAATTGAGCCGCCGCCTTGGTCGTAAGGCCATCGGCCAGCACTTCGGCGTTATGCGAAACTTTCATGCGGCCACGATCTTTTACACTCAAAATCTGTCGGCGCGCAAGACGCCATTCCTGCGTGGCGCCTTTTTGCCGCGAAATCTCGACGGCGGTGACATAAAAATAGGGAAATACGTTATACATGTCGTTTCCTCAACCAACCTGTAAACCTAAGATGGCTCTCTGTCTTTTAGAATGTTCCCACGTCGCTTTCGGAAATTTCAACACATATCCCCAGCGCTTGGAATGAAAAACCGTATCTGCCGGCTCTTTAATCTTATGAATGAATTTCCGCGCTCGTCTTGAGAGGAAAGGCCTTCGGCTAGGACGGTTTTGAGTTCCGCCACGCTCTCCCAATAATGAGATTTCTACCAGGAGGATTCCCGGCCTTGCAGGAACACATGGCACGCTCGACCACGCGCCATTGCTGCTCGACACCCTCAACCTTCGGCATCTGTTCAGGCATGATGATCGTATAATCTAAAATTTTCTTCGCCATAATGCGCGCCTCCCTGGAAAATAACTTCTCTGACTATTCCATCAGCCCAAGGCGGCTATCTGTTGCTTCGGCCTAGGAATCCTGAAAACTACGCCCCGGTGGTTGGTATGGAGATAAGCGTCTTCCGGCTTCCGGAATCTTCTTGATGAAGCTGTGCGCCTCTCTCTTGGATGGAAAGCCTTCGCCTAGAACAGCTTTGACTTCCGCTATGCTCTCCCACTCATGAGGGTTCTGGCCAGCAGGATTTCGTCCGTCCCTGCGGGAACACATCGTGCGCTCGACCACGCGCCACTGCTGCTCGACACCCTCCGCGACTTTGGGCATCTGTTCAGGAATAATGATCGTGTAGTTTAAATTTTTCTTCGCCATAATGTGCTCCTCCTTGCAAAATAACTTCTCCGATTACTTCATTACCCCAAAGCGGCTGTCTGTTGTTTAGGATATTTGAATGCCGCCGTCTGCCTCCTAGAAAGAGAAGCGCCTTCCGTCTCTGCAAGCCCACGGATGAGTTTGCTGCGCAGCTTCTTTTGACGGCAAGCCTTCAGCCACGACTTCATTGATCTTTGTCGGGCTTATGTACGTACTCGCTTCGCCTTGACCAAAGTCTTCTCTTGATCGCAAGCACATCGCCCGCTCGACCACGCGCCACTGCTGCGCACCCCATTTTCGTCTTTCGGCATCTGTTCGGCAATAATAATCGTAGGGATTTTATGATAGGCGTTTCTCATTTTAATCCTCCTTTTTAAAATAAATTCTCCAATTGCCCTCAGACTAACGCAGCCGTCTGTTGCCGTTTAGGATGTTTGAATACCGCCCCGTCCCAACGACTGGGCTCAAAAACAGCGTCTTTTGGCGCCGACATTGTGTGAATGTATTCTTGCGCTTCTGCTTGAGAGGAGAAACCTTTGGCAAGAACCGTTTTAAGCTTCGTCGTGTTCGCCCAAACGGGTTTCTTTCCGTTTTGGCCAGGCATGGCGCCCCTCGTCCGCAGGCACATGCCCCGCTCAACGACCCGCCATTGCTGCTCGACCGAATCAACCTTCGGCATCTGCTCAGAAACGATAATCGTGCAATCTAAAACTTCCTTCATCATAAGCTTGCGCATAATAAGATCCTTCTTAAACTTAAAGTAATTCTCCCTTAAGCCGCACTATTCAAAACAGCGTTGAAATCGATCTTCACGCCCGGCCCCATGGTGGAGGACAGCGTGACCTTATTGATGTAATTGCCCTTCACGCCCGACGGACGCGCCTTGCTGAATCGCCTGAACGAACGCCGTCAGGTTCTTCATCAGCGCGTCTTCGCTGAAGCTCGCCTTGCCGATTCCGGCCTGGGACCGATTCCGGCCTGGACGATGCCCGCCTTTTCGGCGCGGAACTCGACCGCGCCGCTCTTGGCGGCCTTGACCGCTTCGGCGACATTCGGCGTCACGGTTCCAAGCTTCGGGTTAGGCATCAGGCCGCGCGGGCCGAGCACTTTGCCGAGCTTGCCGACGACGCCCATCATGTCGGGCGAGGCCACGACGCGGTCGAACGCCATGAAGCCGCCGAGGATTTTCTCGGCGAGATCGTCGGCGCCGACGATATCCGCGCCCGCCTTGGTTGCCGCGTCGGGCCTTGTCGCCCTTGGCGAACACGGCCACCCGGATGGTCTTGCCGGTGCCGCCCGGCAATTGCACCATGCCGCGCACCATCTGTCCGACTGCTTGGTGTCGATGCCGAGATTGACGGAGACTTCAACGTCTCATCAAACTTGCGCGCCGCGCCCGCCGCGTTCTGCTTGAACCAGTTTCACCGCTTCGGCGGCGGCGTAGGTCTTGTTGCGATCGACGTTCGAGAACGCCTTGCGAAATTTTTTGCCGTGCTTTGCCATGTCGATTACTCCGCCACCTGAATGCCCATCGAACGCGCCGAACCGATCAGCTCCTGATTGCGCCATCAATGTCGTTGGCGTTGAGGTCAGGCATCTTGATCTCGGCGATTTCTCGCAACTGCGCCATCGTGATCTGCCGACGGTTTGCGTGCCCGCCGTCTGCGCGCCCTTCTCGATCTTCGCCGCCTTCATGATGAAGTACGAATTCGGCGGCGTCTTAGTAACGAAGGTGAAGCTGCGATCCAGAACGCGGTGATGACCACCGAATCGGCATGTTCTTTTCCATATTCTGCGTCTTGGCATTGAACTGCTTGCAGAATTCCATGATGTTCAGCCGCGCTGGCCCAGCGCCGGGCCGATCGGCGGCGACGGATTGGCCGCGCCCGCCGAACCTGCAATTTGATATAGCCTACGATTTCCTTCGCCATCTTTTCCTCTCAACACAAACGCCAAACGCCCCGGTTAACGCAACGGCGCATCGAAATGTCCTATCTATCGAAAGCGAAAGACGCCCCCGAACCCGCCATTGCCGCCACTTGCGCCAATATCGGGTGCCGTTGGTGCGGCGCCCCAGGGTATCGTTAAGGGGATGGCCTTCCACAGCGGATGGCCGCAAGCCATCGAAACTGGCGGATTATAGGCAGATTGCGGTCCATGTCTAGCGGAAGTAGAAATTAACCTATGGCGATTTCCATCATGCTTTCCTTAATCACGGCCCAGGAGGCGGCGGGGGCATGGCGCGACGGTCGCCATTCGGGCCGGGCGGCGATGGCTGCGGCGGCGGGAAGTGGCGCGGCCTTGTCAAATAGGCCCGGCGGAAGATGGTGTAAAGTCCGAGTCCGAACGCAGCCGCAACGGCGGCGCGAGGCTTATCGATCATCGCCAGCGGCACATAGCTGGCCGCGCGCAGGCCGATGGCGGAAACGTCAAACCGCAGGCGCGGTTTTTATCCGCCGGGTTACCGCGCGGGGCGGCTTCCTTAAATGCCGGATTCACATCCGAATGCGCATGAGTTTATGAGCGATGGTCATCGCATTGCCCGCCGTCACGCAAAAGGCGAAAATGGTATCCTTCACGGAACCGTCCGTCGCCAGCAGGCCGGCGCCGTATGCGGCGGATGACGCGCGATACCGCCCGACATCATGAGATGGATCGTGTCCTGCTTGCCAAGCCATCTGCGACGCGGGTTCCCGACCGCAGCAGAATGGGTAAACCGACGCCCACGCCGCTGGTGGCGATCCAGGCGCCCATCGCATACTTCTTAAGCGGCGTGATGTTGCCGTCGCTCAGAATCCGATGAACGATCAAGCCGCCGGCGAAAAGCGCCGAGCCGAAGAATCCCCGCCCTTAACGGACCCATGGATCGGTCTTATGCAAAAATCCGTTCAAGAGTTGGCCGCGACCGGCGCGTCATGCCGCGGGCGGCCGCCGCGAATTTTCCGTCCGGCGAAAAAGATAAGGAGGGGCGCGGCATGCAATTCCTTCAGCGCCGCATGCCACCGGCATCGCGACCGCAAAAATCTGTCCTGAATCTATGATGTTTATATACCACGCGCGCCGCCGCGCCGGAACGGCGGCTTTACTTTCATGGATTCTATCGGCACGGCTTATGGTTAAAAACGCCGATGAAAGCGGATCAACGCTGCTTCAATAGAGTGTCCAAGGACAATGGCGGCGGCGGCGGCGTTCTGTCGAAACATTGCCGCCCAACGCCGTGCGGCCATGCGCGCTCGAAATAATTATATTAGTTTTCGTTCCCTCCACTGAGTCGCGGGCGAAAACGGCGCATAATTTGTAGGATTTCATGTCCGCGATTTCATATTCGTAAGGCGCATTGGTTTCGGATCGTTCAGCGGCAGCTGGACGCCGGGTCTCTGCAAAACGGGACAATTGATCGGCAGCAGCGAATGCTCTTTCCAATAAAGATCGATCTGCTCGGAAATCCGGCGCAAATCCTCCGCCCTCTTTCCATCCATCCTGCGCTGCCGATGCCGGTCCGGCGGATCGGCGCTATGGCAGCCGCCACGGCGGCCACGACGACTATCGTGACCACGGCGGCGAGAATCGTGGTGCCGGTCCATTCGCTTCACGGAATTTTCTCCTCGTCCCGGCCTAAATCCCACAGATAATAGCCGAACGAAGCGCCCGCGATAGCGGCAACGACGATGATTTTCAGTACGAACCGCATCGTTATTTCACCCTTCAGACATTGTAGACCAATGTCGTCACGTCGCCGATGAGGATTCCCGAAGCGATGAAAAGCTAATATAGGTCAGCCAGCGCCGGACGGGCGAAAGCCGTTTGGCCGGATTTTTGGCGAGTTTCCCGGCCGATATAACGCGACAGGAAAAGGAACAGCGGCAAGGAGACGGTGAGGGCCGCGGCGCCCAGCTTTTCTGATCGTGCCAGTTGTATCGAGAATCCGCGAAATCGGAAAAGCCTGATCGATAAAATCGAAAAGCAGGCTGCCGAGATTAAAGCCGCCGAAATACAATGTGGCTGAACAGCACCAGATATAAAAACGCCTCGCGGCCGATAAAGAGGAGCGCGGCCGGGGCACGGGCACGGCAAAATCCAGATCGGCGAAAGCGCCGAGCGCGCTTTTCACTTGTTCGGGAGACCAGCCGGCTTTCAGCACGATTTGCTCGATGTCGCTTCGGCTAAATCCGCGCGACAAAGCTTCTTTGGTAAAGGCTTCAAGTTCTTGGATTGCCGACGCCATAGCTCCTCCTGAGTTTGGGCTTTTGATATCGGTCTTGGGAGCTAATGGCTAGCCGCCGCGCTCGACCTGGTATATTCCAGCTCGACCGGCGTGGCGCGGCCGAAGATCGAAACCGAGACTTTGAGCCGCGCCTTGTCCTCGTCCACTTCTTCCACCGTGCCGTTGAAGGAGGCAAAGGGGCCATCGATGACGCGAACCTGCTCGCCGATCTCGAAATTGATCGACGGCTTGGATGGTCGATGCCTTCCTGAACCTGGTGCAGGATGCGCTGCGCTTCGGCTTCGGAAATCGGCGCGGGCTTGCCGCCGCCGCCGAGGAAGCCGTGACCTTGGCGGTCGTCTTGACCAAATGCCAGCTTTCGTCGGTCAGCTCCATGCGGATCAGCACATAGCCGGGATAGAATTTGCGCTCGGTATTGACCTTGGCGCCGCGGCGAACCTCGACGACCTCCTCGGTCGGAACCAGGATTTCCGAAAAGAACTCGACCAGCCTTTTTTCTCGGCCTGCTCGCGCACCGATTGGGCGACCTTTTTCTCGAAACCGAATAAACGTGAACCACGTACCAGCGGTGCGACATTGCGCGAACTCCCTTGCCTTAATGCAAATTGAGGATCAGGCGGATCGCCTTGCTGACCCCCCAATCGACGAAAAAGGAAAAACACCGCCGCGACCGCCGCCATGACGACGATCGACAGGGTGGTGACGCCGATTTCCTTGCGGCTCGGCCAGACCAGCTTCAGAATCTCGCGCCTGACTTCCTGATAAATTCGATCAGCTTCTGCATAAATCCTGTCTTCTGTTCTTTGTTCTCTGTCCTCTGGCTGGCAGAGTGGGGGGCCTCGAACCCACAACCTCCGGTTTTGGAGACCGGCGCTCTGCCAATTGAGCTACACTCCTACGAGCCATTTCACCCTCTATTCAAATCTTGCTTCGGAACAACCCTGCTTCAGAACATAGCCCCCCGTTCGGCTGCGCCCGGTTAACTTGTTAAAAGCTTAGGGGGTGAACCTTTGATAGCTCTTTTTGCGGGCAAGGGCTAGAGGAATTTTGGAGGGGGTTCCGTTAACCAGCGGAAAACCGGCGCGAAGCGCCATCGCCCAAATCGTCCCCTTTATAATTATTCCCGGCCACCCGGTCGCACAGGGAACGCCAGCTGCACATCCCGCAAGCCCGGCGCGGCGCATTATAGGCCGGAGAGCCGTCCCCCGCAGCCTGATAAGCGGCGCGAAGATCGGCAACCATCGGCGCCGTCAGCAGCAGCCTCGATCCAGGACACAGCCCGGCGTCGCGGCCTGAACGCGCCGCCAAAAATGCCGAAACATCTTCAAGCGCCAGCCGTCGCGTTCGGCGGCGTGAGCCGAGAAACAATAGCGCCCGGAGCTTATCCTCGTCGGTTCCGGCGCGAAACATCGAACAGCCCCGAAGCGCGGCGGCAGCGCCGTGCAGCGGACGGCACAGCGCATCCGGCCCCGCGACGATCCTGACCGGCGCGCCGTGGGGACGGGCATTGATCCAATTGATGACGCGCTTGAAATTCCGCTCGAACGCCTTGCTATAGCCCCTGCCCGCGTAAGTCAGCATGCAAAGCAGATGGTGCCGCGCAAATCGAGGCGCGCGATTTTGCGGGTATCGGCATGGCGCTATTGCGGCCTGGCTGGGGCCGGCATCTGCGATGGAGGCTGGGGCTGGGGCTGGGGCTGGGGTTGCTCTTGCGTGCCCTCTTGCGCCCCCTCTTGTGCGCCAGCGGACATGCCGGCGATCCACGCGTCGTATTGCGCCAGCCTTTTCCGCATCTTCGGTGAGATAATTTCTCAAGGGAACGGTCATATCGTCGAGATACGCGGCGCGCGCCGTTTCCTGCGCGCTTTGCCGCCAGGCCAGATCCACCTGGCGCGGAAAGGCGTCTTCCATGTCCGGCGTCCAGTGAGGCTTCGTCTGCAAAAACAGCATGATGCGCGACGGCATCAGGCGCGGTTCATAGGGCGCCGTCAGCACGCCTCTGCCATAAAGGCTCGATCACCAGCCGCGACGGCCCGTTATAATATCAGCCGCGCATAAGCAAACCGCGCCCAGGGTAGCCGTTGGCGGGATTGCGCAACAGCGCCTCTTTCTCATAACGCATGACATCGGGCAGAAGCTGGCGGGCTTTGGGCTTGTCGAGGCCCATCTGCGCCGCGCGAGTCAGCGTCGCCTGCGCCAGATCGTCATAGGCCTGCCAGCTGTCCCAGAATTTGAGCGCCTGCTGCCGCAGCGCCATATAGCGGTCGAGCTCTTCCGGCGCCATGGTTTCCCCGCCGTAAAGCTTGTCGCGCAGCTCGCCGCTTACGCCGAGCGCCGCCCCGCCATAGGTCGCGGGGCAGGCCGAGCCACAGGCCAAGCAGCGCCAGGCCGAGCAGGGAAAACTGAAGAAACGGAGATGGGTGGACATGTCGTTTTGAATCGAAGTGGAGCAGATTGCATGAGACCCCGGATAAAATTCGTCCGCTTTGCGGCCACATTTTTCCAGGGCTTGAACGCCAAAGGTGTTCATGGACTTTTGTATGCTTGCCGCGCCAAGACGCGGCTCGCTAACAAAGCGCCTTAGTTGTGATAATACTCCGGTAATGCTTGTAATAATAGCCCATATCGCCATAGCCGTATTTGACGTGGGATTCGAGATCCACCTGCGTCAGGATCGCCCCCGGCGATGCGGTTGGTATAATTGGCGAGCAGTTTGACCGCCTGCGCGGCCACGTCGCGCGGCGTCGAGCCCCAGCGAACGATGAAGACCGACGTATCCGCGATCTTGGCGACCATCGCCGCGTCTGAAACCGCCAGCACCGGTGGCGTGTCAATGATCACCAGATCGTAATGGACGGCGCATTGGCGCAGCATTTTTTCCATCTGATGCGAGCCGAGCAAATCCTGCGGGTTGGGAGCCTTGTTCCGCGCGGGCAGATAATCCATGCCCGAAGCGCGGTCTTTCTGCACCACGGCGGCGAATTGCTTCTCGCCGGTCAGGACATGGGTGATGTCGCCGGTCTTGCTGCTGCCGCCGAGCATGGCGCGCAGCCTGGGGGCGGCGCAGATCCGCCTCGACGACGAGAATCTTGTTGCCGGTCAGCGCCAGGGGAGCGCGCCAGGGAAACCGCCACCGTCGTCTTTCCCTCGCTCGGCAGCGCGGAGGTCAGCATGACGATCTTCGGCGGCTGGTCGACGTTGGAGAAATGAATCCCGGTGCGTATGGTGCGCAGCGACTCGCTGAAAGACGATAGCGGCTTTTCAAGGATGTAATCTTCCGGCGTTTTGTCGGTGACGTTCTTCAGGCTCGGCACCATGCCGAGCGCGGTCAGGCCGAGCGCCTCTTCGATCTGCGGCATGCCGCGGAAGCCGCGGTCGAAATATTCGATCAGGAATGCGGCCATGATCCCGAGCGCGAACCCGCCGAAAATCCCGGCGATGAGGAAGATCAGCTTGTTGGGGAAAGAGGCTTCGAGCGGCGGTTCGGCGCGGGCGACGATTCTCGAATCCGTCTCCTGCATATTCTGCTGTTCGTTGATCTGCTTGAAGCGGTTGAGGAAGCTTTCATACAGCGCCTTGTTGGCGTCGGCTTCGCGCATCAACTGGCGCAGCGTGACTTCCGCGTGGCTGCCTTCCTCGGCCTGCGCCTGAATCCGCTTCAGCTCGCCCGCGAGGCTGGCTTCCTTGGCGCGGGCGATATCGACTTTCATTGGCGAGGCCCTGGACGATTTTCCCGACTTCTTCGGCGATTCTGCTTTGAATGTCGCGCAGCTCTTCCTTCTGATTGATAATTTGCGGATGGCGCTCGCCGTAGCGGTTGGTCATCTCCGCGAGCTTGCGCCGCACTTCCGATTCCTGCTCGCGCAGCCTCTGGATCAGCTGCGAGGCCAGCACGTCGCCCGAGGCATTGGCCCCGCGCGGTGTGCGCACCATGTCCTGAACCCCGCGCAGCCGCGCCTCGGCTTGGGCGCGGATCGCGCGCGCCTCGACCAATTGGCTGTTGATCTGCGAGGCTTGCTGTGTCGTGATCGTGCCGCCGCTGATCTCGGTCAGGTTGTTCTGGCGGCGGGAAATCGGCGACCGCGTTCTCGGTCTCCTGAACCTTGTCGCGCAGGCCGGCCAGGCGCTCGGACAGCCATTTGTTGGCGCGCTCGGCGGCCTCGAATTTGGTTTCGAGCTGATCGACGAGATAGGCATCGGCAAAAGCGTTGGCGACGGCGGCGGCATTTGCGGCGAATTTCCGCTGAACACGACCTTGATGGCGAAGGAACGGCCGTCATTGGTGACGTCGAGCCGCTTGGTGACCTCGTCGATCACGGCAGTGCGGACGGCGGCGTCCTGCTCTTCGGGCTTCGGGTTCGGGCGGAATGAGCGAAACCAGTTGCTGGCGACAGCCAGCTTACATTCAGCGCGCGATTATAGATCGGGTCCTTCATCAGCCCCATTTTGTCGACCACGCGGGCGATCATCGTGCGGGAACCGATGATGTCGATTTCGCTTCGGATCGCGCCGGTGTCGGTGCCCAGGCCCGACAGCACATCCTCCAGGTTGGTGATGCGCGACTTGCGCGTATCCTGCATCACGATCGCGGTGCCCGAATAGCGCGGCGGCAGCACGAACGCCATCAGCACCATGAATACGGTCATGGCGAGCGTCACGCTGCGATGGACGGTTTTGCGGCGGTTGAATAAACGGACGAAGGCGCCGAATTCGAGGTTTTGGGTCTGCTGCATGACCCGGCTTAGCCTTGCTGGACCTGGGGCATGTGGTGATTTTCGGGCAATGGGAGCATGGATTGTCTCGATGCGAAAACGGAGCGAAAAGCAGGACGAAAAAAACGGGGCTAAGCCCCCTAATTTGCCAAGGCAAAGTTAAGGGTTAGTAACCGAAGCGCGAAAATGGAAAATTACGATGGGAAAGCCGGGCTGGGACTCATGGATTTATGAGTCCAACCCCTACTAAATTCTTAGAAAAACCGTTCCGGAACCCGCACCACGTCGCCCGGCATGATCTGATCCGTTTCGGCGGTCTTGCGTTCTTTTTTCTCGGGATCGCCCCGCGCGCACGACCGTAATGCCGTCGTCATTGGCGCGATAGGGTGTAGCCGCCCGCCATCGCTACCGCGTTAACGATAGTCATGCCGTTGACATAGGGGTAGCTGCCCGGCTTGAGAACTTCGCCCAAGATGAAGAACGGACGATAATTAAGCACGTCGATATTGACCTTGGGATCGCGCAGATAGCCGGCGCTTAGAATTTGCACGAGGGTGGCGGTTGTCTGGGTTACCGTCATATTGGCGACATTGACCTGTCCGACCAGCGGCATCGAAATCTTGCCGATGCTGTCGACTTCGAACTCTCCGGAAAGATCGGGCTCTCCGAATACGGTAATGCGAAGCTTATCGCCGGAGCCTAATTTATAAGCCGCGGTTCCTTCCGGAGCAGCTTGGCCCTGAGAGGCTTGAACCTGCTGGATCGGAGGCGCCATGGCAGGGCTGCGACTGCGCGGGAGCGGCGGCAACGGGCGCCGCGGCGGGTATCGCCACAGGCGCGGCGACTGCAACAGGGGCCTGCGCCGGGACGGCTTTCGGCGCGGGCGCAACCGCCTGCGAAGCAGCGGCAACAATGGTCGGCGCGGGCGCTTCGTCTTCGGCTTCCTCAGCTTCTTGCGAGGCGTTCGGTTCCTGCCGCGCAAAAGAAGGGGTTTGCTTGCTGCTGCTGTTGCGGCTGGCGCGCGAAAAGGTACTTCACCGGCGTCTTCGCCGACGCGGGCAATGGCACGAACAGAAGCGCGGCCAGCAACACGCCGGCCAGCACACGCACACGCAACAATATCGTCAACATTTCGAAACCCATCCTGGAATAATAATTGCCGGATAAATTCTTACTACATTTGCGCGCCAAAACGCAACTGCGCAACATGCCGGTCATAATTGAACGCCCCGATCGAGGAAATACGATTGTCGAAATCATATTGCAGATCGCTATAGAAGTGGCGGTTGAAGAAATACCTCACCCCGGCGCCGGCATTGAACTGGTCGTCCTGCCTGTTCGGCGCGCCGTTGAAGTCATAACGGGTAAACCCGGCCTTGCCTTCAAGCAGGATATTGCGCCGAAGTTCATGCTGCGCCGTGAATGAGCCGCCGGTGCTGATAAAGCTGCGGTAGCCGGTGGTGAGCGTATCTTCCAGCGTACGGTCGGCTTCCATCGCCAGCGATGTCAAGCCGGTGATATTCCACAACAAATTGCCGCCGAACTTGAAGTCGGATGTCGTATTGCCCGCGCCGTCGGCATTGTTCCAGTTGCGGTAATCCTGACTCATGTAACCGGCATAGGCCTCGCCGGTGAATTTGCCGCCGGAGAATTCAAAGCCGGAACCGAACACAGCGTCGAATCCCTGCGAATTCTGCGGCGCATTGGCCTCGAAATCGCGCCAGTTATAGGTGCCCTTTACGAAAGGCTGCCAGAATCGCATCACTTCATATTCCAGCTTGCCTTCCGCCGTATGGATGAACCGGTTGCGGAAATTCAGGTTGATCTCGCCGCCGGCGGCAGTTTGCAAGGGATCGTAATCGAAGCGACGCACGGCATACTGGCCTTCCAGGCTGACCCGGCCCTGCTTGCGCAGGCCGCCAGTATAAAACCGGTAGTAATTATATTCGATCGGCGTGGCCTGCGCGATATTGTCGGGCGAGCCGCGCGCTTCGGTCAGGCGCTGATAGTCCGCGCCGTAATTGATATAAGTGCGGTTGGCGAGGTCGAAACGGCCGCGCATGTTCAAAAGCCCGTCGCGATAATTTTCACCCCAATGGTCGGTGTAGAGGCCGAAATCGGCCTGCGCGCCGAAGGAAAGCGCGTGCCGGTTCCAGTTCGAAAAGAACGTCAGCGCGGGCTGCGCGATCCAGGCGACATCGGCGGTCGATTGCTGTTGCGAATAGATATTGCTGTCGAATACGACGCCCGCCTCGATTGACGGGAACATCTGGAACGAGCCAACATCGATCGGGATCGGATCATATTCGGGACGCGGGCGCTGGGCGATCGTCTGCCCGGCCACGGCGCCGTTGGGGCTGGCCGAAACCGGATCGCGCAGATTGATCGAACCGTCCGGCTGAACCCGGCCGGTGAAAAATCCCGTCTGGCCATAAGCAGCTTCAGCAGTTGTGGAAAAACCGGTAATCGCAACCACGGCGGCGGTGAGCAGCAAGCTTTGGCGCAACGAGAAAGTCTTCATTGTTTAACTCCGCAAATTGTAACTGATTTAACTCAGGACCCAGACTTGAAACACCGAATAAAAATTGCCGAGCAGGGCGGCGGTTGCCTTAGAACTTCTTGCGCCCTACTTCATGCGCAAGCCGTGCCGCAGATTCCGGCGGCACGGCTTTTCGTCACCATCATCAACCGGCGGCAGACGCCGCCGGCAACGCCTTACCTGGCTTCGATGCAGACCGTGGGCTGCTGGTTATTGTTGGGCATCGATCCCGGCAGACGCGCGAACTGAACCTTATTGGACAAATTGGAGTCGGCATTTTCATCGCGCGCCAGCTCGGCGAATTGGGCCGAATTCGTCAGCACCGCGGAATACAGCGTGGGATCGGCAGCGACGAAGCTTGGCTGTCCGGCGATGCCGAGAGCGATCGACATGACCTTGCCGACATCTTCCTGATTCGAGCCCTGCTGGCCTTGGATCGTGGCGGCGGCGACGATCGATTTGATGTCGCTGGCGATGGTTTGCGCCGTCGCGGGATCGAAATCCAGAGCGCCGCAAGTGCCGGTTTGCTCAAGCTGTCCGAGCGCGGCCTTGATATCGGTGGCCACGGTCTTGTTGGCTTCCTTGAAAGCCGTCGCGCATTGCGCGCTCGTCGTCGCGGGCGCCGCATAAGCGGCAGCCGGCGTCACTGCCAAGCCCAGGGCCAATAGCAGGGCGCTCGAAGAAAAAGCTCTTTCGATTGTTCTGATCATTGTTAAAACTCCCAAAAAATGTTTCCTTTCCGCCCGGCAGATGATTCGCACAACTGATTCGCCTACTGATTCGCGCTGCGCTGCAACCTTGCGTTCCGTCATCGTTATACACAATTAATTACCTGCAAAGAAGATAAATTTGCAGGGAAATAGTTGCGTGACGGCAACAAAGCATTTTTGCGGATAAAATTCCGATTAGGAATCGAGAGCGTTTACCACGTTGATAAGCCGTTAACCAAAGGAGAAGGCTTATCTAATGCCTTCTCCCCGGTTTATCGCGGTTTGTGGCAATTGCTTGTGACTAAAAGGCAACGTCCGCGCAAGACATTATTTATAAGCCCGATATTAATCCGAACTGCCATTTCCCTCGCAGCGCGACATCCGGTCGATCCAGGCTTGGCTGGCGAAAGGATGTTCGCCCTTCTCTTCCAGCCATTTGTTCTGGATCGTATAGGCCTCATATTCCCGCGCATCATCGCAAGGATATTTGCGCTTGGAGAACAGCTGGGCGTGATGCACCAGCTCATGCACCAGCAGGCTGACCTGGATCGGATCGTCCTGCTCCCAGGTTTCATTGTCCAGAATGACCATGCCGGGGATATACATGGCGCGAGCATCGGCGTAATGGACGCCCTTCATATTCATCACCAGCTGGAATTTTTCCTGGCTGGCGACGACCGCCGGCTGGTTGGGCATATGATAGCCGGTTTCGCGCTCGACCCATTTCTGGAGATCCTGCACCATGGCGCGATCGATGGCCGTGCCGTCCGGAACGTCAGCGCGGGCGCCGCCATTTATGGTTAATCCGATCCCCATCACCGCTACGGTCGCCAGTTTGAGTATTTTCATCTTAGCCATCCAAGTATTGATGTTGCCCCTTGTTGCTAGGATAGGCGTTGCGACTTAAACCGTGCTTAATCTTGTCTTCAATTTTAGTATTTTGACTTTAGTTTGACTTTGTTCTTGATTTGAATAAAGTTTTAGATAAACATTATTATTGTAGAAAAAAGGGAATGGATTCATGGACGTCGCCGCCGCTGAAAATCAAATAACGCCCGCCGCGATTGCCGCCGCGGCAGCCCGCATCGCGCCGTATGTGAGGCGCACGAACTTTTTTTTACCAAAAGTCACCAAAAAAAACGCCGAGACGGGCGAATCTGCTTTTTTTATGCGAGTTCCTGCAGATCACCGGCTCGTTCAAGGCGCGGGGGGGCCGTCAATAAGGTCCTGCGGCTGATGGAAAGCGGCGCAGGGCTGGGAGCGGGCCTGGTCACGGCGTCCGGCGGCAATCATGGCGTGGCGGTGGCCTATGCCGCCTCGGTCACGAAAACCAGGGCGACGGTTTTCCTCGGCAAGAACGTGCCGCCGGCGCGCGTGGAGAAATTGCGCGACTGGGGCGCGGAGGTTATCGTCACCGGCGCGGACTGGAACGAATCCAATGAAGCCGCGCTCGATTTCGTCGCGAAAAGCGGCGCTCACTATATCCATCCCTTTGCCGATCCGGATGTGATCGCCGGACAGGGAACGCTCGCCTGCAGCTTGCGGAGCAAACGGAAAAGGAATCCGTGACGCCCGACGCCGTGATTATCGCCGTGGGCGGCGGCGGCTTGATCGCGGGAATGGCCGTCGTCATCAAGGAGCGCTGGCCGAATTGCCGGATCATCGCGTGGAGCCCGCGGGCGCGCCCACGCATCATGCCGCCCGGCAGGCGGGAAAGCCGGTGGTCCTGCCGCCCATCACGACCAAAGCCGTATCGCTGGCGGCGCGCACCACCGATCCGCTGAATTTCGCGCTGGTCAGCCGTTATGTGGACAGATCTGGTTCTGGTCGACGACCCGGCCATGCTGGAAGCGGCGCGCTGGCTGTGGCGCGAATGCGGCATCGCCGCCGAAATGGCGGCGGCGGCCACCGTGGCGGCGCTGGAGCTTGATCTGGATTTGCCGCCGGACGCGAAAATCTGCTGCGTCCTGTGCGGCGCGGGACGGGACGGCCTGGAATAATCAACATCCGATAATTAGGGGCAGGACTCATAAATAGGGACTCGCCATAAGGGCTTTGCGGCGCTAAAGTCCGGCCATATCCAAAGCAAGGGGAAAATCATGGCAGGCAGCGTCAATAAAGTCATTCTCATCGGCAATCTGGGCAAGGATCCCGAAGTGCGCGCGTTCCAGAACGGCGGACGGGTTTGCAACCTCACGGTCGCGACTTCCGAATCCTGGAAAGACAAGCAGAGCGGCGAACGCAAAGAACGCACCGAATGGCACCGCGTCGCGATCTTCAACGACGCACTCGTCGGCGTCGCCGAAAAATACCTGAAAAAAGGCAGCAAGGTCTATCTCGAAGGCCAGCTCGAAACCCGCAAATGGCAGGACAAGGACGGCGCGGACAAATACACGACCGAGGTCGTGCTGCGCCAGTTTCGCGGCGAACTGACGATGCTCGACGGCAAAAATGACGGCGGCGGCATGAGCATGGCGGCGAACGATCCGTCGGGCTTCAGCGACAATGGCGGCGGCAAGGCCGTCGCGCGCGGCGGCGCGGCCCCGGACCTCGACGACGAGATTCCGTTCTAAAAAACTGCGGCAGGCCAGCGATGATGCTGCAAGGGGCCGGGCTTGGGCCGGTACGAAATGCCCGCGCTGAAATACTCTCCCGCCTCAAGGATGCGCCCGGCAATTTGAGAGCTCAGCGGATCGGCAAGAACTCCATCCTCGTGCAATTTGCGCAGGTTGGGTAAAATCTTTTCCATCATGCCCGGATCGAATTTCGCGGAGTTTTCCCTGAATGCATCTTTGATGTTTTGGTCGTAATGCAGCAAAAGACCATCCATGATCGATGCCGTTAATCCGCCGCAATTCTCGTCTTTGGCCCTGTTCTCGCATAAGGCGATAGCGTTTTGGATTTGTCGCGACGAAAACTCCCTCTGGTCCATATCCTTATCCTGCATGGCTAGACGGCAGTGTATTTCGCTAACCGCATCATAAATCTGCAAGGGATTCGGCGGCTGCTTGCCCGATAAAAGATTTTCGAGGGCCGGCGCAAACCAGTAATCGGTTTTAGTAAAAAACGTTTGGAGATATCGGGCATTGATGTTCGCCTTTATGGTTTCATGCCCCACGTCAGCTTCCTTAAGGCTAAGAAGCGCATATAGCTCCGCGTCCAACTCGACATAATAACCGTCCGATCCATTATATTGCACTTTTCTCTGTATAGATGGGCGCGGCTCATGCATTTGCCTCAGATGGCGCATCTCGTGCAATTGCGCTGTTAGTTCATGAAAGCCTTCGTTGGGAAAGAAAGATATTCTGTCCGCGGAAACTCCGATGAAGTTCGCCCACGCCTCTTTTTCGCCGGGCTCGTGCGCAATCAGCATCGTGGAAGCCGCACGAAGGGGAAAAACGAGTGCCAGATTTCCCCTATCTTCACCCATCGTCGGTGCCATGACAGCCGTGAGCGGCGCTTGAGTCAGGCTCGCTACTTTTCGCCAGAGGCCGAGAATCGTACCGGGTTCACGGTCCATGGGTTTGTAAGGACAAGGCTTGTCTAATTGCGATGTCGTAAGATCGCCGGCCAAAGTCAGATAGTTTGGTATATCGCGAGGATTAACCGCAACACGCTTCATCGTCAGAGGTCCGGCGGCAGCCCCATGAGCCCAGGCAATGGACTGCATATCTCCGTAGTTTATATATTTGGACTTGGGGTCAAGTTGCCGGGCTATTTGTCGAACCGCTTCGATCCGTTCGCGTTCCATGTCCTGGTCGAGCCGCTTGGTTCTTGCGGCCTCCCAGTGCGGAAGTTCGGAAAGATTGAAGACAAACACGGGATGACCGGCATAAGCAGAATAATCCTGCGCCGTCAGCCGGCGGTTTCTGATATGGGCTTCGGTTAAATGAAATATTTTCGTCATGAGGGCACAAGCGGCCTGACGGCGAGCGCGACGAAGGCCGACGGTTCCTGCGGCTCATCCGGCTCCGGGCAATGGGAGCGGTGCCAAGTTTTGCCGCTGATAAGCACGACCTGATTATTTTCGGGACGGACGATCAATCCAGCTTTCCGCAACTCTTTTTCCAGCGCTTCATGCTTAGCGCCCCGCAGCGCGGGCTTTGCGGCAAGACCGGCAATAAGCGGGTGCGGATTCCGGCGGTCAGGGCCGCCGTCTCGCGGATGATATCGGGCGTCACGGAAAAGCGAATTACGTAAACCCGCCATAACTCTTCCACTGCATCCTGGTGCCAGCACGGATTTTTCACCCGTCCCGGCGCGGGCAGGTCATGATCGAAATTGAAATCGATATCGACCGCCTTGCCGCCGTATCGGGCGTAATCGAGGCCGAGGATATCGGCGATAAGCGGATTTTGCTTCCTGACATGCGCGGCGCGAGCCTGCGTCAAAACGGGATCGCGGAATCCGTCATTCTCGAAAATCCACTGCGTCGCCTGCGACGTGATTTTTTCGCCACGGCGGCAAATTGCTGCGGGCCGGGCGCGCGGCGGTAGTGATGCGTCAGATTCCAGTCATATTTGAACCGGCCAAGCGCGGGATCGGGCACGAACAGCGCCTTATAGTCTTCGCCGAGTCCGCCAAGCGCGACCGGCAGTTCGAGCGTGGAGCGCGGATCGGGAGCCGCCTCGGCCAAAACCCCGAGCTGCGCCCATGTCTCGGGCGAAATATCCCAACGAATGCCCGAAGCCGCCGCGAAAGGCGCCTCGATCCGGGGCGAAGAGAGCGTCAATCCAAGCATAAAAAATTCCTAATAATATGATCCGAATGTAAGCTATGATTTCGATGAAACCAATTGCGAAATCCGTTAACCAAAATGCCTCACGCTGATTTTATTCACTTGCGCGTCCACAGCAGCTACTCGCTGGCCGAAGGCGCGATCAAGATCATCGAGGACAAGCCCAAGGACGGCTCGCCCGCCATCCGCAAGGATTTGATCCAGCTTTGCCGCGAGCAGGACATGCCCGCCGTGGCCGTCACCGACCGGGGCAATCTGTTCGGCGCGCTGGAATTCGCCATGGCCGCGGCGGATGCCGGGATTCAGCCGATCATCGGCTGCGAGATTGCGCTGCTGCGCGACAAGCAAACCAAGCAGGCGCAAATCCAGACCGACCGGCTGGTGCTTCTGGCCCAATCCCCCATAGGGTATCGCCATCTGGTGCAACTGGTCAGCCAGTCTTTCCTCGCGCCGTCGCGGCTTGAGCCTTACGTCACGTTCGACGAACTCGCGGCGAAAGCGGAAGGCATTATCGCGCTGACCGGCTGCGCAAGCGGCCCGGTGGGGCAATTGCTGCTCGCGGGACCAAAACGACGCCGCGCGTGAATGCCTAAGCAAGTTAAGCGCCACCTTCCCCGGCAGGCTCTATGTCGAATTGCAGCGCCACGAAACCGGAGACGCGGGCACTTTGGAACGGCGCATCGAACCCGCGCTGATCGATCTGGCCTATGAGCTGAATCTCCCGCTCGCGGCCACCAATGACGTGTATTTCGGCGAGCCGGATATGTACGAAGCGCATGACGCGCTGTTCTGCATTTCCGACAAGGTCATGGTCGCGGAGCCGAGACGCCGCCGCCTGACGCCGGAGCATTACTTCAAATCCGCCGCGCAAATGCGGGAGCTGTTCAAAGACCTGCCCGAGGCCTGCGACAACACGCTGGTCATCGCCCGGCGCTGCGCCTGGTGGCCGCAAAAGACCGATCCGATCCTGCCGCTGTTCGCCACGCAGGGCGGGCGCAGCGAAGCCGACGAGCTTCGCGCCGACGCGCATGACGGCCTGAACGCGCGGCTTGCCGCGCTCGGCATCACTGGGAACGACGTCGGGGGCGACGGCGCGAAGACCTATCGCGACCGCCTGGATTTCGAGCTTGATGTCATCATCAAGATGGGTTTCGCCGGTTATTTCCTGATCGTCGCCGACTTCATCAAATGGGCCAAGGCCAACAAAATTCCGGTGGGGCCGGGACGCGGCTCGGGCGCGGGATCGGTCGCGGCCTGGGCGCTGCTGATCATCGATATCGATCCGATGCGCTTCGGTCTGCTGTTCGAGCGGCTGCTCAATCCCGAACGCGTGTCGATGCCGGACTTCGATATCGATTTCTGCCAGGAGCGGCGCGACGAAGTGATTCACTACGTGCAGCAGAAATACGGCGCCGACCGCGTGGCGCAGATCATCACCTTCGGCAAATTGCAGGCGCGCGCGGTGCTGCGCGACGTGGGCCGGGTGACGGGCATGCCCTATGGCTATGTCGATAAAATCTGCAAAATGGTGCCGAACAATCCCGCCAACCCCGTGACGCTGCAGCAGGCTCTGGACAGCGAGCCGCAATTGCAGGCGCTGCGCCGCGAAGACGCCGCCGTCGGACAGCTCATGGACATGGCGCTCAAGCTCGAGGGGCTGTACCGCAACGCCTCGACCCACGCGGCGGGCGTGGTGATCGGCGACCGGCCGCTGACCGATATCGTGCCGCTCTACCGCGAACCGGACGCGGCGTTTCCGGCGACGCAGTTCAACATGAAGACGGTCGAATATGCCGGGCTGGTGAAGTTCGACTTTCTCGGCCTGAAAACGCTCGACGTTTTGCAAAGCGCGGTCGAGCTCGTGCAGGCGCGCGGAGAAAGCGTCGATCTCACCCATCTGCCGCTCGATAACGCCAAGACCTACGCGCTGCTGGCCAAGGGCGATACGACTGGCGTGTTCCAGCTTGAAAGTTCGGGCATGCGCGACGTGCTGCGCCGCCTGAAGCCGAACCGCTTCGAGGACATCATCGCGCTCGTCGCGCTATACCGCCCCGGCCCGATGGAGAACATCCCGAAATACATCGCCGTCAAGCACGGCCATGAGACGCCCGACTATCTGCATCCGAAGCTGGAACCAATCCTCACCGAAACGCTCGGCATTCTGATCTATCAGGAACAGGTGATGCAGGCCGCGCAAATCCTGGCCGGATACAGCCTCGGCGCCGCCGATCTGCTGCGCCGCGCGATGGGCAAAAAAAAGAAGGACGAGATGGCGGCGCAGCGCGCCAATTTCATCAAGGGCGCGGCGGCGCAGGACGTGCCCGCCGAACAGGCCGGGATGATTTTCGACCAGATCGATAAATTCGCCGGCTACGGCTTCAACAAATCGCACGCCGCCGCTTATGCGCTGATCGCGTATCAGACCGCCTATATGAAGGCGAATTACATGGTGGAATTTTTCGCCGCGGCGATGAATTTCGAACTGAACGACACCGACAAGCTCAGCCTGATCCGCCAGGAACTGACGCGCCACCGGATCAAGCTGCTGCCGCCCGACATCAATAAATCCGAAGCCCTGTTCGCGGTGGAAACGCTTGAGGACGGCACGCGCGCGATCCGCTACGCGCTGGCCGCGCTGAAGGGCGTGGGCCGGGACGCCATGCAGACGGTCAGCGACGAGCGCAAGGCCAATGGCCCGTTCCGCGACCTGTTCGATTTCGCCGAACGCGTCGATCCGAAGGCGCTCAACAAAAAACAGTTGGAGGGCCTCGCCGCGTCGGGCGCGTTCGACAGCCTTAATCCCAATCGGGCGCAGATCACGGCGGGCATCGAGACGCTGACCCGCTTCGGCGCGGCGCAGGCGGGGGCGCGGGCGAGCGGCCAGGTCAATCTGTTCGGCGGCGAGGCGAGCGCCGCGGCGCGTCCCGGATTGCCTGTCACGCCGATGTGGGACGCCGTCACGCGGCTGCAAAAGGAATTCGACGCGGTGGGATTTTACCTGTCGGCGCATCCGCTCGACGGCTACCGCGCGCTTTTGGAGCGGCTCGGCGTCGTGCCGGTCGTGCAAGTCGCGGGCAAGCTTCTGCGCATGGAGCAGAGCCGCCTCAAGCTCGCGGGCATCATGATGGGCAAGCAGGAGCGCACCGCGAAATCCGGCAACCGCTTCGCTTTTCTCCAGCTTTCCGACATGAGCGGCAGTTTCGAGGTCACGATTTTCGCCGAACAGCTCAACGCCGCGCGCGCGCATCTCGAGACCGGCACGGCGCTGCTGCTCGATGTCGACGCGCAGGGAGGCGGAGACGATCTGCGCTATATCGCCCGCAGCATCGAGCCGCTGAAGGCCGCGTCCGAGCGCCTGGCGACGGGGCTGCGCCTGACCGTCCGCGCCGACGCGTCGCTGAAGCCGCTGGCCGCGCTGATCGGCAAGCTGCCCCAAGGCAAAGCCAGATTGCAGCTTGTCATCGCGCTCGATGACGGCGCGGAAGCCGAGATCGACATCCCCGGCGCATGGCAGATCGCCGAAGCCGCGAAGACCGAAATGCGCGCCCTCCCCGGCGGGGTCGAGGTGATGGAGGTTTGAGTTTCGTCTATTTGAGCGGAAGTAGCGATGATAAACAATATCCGCGATCAAACCATGTTTTCAAAACGTACGAGAAGTGCTCTTCTGAGCGCAGGGATTCACAAATGTTCGCTAACTCTTGACCCGCCTGCGTTAGCAAAACTTTGCCTATACTGATCTCATATTTTTCTCGGCGTTGATTGGGGATTTCAATAATAACTATCGCGCCAAAATAATCTGCCATCATATGTTTTGTATCCTGTTGAGACACGAAACCAGCCAAGTTCTCAAATTTTATTAAGCCAATATCGTCTAGATGCGTTAAATGGCTAAAGCTGATGCTAGAAAGTTTATAATGTTGATGCTCAAGATTCAGCACCAGGGGGAATAAAGCGCCATTGATTTTCCATACGAAAGAGCAAAGCCGAGAGAAGAGTTGTGCGTCTTCTTTGCTAAATGTGGCGACTAAATCTATGGTTCTCTTCGAGAACGCCCCTGGCTTATTGGCCTGCCCTGAAAGGATTTTTGCCCACAGAGACTGCATTTCTTCGTTAGAAACTAGGCGACAGCGATCAAAAAAATGAGCCAGCCAGTCATTTTCTAATTCTTCAGGTTTAGCATCGACAGAAAGATGAGGGATTGCTTTAGCGGTTATATCTTCAATATTTTTTTGCTTAATTCCTTCTTCTCTAACCAAACGCTGTAATCCCCGGATTTCAACTTCAGCAATTTCTATGCGGGCTTTGGCACGAATTATTTCGGCATCAGCCTCAGCTTTAGCTACCCGTTTAATTTGCCAAGGCCCAGCAATACCCCCCACAGCAGCGGAAACTTTCTCGAATAAAACTGTCGCCGATTTTGAATAATCTCCTATATTGCCCATATCGATATTAATTAAAGCGCCGCTTGTTTTTTCTTCCTTGGACATCATCCTCTCCGCGTCAGCTGCAGGAAAATATCCTCCAGATCGGTTTCCTTGGTGCTGAGGTCGGTGATGGTCAGGCCCGCCTCGCGCACCGCGCCGAGGGCTTTGTCCATCGCCGCTTCGCTCGGCTTGTAATGCAGCCGCAGCTGCCGCGCCGCCATCCGCTCGAAGCCGAGCGCGCGCAAGCTGTCCGGCAACGCCGCCATATCCGTGCCGACGGTGATGATAATTTCCTTGGCGTCCAGCCGCCGCAACAACGCCGCCGTCGATTCATTCGCCACCACCTGCCCCTGATCGATGATGGCGATTTGGTCGCAAAGCTCCTGCGCCTCCTCGAGATAATGCGTGGTCAGCAGCACCGTGGTGCCGTTGCGATTCAGCTCGCGCACATAGCGCCACAGGGACTGCCGCAGTTCGACATCGACGCCCGCCGTCGGCTCGTCCAGCACCAGCACCGGCGGCTGATGCACCAGTGCCTTCGCCACCATCAGCCTGCGCCGCATGCCGCCCGACAGCGTGCGCGCGCCCGCATGCGCCTTATCAGCCAACCCCACGGCTTCAAGAATCTGCGCGGTGATGCGCTCGCGCGGCGGCACGCCATACATCCCGGCCTGCAATTCCAGAAGCTCGAACGGCGAAAAGAACGCGTCGAGATTAAGCTCCTGCGGCACGACGCCGATGGCGCTCTTGGTCCGGCGCTCGTCTTTTTCGGTGTCGAAGCCCCACACGCGGGCCTCGCCGCCGGTTTTCTTCACCAGACCCGCCATGATATTGATGATCGTCGATTTGCCCGCGCCGTTAGGGCCGAGCAGCCCGAAGATGCTGCCGCGCGGAATCGCGAGATCGATGCCCAGAAGCGCCTGCTTGTCCGGGAGCTTGCCGCGTCCGGCATAGGTCTTGGTCAGGCCGACGAGCTCGACGGCGAGAGTTGGGGCGGAAATGGGAATGGCTGGGGTCATGGCGTTTGGTAAGGCAACGCGACGCGCCGGAAAGCGCCGGGAATCGGCTCGTATTTTTTCAGAATCTCCTCCATCTTGCCGCTGTAAACGATCTCGTCCATCGCATTATCGAAGAAATGCAGCAATTCGTTGTCACCGCGCCGCACGACAAGACTATTGCCGAAAATCCGCAGCGGCTTGCCGCCATACAATTCGCGCAAGCCGCCGGGATTGCTTTTCAGGAACTCTGCCATCATCGACGGCTCGACGAACGTCACGTCGGCCTTGCCGGTTGTGACATTCAGCATGTTCTGGGCGAAAGGCGTTACGGTCGGCAGGGAAAGCCTTTTAGCCTTGGGGAAATCCGCCGACGCGATCAAATCCTCCATCGCGCCATCGACGCTGCTGATGGTGATTTTATCCGAATTCAGTTCCGACAGGTCTTTGCCTAGCTTGGCGTTATCGGCCTTGGCCCAGGCGGTGATGACGCTGTAAAAACCCGGCCGGGAGAAATAACCCGCCCCCGCTCGCGTTGCGTTCGGCCATAACCCGCCGCAATAAGCATCGTAACGCCGCGCGTCCAAGCCGGTGAGCATTTCCGTGAAACCGACTTCCTCGGCCCAGATGATTTTAATATTGGCATTATGGCCGATGGCCTCGACGATGTCATGAAATACGCCGGATAATTGCCCGCTATTCAGATCGCGCCTTATGTATGGCGAATAGACCAGATAGCCGCAGCGCAATTCCCGCTTGGCAAGGATTTTATCGAGCGCCGTGGCAGGCGGCGTTTCCGCCGCGCCAGCTTCCCGGCCCAGGAAGAGGCAAAGAGCGGCGGCAAGAATAAGGGGAATTTTCTTCATGCATTATTCTTTCGATCGAACCCGCCTCATTGCGCTGACGGGATATTTACATTATCTATGATCGGGTAGTTTAACAACGGCCTTATCCCATGACGCAACCCCACGAAATCATCACCGTCACGGAATCGTGTTTCGCCTGCGACGGCAGCACCGCTTCGGGCGCGGGCCATCCGCGGGTTTATCTGACGCTCGCGAAAAACGGGCAGATCGACTGCCCCTATTGCGGGCGGCGCTTCATCGCCGATCCGCACGCCAACATCGGAGCAGGTCACTAAAGCCATGACAGGTTACGTTCCAGAAACCGTGATGATTACCGGCGCGACCGGCGATTTCGGCCGCGCCTTCGCCCGCCGTTTCGCGGCGGCAGGCAGCAAATTAATTCTGGCCGCGCGCAAGAAGGACGAGCTGGCCGCGCTGGCGAAGGAATTAAAAACGCCGGTGCACCAGGCGATCTTCGACATGCGCGACCGCAAGGCCATCGAGCGCGCCTTCGCCGGACTGCCACCCGAATTCGCCGCCATCGATCTGCTGATCAATAACGCCGGCCTCGCGCTCGGCATGGACCCGCCGGGCCAGGCCGATCTCGACGATTGGGAAACCATGATCGAGGTCAACAATAAGGGCCTCGTCATCTGCTCGCGCCTCGCGCTCGCGGGCATGGCGGCGCGCAAGCTCGGCCACATCATCAATATAAGCTCCATCGCCGCCGACTATGCCTATCCGGGCGGCCATGTCTATTGCGCGACCAAAGCCTTCGTGACGCAGTTCAGCCTCGCCTTGCGCTGCGACCTGACGGCATCCAACGTCCGCGTCACCAGCATCGAGCCGGGCATGGTCGAGACGAATTTCTCGCTCACCCGCTTCAAGGGCGACGCCGAACGCGCCGCCGCCATATACAGGGGCGCGAACGCCCTGACCGCCGAAGACGTGGCGGAGTCGGTATTCTGGGCCGCGACGCTGCCGCCGCGCGTGAATATCAGCCGCATCGAAATGTTCCCGGTCACGCAGGCGTCCGGCCCGCTGGCGGTGCATCGCGTCGCGTCATGACCGAGGCCGCACCCGCCATCAATCCTGATCCGGCGCGCACGCTTTATCTGGTGGACGGCTCCGGCTATATCTTCCGCGCCTATCACGCATTGCCGCCGCTGACCCGGCCCGACGGCACGCCGATCGGCGCGGTCGCCGGTTTTTGCAACATGCTGGCGAAGCTGCTGCGCGAAATCGGCGCGGAGCATATCGGCGTGATCTTCGATGCCGGGCGCAAGACATTCCGCAACGATTTCTATCCCGAATATAAGGCGCACCGCCCGCCCGCGCCGGAAGATTTGATCCCGCAATTCCCGCTGATCCGCGAGGCGACGCGCGCATTCGGCGTGCCCGCCATCGAAGCTGATAATTACGAGGCGGATGATCTGATCGCGGCCTATGCCCGCGCGGCGCGGGAAAGAAACTGGGAAGTCCGCATCGTCTCCGCCGACAAAGACCTGATGCAGCTGATCCGCGACGGGGTTTCGCTCTACGACCCGCTCAAGAGCAAGCTCATCGGCGCGGCGGAAGTGATGGAGAAATTCGGTGTCGCGCCCGACCGGGTGATCGACGTGCAGGCGCTGGCGGGCGACAGCACCGACAATGTGCCGGGCGTGCCGGGCATCGGCGTGAAGACGGCGGCGGAGCTTATCAATATCTACGGCTCGCTCGACGCGCTTTTGGAGCGCGCCGCCGAAATCAAACAGCCGAAGCGGCGCGAATTGCTGATCCAGCATGCCGAACAGGCGCGCATTTCCCGCCGCCTGGTCACGCTCGACGAGAACGCGCCCATGCCCGCGCCGGTCGAGGATTTGATCGTCAAGCAAGACCCCGCCGTGCTGCGCGCTTTTCTGACAGCACAAAATTTCAAATCTTTGCTTACGAGACTTGGTCATGCCGCCGCGCCGACCGTCTCCGAACAGCCTCAAGCGCCCGCGCAAACCGTGGAGCCGCTGCCGGAGTCGAAATCCCTCATCCCGCAGCACTATGACCTAATCCAGGACGCCGCCGCGCTGAAATCCTGGCTGGCGAAGTCCGGAGATTATCTCGCCATCGACACCGAAACCACATCGCTGACGCCATCGACGACAACGCTGGTCGGCATCTCGCTCGCTCGCGCGCCGGGCGAAGCCTGCTACATTCCGGTCAATCATCGCGACCCGCAGGCAAGCGCGAGCGGCGAACTCGATTTCGGCGGCGGCAATCGCCCCAGGCAAATGACTCCCGCACAGGCCGCCGAAATCCTCGCGCCCTATCTCGCCGATCCGGCGCTGCTGAAGATCGGCCACAATTTGAAATTCGACATGCAGGTTCTGGCGCAGCACGGCCTGACGATGGCCTCCATCGACGACACCATGCTGTTGTCCTACGCGCTCGCTGCCGGATTGCATGGCCATGGCCTCGACGATCTGGCGCTGCTCCATTGCGGCCACAAGATGATCTCCTTCGCCGAAGTGACCGGCAGCGGAAAAAGCCGTATCAGTTTCGACCGCGTGCCGCTCGACCAGGCTTGCGCTTACGCCGCCGAGGACGCCGATTTCACGCTGCGCCTATGGCTGAAACTGAAGCCGGAAATCGCCCGCCAGCATGTGACGCGCGTCTATGAGCGCATCGAGCGTCCGCTGATTCCCATCGTGGCGGCGATGGAAAGAGACGGCGTGCTGATCGACCCCCATGTACTGCAAAATCTCAGCCAGGATTTCGGCAAGCGCCTCATGGTGCTGGAGACCGAGATTCACCGCCTCGCCGGGCGCGAATTCAATGTCGGCTCGCCCAAGCAGCTTGGGGAAGTCTTGTTCGCCGAGCTTGGGCTGCCGGGCGGCGAAAAGGGCAAGACCGGCGCCTACAGCACCGGCTCGGAAATCCTGGAGCCGCTGGCGGAACAAGGCCATGAGATCGCGGCCAAGGTTCTCGACTGGCGCGCGCTGGCCAAGCTCATGTCCACCTACACCGACTCGCTGCAGAAACAGATCGACGCCCGCACGGGGCGCGTCCACACTTCGTTCTCACTGGTCGGCGCGGCGACAGGAAGACTGTCCTCGACCGAGCCGAATTTGCAGAACATCCCCATCCGCACCGAAGACGGGCGCGCCATCCGCCGCGCCTTCGTCGCCGCCGAGGGCAATATTCTGCTGTCGGTCGACTACTCGCAGATCGAGCTGCGCCTCGCCGCCGCGATGGCGGGCATTACCGCGCTGGCAGACGCGTTCCGCCAGGGCGCCGACATCCATGCGCTGACCGCGTCACAAGTCTTCGGCATTCCGCTCGACCAGATGACGCCGGATCGCCGCCGGGCGGCGAAAGCGATCAATTTCGGCATCATCTACGGCATCAGCGGTTTCGGATTGGGACGGCAGATCGGCATCGCGCCCGGCGAAGCGAACGCTTTTATTCGCCAATATCTTGATCGTTACCACGAACTTCGCGAATGGATGGAAAAGACCAAGGCATTCGCCCGCGAGCATGGCTATGTCGAAACTTTATTCGGGCGGCGCATCCATATCGGCGGCATCGGCGAAAAGAACGCGGCGCGGCGCAATTTCGCCGAGCGCCAGGCGATCAACGCGCCGCTGCAAGGCACGGCGGCGGACATCATGAAGCGCGCGATGATCCGGATTCCGCCCGCGCTCGAAGCGGCGGGGCTGAAGGGCAAGATGCTGCTCCAGGTTCATGACGAACTCTTGTTCGAGATTCCGCAAAGCGAAGCGGAAGCCACGGCGGCGCTGGTGAAATCGGTGATGGAATCCGCCCCCGCGCCTGCCGTAACCCTAAGCGTGCCTCTGGTCGCCGAAACCGGCCTCGCCAAGAACTGGGCCGAAGCGCATTAATTCTTCTTCTTTTTCCCCGGCTGATACCGGGTATGCGGCTCATCGGTTTTGATGTCCGTTTTATCCGCCGCCTCATCGTGGCCGCTTATCAGGCTCATATTCGGCCCCATGCAGCTCCGCATCAATGCCATATGTTCGGCGGCTATGGCTTTGATGGTTTTCCGGCACATCTGGTCGTTCGTTTCGGCATGAATGTCTTCCCTAAGACCGGCATTCGCCCCCATGCAATTCTGCATGATTTGTATATGCTCGGGAGGCATATCCTGCATCATCTGCTGGCATTTCATGTCGTCCATCTTGATCCAGACATCGCCTCCTCTCATCGGCGGCCCGTCATCCGGCTTCTCTTGTTCCGCGCAGCCGGCCAGCATTCCAAAAACCATCGCGGCCTGGAATAGCCTGCCGGTCATTCGGGATAAATGGGGCATGACATTCTCCTAATGACGCTGGGGATGGACGACGATCATGGAGTGTTTTTTCTTCGCCTTCCGTCCTTTTTTCACGCTGTTTTTTCTGTCCGCTGGATCCGAACGCGCGGCCCATGCTTTTAATGCCGGGGGATCGGGCGTGTCGCAATACGCCATTTTCATGATCCACGCCCGGCTGGCGAAAGCGGATTCGCCCTGCTGCGCCAGCCATTTGTTCTGAAGCGTATAGGCCTCATATTCTTTGGCGTTATTGCATTGATACTGTTTCTTGGAGAAAAGTTGCGCGTGATGCACGAGCTCATGCAGCAACAAGCTGATTTCCACCACGTCATGGCCGCCGCCGCCATCATCATTGTTGAGAACGATCATGCCGGGGATATACAAGGCAACACCGGAACTGAGCAGCGCGCCGTTCAAGGCCATCACCTGCCGGAATTTGTCCGTGCTCGACACGACGATCGGCTGGTTGGCCGCCTTGTATCCGGTTTCGCGCTCGATCCATGCCTGCAGCTTGCCGATCAGTTCCTTGTTGATCGGAATATCGCCGGAATTCCTGGATTGCGCCGCACAGCCCATGCAGCTCAAGACCAGCAGCAGTCCGGCGAGAAGCCTTGCCATGCCCAGCACGCTCTGAACAAATAATCCGCTCTCAGAAAATCCGCCGGGCAGGAATGCCCAACACAAAGAGGCCATGGATCAAACGGCCGCCGCGCGCGAAACGCCCCCGACGGCCGGCTTCTAGAAACCCCCATCCTTGCAGTCCCTCTATATACAGTCATAGGGTGACTACGATTATGTGTATTTCTGTTGAGCCACGAACCGCATTTTTTACTCTCGCGCGTAATGAAGCGATGCCGAAAAATCCGCGGATATCTGCGAATAATCAGCCAAACATACGCTGCTCACCCTTCGCGGTTTCCGCCGTATGCGCTGCGCAAAAAAAATTCCGCCATGGGCAAAAATTGACTCCGCCGCGCCGCAAAGCTTAAATCCTCGCGGCAAGCGCCCGTAGCTCAGCTGGATAGAGCACCGGTTTCCTAAACCGGGGGTCACATGTTCGAATCATGTCGGGCGCACCACGCTTCGCCCTTACGGGCTACGCGTGGCGCAGCCACCGCAGGCCGTTAGGGCGAAGCAGTGCCCGGCGTAGTTCCGCGTAGCGGAACGAAGACGGGCCGGCGCAAACGCCGCGCTATAAATACACCCCCGCGCAGCCCTCGAAAACATGCAGCGCCTTGAGCTTGAGCGCGGCGAAGTCCGGCGAGCCGATCAGATCGGGATGGCGCGGCCGCGCGAAATTCACGTCGAGGATTTCCGCGACGCGCGTCGGCTTTTTGGTGAAGAACACCACCCGGTCGCCGAGATACAGCGCCTCCTCGAGATCGTGGCTGATGAACAGCACGGTCAGATCGAACTCTTTCGCCGCCTGCATGATCGTCTGGCGCAAAGCCAGCGTGCGGGCGTAATCGAGCGCCGAGAACGGCTCGTCGAGAATCAGGATTTTCGGCTCGATGATGAGGGCGCGCATCAGCCCGACCATCTGCGCCTGTCCGCCCGACAGCGTGTAGATCGGCTGCTCGAGATCGAAATCCGGATGCAGACGCCGCACGAGGCCCTTGAGCTTCGCCTGGCGCGCCGCGCGCTTCATGCCGCGCAATTCCAGCGGCAGCATGATGTTTTCGGCGGCGCTGCGCCATGGCAGCAGCGCGCGGCGGTAATCCTGGAACACGAATCCGATCTGGCCCTTCAGCGCCGCCGCGCCGCCGATGACGCCGCCGCTCGGACGATCGATGCCGGTCAGCAGATTCATCAGCGTCGATTTGCCGCAGCCGTTCGGGCCGAACAGCGTCACGAATTCGCCCGCCTCCACCTTGAAGCTGATATCGTCGAGCACGACATGCTCTTGCCCGTTCTCGGCATAGATGCGGCGGACGTTCTCGAACGCGATCATCCGCGCCCCGCCCAGAAGACGCAGCGTTTCTCGGCGGCAACGCTGAGCTTGTTCAGCACGTAGCCCGTCAGCCCCAGCACCAGCAGGAGCGCGTACAACGTCGTCACCGCGTTGGTGAGATAGGAATCGTAAATCCGCTGGCCGATGCCGGTATCGGTGCCGATGAACATCTCCGACACCACGATGACGATCAGCGACAGCGACAGCGCCAAACGAAGACCTATAAAAATCTGCGGCAGCGCCTCGAACGCCACCACATGGCGGAAAACCTGCCAGCGGTTCGCGCCGAACACCCGGACGGCGCGGCGGCGATCGCGGCTGGCATGCAGGACGCCATAGCCCGCATTGATCAGCATCAGCAGAAAGGTCGGCATGAACGCCATCGCGATCTTGCTTTCGTCGCCGATGCCGAAAATCATCAGGAACAGCGGGAAGATCGCCGTCACCGGCATGGCGCGGAAAAATTCGATCGGCCCCTCGACCATCCGGTAGAGCCTGGGCAGCGCGCCCAGCACCAGACCCGCGCCGGTTCCCAGAACCGCGCCCGCCGCGAAGCCCTGCAGCCAGCGCCACAATGTCGCGCCAAGATCGCGTCCCAGCGCGCCGTTTTCGACAAGCTGCCATAGCCGTTTCACGACTTCGCCCAAAGGCGGCAGCAGCAGCGGATTGGCAATGCCGCCGACATCCGCGAACAGCAGCCAAGCGAGCGCCATCAGCGCGAACCCCAGAAGAAACTCGGCCCTGTGCCCGCGCGCGTTCATGCGTCAGAATCCTTCCTGAACCCGCTCCGGCGCGACAGCGCGGAGGAACTTCGGCTCGAAGCTCTTGCGGAAATCCGGCATGGGTTTGTCCTTGAAATTCGCGTCGTCGCGAAGAATGTAATGCGCATTCGCGGCCAGCAAGCCGGTCAGGCTGCGGTCAAGTTTAATTCCATGATCGAAATCCGGCCAATCCAGTTTGACCACCTCAATATCCATCTTAACCGTTTCGGCAAGCAAGGGTATGACGGCTTCCGTATTGTCCCGAATATAGGCTTCGGCCTTAAGCATCGCCTTCAGAAGCTTTTCAACGGTGGCGGGCCGCTCATCCGTCATAGCTTTGGTAGCGACAAGCAGGCACGCCCAGTCATATAAAGTTTTGTCGCGCAGACGTATTCCCTTATCGCCCAGAAGGCGCATGGCCTGACTGCCCCAAGGCTCCCAGACGACAAAGGCGTCGATCACGCCGCCCTCAAGGGCGCGCGGCATGGCGGGCGGCTGCAAAGGCTGCAGCTTCACTTCGTCCAGCCGCAGGCCCAATTTATCCAAAAGCCGCGCCAGGTAGAAATAAGAAGTCGTGCCGGGCAGATAGCCGATGCGCTTGCCTTTTATATCCGCCTCGCGCGCGATGCCGTGATCCCGGCGCGCGATCAGGGCCTGTTCCGGATTGCGCTGCACTTGAGCCAGAACGCGCAGGCCGTGGTCGTGAAACCCCAGATAGCTGATCGGCCCATCGCCGACATAACCGAAATCGGCCTTACCCGCGACGAGATTGTCCTGACATATCTTGCCGCTGACGGACGGCAGGAATTCGACATCCAATCCTTGCTCCCGGAAATAGCCTTTTTGCTCCGCGATATAGGCCAGTTCCGACGCCAGGCTCTGCGGGCGGCAGAAAATCACCTTTTCCAGTTCCGACGCCCGCGCGGGAAAGGACAGCAGAAGCGCCGCACACAGCAGGACGAGGCGGTGCATCGTCACATCCCCTCTCCCACCCGATCCGGCGCGACGGCGCGGAGGAACGACGGATCGATAAATGGGCGAAAATCGGGCACGGCTTTATCCTTGAAATTCGGATCGTCGCGGATGATATAGCGCGCGTTCTTTTCCAGCAACGCCGTCAGGGACGGGTTGAGCGTGATCCGGTTATCGTAATCCGGCCAGTATTTCTCGATCACCGCCGCGTCGAAACGCACCGCCTTCGCCGCGATCCGCATCGTTTCCGCCGGATGGTCCTTGACGAAAATTTCCGCTTTCAGCAGCGCGCGCAGAACCGCCCGCACCGCGGCGGGATCGTTTTGCGCGATAGCCGCCGTCACGCTGAAAACCGACGCGTAATTATACAAGGCGGGATCGCGTAGTCTTATAGCTTTGCCGCCCAATTGCTTGAGCGCCGCGTCGCCCCACGGCTCCCACATCACGAAGGCATCGATCATGCCGCCCCGCAGCGCCTGCGGCATTACCGGCGGCTGCATTGCCGTAAGCTTGACGTCATCGGCGGTCAATTTCAATTTTTCCATCAGGCGGGCGAGATACAAGGCCGACACCGTGCCGGGCAGATAGCCGATGCGCTTGCCCTTCAGATCGCTTTCGGCGGCGATCCCGGCGTCGGCGCGCGCGAACACCGCCGTCTCGGGATTGGTGCCGAGCTGCGCCACGAGCAGCAGAGGATGGGCGCGGAATCCCAGATAGGTGAACGGCCCCTCGCCGCCGAACATCATGTCGCCCTTTCCGGCGACCAGATTGTCCTGGCATATCTTGGCGTTGGTGGCGGTCAGGAAAACCGGCGCGATGCCCTCTTCCTTGAAATACCCGTTTTCCTCGGCGACATAGCCCAGCAACGCCACGAGGTTATCGGGACGGCAGAAGGTTATGGGCTTGTCCGCCGCCGAAACGGAAGCGGGCAGGAAAAGCAGGAAAGCAAGCGCCGCCCGCGCAAGGCGCATCACATGCCCTCCCCGACGCGCTCCGGCACGACGGCTTTCATCGGGCCGGTCGCGAGATTTTTGCCGTAATCGGGCAGCGGCTTGCCGATGAATTCCTCCTGATTCTTCACCACCCATTCGGCATAGGATGTCACCAGCGGCAGAATGTCCTTATTCATGTCGACGCGAAACGGCGGCACGACATAGCTGCGCGCGAAGGCCATGTCCTGCTCGGTGCGCACGGCGACGATACGGGCGCTTTCCTCGGGATGCAGATTGATATCCGCTTCCGCCCTGATCAGCGCCCGCAGCAATTTCTCCGCGACGCCGGGATGCGCGTCGAGCCAGGCCTGGGTCGCGGCGCAGAAGCTCTGGCGCGGATAGAAGCCGTCATTCTCGATTTCACGCACTTTGCCCTCGAACGCCTTGCGGATCGCGGTGCGCCAGGGCTGCCATGTCACGAACGCGTCGATCTGCCCGCCGATCAGCGCCGCGGCTCCCGCGGGCGGCTGCAGCGGAACCGGCGTGATATCGCCCCAGCTCATGCCGTTCTTTTCCAGCAAGCGGATCAGGAACGCCTGCGACGAGGTGGAAGCGGCGAGGCCGATTTTCTTGCCTTTAAGGTCGGCGGGCTTTTGAATCGGCGAGTCCGCCGGGAACATCACGGCGTCGTCCAGGCTGACCCCGTAAGAGGCGATGACACGCAAGGCGTCGGTCTGGAATCCGGCATAGACGAGATTCGTGGCCACGACCGAGGCGAAATCCGCCCGCCCCGCCAGCAGCGCCTCCATGCCGAGCTTGCCGGTCTCGATGGTTTCGTATTCGACCTCGAGCCCTTCTTCGGCGAAATAGCCCTTCGCGAGCGCGACGATGACGGGAACGGAGATGCCCGGCGAACCGGCATAGATTATTTTTTCCGGGGCGGGTTTTTCCTGGGCCGGGGCCTCCTGCGCGCGCAGACCGTGGGGGAACAAGAAAAGCGCTGCGCCGACAAGAGATATCAGCTTCAATGATTTCAGCATCGCGGGCACCTGACCTTGAATGTTGGCACGGTTACTGATGCCTCACCCGTTACTTAGGCGCAAGGTCAATCCCGCTTTCCGGAGTCTGCCCCGTTTCGCCGCCCGGCTGCGGCGGCGGGCGGACCGGAGCAAGAAGGGCGCTGAGATGAGCGCGCGCTTCGGCGGCGTATCGCGGATGCTGCAGCGCCACGGCGGCGGCGCAGCCTAAAAGCCCGACTAGATGGCCGCAATCGTGACGCATGCCGGGATATACGAAACCCCGAAACGACTGCTCCTGCCTCAGTCTTTCCATGGCGTCGGTAAGCTGGATTTCGCCGCCGGCGCCTTGCCCGGTTCTGGCGAGATGGGAGAAAATTCTCGGCTGCAGGATATAACGTCCGACAATCGCCGACGTCGAAGGCGCAACGTCTGGCCGGGGCTTTTCGATCATGCCCTCGATCGCGGCGGTCTGACCTTCGGGCGCGCCGAGTTTCAGGATGCCGTAGCGGTTGGTCTGGTCGCGCGGCACGTTCGTGGCCGCGATGATATTACCGCCATGCCGCCTATAGGCCTGCATCATCTGCTCGAGGCATCGGGGCCTGCCCAGCGTGATCTCGTCGGGCAGCATGACCGCGAAAGGCCGGTCGCCGACATACGGGTTAGCGCACAGCACCGCATGGCCGAGTCCCAAGGGCCGTTCCTGATAGACCACCTCGACCTGTTCGGGCCGCAACGCGGCGGCGCTCAGAAAATCGAGAACATCTTTCTTGCCCCGCGCCCGCAGCGTGTCTTCGAGTTCCGGATGCGGCTCGAAATGCCTCGGCAATATTTCCTTGCCGGGACTCAGCACGAAGACGAAGCGGTCGATGCCCGCCTCGCGCGCCTCGTCGATGATATGATGAATCAGCGGTCGGTCGAAAGCCGGCAGCATTTCCTTCGGAAGCTCCGGCGACACGAAATTTCTGGTGCCAAGACCGGCGGCTGGAATCACGGCGATGCGAATAGAATCGGCCATTTTTATTCTTCCATATCAATGAACGATAAAGTTTAACCGTAAAATGTCCTTACAGCCCCAATTAATAACGATTTTTCGGGAAAGTAAAAAGGTTTTCGTGTTCGGGAATCGGGGTTAAAACCGCCCCGGCGCGCAAGCTTCGCGGCCCGGAAGAATCATTGGACACGAGGCATTGGAATCCTGCTATAAAAACGGCGGGAGATTGGCGGCGGACGGCGTTCTCGCCAATCCGGCCAGGGCCGAAAGGCAGCAACCGTAACGAGTTTCGCGCCGGGTCGTCGTTTCAATCTCCCACTTAACCATGAGGACAGGTAACAGTCGCGAGCCGCCGGAAGGCGTGCTTTTCCGGCCATCGATGACTGATCGCTGATTGATATGAGCTTATTTCCCGCCGCCGCTCTCCCCGATTCCGATCCGGTTCCCGGCGGCAGCGCCGCGCCCTATCGCGTCCTCGCCCGCAAATACCGCCCCAAGAATTTCCAGGAATTGATCGGCCAGGAGGTCGTCGTCCGCACGCTGACCCACGCGATCAAGGCCGGACGGCTGGCCCAGGCCTGGATGCTGACGGGAGTCCGCGGCGTCGGCAAGACCACGACGGCGCGCATCATCGCCCGGGCACTGAACTGCACCGGCCCGGACGGCAAGGGCGAGGCCACGCCTGACCCGTGCGGCGTCTGCGGCAATTGCGTCGCCATCGCCGCCGACCGGCATGTCGACGTGCTGGAAATGGACGCGGCGTCGCGCACCGGCGTCGACGACATCCGCGAGATCGTCGACGGCGTGCGCTATAATCCGGTCAACGCCCGCTACAAGGTCTATATCATCGACGAAGTCCACATGCTGTCCAAGAACGCCTTCAACGCGTTGCTCAAGACGCTGGAGGAGCCGCCGCCGCATGTGAAGTTCATTTTCGCCACCACCGAGGTGCGCAAGGTTCCGGTGACGGTGCTGTCGCGCTGCCAGCGCTTCGATCTGCGCCGGGTGGACGCGGAAACCCTGATCGCGCATTTCGCCGGCGTCGCCAAGGCCGAGGAAACGTCCATCGAGCCCGAAGCCCTGGCGCTGATCGCCCGCGCGGCCGACGGCTCGGTGCGGGATGGCTTAAGCCTGCTCGATCAGGCCATCGCGCGCGGCGGCGAAAGCGTCACCGCCGCCGCCGTGCAGGAAATGCTCGGCCTCGCCGACCGCACCCGGGTCATGGATCTGGCGCGGCATATTTTCTTCGGCGAGATGCGCGAAGGAATCGGCGTCTATGACGACATGCAGCAAAGCGGCGCGGATCCGCTGGTGCTGCTTCAGGACATGGCGGAGCTGACGCATCTTCTGACCCGCGCGAAGCTGGCGCCGGACATGGCGCAAGGCAGCGCGCTGCCGGAAATCGAAAAGCAGTTCATCGCCGCGTCGGGCAAGCTCGAGATTCCGGCGCTGACCCGCGCTTGGCAAATCCTGCTCAAGGGCATCGGTGAAGTTCAAGCCGCGGCGCATCCGGCGCAGGCGGCGGAGATGGTCTTGATCCGGCTGGCTTACGCCGCCTCGCTGCCGCCGCCCGCCGACCTTATCCGCAAATTGCAGCAAGATCAGGCCGCGGCGAGTGCGCCATCGCCTTCCGGCGGGCCGGGCCATGGCGGCGGTCCAGTGGCCATGATGACGCGCGGCAATGTCGCGCTCGCCGTCAGGAATCCGCAGCCCGTCGCCGCGCCCGCCGCCGACCTCCAGATCAAGCCGCCGATGGCGATGCCGGATGATTTCCGCGCGCTGGTCGCCATGTTCGCCGAAGGGCGCGAAGTCAAGCTTTACGGCGAATTATACCAGTTCGCCCATCCGGTCAAACTGGAGCCCGGCAAGCTGGAACTGTTCCTCGATCCTCATGCGTCTCCCGATCTCGCCTCGCGCGCCGGGGCGTGCCTGACGGCATGGACCGGACAACGCTGGCTCGTCACGCTGGCGCGCGACGCCGGGGCTCCGACATTGGCGACTCTGGACGCGGAACGGGAAGCGGCGGAGCGCGAGGCGATTCTCGGCCATCCCCTGGTGCAAACCGCGCTCGGCTTGTTTCCGGGCGCGAAACTCGGCAAAATCCGTTACGCCGTCGCGCCGCCCGAATCGAAACCCGCCGCGGAAAACGAAACCGACAGTCCCCTTGAACCCGTTTTTGACCCCACCGAGGAGTAATTCATGACCAATCTGGCGCAAATGATGAAACAGGCGCAGGAAATGCAAGGCAAGATGGCGCTGCTCCAGGGACGGCTCGACGAGATCGAAGTCACCGGCCAGAGCGCGAACGGACTGGTGCAAATCACGATGACCGCAAAAGGCCGGATGCGCAAAATCAAGCTCGATCCCAAGATCGTCAATCCCGGCGAGGTCGAGATGCTCGAAGACCTGATTCTCGCCGCCGCGGGCGACGCCAAGACCAACGCCGAAGCCGCCGTCGCGGGCGAAACCGAGAAAATGATGGGCGGCCTCAAGCTGCCGCCGGGCGTGAAATTGCCGTTTTAAGCGCTAGAGTTATTTTTACCGCCATAGGGGACTATGAGTTTCTTCACGATCAGGCCGGTGACCGACAAGGCGGAAGATTTGCATATTCTGGCGCGGTTCTGCGTCGATCTCGCCGCGCATGACGGCTATAAAATCGAGATCAACGCGCGCGAGCTTGGCGAGCAGCTTTTTTTCGGCGGCACCAATGTGCGGGCCTTTTTCGGCGAGCGCGACCGGCGGCCCATCGGCTTCGTCATGTTCTACGAAGCCTTCACCTCTTATGGCTGCCAGCGCGGACTTTACATTCCGGGAATCTATGTCGAGAAGGAATATCAGCGCCTCGGTTACGGCATACGATTATACCGTTTCGTCGCGCGCTACGCCCTCGATCACGGCTTTCAGTTCATCAGCGGCGTCGTCGAAAGCCATAACGAGATGGCCAAAGATTTGTACAAGAAAGCCGGAGCGGTCATTTATCCCGGCTGGTCCTATTGCACGATCGGCCGCGAAGATTTGGAAAAAGCCGCCGCCATGAGCCACGCATGAACGCGCTCGAACGCCTGATCCAGCTGCTGGCGAAATTTCCCGGCCTCGGCCCGCGCTCGGCGCGGCGCGTGGTGCTGCATCTGCTGAAAAAGCGCGAGACGCTGATGCTGCCGCTGATCGAGGCGCTGCAGGAAACGGCGGCGCAGATGAATTTCTGCTCTCAATGCGGGAATCTCGACGTCGTCGATCCCTGCCGGGTCTGCACCGACGCCGCGCGCGACCGGACGCGGATTTGCGTCGTCGAGGATGTCGCCGATTTGTGGGCGATCGAGCGCAGCCATGCCTTTCGCGGGCTTTATCATGTGCTGGGGGGCAGCTTGTCCGCGCTCGACGGCATCCGGCCCGGCGATCTGCGCATCGCCGAGCTTATGGAGCGCGCGGGCAACGGCACGGTGCAGGAAGTCATCCTGGCGCTCAACGCCACCGTGGACGGCCAGACCACCGCCCACTATGTCGCCGAAAGGCTTGCGCCGGGGGGCATCCATATCAGCCGCCTGGGTCATGGTTTGCCGGTGGGAGGACAACTCGACTATCTCGATGACGGGACCCTGACGGCGGCGATGCTGGGGCGAAAAAAAGCGTCATAAGGAAGTTGAACCGCTTTCACCGCTTCTTAACGGATTCGGTTGACAACATGTCTTCGGCGTCGCACAGATAAGCATGGGGCGCGGGCCTCATTTCCACGAGGGCTGTTTTGAATATCGGCTTGATCATTAATGCCAAGGGCAAAGTATGCCTTGTCCATGACGAGGCTTTCGAGGCGGTCCCGGTATGGGTCGCCTACGATATCGACGCCAAAAAAATGAAAATCATCTTCGATACCGGAACCGACTATCCGATGGATTGGATGGCGACGGACGAGGTCAATTATTACCTAACAAAAATCCGTAAGATATTGCTTATTAGAATAGAAAATGAAAAAGTGATCGAAGGCTATGACACGAGCTTCGTGAAATACCGCAACGGCAAATATTATGAAGAGCCGGCAGAGGCCGGTTAGGGTTCACACCATGTATAAGGCGCCCCCAGAGGTTTTGAAGCGCGCGATCGACGATGGCTTCCCTCTTGACCGGTTGGCCGACATCGACGCGCCCGTGCCCATCCTGCCGCCCGAGATCGAAGAGCTGGCCCGCGAAGCGCTGTTCGGCGACAAGGAGAGCGGGGGCCGGGATCGGCTGTCTTTCGGCGGCATCCAGCGCTATATCGAGGTCGGCGATAAAAATCCCTTCATCGACCCGGCAGGCATTCTCGGCTACCGCCTAGTCGCGCAAGAGCGGGAGGCGGCGCAAAACCGGGGCGGTCCGCAAAACAAGGCAGCGCCAGTCGCGAAGAACCAAGCCCGCCGCGCCGCGGCCACGCCCGGCATGAATTTCAGCCATCAGCCCGCGCCGCCGACCTCGACGGGCTAGCGCGTGCATAAAAGGCGCTGCACTTTCCTCGCCCTCATTGCATTCCTCGTCACGGCCGATGCGCCAGCCCATGCCTGCCTGTTCGATCAGACGCAGAGCCATGATATAACCGTCAAATCTGACAACGAGCCTCGGCATTATCTGCTGCATCTGCCGCAGCAGCAAAGCGCCATGCCCGCGCCGCTGGTCATCGTCCTGCACGCGTTCGGCGAAAGCGCCGCCGCGATGGAATCGTTGAGCGGATTTTCGGCGATGGCCGACCGGCAGGGATTCATCGCCGCCTATCCCGAAGCGGAAACTGGCGGCTGGCGCTTCGCACAGCAGGATTCGCAAAAAGACGTAGACTTCATCCGCGCCGTGATCGGCGACATCGCCGCCCGCATGCCCGTCGATACGGGGCGCATTATTCTGGCCGGTCTTTCAAACGGCGCGCAGATGGCATGGCGCATGGGATGCGTCGCGCCGGATCTGTTCGCGGCGATCGCGCCGGTCGCGGGCAGTTATCCGCTCTACGATGACTGCCAAAGCAGCCTGCCGCTTCCGGTGATCGCGTTTCACGGCACGGCGGATAAAATCATGCCTTATTACGGACGCTTCATCCAGTTCGGCCCGCGCGCCTTCATGCGCGGCAGGACGGCGCAAAATCGCTGCGATCCGAAACCCGCGCGCGCCATAAGAAGCGGGATGATCGCCGAACAGTGGAGCGACTGCCGCTACGGCGCGGATGCCGCCTTCTATACGATCCCCGGCGGCGCCCACGCATGGCCGTCCGGCGCTGAGGAGCTGATCTGGGATTTCTCGGAACATCACGCGCGGCGGTGATCTCTAAATCACGCGCCCGTCTTCTTGGTGGCGTAAAAACGGTAGAACTTCATCCCGGCCTGGAACGCGGCGGCGCGGCGCGCCCATAATTCGATTTCGCCCATGATGAGCGGCTTGACGTCCTCGGCGAGCTTTTGCTGCTTGAGAAACGGCACGAAGCGCGCCAGCGCCTGCAGAATATCTTTTTTATAGGCCTCGGTGCGGTCTTCGCTGACCCGCATATCATAGCCGAAGCCCGACCATAATTCCTGCGAGGCATTGAGCGACAATGGCCGCGCGCCCGCTTCATGGCCGAGCCATGCCTCCATCGCGGGCAGCGAAAGATCGGGTTCCTCGACGATGAAATCGGTCCATGACACCTGGCCGTAGCTTTTCAGGCTGCCGGTCACGACGCCAATGAAGCGCGGCTTGTCTTTGATCCGGAAAAAAAGCTCGCGCGCCAGCACGCAATCATAGCGCCGCTCGGCTTCGTGGATCTCGGGGTCATAGTGATCGACGGGCGCGTTGCGGGCCATGCCCTGGCGCAGCGACTGCGCCGCGCCGTAAGCCGCGAGCGCGGGATCGGGTTCCAGGCCGGTGACATAGGTCTTGTATTCGCCGGCGATCCTCCGCGCCATGCCGCCAAGCCCTGCGGAAAGATCGACGACGCTCATTTCCTTGGTCAGGCCGAAGGGCGCGACCATGACTTCCATCAGGGGCTTGCCGAGCGGCAGGTGCCACCCCGCGCCCCATATTCTTTCAAGCAGCTCCGGACGGCTTGTCCGCCATCCCGGACGCACGGCCGGAGGTGAAGCGGGCGCAACGGCGGCAGGTTCGGGCTTGATGGCTTTTTGAATGGTCGCGGCGCGCGGCGCGGGTTTGGAAAAAATTTTCCGGCGCAAACCGGACGCCAGGCGCGCCAAGCCAGCGGCGAAGCCGCCGCCTTTGGGGGAAGCCCGTGTTTTTTTCGACCCGGAACGCGAATCAGCCATAATTCCAGTAAAGCAATTTTTGGGCTGAGGTGCCAATAGCTGCTGAATATGGGCCGCGCGCGAAGGCGCGCATGACGGCCAGTCCGCCTTCGCTCGCTACGCGAGCTATGGCGGACACTCGGTTTTTCTAAACTCGCTGCGCTCGCTAAGAAAAACCAGTGGTGGGCGCGACAGGGATTGAACCTGTGACCCCTACCATGTCAAGGTAGTGCTCTCCCGCTGAGCTACGCGCCCTCTGCCACAAGAGGGGTTCGTTTACATTAATCGGCGGCGCGGATGCAACCGGTACGGCAAACAGCTTTAAGCGGCCGCCGGCTTCGGAAGAAGATCCCATACGGCATTTGCCGCGCGGCGCGCGGGGCCGGTGGGATATTTTTCCTGAATATCGAGCAGATCCCTTGTCATGTGCCATCCGGCGAGCGACCTATCGGCCTTAACAATTTTTCTCAGAACGGCAAGGTTGCTGGCGGCGACCCAGGCGCTATCCCGCTTCCAGCGCGGCGCGGGTCAAATCTTGGGCGAATTCCGCAAAGCCATCGTTTTTCATGACGGACTCCTAAAAAAATAAATGAGCGCGCAATTAAATTAAATCGGGCTAATTATAACAACGAATCGCGAAAGTAAAACCCTCTTGAACGCCGCGCCATGCCCCAAAGATTAACGCTTCCCTTCGCCGATTATGAACGGCCACGCGCGGCCTGGAACGGCGTCATGATCGTCGGCGAAGCGCCGGGAGCCGAGGGAAATCCGGCAGGGCCGCCCCTTCGTCGGGCGCAGCGGGCAACTGCTCGACAAAGCCCTGGCCGAGGCGGGCATCGAGCGCCCCGCCAGCTTCATCGCCAATGTCTTTCGCTATCAGCCGCCGGGCAACAAGGGTGGACCATTTCTTCGCCTCGCGCCGCGCGGCGAAGGCGGCGGGCGAAGCATTGGCTGAGGATTGGGGCCTGATGAGCGGCAAGCTGTGCCTCGCCCAATTCAAGCCCGAGCTTGAGCATTTGCGTGATACGATCCTGGCCGAAAAGCCCCGCGCACTGCTGGCGGTCGGGCGCACGCCGCTATGGGCGCTGACCGGCCTCAATGGCGTGACGGCAGAGGCGGGCAAGACCCATCCCTGCCGCTTCGCGCCGACAATCCCGGTGATCTGCACCTATCACCCGAGCTTCATCCTGCGCGGCAACTGGGCGCTGATGCCGCAGTGGGTCGGGCATATGAGAAAAGTGAAAGGAGAGGGAAAGAGCAGGCTTAAGGGACGAGGGCTTTGCGCAGCAACGTCAGCCTGTCCGCCGTTTGCTTGACGTCATTCTGGCTGAAAACGACGCGGGCCGGTCCCTGCGCCAGCCTGACGCATAACCCCCTTTTTTCCTGCGTGAAAATCTCCTGCACCGTCCATTGATTCAGATTGCCGGATTCGACGGATTTGGTCTGAACCTCGTCGCCGGGCTTAATGACGGTTTTTCCGTCGCTGGCCAGGAATTCGGCTTGCCGCTTGGCCAAGTCGCCGCGCAGACGCGAAAACCCGGAAGCCTTTTCGGCTTCTTTATTTACGCTTTTCACCCATATCGGCGATAAGCGTGCCGCGCAATTTGGACATAACCCATGCCCTCCTTCGTAATATCAGCCTTCGACAATACCCCGAATTCCATGAAAATAATTGAAATGCGAATCAGGCTCTTTGATATCCGCTTTCCATTATCCGCCTTTCGCAGTTGCAAAATTCCCGATTCGGCTGTGGCGGCACGGCCACGCCTGTGAAAAAATTAACCAAGCTACTGTTCTGCAAGCGAAATTATTCGCCGTTGTGCTTGCTTTTCTGCCACCTGACCCGCTACACATAACGGCTTTAGAACGATGCGCTGCCGCTCGCGGGCGAGGCGCGTCTTCATTGGGGAGTATAGACCTTGAACAAAATTGATCGTCCGAATGCCGATAAGCTTTCCCCCGTGCAAACCGAGTGCTTCGTTGAAGCCGAGGCGATCCAGCCGCTCGCGGGCGGCAAGCCGGTTACCCCGTTACTCGATCTGGTCAAAATCCCCGCCGACCTCCGCAAACTTGATGTGGAGCAATTGCCGCAACTGGCCGCCGAACTGCGCGCCGAAACCATCGACGCGGTGTCGCATACCGGCGGGCATCTGGGCGCGGGCCTGGGCGTCGTCGAGCTGACGGTCGCCATCCATTATGTGTTCGAGACCCCCGCCGACATCCTGATCTGGGACGTGGGCCATCAGGCCTATCCGCATAAAATCCTTACCGGGCGGCGCGACCGTATCCGCACCTTGCGGACGGGCGGCGGGCTTTCCGGCTTCACCAAGCGCAGCGAAAGCGAGTACGACCCCTTCGGCGCGGCGCACAGCTCGACTTCGATTTCGGCGGCTTGCGGCTATGCGGCGGGACGCGATTTCAAGGGCAAGAACAACCATGTCATCGCCGTCATCGGTGACGGCGCGATCAGCGCGGGCATGGCCTATGAGGCGCTCAACAATGCGGGCGCGTCCAATTCCCGCCTGATCGTCATCCTGAACGACAACGACATGTCGATCGCGCCGCCGACGGGCGCCATGAGCGCCTATCTGTCGCGCTGCGCCTCGTCCAAGGAATACCGCAATATCCGCCATATGGCGGGCGTCTTCGCCGATCTGTTCCCGCGCCCAATCAAAGAGGCGGCGCGCAAGGCCGAGCATTACGCGCGCGGCATGATCACCGGCGGCACCTGGTTCGAGGGAAATGGGCTTCTACTATGTCGGCCCGATCGACGGCCATAATCTCGACCATCTGATTCCGGTGCTGGAAAACGTCAAGAACGATCCCGTCGGCGGCCCGGTGCTGATCCATGTCGTCACCGAAAAGGGCCACGGCTACGCCCCGGCGGAATCGTCCGCCGATAAGCTCCACGCCCGTCACCAAGGGCTTCAACGTCGTCACCGGCGAGCAGATCAAGCCCAAGCCCGCCGCGCCGAGCTACACCAAGGTCTTCGCCGAAGCGCTGATCAAGGAAGCCGAGCATGACGAGCGCGTGATCGCCATCAGCGCGGCGATGCCGTCCGGCACCGGACTCGACATTTTCGGCAAGCGCTTTCCCAAGCGCACCTTCGATGTCGGCATCGCCGAACAGCATGCGGTGACCTTCGCCGCCGGTCTCGCCTGCGAAGGATTTAAGCCTTTCTGCGCGATCTATTCCACCTTCCTGCAGCGCGCCTATGACCAGGTGGTGCATGACGTGGCGCTGCAAAAGCTGCCGGTGCGGTTCATGATGGATCGCGCCGGGCTGGTCGGCGCCGACGGCCAGACTCACGCCGGTTCCTTCGACCTCGCTTATATGGGCTGCCTGCCGGGCATGATCATCATGGCGGCGGCGGACGAAGCCGACCTGATGCACATGGTGGCGACCTCGGCCGCCATCGACGACGCGCCCTCCGCTATTCGCTATCCGCGCGGCGAGGGCATGGGCGTCGCGTTGCCGGAACGCGGCTCCGTGCTGCCGATCGGCAAAGGCCGGATCGTCCGCGAGGGCGGCAAGATCGCCTTGCTCAGTCTCGGCACCCGTCTGGGCGAGTGCCTGAAAGCCGCCGATGCGCTACAGGCGCGCGGCCTGAGCACCACCGTGGCCGATGCGCGCTTCGCCAAGCCGCTCGACCTCGACCTTATCCGCATGCTGGCCGCCGAGCATGAAGCCGTCATCACCGTCGAGGAAGGTTCGATCGGCGGTTTCGGCAGCCATGTGCTGCATCACCTCGCGCAAATGGGCGCGCTCGACAACGGCCTCAAGATCAGGACCATGACCCTGCCGGATCAATTCCAGGAGCATGACGCGCCGATGAAGCAGTATGACGAAGCCAGGCTGAACGCCGCGCATATCGTCGCCACGGCGCTGAACATGCTGGGCATGACGATCGAAGACGCGACGAAGGAAGCCAAGGCGGCTTACGCCTAGGCCATAACAGGAGACACCACCATGCGATTCCTCTTAACCGCTACGGCGATCTTTCTTGCCGCGCACGGCGCCGCGCAAGCCGCGGATATGCCGAAACAGCCGCACAAGGTTGCGCGCGCCGCCATGGCGAAGCCCGTCCAGCAGCCGCGCGCCGAAGCGCAGCAAAGCGCCCAGGACGTCGTGAAGACTTTCTACGGCCAGCTGCTGTTCGTGATGCAGCGCGGCGACAAGCTCGGCTTCGAGGGCCGCTACGCCCAGCTCAAGCCTGCCATCGAGCGCGCGCTGGATCTGCCGATGATGACCCGCTTCGCCGTCGGCAGCGACTGGTTCAAGGCCGCGCCCGCGGAGCAGCAGCGCCTTATCGCCGCCTTCAGCGATTTCAGCGTGGCGACCTACGCCAGCCGCTTCGCCGGATTCTCGGGCGAAAAGTTTGAAGTCATCGGCGAGAAACCCGCCCCGGGCGGCGGCATGATCGTCGAAACCAGGCTGGTGCCGCATGAAGGCGAGACGCCCGTGACGCTGAACTATCTGCTGCGCCAGGACGCGAACAAGGAATGGCGCATCAACGATGTCTATCTCGACGCGACCATCAGCGAGCTTGCCGTCCGCCACGCCGAGTTTTCCTCGGTCATCCGCGACGACGGCGTTCAGGCGCTGATCGACGTGCTGGATAAAAAAGCCAAGGGAATGAAGAACACGTAATCCCTGGATTCGATTCCCGGCGCAGTCATGATCGCGGAGAGAAATATGAAATATCGTTTATTCTTGCTGGCATGCGCGTTTCTCGCCGCCATGCCCGGCCAAAGCCGCGCGGACGATTGCGCCGATTTTCCCGCCATGCTCGAGTCCTGCTCTCCCTATCAATGCAGCTTCGTCCATCCTTTCACGCGTCAGGCGATGGAAAAAAACATCCGCGGCGAAAATAACGGCAAATGCCTTTACACGGAGCAGATGCCGGGCGGCGGCAGGCTTGAATGCGCCTATACGCCCGAGATGCGCCAGGCCGTGACCGAGGAACTCCGGAATTACGCTTCGGGAAAACCCATAAGCGGCAAAACCCATGGCACGGCCTCCGCCAGCGGCTCGAACATCCAGTCGACCTACGTGATGGACGGCAAAGAATATCCAAGCGCGATGCAGCAGGCCCTGAATGAAGGCCAGTGCGTGACGACAGGCTATAAATAGACGGGGTTCGGATCGGCGCGCTTAAGCGGGTACCGGCGGATTCGACGGCGGCGATGAGGATGCGCCGGGCCGCGACGGCGCCGCAGATACCGCTTCGGATAACTGGCTGAGATATCGATCGAGCGGTCTTAGCGACGAACCGAGCCCGACAATCGGCAGCGCCATGCGATGCTTGTCGTTCCACGCGACGACAGCCAGGTAGGGCGTATCCACCAGCCAAATCCCGGCAAGCTTGGTCTCGCCACCGGCAAATATCGGCTGCCGCAGCATCACATTTTCGATTTCTTCTTTGATCGGCTTTCTGAACTCCGTCTCCCACTGGAAATTTTCCGCCGGATCGGGGCGATGCACCAGCACAAACCTGCCGGCGCGCTCTTCAAGCGCGCAATCCGCGCCGCCGCCTCGTTCGACTTGACGGATCAGCGTCTCCGCGTCCGGTATGGCGCCGAGCGGCATCGGCTGAACGTGAATCCGGCTTCGCGGCTCTTGCAGGCGCTGATGCTCCAGCAGCCCGTCGACGGCGACAGGCGGGCCCGCGGAAACCCAGGAAACAGAAGAAACAGAGGAAGTCATGCGCGCCCCCTTTATTATGAGGCGCGCGGAAGCGCCTTAATTGTCGCCCAGCTTCGGACGGCCGTTGTTGGAAGCGACCTGGACTTCCCGGCCTTTTGCGGCGGCTTTCTCGGCGTCGGCAAGCGTCTGGCGCTTGAATTCCTGATCGATCATCGCCTTGCCGCTGGTGAATTGCGTCAGCTGTTTGCCGGTGAGGGCGTAGCGGGCGCGCATATCGACGCTGAGCGGGTTGACCGGCTGGCCTTCGCGGCGAACCTCGAAATGCAAATGCGGGCCGGTGGCGCGGCCGGTCATGCCGACATAGGCGATGACATCGCCCTGCTGCACCCGGCTGCCGCGGCTGATCCCCCTGGCAAAGCGGCTCATATGGCCGTAGGCGGTGGCAAGGCCGTCCGTATGCCGCACCAGGATAAAGCGGCCATAGCCGTTCTTGAATCCGACTTCCTGCACCACGCCGTCGCCGGCGGCGAAAATCGGCGTGCCGGTGGGCGCGGCGAAATCGATGCCTTTATGGAATTTGCTGTAGCCCAGGATCGGATGGCGGCGCATGCCGAAGGACGAGCTCAGGCGCGCGCCGTCGATGGGCGTGCGCATCAGGCCGCGCCGGACGCTTTCGCCCTTGTCGTTGAAATATTCCGAGGTGCCGTCGCTGTAAAGAACGCGGTAGACCGCTTTGGCCACGCCGCCGACCTCGAGAGCCGCGTAAATGATCGTCGCGTCGCCAGCAGGCTGGCCGCTTTTGGTCCTGGGCTGATCGTAAAGGACGCGGAACTTGTCGCCGGGCTGGAGATCGCGCTGGAAATCGACGGTATGCGAGAAAGCATGGATCATGGCCGCCATGACGCTATGCGGCACGCCCTTGGCGGCGCCGGCCTCGTATAGCGAAGAATCGATCGCGCCTTCGACCGCGAAACGCTGCCGTTCCACCGGCGTGACGATTTTCTCGGCCTTAAAGGCGCCATCGACCCGCGCCACGCGAATCTCCGCCGTCGGCTCAGGCTGGAAGGTCAGGCCGTCGAAAGTCTCCTCGGAGCCCAGGCGCGTAAAACGCATGCTGACTTCGAGGCCGCGCGGCAGCTTCCTCATATTATAGACGCTGCCGATGGCTTCGAGCACTTCATGAGCGTCGCTGGCTTCGAGGTCGGCATCGGCGAGCAGGCTGGCAAGCGTATCGCCCCGGCTGAGTTCGACGGCGCGCACGACAGGCTCAGGCGTCAGAATCGCCGCCTTGGCGTTTTCGGCTAATTGATGAAGGGCGGGCGAGACCTGTGAGACAGGGGCGGCGCTGGGCGCGGCGGATATTGTCGGTAAGGACGGCGCGGCGGCCGCGTTCGAAGCATGAGCATCGCGCGCCGACATACCCGATTGCATAATGGGCTGGCTGTTCAAAATCCCGGCGGCATTCCCGCCGGCATTCATCGCCGAAACGGCGGCGCGGGTTTCGGCGTCCCGATCCTGGCGCGCAATATCGCGATGGTGAACGCCCACATGAGCGACACCGCCGACAATGACAGCAACAACTCCAGCAAGAATGAGAGCGGTAATCTGTTCAGAGAACTGAGAACTGGCGAAGCGAAGGTCAGAGTAGAATTTCACGCGATACTTTCCTCATGCCGGGATTATTTCCTCTGCATTGAGCGTGAAGATGATTAAGCCATGATTGACTGTCAACCCCAAACTTCCGCCGGGCCTTTAACTTCAAATTAACCGAGATGGCATTTATTAACAAACGAGGCTTAAGCCTTTTGAAAACTCATGATATTTCAAATGCATATATGAACCTTCCACGAAGTTATTCACAAGTTGTCAAGAAGATATTTTTCCGTTCCCGCTCAAAATTAAGGCGTGGCGAGGCTGCGCCCTGACCCCCGGAAAGCCGAGATGGCCGACTCGGCGGCGCCTTTTATGATGACTTGTCCTGAGGAACGGCCATGACCCTGCCGGCGCCAAAATCGGTCCGCATCACCGTATTGGCGGCGAGAGTCAGCGACGGCCCGCGGCCATGTCCGGCGCGATCATGGCCTTCGTCGGTCGCGGCGGTTCGGAAATAAGCCATGATAAAAACCCTGACCGCCGCGGTAAGCGAGGAATTGGGGCGGCGGTACTGCGCCACCATCGTGCAGATTTCATGCAGGCTGGCCCGTTCCCGGCGGCATATTTCTTTAACCGCCTCCCACATTTCTGGCTCCAGCCGCACGCTGGTGCGATGCCCATCGACGGTAACATTACGGCTGACAAGATTGCTGTCTTTGGCTTCGAGATCGGAGAGCCTCGACACCGCGCGCGCAACAGATTCTGTATGCATCCAGAAACTCCCCGGGCTCGAACGACCGGACTAGACAGAGAGGAATACACGCACAGGTAATCATATCATTTTATAAAAATCAACAATTTTTTATTGTAATATCATTAGCATAATACCATTTTAGGAAAATGGCGTTACCCTCGTATGATGATATGAATACAATTCATAATTGTTTTTGATATAGCTATTTTATATCCCCATATACGCTTCTTTATTCTTCTGCGCCGCGCACCGTCAGCCTCAAGGCGTGAATATCGGCAAGCTCCTCTTCCAGGGCCTGATTCACCATGCGCTGGCGCTCGAGGCGGCTTTTGCCGTCGAACGCCGCCGCCGCGATCGTCAGCCGGAAATGGCTTTCGCCGCCCGGCTTATAGCCCGCATGGCCGGCATGGCTTGCCGATTCGTCGATCAGTTCCATCGAAACCGGCGAAAATGCGGCCATAAGCCTGGCCTTGATCCGGTCGGCGACGAATGGAGAAGTTGACGACATGGTAAAACTTTCCGGGCTATAGTTGCGGTAGAACGAACGAGACGCCATATTAAAGCATCATGCGCTACGAAACCAAAGTCACGGACGCGATTTTCTTCGGCCTCGACCGGCCGGTGAAAACCCGCGCCTGCGACTGTCCCGGCTGTCCGGGCCAGGGAGAATATCGCGCGCCCAAAAACCGGGAACTGACCGATTACTACCAGTTCTGCCTCGACCATGTGCGGGAATACAACCTGAACTGGGACTATTACGCGGGCATGAACGAGGCCGAGATCGAGGCGGCGATCAAGGACGCCGTCTGCTGGGAGCGTGAAACCAAGCCGCTCGGCAGCTGGCGGCGGCGCGAAGAAACCCTGAAAGAGCATGTCGCCCGCGAATTCTTCGGCGAAGACGGCGATGCCGCCCCGCCGCCCTTCAAAGCGCGAACCCGGCATATGCCCGCCTCGGTCGTGACGGCGCTCGAAGTCCTGGAACTCGTGCCGCCCGCCGATTTCGCCTGCGTCAAGGCGCAGTATAAGGTCATGGTCAAGAAGCATCACCCCGACGCCAATGGCGGCAGCCTAAGCGCCGAGGCGAAACTGAAAGAGATCAACCTCGCCTTCACCACGCTGCGGAAAATCCATGCGGCCGGGGATTGGACTTGATTCTCATGCCACCGCGACAAATTTAGCTTCCGAATCTTCCCCGCCTGTTCCATCTTGATCCTGTCTCAACAGGGAGCCGCTCTTGACCGCGATGCCGAAAACCAAGAATGCCGCCGCGATGCCCGGCAAGCCCGACGCGACCGCCCCCGATACGACTGTCAAAGTGCGCGAGACTTTCGGCCTCGACATCGACATGGAAGTCCCGGCCTTCAGCGCCGCCGAAGAGCATGTGCCCGCGATCGACCCGGCCTACCGCTTCGACCACGACACCACGCTGGCGATTCTGGCGGGCTTCGCCCATAACCGCCGCGTGATGGTGCAAGGCTATCACGGCACCGGCAAATCGACGCATATCGAGCAGGTGGCGGCGCGGCTCAATTGGCCGTGCGTGCGCGTCAATCTCGACTCGCATATCAGCCGCATCGACCTGATCGGCAAGGACGCCATCGTGCTGCGCGAAGGCGCGCAGGTGACCGAATTCCGCGAGGGCATTCTCCCCTGGGCGCTGCAGCACGCCTGCGCGCTGGTGTTCGACGAATATGACGCGGGCCGCCCGGACGTGATGTTCGTGATTCAGCGAGTTCTGGAAGTCGAAGGGAAACTGACGCTTTTGGATCAAAGCCGCGTCATCTATCCGCATCCGTCCTTCCGTTTATTTGCCACAGCCAACACGGTCGGGCTGGGCGACACCACCGGCCTCTATCACGGCACGCAGCAAATCAATCAGGGCCAGATGGATCGCTGGAACATCGTCGCGACGCTCAATTATCTGCCGCTTGCCGCCGAGGTCGAAATCGTCTGCGCCAAGGTTCCCGCGCTCAACAATGCGGAAGGCCAGAAGACGGCGGCGACGATGGTCGCGCTCGCCGAGATGACCCGCCAGGGATTCATCCAGGGCGATCTTTCCACCGTGATGTCGCCGCGCACCGTCATCACCTGGGCCGAGAACGCGGAAATCTTCGGCGATATCGCGGCGGCCTTCCGCCTGAGCTTCCTCAACAAGTGCGACGAGGCCGAGCGCCCCATCGTCGCCGAATATTACCAGCGCTGCTTCGGCGTCGATCTTCCGCTCGGGCGCACGCTGGCGCGGCGCGAGGGGCTTTAGGCCGGACTCAGGCGTGGCCTTGAACGGGGGTTTCCACCGTGAAGCTCTCGCCGCAGCCGCAAAATTCCTTGGCGTTGGGATTGCGGAAATCCAGGCGGGCGCTGAACTGATCCTTGATGAGATAAAGTTCCGAGCCGACGATTTTCATCACCGACTGCGGATCGAGATAGACCGTCACACCGTCCTGCTCGATCTTTTCCGGCTGGTCGAAGCGGTTGCGCCCGGCGAATTCGGCCAGTCTCTCCTCGGTCATCACGTCGAAATCATAGGCGTTGCCGGAGCAGCCCTTTTTCGTCACCTCGACCCACAGGCCGATGACTTTCTTGCCCGGATCGAGCGACGCCGTCATCGCGATCTTATCTTTGAGATAAGCGACGACATCGGCATGGATCGTAATGGCGTTTTTCATAAAAACCTCTTCTACAAGATATCACATATCGCGTCAGAACATATTCAATTCCAGCCGCGCCGCCTCTGACATCCGCGAGCGGTCCCATGGCGGGTCCCAGACCAGCTCGACCTTCACATCCGTCAGCCCCGGCGTCTGCCGCGCCGCGTCCGCCACCAGGCCCGGCATCGTGCCCGCGACGGGGCAGCCCGGCGCGGTCAGCGTCATGTCGATCTCCGCGCGGTAACCGTCGCCCTCCGGCATCAAATCTAAACGATAGATTAGCCCAAGATCGTAAATATTCACCGGAATTTCCGGATCGTGCACGGTCTGCAACTGAGAAATGATGCGCGCGCGCAAATCTTCAACCGCCGCATCGTCTTTTATTTCCGCAGCTTCGTTCACCTGAGCATCTCCCGGACTTCCTTGAGCGCCGCGACAAAACGGTCGATATCCTCATGCGTATTATATAGCCCAAACGAGGCGCGGACGGTGCCGCCCGGCAGGCCCAGCCGCTCCATCACCGGCTGGGCGCAATGATGCCCTGTGCGCACCGCGACGCCGTATTTGTCGAGCAGCGTGCCGATATCGCCGGGATGCGCGCCTTCGATCACGAAGGAAATCGCCGAGGCTTTTTCCTTCGCCGTGCCGACGAGCCGCAAGCCGTCGATGCCCTTCAGCCGTTCCGTCGCGTAAGCCAGCAAATCCTGCTCATGCGCGGCAATGCGGCTCATGCCGATGGCGGAAACATAATCGATGGCCGCCGCGAGGCCAATGGCCTCAGCAATCGCGGGCGTCCCGGCCTCGAAACGGAAAGGCGGCTCCTTGAAAACCGTTCCCTTGAAGGAGACGGTTTCGATCATGTCGCCGCCGCCCTGATAGGGCGGCATGTCCGCCAGCACTTCCGCGCGGCCATACAGCACGCCGATGCCGGTCGGGCCGTAAAGCTTGTGGCCGGAGAAAACATAGAAATCGGCGCCCAGCCCCCGCACATCGACCGGCATATGGCAAACCGCCTGGCAGCCGTCGATCAGAACGGGAATATTCCGCCCGTGCGCCAGCGCAATGATCTCCGCGACCGGCAAAATCGTGCCGAGCGCGTTCGAGACATGCGCGACACTCACCAGTTTCGTGTGCAATGTGAGGCAGGCGCGTACCGCCTCGATGGTCACTTCGCCCGCGTCGGAGATCGGCACGGCGACCAATTTAATCCCAAGTTCCGCCTCCAGCATCTGCCATGGCACGATATTGGCGTGATGCTCGAGCGCGGTGACCAGCACCTCGTCGCCCGCCTTCAGATTTCTCCGGCCCCAGCTCGCCGCGACGAGATTGACCGCTTCGGTCGCGTTGCGGGTGAAGACGATCTCATGCTCGTCCGCCGCGTTGATGAAACGCCGCACCGACGCGCGCGCGGCTTCATATTGCGCGGTGGCGCGGCCCGAAAGCTCATGCACGCCGCGATGGATGTTGGCGTAGTCGCTGCGGTAGAATCGCTCCATCGCCTCCAGCATCTGCAGCGGCTTCTGCGCGCTGGCGGCGCTGTCGAGATAGACCAGGGGCTTGCCGTTGATCTGCTGGTCGAGCGCGGGAAAATCGCGGCGCAATCTCGCGGCATCGAAGCCACGCGGCGCGGCGCAGGTGAAAAGTTCGGCGGCTTGGTTCTGGCTCATGGGCGGCCCCCATGCCATTCATGCGCCCGCGCCGAAGCGTAGGCGCGCAATTCCTCGCTCGCCAGCCCGTCGATGATCTCGGCGGCGAAAGCCTGGATCAGCAGCGCCCGCGCCTCGCGCTCCGGAATGCCGCGCGAGCGCAGGTAGAACAGCGCCGTCTCGTCCAATTGCCCAATCGTCGCGCCGTGGCTGCATTTCACGTCGTCGGCGTAAATCTCAAGCTCCGGCTTGGCGTCGGCCTCGGCCTGATCGGAGAGCAGCAGCACGCGGCTCAATTGATGGCCGTCGGTTTTCTGCGCGCCGGGGCGCACCGTGATGCGCCCCTGGAACACGCCGCGCGATTTTCCGTCGAGCACGCCCTTATAGACTTCGCGGCTGCTGGTATGCGGCGCGGCGTGATCGATGACCGTCGTGGTGTCCGCATGCTGCGCGCCGCGCTGCAGATAGACGCCGTGCAATTGCGTCTGCGCCAAAGGCGCTTTGAGCGTCACATGAACCTCGTCGCGCGATAAGGCCGCGCCGGTGGTCATCGCGAAACGGTCGTAATAAGCGCCGCCTTCGACATCTACTTTCGTCGCGGCGAGATGATAATCCTCCGCGCCCATATCCTGGAATTTCGCATGCAGCAATTTCGCCTGCGCGCCGAGCGCGACGGATACTTCGGTCACCGCCGCATGCGCCGCGCCCGCGCCGAAACCGGCATGATGCTCGATCAGCGTCAGGCGCGCGCTGGCCCCGAGAGTAACGCGCAGCTTCGCCATGCTCTGCCGGGCGTGGGCATCCTTGGCGGCGATGAAAACCACCTCCAGCGGCGCGGCGATCAGGCAGGTCTGCGCCTCGACCCGCAGATCGTATCCTTCCAGCGGATCGCCGGTCACGATATCGGCAGGCAGCCCGTCGCGCCGCGACCATTCGGCGCTGAGCGCGCCATTGACGAAGACCAGCCGGTGGCGGCCTCCGGCGGGCAGCGCGCTCGGCACCGCCATGCCGGAGATCGCCGCGCCATGCAAGGCGGGCATGAATTCGATTCCGGCGAGCGGCGTCAGCGCGGTATATTTCCACGCCTCGCGCCGCGATTTGGATTGTGCGATGATGGCGGCGACGCTCATGCCGTGAACTCCCGCTCGCGCAGCACGGCATGCAGTTCGGCGAAATCATGCACCAGATGATGCGGCCTGGCCGCTCGCAATCTGTCCTCCGACGCATAGCCGCCGGTGATCAAAATTCCGGTCATGCCGTATTCATGCGCGATATGCGCCTCTTCCGGCGTGTCGCCGATAATCACGGCGTTTCCCGGCGCGACTTTATTTTCCTCCATGAAACGCTTGAGCTTCTGGCCCTTGGTTTCATGCTTGAACTGCGTCGCCCGGCTTTCGTAAGCCAGCACATGATCGATATGTTTCTCGACCCCGAAGCGGCCAAGCTGAAGGCGGATCGGCTCCTGGATATGATTGCTCAGGATGATCGTCATGCCCGGCGTCCGCTTGACGGACTGCAAAAGCTGCGCGGCCCCGTCCCGCAACGGCGCGGCAATGGCGCGCTCTTCGTAATAATCGTGAAAGATATCCTGGGTGCGTTCCAGAACTTCGCCGAGTTCATGCGCCAGGAAACCAAGATTTTCATAGAATCTGGCGATGGGCGCGTCGAAACATTCCTGGAACCGCGCCAGCCCGACCGGCGCGCGGCCGAAATGTTTCAGGATGACATTCGCCGCGCCCTGCACGAGATCGACATCGTCGATCAAGGTTCCGTTCCAGTCGAAGACCACCAGTTTTCCGGCGCTCATGGCATCCTCACGCGGCATAGGCGGCATAGCCGCTTTTTTCGAGTTCCAGCGCCAGCTCCGGCCCGCCCGACTGCACGATCCTGCCGCCCGCCAGCACATGCACGCGGTCGGGCTTGATGTAATCCAGCAGGCGCTGATAGTGCGTGATGACCAGCATCGCGCGATCTTTGCCGCGCAGCGCGTTCACCCCGTCCGCGACCACGCGCAGCGCATCGATATCGAGGCCGCTGTCGGTCTCGTCGAGCACGCACAGTTCCGGCTCGAGCAGCGCCATCTGCAGAATCTCGTTGCGCTTTTTCTCGCCGCCGGAAAAGCCGGTATTCACCGCGCGCTTGAGCATGTCCTCGCCGATGCCGAGCGCCTTCGCCTTCGCGCGCAGCAATTTCAGGAACTGCACCGCGTCGAGTTCGTCCTGCCCCCGCGCCGTACGCAGCGCGTTCAGCGCGGTCTTGAGAAACACAGTATTGCCGACGCCGGGAATTTCCACCGGATATTGAAAGGCGAGAAATACGCCCGCCGCCGCGCGCTGTTCCGGCGCGAGCGCGAGCAAATCCTTGCCATTCCAACTCACGGTTCCGGCGATCGCGTCATAGCCCTCGCGTCCGGCCAGCACATAGGACAGCGTGCTTTTCCCCGCGCCGTTCGGCCCCATGACGGCATGCACCTCGCCTTGCGGCACTTGCAAATCAAGCCCGCGCAGGATTTCCTTGCCATCGACGGCGGCATGAAGATTATTGATTTTGAGCATTATTCGTTTCCCTTAGTCACTTTGCGACCCCGGCCATCGACCTCAGCATCCGGCAATAACGGCAATCCCATTGATTTGCTTAAGCCTTTAGCCAACGCCTCTACTTCATCCCTATCGGTCGTACAGGGAAGATATATCGTATAAGGCTCATCGGCATGAAAAAATCCAACGGAGAAACGTTGTTGACTCTGGGCAAGACCAAAATCAGCGCAAGAAACAATTTGTATGCCCTGATAATCAGCGATTGGTTTCTGCCAGTTCGTTTGCTTTCCTAGAAAGCCCAGACGAAAAGGTGCCGACAAAGCAGAGATTCTCTCGTTGGTGATCTCAAAGAAAATTCTCGGCGATATAAATGCTCCAAACAGAAAAATAAAAAGGGGTAAAGGCACAAATATCCAGAACATCCATGTAAATCCGAGCATCGTATTGTTACTTAGTTTTTCAGGAAAAAATTTCGGCAAAAATACGATAACTGCGAAAACGATCCCTAAGAAAAGAAGGTCAAAGATAAAAATTCTAACAACGCCCATAAGGGCGCTTTTCATGTTTGCGTTCGCCTCCTCTTTCGAAGTGAATAAAGGGCTGGAACGCACCCGGCGGATGTCTTTTAGATTAGCGAGAAAATAAATTGGCGGCGCGGAAAACATCACCCCACGCTCCCTTCCAAACTAATCCCAATCAGCTTTTGCGCCTCGACGGCGAATTCCATCGGCAATTGCTGCATGACCTCGCGGCAGAATCCGTTGACGATCAGCGCCGCAGCCTGCTCCGCCGAAAGCCCGCGCTGGCGGCAATAGAACAATTGCTCCTCGCTGATTTTCGCCGTAGTCGCCTCATGCTCGACGCTGGCCCGCGGATTGCGCGATTCGATATAGGGCACGGTATGCGCGCCGCACTGGTCGCCGATCAGCAGGCTGTCGCATTGCGTATGGTTGCGCGCCCCGTCCGCCGTGCGCATGAATTTCACCAACCCGCGATAGGTGTTCTGCGCCTTGCCCGCGCTGATGCCCTTGGCCACGATGGTCGAGCGGGTGTTCTTGCCCATATGGATCATCTTGGTGCCGGTGTCGGCCTGCTGGCGGTGATTGGTGATGGCGACCGAATAGAATTCGCCCACCGAATTGTCGCCGCGCAAGACGCAGCTCGGATATTTCCAGGTGATCGCCGATCCGGTTTCGACCTGCGTCCAGGAAATGCGCGAGCGAGCGCCGCGGCAATCGCCGCGCTTGGTCACGAAATTGTAAATTCCGCCCTTGCCGTCCTCGTCGCCGGGATACCAGTTCTGCACCGTCGAGTATTTAATCTGCGCGTCGTCGAGCGCGACCAGCTCGACGACGGCGGCATGGAGTTGGTTTTCATCGCGCTTCGGCGCGGTGCAGCCTTCGAGATAGGACACATAGGACCCGGCGTCGGCGATGATCAGCGTGCGCTCGAACTGCCCGCTATTCTCGGCATTGATGCGGAAATAGGTGGAAAGCTCCATCGGACAGCGCACGCCCGGCGGAATATAGACGAACGATCCGTCGGTAAAGACGGCGGCATTGAGCGCGGCGAAATAATTGTCGCCCTGCGGCACGACCGAGCCGAGATATTTCTTCACCAAGTCAGGATGCTCGCGGATCGCCTCGGAAATCGGGCAAAAGATGATGCCTTGCTCTTCGAGCTTCTTTTTATAGGTCGTGGCCACGGATACGGAATCGAATACCGCGTCCACGGCGATTGTCGGCTCGACCCCGGCCAGAATTTCCTGCTCCCGGATCGGGATGCCGAGCTTGGCATAAGCCTCCAGCAAAGCCGGATCGACTTCATCGAGGCTGCCGAGCTTCGGTTTCTGCTTCGGCGCGGCATAATAATAGATGTCCTGATAGTCGATCTTCGGATAGCCGACCTTGGCCCAATCGGGCTCGACCATCTTGAGCCAGCGGCGATAGGCCTTGAGCCTCCAGTCGAGCATCCATTCCGGCTCGTTCTTCTTGGCCGAGATGAAACGGATCGTGTCTTCGTTCAGCCCTTTGGGCGCGAGATCGGACTCGATCTCGGTGACGAAGCCGTAGCGGTATTTCTGCTCGGCGAGCGCGGCGACGGTTTCAAGAGTATCGAGGGCTGGCATATTCTTTTACTCCGCCCGCTGGGAAAGATGCGCATCGGCAGGCCAGCCAATCGGCGGTCCTTGAGTCATTTCGGCAAGGCTGACCGACTCCAGCGCCACGCGGATCGCGCCGTTGATCTTGTTCCAGTGGCCGCGCATGGCGCACCGGCTTTCGACGCCGCATTGGCCGTGATGGCCGTCGACGCATTGGGTCAGCGAAACCGGCCCGTCCATGGCCGCGACGATATCGGCAACTGAAATATTCGCCGCCGGAAGTCCCAGACGATAGCCGCCGCCGGTGCCGCGCTGGGCACTCACGAGGTCTGTTTTTGCAAGCCTTTTCAATATCTTGGAAACCGTCGGCAACGGCAATCCCGCCCTCGCCGCCAGCACGGCGGCGGTCGCGCCTTCGCCCGCAGCCAAGGCGGCCAGAAGGACAACGGCATAATCGGTTAGTTTGGGAAGACGAAGCATCAGCGATTATAATATTAAGGACTGAATTAGTACATAATGGAAATGGCCGAACTATAGTTAATGTCAAGCCCTTGTTATATCAAGCAATTAAGATTCACTTGCAGGTTCTCATTGTTTTTTGACCGCGCACAAGCTATTGATAAAGGGGTAATTTTTTATAAAGGGCTGACCTTTGCTGCTTTTTACCCATCCTTCATGCTTGGATCATGATCAGGGACCCGGCCATGCCGAAAGCCCGGCGCGGCTGGAAGCCGTTCTTGAAGTCCTGAAAAGCCGTGAGTTTTCCGATTACCCTTGTCTTGAAGCGCCTGCAGCCACGCGCCAGGAAATCGCCCGCGTGCACACCGCCGCGCATATCGACGAGATCCTTGCCGCCAGAGGAACGAAAGAGCGTATCGTTTTGGACTCGGATACATCCATGTCCGCCGGTTCGACGCAAGCCGCGCTGTTCGCGGCGGGTGCGGGGATCGCCGCCGTCGACGCGGTTTTATCGGGACAGGCGCGGCGCGCTTTTTGCGCCTTGCGCCCACCCGGCCATCACGCCGAACCGCACCGGGCCATGGGCTTCTGCCTTTTCAACAACATAGCCATCGCCGCGGCCCATGCGCTGACGCGCGGCGTCAAGCGCGTCGCCATCGTGGATTTCGACGTTCATCACGGCAACGGCACCCAGGTCTGGGCCGAAACCGAGCCGCGCGCGCTGTTCATTTCGTCGCACCAGATGCCGCTCTATCCCGGCACCGGCGCGGCGGACGAACGCGGCCCGCTTGACAATATCCTGAATATCCCGTTCGCCGCCGGAACCGCCGGGGCCGAATTCCGCGCCGCCTACGAATGGCAGGTTTTTCCGCGCCTGAAGGCCTTCGCGCCGGACTTTATATTCATTTCCGCCGGTTTCGACGCGCATCGCGACGATCCGCTCGGCGGCATGAAGCTGGTCGAGGAGGATTTCGCTTGGGTCACGCGCGAGCTTGCCGCGCTGGCCGAGGAATTGTGCGACGGCAGGATCGTTTCCTGCCTCGAAGGCGGTTATAATATCCCGGCGCTCGCCGCCTCGGTGGCGGCGCATATGCGCGCCCTTGATGACACCGCCGAATCCGCGCATAACAGCAGCGCCGTTAGCGCCTAATTTCCCCGCGAACCAGATCCTCATGCCAGCCAAGCTCGCCGCCGACATAATTCCTGCCGACATCGCCGCGCTCAGTTTCGAGGCGGCGCTGGCCGAACTCGAACAGCTCATCAAGCAGCTCGAGGACGGCAAGGCCAAGCTCGACGACGCCATCGCCGCCTATGAGCGCGGCAGTTTCCTGCGCCGCCATTGCGAGACCAAGCTGCGCGAAGCGCAGCTCAAGATCGAACAGATAACCCTGAATGCCGACGGCGCCGTCGCCGGCAAGCCGTTTGCCCCCTAACGAACCGACTAACGAACCGAAAGATTCCATAATGCCATCCCTGCACCCCGACCTTTCGGCCTCGATGGCCGAAGCCGCCGCCTCCATCGAAAAAATGCTCGACCGGCTGTTGCCGCAATCCGGCTTCGCGGAAAGCCGCCTGTTCGAGGCGATGCGTTATGGCGCGCTGGGCGGCGGCAAGCGGCTGCGGCCCTTCCTGGTCATCAGTTCCGCGAGCCTGTTCAACGTCAACGAGACTTGCGCCTTGCGCACGGCGGCGGCGGTCGAATGCCTGCATTGCTACTCGCTGATCCATGACGATCTTCCGGCGATGGACAATAGCGACCTGCGGCGCGGCCGCCCCACCGTGCATAAGCAATATGACGACGCGACGGCAATGCTGGCGGGCGACGCGCTGCTCACGCTGGCCTTCGAGATTCTCGCCGACCCTGACACCCACGAAGACCCCAAGGTGCGCTGCCAGCTTATCACCGAACTCGCGCGCGCTTCGGGCGCGCACGGCATGGCAGGCGGGCAGATGCTCGACCTGATCGCGGAAAAAACCCAGCTCGATATCGGCGCGATCACGCGGCTGCAGCGCATGAAGACCGGCGATCTGATCGCCTTTTCCAGCGTGTCGGGCGCGATCCTGGGACGCGCGCCGTCTTCGCATTACATGGCGCTGCGCAACTACGCGCACGATCTCGGCCTCGCCTTCCAGATCATCGACGATCTGCTCGACCATGAGGGCAGCGAAGAGGAAACCGGAAAATCCGTGGGCCGCGACGCGGGCGCGGGCAAGGCGACTTTCGTCACCATCCTCGGCGCCGAGCGGGCGCGCTCGCAGGCCACGCTGCTGTCGCAGCAGGCGATCCAGCATCTCGCCATCTTCCAGGGCCGCGCCGTCGCGCTCGAAGGCATCGCCCGGTTCGTGGTGGAACGGCGGAGTTAATTAGGGCTGTGAAATGACAGTCGGCGAATTGCCGACGCTGCCTCCGGGCCTCGTCGGCCCGCTCCATAAATTTCTGTAGCGGTCGAGACGGCCGAGCCATGTTTCGCAAGAAACATTGCGGTGCTCACATTGGATGAAGTCCCGAAACTTCTGCGCAAGTTCGTCCGGCTTCACTTTCCCCATTTCTAGCCTGACAGCGAAAAACAGCGATGTTGCCTGAAAATGCATCGTCCTGTCGCCGTAGGCTATCGACACGAATGCCAATCCCGCCGCTTTGTCGGCGCGCGCGAAATCGTCGGCACGGGCAGCATGGATGGACGCCATCATTAACGGATATATCATGCGCTTCATGTAGCCCGTGATATCCGCCTGCGATCCGAGAAGAAGCGTTACCGTATGCTGTGGATCGACTTCGCGCGCCAGACGCGCCGTGGGCCCTTGCCAGACAGGACAGTCCCGGCCCGTCAGGTCGCGGAATTGCGCGCCGAATTCCGCATCAATATAACCCACGGTCTGAGTCGCGGGCTGCGGCGATTCGAGAGGCCACATCCCACGCTCGATATGGCTGTCTAGAAAGCGCCGGGGCTCGGTGCTGTCAGGATTGGCAATCACCCCGTCATCTTCCCGTTTTTTCGGAATGACGAGCAGTTCTTTCGATGCGTAGGTCGGCCTAGTGACGCCGCATTCGTTCACGCAACCATTCACGCCGACGATTTCGAGGTCGCTATAGGGAATTTTGCCCAAATCGGGCGGGGACGGCGGGCGCAATGGGCAAAAATCCATGTCCTAACTTCCTACAATAGCATTGAATATAGAAAGCTACAGATAACATGGCGGCAGGGCATATAACAAGACGGCCGATAGAGATACGGCCTTACTCTTCTTCCGCTGCGCCCACCAAATCCCCCTGCCGTCCGGCCAGCGGGGCGAGGCCGAGGCAGCGATAGCCGCCGTCGGTGAGCGTGCGCCCACGCGGCGTGCGCTGGACCATGCCTTCCTGCAACAGATAAGGCTCGATGACATCCTCGATCATGTCGCGCTGTTCGGACAGCGCCGCCGCCAGCGTCTCCGCGCCGACCGGCCCGCCGCCGTAATTCTCGGCGATCAGCCGCAGATATTTGCGGTCCATGCCGTCGAAGCCGCTCGCATCCACGTCGAGCCGGGTCAGCGCCTCGTCGGCAGCCTTACGGTCCACGCGCATCCGTCCGGCGACGGCGGCGAAATCGCGCACCCGGCGCAGCAATCTCACGGCGATGCGTGGCGTGCCGCGCGAGCGGCGGGCGATTTCCGCCGCGCCGTCTTCGGTCAAATCGAGATCGAGCAAACGCGCGGCGCGCGCCACGATCACCGCCAGCTCGTCCGGCGCGTAAAACTGCAATCTGAGAGGAATGCCGAATCTTTCGCGCAGCGGCCGCGTGATCAGCCCCGAACGCGTCGTCGCGCCGACCAGCGTGAAGGGCGGCAGATCGATGCGCACCGAGCGCGCGGCGGGCCCTTCGCCGATCATCAGATCGAGCTGGAAATCCTCCATCGCCGGATAGAGGATTTCCTCGACCGCCGGACTGAGCCGGTGAATTTCGTCGATGAACAGCACATCATTGGGCTGCAGATTGGTCAGCAGCGCGGCAAGGTCGCCCGCCCGCGCGATCACCGGGCCGGAGGTGGCGCGGAAACTGACGCCCAGTTCGCGCGCCACAATCTGCGCCAGCGTGGTCTTGCCGAGGCCGGGCGGGCCGTAAAACAGCACATGGTCGAGCGCCTGCCGCCTGCCCTTCGCCGCCTGGATGAACACGGAGAGATTGTCGCGCAGTTCCGGCTGGCCGATGAACTCGGCCAATTGCAAGGGCCGCAGCGCGGCGCCGGTTTCGTCGCCATCCTGCGCGTCGCGGGCTACCAATCGTTCGGATTGCAGTGTTGCGGAAACGGAATTCATGCGGCCTCGCCGGAACGTCCGAGCTGCCGCAGCGCCGCCGGGATCAAGCTATCGAGCCGCGCTTCGGGCATGTCCTTGCGCGTCTTCGACAGCGCGTCGAACGCTTCGGCGCGGCGATAGCCGAGATTGACCAGCGCCGACAGCGCATCGGCCATCGTCTGGTCGATGCCCATGATCGCGCCGGGCGCGGATTTCGCCGCGATGCTCGTCACGGCGAATCCGCTCACCTTGTCCTTAAGCTCGGTCATCAAGCGCACGGCCAGCTTCGGCCCGACGCCGTCGGCCTGGGTCAGCATCGCCTTATCCTGCGCGGTGATCGCCGCGACCAATTGTTCGGGGCCGAGCGAACCTAGAATGGCGAGCGCGACTTTCGCGCCGACGCCCTGCACCGTGACCAGCAAACGAAACCAGTCGCGTTCCTCCGTTTCCATGAAGCCGTAGAGATTCATCGCGTCTTCGCGCATCTGCGTTTCGATCAAGAGCCGCAGCGGCTGTCCCGCCGCCGGAAGCTGCCGCAGCGTCCGCGCCGAGCATGACACGATATAGCCGACGCCGCCGACATCGAGCAGAATCTGCCCGCCGCCGATATTATCGAGAATGCCGCTCAATCTTCCGATCATAACCACCCCGCCGTTTCATCGCTCGCGGGCCATTCGTCTTTTATGGCGAGCATCAAAGCCTCGAAAATCGCCCGCCACAGGAACGCAGCGCCTTCCTCAGAGTGCCACGCCATATGCGGCGTCACAACGACGTTCTTGAGCCGATAAAGCCGGTGATCCGGCGCGGGCGGCTCATGCTCGAGAACATCCAAAAACGCCGTCGCACCGGGATTCCGCTCCATGAATTCCCACAGAGCGTCCTCCTCGACCATCGCGCCGCGCGCGGTATTGACCAGCACCACGCCGGGTTTCATGAGATTCAGGCGGCGGCGATCCATGAATTGCCGCGTGCCGTCATTCAGCGCCATGTGCATGCTGATGACGTCGGCGCGGGCGATCAGAGCATCGACCTCGGTGGCCGGAGTTTTCGAATTCGTCCATGATACTTCCATGCCGAAAGCTTCGGCAAATTGTTTGACGTGACTTCCCGATTGCCCCAATCCAAGGATCAGCAGCCGCCTGCCCGGCGTCTCGCGAGCGCGGAAATCAAGATAATCCCAGCGCTTTGCCCGCACATTGTCGATCGCCGGAATCATGAAATGAAGCCCCATCAGGATCATGGCGAATGCATGTTCAGCCAGCGTTCGCGCGCAATAGCCGGGGAACCAGCGCACCCGGACGCCAGCCTCGCGGCACGCCGCCAGATCGATATGATTGATTCCCATCGTCGAGGAGACAATGAAACGCAGCCCCGGTCTTGCCGCCAAAGCCTGTTTGCTTACCGGCGCCGATGGATTCACCAGCGCGATATCCGCCCCTTCAAGCCGGGCAATGATTTCGTTCTCGTCATAGCCGGCGACATTTTCGCGGTAAGCCGTCACCTTGGCCGCCGCGTTCAGCTTCGCCATTTGCTCGTCCGAAAAATTCCGCAGCGACAGCAGTTTCACATGCTTCATGACGCCCCGCGAAGTCTTTCCGCCCCCCGGTGATGCGCATGGCAGATAGCCACCGCCAGAGCATCCGCCGCGTCCGCCGCCATACCCGCGTCCGCGCCCGGAAGTAAAATGCCGATCATTGCCTGAATCTGCTTTTTGTCGGCATGGCCGTAGCCGGTTACCGATTTCTTGATGAGGTTGGCGGCATATTCGCCTACGGGGATGCCAGCCTGCGCCGGACATAAAAGCGCGACGCCCCGCGCCTGGCCGAGCTTCAGCGCCGCGCGGGCATTGCCGTTGACGAAGCTTTCCTCGACGGCGGCCTCGTCGGGACGATGCCGCGCGATAACCTCTCCAAGCCCGGCAGCCAGCGCCGCGAGCCGCGCCGCCATCGGGAGCCCGGCGGACGGATCGATGGTGCCCGCCGCGACGAAACTCAGCCTGTTGCCCTCGGCGCGCACCACGCCCCAGCCGGTGTGCAGCAGGCCGGGATCGATGCCGAGGATGGTGACGGGGCCCGCATTCCTCATGCCGCCAGCCCCAGCGGATCGGGAATGTTTTCCGCGTTCGCGGCGCGGCGCAAAGGCTTGTCCAGCGTGGCAAGCGGCAAACCAAGCCGCAGCGCCAGATTGAGATAGGAAGCATCATAGGCCGTAAGGCGATGCTTGCGGCCCAATTGGATCACATCGCCGAAGGAGGATATGTCGTCCCGCCAAACCGCGACGGGTAAGGCTTCCAGCCGCTCGATAAAGAAATCAATTTCCTGCGCGCGAAAACGATTGGTCCATTCCGCCGTCAGGAGAATATTGGCGATCTCCAGCCGCCATAATTCCGGAACCACAAGAGTGATGTTTTCGGCATCGTCCAGCAACGCGCCGACGCTTGCCGCGCACGCCTCATCCGGCAGCAGCCATGCCAAGGCAACCGATGCATCCAGGACGAAATCGCGCATCAACGCCGTCCTTCATCCCGCCACGTCTTTACATTTTCCCAAGTTATGCCGCGCAAGTTCAGCCGCGCGCGCAAGGCATGAATATCGGCGGCGGCCTGGCGTATTTTTTCCGCATCACGCCGGGATTTGAAAGGATTAAGCGTCGCCACTGGCACGCCGCGCCGGGTGACGGTAATGCTCTCCCCCGCCTCGACCCGTCGCAACATTTCCGCGAATTTGGTCTTAACCTCGTAACTACTGACTTCCATCACCGCCTCCATCTTTTCTATCAATCCAGATGTTCTCTATTAGTTTAGGTCTAATAGACTAGTCTATTGGCGAAAAAAGTCAAGGGATTTGACCGGGCACGCCCCAAAAGACCATCATGGCTTCATGCGCAATTCATGCAAAAGCTTCCACTGGCTGGTCGGCATTCTCCAAAAACACAGCGTCCCTTTTGTCGTGGGAGGGGGCCTGGCGGTGCGAAGCTATGGCGCGCAAAGGCCGCTGCAGGACATTGATGTCGACATCCGCGCGGCGGATTTCCCCCGGCTTGTCGATGATATCAAGCCCTACATCACCTTCGGTCCGGCCAGGCTTGTCGACGAAAATTGGGATTTGCCGATCATCGTGCTGAACCATCACGGCCAGGATATCGATATCTGCGGCGGCGACGACACGAAGATTTTCGACGCCCAGAATAACATATGGGTTTCCGTGCCGATGGATCTTGCCGCCGCCGCGCCGCGCGAAATCTTCGGCCTGACCATCCCGGTCATGACGCCGGAGCAGCTGATCGCCTATAAAACCCTGCTCAAAAGGCCGGTGGATATCGAGGACATCGCGGCGCTGGAAGGGTTTTTGGATCAGAAAGCACAGCGAGGTCGATATTTAAGTTGAGGTAGAGCCGCCCTTCTTTCTAGCTTGAAGACGCTCAACAAGACCTTGAAGCTGATAAAGTGACTTTAAAATTTCTTTTGCAAGCTCTATAGAATCTTCCGCTTCTTCTCTTCCAATATTGTCGTAAGCTTTGGCTTCAATATGAGCCGCATCATTTCCTAGAGCCTTTAATTCACCCATTGCATCAAAGAGAGCCTGAGGCAAAACAATGATGCTTCTGAGAGCATCGAGCCGATTGTGTAGATTAGCACCTTCGGCTTTATTCAATTCACATATTTCTTCGAGAAGGCGGCGCACCATCATAGCCGCCGCTCTATATGCACCAGCCGCATGACAAGCCACAGCCTCCTTTAAGGTTTCTTGGCATACTGAAGGCAAATTATTAGCATTGAAGTCTAGCAATTGAGGCGGTTCTATTTTTAAAGCCCGTCCACTCTGCTCAATAACAAGAACTAACCCTCTACATATTTGATTGGGGCAAATTCTTATCGTAGCTGCAAATGGGACAGAAACAGCTTGAGTGGTCTTCTTCAAATAAGAAAATCCCGCTTGGGTCATTTTTGCAAATGATCCTAACTCACGACAATGAGGGCATCGGATTGAGATAGCCGAAGAAGATACCTCCTGTCCTGCAACCCCATCGATTTGAAACAGATTTGGATTCTGTAAAGGAGCGGCAGGTTGCGGAATTTTCATTATAGCCATGTTTTTTCCTTAAGCGCTCAACTTCCCATTCATGCGCAGCTTGGCGTGGCGCAGCGCGGCGACGCCGGGCAATTCCTTGCCCTCCAGCCATTCCAGGAACGCGCCGCCCGCCGTCGAAACATAAGTCAGGTTTTCGGTCTGCTCGGTGACCGCGAGCGCGGCGACGGTTTCGCCGCCGCCTGCGACCGAGACGATATGATGTTGCTGCGTCAGGCCGGCGACGGTCAGCGCGATCGCGCGCGTGCCTTCGTCGAAAGGCGGCATTTCGAACACGCCCATCGGCCCGTTCCAGACGATGGTCTTGCATCCGGCGAGCGCGGCGGCGATCTCGGCGCAGGTCGCGGGCCCGACATCGAGGATCATCTTGTCGGCGGGCGTCTTGTCGGCGAGCACGGTCTCGGACGCCGCGCCGGCCTTGAATTCCGCCGCGACCACGACATCCTGCGGCAGGATCAGGCGGCAGCCGTTCTTCGCGGCGCGCTGCATGACGTCGCGCGCGGTATCCAGCATGTCGGCCTCATAGAGCGACTTGCCGATCGGCTTGCCTTGCGCGGCGAGAAATGTATTCGCCATGCCGCCGCCGAGCGCCAGCATGTCGACCTTGTCGATCAGATGCGTCAGGACGCCGAGCTTGGTCGACACTTTCGCGCCGCCGACGATGGCGGCCACGGGGCGCTGCGGCGTCTCGAGCGCTTTCGAGAGCGCCTCAAGCTCGGCCTGCATCAGCCGTCCCGCCGCGGCGGGCAAAAGGTCGAGCAGCCCCGCCGTCGAGGCGTGGGCGCGGTGTGCCGCCGAGAAGGCGTCCATGACGGCGATATCGCCGAGCGCGGCCAGCGACGCGGCAAAAGCATGGTCGTTTTGTTCTTCTTGGGCGTGGAAGCGGGTATTTTCCAGAACGATGAGACCGCCCTGAGGCAGGCGATCGATGACGGCTTTCGCCTCCGGGCCGATGCAATCGGACGCGAACGCCACGTCCGCGCCGAGAATTTGCGCCAGCTCCGCCGCGATCGGGCGCAGACTATATTCCGGCACCGGCTTGCCGTCGGGACGGCCGAAATGGGAAAGAATCGCCACCCGCGCGCCATGGTCGCGCAGATATTTGATCGTCGGCACGAGGCGCTCGAGACGCGTGCGGTCGGTGATCTTGCCGTTTTTGACCGGGACATTCAGGTCGGCGCGCAGCAGCACCCGTCTGCCGGTCACGACGATTTCCTCAAGCGTCAAATAATCGCGCTGCACCATCATAATCTCCCCAATCCGCATATAAGGCCGAGGAGGCGAATAAAGACCAATTCTCCGGCAAAGACAATCGGCAAAAGAGGGCAACAAAAGAGGGTGGCAAAAATGGGCGGAAAAGGCGGCCCAAAAGATAAGGGCGGCTGGTTGCCCAGCCGCCCTGCAATTTCTTTGTTCCGGTCTATATTCTTGACCGATCCGGCGTCGCTTCCGCTCTCGCGGGAGCTATGCCGGTTTGAACGCCAAGGGCGTTCATGGGCTTTTGTAAACTCGCCGCGCCCCGAGAGGCGCGGCTCGTTAACAAAGCGCCTTAGAACGTCAGCTTCTGCGACACGATGAACACGCCGCCGGTATTCTGGTCCGCAGCAGCCGCGCCGATTGCATCGCCGCGATTCTGCTGGAAGAAGGCCAGATCGGCTTGGGTGGCCATGCCTGGGAACCAGGTATAGGCGCCGCCAACGCTGTAGAGGTTGAAGTTGGTCACATAGTTCACGCTGTTGACGTTGTTCAGCGAGGTGGCCGCGGTTCCCTGAGCAGCGAAGCCATTGTTATAGCCTTCGCCGTCGAGGTAGCTGATCGCAACCGCATACTTCTCCCACTCATACTTCAGGCCGGCGGTCCAGACTTTCTGGTCGCGGTTCTGAAGGTCGGTGCGCAGGAAGCTGCTGCCATCCACGTAAGAACCGCCGAGGGTGAAACCGGCATAGCCGATTTGCGTGCCGGCGCCCCAGATGGCGAAGCTCTTGAAGGGAGACATGGCGCTGTCACCCGAACCGGTGGCGAAGAACGGGCTGAACACCCAGGTCACCGGACTGAAATCGCCCTGATACTGCGCCGCAGCCTGGACGAAGTTCTTGTAGATCGGGCCGGTCGTGTTGTACGGCGGCGAGACCTGCGAGACGGTGTTGTTGATGTTGTTGAACTGACCGGCATTCGAATATTTGACGATATTCTGGCCTTGATCCCAAAGCTGGGGAGCGAAGGAGACGGCAGCCTGCACCTTATGCTTGTCGTTGCCGACTTGCGGGGTCAAATAGGTGATCTTGGTGCTGGTTTCGGTGTCGTCGAAGAAAGTCGGCTGGAAGGCCGTGAGCGTCAGCGGATCGGTGAAATCCGTGTAGCTGCCATCGACCTGGCCGAGACCGACGGTCGGGGCATAGACGAACAGGTCGCGGGCGCCGCGATGGTCGCCGCCGACCAGCTTGCCGTATGCGCCCGACAGGAAGACATAGGCTTCGCGGGTGTTGACGTTCGTGCCATTGCCCTGGAAACCGTCGTTATAGGTGGAACCGTTCCAGAAGCTGACCCGGCCGCCGTATTCGACGCCGCGCGGACCTTTGCCGGTCACGTCGACGTTAAGGCGCCATTCGGTTTCGAAGTCGGCGCTGCGGCGCGTCGGGACGGCAACGGCGGGAGCCGCCGCCGGGGCCGCGAAAGCGGTGCTGTTGTTGGCGCTCTCGCGGAAGAAGCCGGCGCGGAAATCGACATACCCGCCGAGCGTGACATTGAGCGGCGCGTCATTTTGAGCCTGCGCGGCAGGCGCGAACGCGGCGATGCCGACCAGGGCCGTTGTCGCCAGGAGAATCTTACGCATGTGAGTGCCCCCTTGAAGTGGGTTTGAAGTTAAAGACCAAGAAACAATGGGCGTGGTGAACTGCCCAGACAGGGGGGAATTTGACCGAGCGCCCTTGCACAGACAAGCACTAAAACAGCCTGTCCGGTTTTCAGCGCTCAAATGTTGCTTTCCCGCAACAACCGGTCATTCTGTAGAGGCGGCTTGCGTCGGCTATAATTTTATTGTTTAACAATGGCCTGGCCGAGCGAATCGGCGATCTCTGTTCCGGCATTCATGGACTCGTGATGCAAAAATATGCAATTATTAACCACGGCTTCCCGAAGATTCACCGTCGGCTGATCGCGCTCGCGGTCGCCGCATGTCTGCTTTCCGCCTGCGGTTCCGGCGTGAATACCGAAGCTAAATTCCCCGACAAGAAGAAGGACGAGGAATATAAGCAGGGCAGCCTGCTGTCCGACGAAGGCGGCATGCTGCTTTTCGGTCCCGATAAAGCCAAGGACGGCGGCGCGAGCGGCATCACCGTCAATGCCTATCTGTGGCGCGCCGCGCTCGATACGGTCAGCTTCATGCCGTTGCTCGCCGCCGATCCTTTCGGCGGAACGATCCTGACCGACTGGTACGCGTCGCCCGGCAATCCCAATGAAAGAATGAAGCTGAACGTATTCATCCTCGACCGCGAGCTTCGCGCGGACGGCGTCCGGGTGAAGGCTTTCAAGCAAATCCGCGCCGAGCCGCAAGGCTGGGCCGATGCCGCCGTCGAGCCTAGCGTCGCCACGGCGCTCGAGGAAGCCGTCCTGACGCGCGCGCGGCAGATGAAGGTGGCGCAGAAGCAGAAGCCGGACAATAAATGACCCGCTACAACGTCCAGGCCGCCGAAGCCAAATGGCAGACATTCTGGCAAGGCCGGGATAGCTTTAAGGCTGCCGAAGACCCGGCGAAACCGAAATACTATGTGCTGTCGATGTTTCCGTACCCTTCGGGGCGGATTCATATGGGGCATGTGCGCAATTACACGCTTTCCGATGTCGTGGCCCGCTACAAAAGAGCGCTGGGCTTCAACGTCCTTTGCCCGATGGGATGGGACGCCTTCGGCCTGCCCGCCGAGAACGCCGCCCGCGACAATAAGGTGCATCCCGCGAAATGGACTTACGACAATATCGCCGTCATGCGCGGCGAATTGCAGCGCATCGGGCTTGCCATCGACTGGAGCCGGGAATTCGCCACCTGCGACGCCGCCTATTACAAGCAGCAGCAAAAACTGTTCCTCGATTTCTGGCGCGCCGGACTGGTGTACCGCAAGGAATCCTGGGTCAATTGGGACCCGGTCGACCATACGGTTCTGGCCAACGAGCAGGTCATCGACGGACGCGGCTGGCGCAGCGGCGCGCTGGTCGAAAAACGCAAATTGTCGCAATGGTTCCTGAAAATCACCGATTACGCCGAAGATCTGCTCGCGGCGCTGAAGAGCCTCGACCGCTGGCCGGAAAAAGTCCGGCTGATGCAGGAGAACTGGATCGGCAAGTCGGCGGGCGCGAAGCTGTCTTTCAAGCTGGTCGAGCGCGACGGCGGCATCGAGGTTTTCACCACCCGGCCCGACACGCTGTTCGGCGCGTCCTTCATCGCGCTTTCGCCGCATCATCCGCTGGCGGCGTCCTTGGCCGCCGACAGTTCCGAGCTTGCCGGATTCATCGCCGAATGCAACCGCACCGGCACCAGCGAGGCGGCGCTCGAGGCCCAGGAAAAGCTGGGCTATGATACCGGCCTCCGGGTGCAGCATCCTTTCCTTAAAGATTCGCGGCTGCCGGTCTATGTCGCCAATTTCGTGCTGATGGAATACGGCACCGGCGCGATTTTCGGCTGTCCCGCCCACGACCAGCGCGATCTCGATTTCGCCAACCGATACGGCCTGCCGATACGGCCCGTGGTGATTCCCGAAGACGGCGACCGGATCATCATCAGCACCGAGGCCTATACCGGCCCGGGCCGCCTGCGCCATTCCGGATTCCTCGACGGCCTCGATGTCGAGCAGGGCAAAGCCGCCGCGATCAAAAAACTGGAAGAGCTCGGCGCGGGCCACGGCACGATTCAGTTCCGGCTGCGCGACTGGGGCGTCAGCCGCCAGCGCTATTGGGGCTGCCCGATTCCCGTCATCCATTGCGGCGGCTGCGGCGCGGTGCCGGTGCCGGAAGCCGACCTGCCGGTGAAGCTTCCCGAAGACGTGACGTTCGACAAGCCGGGCAATCCGCTCGACCATCACCCGTCCTGGAGCAAGGTCAAATGCCCGCAATGCGGCAAGGATGCGCGGCGCGAGACCGACACCTGCGACACGTTCGTCGACAGCAGCTGGTATTTCGCCCGCTTCTGCTCGCCGCATGACGACGCGCGGCCCGTCGATCCCGCCGCCGTCGATTACTGGCTGCCGGTCGATCAGTATGTCGGCGGCGTCGAGCACGCGATCTTGCATCTGCTTTACGCGCGCTTCTTCACCCGCGCGATGGAAAAGACCGGCCACCTGAAACTTGCCGAGCCGTTCGCGGGCCTGTTCACGCAGGGCATGATCTGCCACGAATCCTACAAAGACGATCACGGCAGATGGCTCTACCCGGAAGAAGTGGTGAAGCACCCCGATGGTCGCGCCACGCATGCCGAAACCGGCCAGCCGGTGACCCTCGGCCGCGTCGAGGTCATGAGCAAATCGAAAAAGAATGTCGTGCCGCCCGCGCGCATCATCGAAAGCTACGGCGCCGATACCGCGCGGCTGTTCATGCTTTCAGATAGTCCGCCCGAGCGCGATCTGGAATGGACCGAAAGCGGCGTCGACGGCGCATGGCGCTATATCAACCGCCTGTGGCGCATGGTCAGCGAGCCGTCCCTGCCGCTGCCGTCCAAAGACGCGCCGATGCCGGAAAATTTAAGCGCGAAGGCGCAGGCGGCGCGGCGCGTCATCCACCGCACCATCGCCGACATCTCGCAGGATTTCGAACGCTTCCATTTCAATAAGGCGGTGGCGCGGGCGCGCGAGCTTTCCAACGCGCTCGGCGAGCTTGACGGCCCGGCGGGCGGCGAAGCCTGGGTATTGCGCGAAGGGCTGGAAGTCCTGGCGCAACTTTTGTCGCCGATGCTGCCGCATATCGCCGAGGAAATGTGGGAAGCGCTGGGCCATGACGTTCCGCTGTGCGACACGCCATGGCCGAAACCGGACCCCGCGCTGCTGACCGACGAGACCGTGACCATCGCGGTGCAGGTCAACGGCAAGCTGCGCGCGACCATCACCGTGCCGCGCAACAGCGCCGCCAAGGAAACCGAACGCCTCGCGCTCGCCGAAGCCGGCGTCCAGCGCGCGCTCGCCGGAGCCGCGCCGCGCAAGGTCATCGTCGTGCCGGGCAAGATCGTGAATGTGGTGGCCGATGTCGGATGATCGCCATCGCATGTTCGATATCGGACGATGGGGAACGCCGGTTGCCGCCCGGCCCCTCCTTATTGCCATCTGTTTTCTGTTGGCGGGCTGCGGCTTCCACCCGCTTTACGGCAATATCGGCGGCACCGGCAAAGCCGCGACCGAACTCGGCCAGGTGCAAATCGGCAATATTCCCGACCGTTCGGGACAAATGATGCGCAATTTCCTGATCGACAAAATGTATCTGGAAGGCCGCCCAGTATCGCCGCGCTATGAGCTGGCTATCTCGCTCACCGAAACCGCCGTCGATCTCGGCATCCGCAAGGACGCCACCGCGTCGCGGGCGCAGCTCAACCTCGTCGCGCGCTATGCGATGACCGATATCGACAGCGGCAAGCGATTGGTGAAAGGGGAGGCTAAATCCACGGTGAGCTACAGCAAGCTCGACGCGCAATACGCCAACCTCGTCTCGTCCGAAGACGCGCGCGCGCGCGCGCTGCGCGAGGCCAGCGACCAGATCGTCAACCGCCTGGCGCTTTATTTCGAAGACCGCGATGAAACCCATCCATAGCGAAAAAGCTCCCAAGCCCAACGGCCATTACAGCCAGGGCATCCTGGCGGGATCGACGCTTTATCTTTCGACTCAGCTTCCCGCCGATGACGGCACGCCGGGATTCTGGCAATCGCCCACGCGGCAGACGCAGAGCGTGATGGAATCCCTGCTGGCCGTCGTCGCCGAAGCGGGCGGCAGCGCCGCAAGCTTCGTGCGCGTCACTTTCTATGTCGTGAATATCGAAGATTGGGCGGAAGTGAACGGCGCTTTCGCCGATTTCATGGGCGATCATAAGCCGGCTCGCGGCGTGCTGCCACTCGCGGCGCTCAAGGGCGGCTGGCGCGTGGCCGCCGATGCCATAGCAGTCATCGCATGAAAGTGCCGTCCGCCCGCATCGAATCCTTCGTCAAGACACCGCCGTCCGACTTGCGTATCGCGGTGATTTTCGGCCCCGACGCGGGCGCGGTGCGCCTTTACGCCGACAGCATCGCCCGCAGCGCCGCCGCCGATCTCAACGATCCGTTCCGCGTCGCGCTGCTGCAGACCGACGACATAAGCGCCGACCCCACCTTGCTGCACGACGAAATGGCGGCGATGGCGCTGGGCGGCGGGCGGCGCCTGGTGCGCGTGGCCGAGGCGGACGACAAGCTGGCCGCGCCGCTGGCGAAATTGCTGCAGGATCTGCCGCAGACGGATTCCCTGCTGGTGATCGAGGCGGGCGATCTCGACAAGAGATCGAAGCTGCGCGCCCTGGCCGAAAGCGCCGCATCGCAGATCGCCGGTCTTGCCTGCTATCCCGAAGAAGGCGACGCGCGGATGCGGACGATCGCGGGCATGCTGCGCGAGCGGGGAATTAAAATCGCGCCCGACGCGCTGCCGCGCCTCGCCGAGCTTACGCCGCCGGACCGGCTTGGCCTCGTGAGCGAGCTTGAGAAGCTTTCCCTGTATGCGGGCGAGGCCGCGGCGATTTCCCTTAGCGATGTCGAAGCCGCGCTCGGCGACGCGGCGGCGGCCGATACCGACAGCCTGGTTCTGGCGGTCGGCGACGGCGATTTCGCGGCGCTTGACCGCAGCCTGCGCCGCCTGATGGCCGAAGCCGCCTCGCCGGTCGCGCTGCTCCGCGCCGCGCAGCGCCATTTCACGCGCGTGCTCGAAGTCCGGATCCGGATCGAAAACGGCGACAGCGCCAAGGACGCGATGAATAAATTGCAGCCGCGCGTCTTCTGGAAATACGAAGCCCAATTCTCGCGCCAGGCGCAAAAATGGAGCAGCGCCAAAATCATGCGCGCGCTCGCCGCGCTGACCGACGCCGAAGCCAAATGCAAGCGCACCGGCATGCCTGACGCCGCGCTATGCCAGCAATTATTCGTGACGCTGGCGCGGGCGGCCTGACGATGGCGGAAATCAGCTTCTATCACCTGACGCAATCGTCGCTCGAACAGGCGCTGCCGGAACTGCTGGAAAAGACGCTCGAACGCGGCTGGCGCGCGGTGGTGATGGCCGGATCGGCGGAGCGCGTCGAGGCGCTGGCGCAATTTTTGTGGACGTACCGCCAGGACAGCTTTCTGCCGCACGGCAGCGACAAGGACGGAGACGCCGAAGACCAGCCGGTCTGGCTTACGCATCGCGACGAGCGCCCGAACGGCGCGCAGGTTTTATTCCTGGTCGATGGCGCGCAATCGGAAAAACTGGCGGACTATGCCCGGGTCTGCGACCTGTTCGACGGCAATGACGATGCCGCCGTCGCGGGCGCGCGCACGCGCTGGAAAGCCGCGCAGGAAGGCGGCCACGACCTCAGCTATTGGCAGCAGGGCGAGCGCGGCTGGGAGAAGAAAGCCTCATGAACGATGATTTCTCAAGGATACTTGGCCGGTCAATCCTTTATAGACCAAGGTGATATTCTTGAGAAATGTTCGGCCCAGGATAGCGCCATGTCTGGAACCCGCCTCGACCAGTTTTACGCCTGAAAATTCTCCCGGAATGGTTTCCTCAAGCGCGGGGATATGGATATGCGCCAGATAAACATCGACGACATGTTTTCCGCTGCTGCCCGCAATCGTCCTGCGATTGACAACCGGCAGATTAAGGGCTTTGGCGACATTGGCATCAATATGGTTATTTTTTGCCCCGGTATCGACCAAAGCCTGCACATTCATTGACGGCAAAGGATGCGACGGATTGTGAATGAAGGTCTTGGAGAAATGCGCTGGATCAAAGCTTATGACCACCTGTATTTCCGGCCCAATCTCGACCAGAAGTTCGCGGCCATCCTTTTCCGCGTGAAATCCGCATTCAACCTGCATCGTGGGAAACAGCATAAACGACAGATGCCGGAAGAACCATGTCTTCTTCCCCGACTTGCCGGATAAGATAGGGGCCACGCCCGAATTTTTCTACCGCCGCATAGGCGGCGGAATCGAAATCCCCATAAGTGCCTTGAAGCTGACGGTTATGAAAAACCACCCATTTCCTCAAGGAGGATTTTTGCAAATCTTCCTTCATGGCATTGTAAGCATCAATCTCTCTATCAAGAGAGCGATCGGAAGATGGTGTCGCCATGTTTGCAGAGGCTTTCGTTTTTTACTCTGATAAGAGGAGTATACTAACATGTTGATTGTATGTAAAGATTCCATCCCAGGATAATTACACACAATCACAACAGTTTAGCACAACGGTTTAGATTCTATCTTTTCTCCAGCCGCCGCCAGTTGGCGACATTGATATTATGTTCTTCGAGCGTCCGGGAAAAAACATGCCCGCCGCTGCCGTCGGCGACGAAATAAAGAAAACCGTGCTTTTCGGGATGCATCACCGCTTCGAGCGCGGCGCGTCCGGGATTGGCGATCGGCTTCGGCGGCAGGCCCGCGGCGACATAGGTGTTGTAAGGCGAGTCGAACGCGAGATCGGCATGGGACAGCGGGCGGTCGAGCGGCCCGCGCCCCTGGGTCAGCGCGTAGATGACCGTGGGATCGGCCTGCAATTTCATGCCCTGGCGCAGCCGGTTGATGAACAGCCCGGCGACGCGCGGCCTTTCGCCCTCATGGCCGGTTTCCTTTTCCACGATCGAAGCCAGAACGCGCGCTTCCTCCGGCGTGGCGAAGGGCAGGCCGGGATCGCGCTTCTCCCATAATTCGCGCAGCAAAGACGCTTCGAGCTTTTCCATCCGCGCAAGCAAATCCTGGCGCAAGTCGCCCCGGCTGAAATGATAGGTGCTGGGCAGCAGCGTGCCTTCCTCGGGAATCGCGCTCACCTCGCCCGCCAGCGCCTCGTCGGTCTTGACCAGCGCGACGATCTCCGCCGCCGTCAGCCCCTCCGGAATCGTCAGGCGATGCACCACCGTCTCGCCCGCCTGCATCTTGGCGATGATATCGAGAATGGGCGCGGCGGCCGGAAACTCGTACTCGCCGGCCCGCAGCGTGCCGCGCGCGATCGCACGCGCCGCCAGCGCGAAATGCAGATGGTGATAAACAATGCCGCTGTTTTCCAGGATGCGGCCGATTTCCCGCGCGCCGCTGTTTTTCGGAATCATGACGGTCTGCGGCGCGATGGCGGGGCCGGGGACGAGCAGCGACGCCGCCAGCGCCAGCGCGCAAAGAAATCCTCCCAGCGCCATAACGCCGAACAGGGCGCCCCATGCGAAGCGGCGCTCTTCCGTGCTTTCAGGCAGCGGTGTTTTTTCAGGCGGCTCGGTCAAGAATCACCAGCCCCAACGCCAGGATGGAACATCATGCTGAAAAATTATCATGAAGATTCGCCCGCGTCCAATCCGGGCAGTTTGAGCGGCGTACGCGGGCGGCGCGCCGGAAGGTGATCCCAAACCGTTGGTTGCAGAACGGAAGGGTCGCCTCCGATGAAGGCAGCAAGATCACCCGCCATATTTCCGAGCGGCTCCGCCCAATCGCCCGGCGCCGCCTGGCGATAGAGCCGCGCCGAAGGATACCAGGGCGCATCCTGCCGCTCCAGCAGCCAGCGCCAATCGGGATCGTAAGGCAGCATTACCCAGACCGGACGGCCAAGCGCGCCCGCGAGATGCGCGACCGACGTATCGACGCTGATCAGCAGGTCGATGCCGTCCAGCATCGCCGCCGTCGCCGAGAAATCATCGAGCAGCGCGCCGCCGTCGGCGATATCGAGGCCCGACGATGCCAGCTCCTCGGCCTGCGGGCCTTTTTGCAGCGAAACCATATGCGCGGCGAAAGGCGACAGCGCGGGCGCGAGCTGCTGCAGTTTCAGCGAACGGTTGGCGTCGTTCAGATGGCCGGGATTGCCCGCCCAGACCAGGCCGATGACGGGCTTTTTCCGTCCCGCCAGCAACAGTCGCGGCGGCTCGGCCAGCGGCGGCGCCTTGATGTAGGGAACCGCGCCCGGAATATTGCCGCCGTCGAGCGCCATCATCCCGGCGATATCCAGCAAACGGCAATGATGCGTCGCGCCCGCCGGGATATCGTCCTCGGACGCAATGACATCCATGTCCGGGAACGACGCCGCGATCAGCGAGCGCAGCGGCTTTTGCACTTCGAGGATGATGCGGCCAATATGCCCGCGCGCCCAGAAGACCAGGCGCGAGAATTGAATCGTATCGCCGAGTCCCTGTTCGGCATGGATCAGCAAATGGATCGACGCGTTTTTCTCGCCCCGCCAGCGCGTCAAGCTCTCATGCCGCGCGTCCGCCTTGCCGCGCCGGTCGAACAATTCCCAGCCGCGCGGAAAATCCCCGATCAAAAGATGCGTCATCGCGGCGTTGACTTCCGTTTCCTTCAGCCCCGGATCGAGGCGCAGGGCTTCGGCGAACGCGTCGCAGGCGAGATCGGGATAGCCCGCCGCGCGCAGGATATTGCCCCGCGTATGGTGCAGGCGGGCGAGGCCGGGCTTCAATTTCAAGGCTTGCGCCACCGCATCGTAAGCCTCGGCCAGAAGCCCGAGCCGCTGCCGGGCGATGGCGATGTTGTTATAAAGGTCGGGATCGCCGGTTTTCCGCAGCGCCGCGATTTCATAATGCCGCAGCGCGCCCGCGAAATCCCGCTGCGCCTGCAGCGCCCCCGCCAGCGCCGTATGCGCCTCGGGATAATGCCGATCGGCCTCGACCGCCGCTTCCGCCTGTTTCCTGGCGGCATCGAGATCGCCGCCTTCGCGCAGCAGCAGCGCGTGATTGGCGAGCGCGGGCGCGTGGCGCGGATTGAGCTTGAGGGCCTCGGCGATCAGCCGCAGCGCAAGATCGGTCTTGCCCATCTGCCGCGCCACGACCCCCAGAAGCTGCCATGCGTCCGCATTGGCCGGGTCGGCATCGATGATTTTCCGGTAAAGCGCCGCCGCCGCGCCGACATCGCCGCGCCGGTGCAGTTCCATGGCTTCTTCGATCTGGGCGGCGGGCTTACCGGTCGGCATGGCCGGGCACCAAATGACCGGGATCGGACGTCATCCGGCGCCTATGCCGCGTCCAGCACGCCCAGCGCATACCAGTTCACGATATTGCGCTCGCAAACCCGCCGGATCATGCTTTCGGCGAAATGATGCTCGGGCGTCAGGGCGAAGGGAAAGACCAGCCGGGCTTGCGCCGGGTTGCCCGCGACGCGCTGCAATTCCGTCATCAGCGCCCCGGCGGATTCCTCGAATCCGACCCGGCCGACGGCCTGAAGCACCAGCGCTTCGGGCAGTTCCAGCTTGACCGGACGCCCCGCGACCGTCGAGGCCAGCGTGGCGCTCATGCCATGGAGCGGTTCGGCGCGAAGCTGCTGATTGAACAGCCCGGCAAGGCGGGGATAGCGGTAATCGATCTGGCCGAGCCCTGCGAAGCTGCCGCGCATCGGCGCGGCGATGCCGCAGGCGACCAGCATCTGCACCGCCATGACGACATCGAGAGGCTTAAACTCGCGGCCGTCGGGATGATCGAGGAAATCGCCGACCGTCAGCGGCATCACATGCATGAATTTGAGCAGCGCCGCGAGGATCGGCGCGGAGAGATCGAGACTCTGCCCTCCGGCCATGATGGTTTCCGGCACTGGTCCCGTCATGTCGGTAAGGCCGTAGAAAAAATTGCCGTAAAGCTGCGCGAGGTCGCCGGTGAAATCGCCCGGCTGCCTGATCCAGATGTCGGTGCGGAAAGCATGGGCCGCCGAGAAGTCCTTGATGACCTCGTACAGCAGATGCCCGCGAAGCGAATAAAGTATTTCCTGCGACGGCTTCGGCACCATCATTTCGAGATAGTTGGCGGAGAAACGGGCGTCGCCGACAAAGGCGAACTTCTGCGGCACCATGGAAGCGAGCGTGGCGATGGTCCTCGATTGCGGCTTGGTGGCCACGGCGAATTCGTTCAGGAATTTTTCGGGATTCTGGGCGCCCAGCGCGTTGTCGAGCGCGGCCGAGTCCTCGGGATGCTGCGCGAAATAGGCATGGCCGAGCTGCTTCAATTCATGCAGAAATTCGGTATGCTGGCTCGGTTTTAGTTCCGGAGCGAATTCCGCCGTCATGAAATGCAGGCTGTCCCGGGCGCTGGCGAAGGGCGCGTAGCGAATGACGAACAGGCCGCCGGGCCGCACCAGCGAGCCGGCAAGCTGGTGCGCGTAGGAGGCGTTATCGGCCACGTCATAGCTCAGGTCGACGCAGAAATAGTCGGCGGCGGCGATGAAATGGGTGCCGGCCGCCAGCGCGTCCTCGAGCTTCGCCAGACTCATGCCGATAAACTCGGCATTGGCAAGATGAAGATCGCGCGCCCGGCGCTGCGCTTCGGCGGCCTGGCTCGCATTCTCGTCGATGAACAGGAATTCGCCTTCGGGATTGCTGGCCGCGAGGCATAGCATTTCATCCGCGTCCATGCGGCCGGCGCGTATATAACGGAAAGACTGGCTCGAACCTTTTGGCCTGACGCCCCGCAAAGCCGCGGCGTAGCTGATTTCAACCGGCCCGAGATCGATATGTTGTTGCATCGCGTGTTCCTCCAGGGCGAACGGTGTCTGCCGCGCGGGCTTCCACCGGCCCAGCCTATAGATAATTCAGGATCGACATATTGATAAGTTTTGCCGTCGCCGCGTAAGAAGCATTGAGTTGAGTCTGGTATGCATTGATCTTTACTGACACTTCGTTAAGATCGACATTCTGGATATTGCCGATCCGGGTCTGCAAAAGATTGATGGTGGATTTCTGATCCGCTTCCGCTTGAGCCAGGATCTTCTGGTTGCCCGCCGTCTGGGCCTCGAGATTGCGCAGGCCATTGACGGCGGTTCCCAAATAGCTCTGCGCCTGCGCCATATAGGTATCGTAATTGGCGCTGTCCTTCGTGGCGGACAGGGCGAAACGCAGCCCCTGGATCATGTTCTGGATGCCCAGGGAGGTCGAGGGGATGCCGTAATTCAGTTGCAGGTTGTCGTCGATCATCACCTTGTCTTGAGCATAGGCCTTGGCGTCGGTGCCCGGCGCGGCGCCGTCATAGGGCGGCAGCGTGCCGCTGACGGCGGGAAAGGTCTCGGCCGGCGGCGTGGGCAAGGCGGCGATGTCGCCGATCGGCTTCTGGGTATAGCGCGTCCCGGAATAGATGTACCGGTCGCCGACCTTCTGGTTGAGATAATATTCCACCTGATCGATGGCGGCGCTGATTTGCGCGGGCAAGCCTTGCTCCTGCGCCGCCGTGGCGTTCTGCGTATTGTTGATCAGGCTCTGGATATTGGTGGTCAATGTCGTGAGGCTGGAGAGCGTGCTCTGATAAACCGAGAGGCGCGGGCTGACGCTGTGAATCGCGGCGATATAGGCGGTGGATTTATCCTGCAGATCGCGGCTGCTGAGCAGCGTGCGCGCGTCGAAGACCGAATAATCGGTAATGTCGCTCGTCTTGCGCCCGCTCGCGAGCTGCTGGGTAAGATCGGCCATGTTTTCCTGGCCGGTGTTGAGCGACCGGGTCGCCTGGCTTAAAATGCTGAGATTGCTGACGCCGCTGATCATTTATGACACCATGTTGATGATGACTTGGTTCATCTGCTGGATCACGCCGATCAGGCGCGCCGCCGCCTGATAGGAAATCTGCAATTGCTGCAGCTTGACCATCTCGCTATCCACGCTGACGGCAGTCTGGTCGGTGTTAAGCTTGGTGAAATAATCCTTCTGGCTTGCCGCCGTCGCAGCTTCGTCTTTGGCGCGCTTCGCGCCGGTCTGCCAGGTCGAGATCATGTCCTGGGCATAACCGCCATAGGTGACGTTGGCAGTCGTCTGTCCGGCCGCCGCGAAACTGCGGGTCGCGTCGGCCATCGCCGTGGCGACCGGCGTGGCCGCCAGTCTTTTGACCGTGGCGCTGCCGTTCAGCAGGCTGACATTGACGTTGAAATCGGTGCGGTTCGTGCCGGTGAAGAAGCCGGTAGCCAATTCTCCGGTCGCGGCGGTCGCGCCGTTATAGACATGGGCGAAACTGTCGGGGCCGGTGGTGTCGGCGAGGAAGCCGTTGGCGATCTGGTCGAGCTGCGCGCGTAATTTTCTGATCACTTCCTGCGTCGGGCTGGGATCGGCGGCGGCGGGCGAAGAATTGGCGCGCAGGCCGAGCAGGCCTTCGAACTTGCCGCCCGCGAGATTGGCGTTCACGACCGTGGCGCTGCCCGCGACCGTGACGTTGGTGCCGTCGAAGGCGAATTGCTGCGGCTGGCCGTCGAGCAGGGCATAGCCCTTGGGCGTATAGACGGCGATCTGGCCGTTGGAGCGATCCATGACGCGGATATCGACGAACTGGGCGATCTTTTGCAGCGCGACGTCGCGCTGGTCTTCGTAATTGCCGGTCGGCTGCGCGGCGGCATGCGCGGTGGCAATCTGGCTATTGGCGGATTCGACATCCCTGAGCGCCTGGTTGAGCTCGGTCACGGAGGATGAAATATCGCTCTGGATGGAGCGGTCGAGCTGTTCGACCTGGCTTGAGATGCGGCGTATTTCGGCGGCCAGCGAGGTGCCATTGCGGATGACCTCGTTCTGCAGCGCGACGCTTTCCGGCTCGGCCTGAAGCTGCGTCCATGAATCGCCGAAAGCCTGCACCGCGGCGGTGAGCCTGACATTGTCGCTGCTGGAGCCCAGAATGTCCTGAACCTGGCTGAGATATTCCTGCTGCGCCGATTTCATCCCGTCGGTGGCAAGCGCGGCGGCAAGCTGCTTCAAGACATTGCTGTCGGTCGCGCGCGTGTAATCGCTGATCTTGACGCCGACCAGCTCGACGCCGTCGCCCATCGGCGAGAGATTGACGCCCTTGCGGGTGTAGCCGGGGGTGGTCGCGTTGTTGATGTTGTTGGAGACCAGCGAGATCTGCTGCTGCACGGTCCTGAGGGCGGATGTCGCCCCGCTCATGGCGGTGTCGAGACTCATGAGGCTTGCCTCCGGCCAACGGATGACGGATGACGGGCGGTCGAATATCGGGATTGGTGCGTCAACATGGCCATCTGTTCCCTGTCATCTAACATGCGCTATTCCGTCCCCTGCCTTACCTGACGACATTGATGATTTCTTCCAGCATGTTCGAGCCGGTGCTGATGACCCGCGAGTTGGCCGAATAGGTGCGCTGGTATTGGATCATCTTGGCGAATTCCGAGGCGATATCGACGTTCGAGGATTCGAGCGCATTGCCGACGATATTCCCCGCGCCAAGCTCGCCCGCCGCGCCGAGGCGCGGACTGCCGCTCTCCGTGGTTTCCGAGAAGGCGTTGCCTTCCTGGCGCTGCAGGTTATTCGGCGCGTAGAACTGGACGATCGGCACCTGATAGAAGATTTTCGACGAACCGTTATCGTAATGCAGGCTGACGAAGCCGTTCTTGTCGATTTCAAGCGCCTGGAACGAACCGCGCGGAATGCCGTTTTGCTGGAAGGTCGTGACCTGCAGATCGCTGTCGGCGAACTGCGTCACGCCGCCCGCCGTCTGATAGCTGCCGAAATCCAGCGTGACGTTCTGCGCGCCCGCGCCGGCGAATGTCGCGGTGAACGCAACCACGGCTTTGCCGGCCGGAACCGTGCTGGCGGGATTCGTGACGGTATAGCCCGTCCCGGCCTCGATGCCCGAGCCGGCGGCGGCGGCGGCTACATAGGCCGCGAGCGTGCCCGCGTTCGGATCTAAAGTATCGAAATTGAACGGTATGTTGAGCGTCAGATCGGCGCCGGCCGTTCCGCCTCCCGCGATTTTGGCCGTGAGCGTCCATTCGCCGTCGGCGACCCCGCCGTTATCCTTGTTCCAGGTGAAAGTGACTTCGTGCTTGCCGCCCAAAGCGTCGATGACGTTGATGGTCGAGGGCGACGAGGCGTAGGTTATCGGCACGCCCGCGGGAAGATTCGCGGCGTAGGAAAGGCTGCTGGTCGGCACGGGGCTATCGATCAGCTGCGAGATGCGGATTTCGTTGGGATCGGCGGAAGCTTTGTTGCCGTCCGCGTCCAGCGGATAGCCCGTCAGGTAATAGCCCGCGCCGTTGATAAGATAGCCGTCCTTGGAAAGCGCGAAATCGCCGCGGCGCGTATAGAATGATTCTTCGCTGAAGGCGGTATCGCCGGAGGCATTGGTCACGCCGCGACGCACGCCGAAGAAGCCGTTGCCCTGGATCGCGAGCGACGTGCCGCTATCCACCTGGGTCAAATTGCCCTGGATCGAATTCTGGTAGATCGGGGTCGCGCTGACGCCGCCGGGATTGTTGATGTTGGCGTTGGAGGCCGTGACCAGAGACTGAAAGCTGGTATCGACGCGCTTATAGCCCACGGTCTGGGTATTGGCGAGATTGTCCGAGACGTTCGCGAAAGCTCTCGACTGGGCGTCGAGGCCGTTGACGGCGACGTTGAGGGCTGAAAAGACGCTCATGGCATGCTCCTTTGTGTGCGGCTGCCCGGTTCGCCCCATGGCGGCCAAGCTAAATCCTGCTTTCCCGGAGCAAACGCCGTGCCAAAACCTATCGGATTGATTCCTGTGGATAATTTTTCTTGGAGGACCGTCCGGGCGGCAAAACCTGCCCCGCTAGTCCGCAACCCCAAAGGCATGAAATGCCCGGTGGCTTCAAAGCCCGCGTTTCCTCGAAGAAAGCGCCGCGCCCTAAAAAACGTGGCGAAAAAGCCGGGAGGCTTTTTCGCCAACGCATCATATTACCGATGCGTCCAGACCCTAAGGCTACGGCCGAGGGGCAAGCCTATTGACGACGGACTTCTCCGAAGATTTTGTGATCGCGGCCCCCGCCGGAGCGTTAACCGCCCCCATGGGGACGGTATCCGTCCTGGATGAGGTTGGCTGACCGCCTTTCGTCAGGCTAATCGCTCTATTTGTCAGCACCGTCGTTTCGGACAGGCCAAGGCCGCATTGCGCCGTGTAAATCTCGCCTGCGATGGTTTTTCCTGACATGCTGTTCAATAGTTGCGCCTCCTCAGCCGCCTTTCCCTCCGTCATGTCCGAGGCTGAGGCGTCAATCCGGAGCTGGCCGTTGCTCAGGGCTGTTCGGACGATCGAACAGCCGGGTTTCGTCACATCCAGAGGAACGGGGTCCATGCCCTTGCCATCATGGCCCACGACGACAAACTGCGCTACGGAAGGCGGATGGCTCACGGCGACAAACTGCGTTTGGGAAGACGGGATGTCCCGCGCGCCCGGACCGCAGACCATGGATGCGACGGCGGGCGCGGATGCGGCGTCTGCTTGTTCGTTGAATTCGCCGGTGGCCCGAAAAGCTTCGGTCTCGCTATAGCCTCCCGTCGTCTTGATCTGGACACGCCCTCCCTTGTTCGTCGCGACGGACACGGCGCAATCTCCCGCGCCCGAGCCGGGAGCAGCGACCTCGGGCGTTCCCGCCTTGCCGCAAGCCACGCTGGCCAGTGCCGCCAAACCCGCAAGACCTTGAAGGATTTTATATTTCGACATGCCTGCTCTCCTATGAATTATAGTTAATGCTTTGCGTCACAATCCCGCCTAAAAATAATTCTAACATTTTTCCATGAAAGTAATAAAAACTCCTTATCGCCCGCGCGTGAAAGAATAACCGATTGAAATGAAGAACAAATTGCTCGCCTATCGCCGGTCCGTTCTCGTCGTCGCCCTCATTGCCGCCGTCAATCTCGGCCTGTGGGCGCTCTCGAACCAACGCGTGGAGGAAGAGCCGTGGGGCGGCTTCATCGCCGGCCTGTCCTATACGCCGTGGCGCAGCGCGCTGAAAGCCGAAGAAGCCCATCACGCCGAGCCGGAGGAAATCGACGCCAATCTCGCGCTGATGGCCTCTCACACGCAAGGGGTGAGAACCTACGGCGCCAATGGCGGACAGGATATGGTGCCCCGGCTCGCGGCGCGGCACCGGCTCGACGTGACGCTTGGGGTGTGGATCGGGCCCGACCTTGCCGCCAACGAGCTGGAGATCGCGACCGGCATCGAGCTTGCGCGCGCGAATCCGAACGTGCGCCGCATCATCGTCGGTAACGAAAGCCTGCTGCGGGAAGACGTCGACGCCGAGCAGCTGGCCGACTATATCCGCCGGGTTCAGCAGAACGTCACGGTGCCGGTCTCGACCGCCGAGCCCTGGCATATATGGGTGAAATATCCGGAACTCGCCGCCGCTACCGATTACATCGCCGTTCATATCCTGCCTTATTGGGAAGGCGTTCCGATCGGCCAGGCCGTCGAGTACGTCGCGACCCGTTATGACGAATTGCAGAAAAAATTCCCGGGCAAGCATGTCATCATCGGCGAAGTGGGCTGGCCGAGCGAAGGGCAATGGGTGAGGGGCGCGGAACCGTCGCGCATCAACCAGGGAAAGTTCATCCGCCAGTTCCTCAATTTCGCGGCCGAAAAACAGCTCGATTATTTCATCATCGAGGCTTTCGACTCGCCGTGGAAGCGCGCCATCGAAGGCTCGGTCGGCGCGCATTGGGGCCTGTGGGAGCGCGACGGAAGCCCGAAATTCCCGATGAGCGGCATGATCAGCGAGCGGCATGACTGGGTGGACGGTTTCCTGGCGGCGACGCTTCTCGCGCTGCTGCCGATGTTCTGGTTCCTGCGGCGACATGGCAGCCTCAAGCTCGGCGGGCAGTTCTTCTACGCCGGACTGATCCAGGCCGTCGCCTCGGTGCTGGTCTGGGCGGTGATGGCGGCGCTCATCGAAAATATCATCTCGGTGTCTTCGCTCGCCTGGGTGGCGCTGATCGCGGCGCAGATCGTGCTGCTCGCCGTGCTGCTGGTGGACGGCTACGAATTGACCGAAGTGGTGTGGTCGAGCCGCTGGCGGCGCAATTTCCTGCCGCATGCCGGCCCGCCGCAGGCCAATGCGCCGAAGGTCTCGATCCACGTGCCGTGCTATAACGAGCCGCCGCATATGGTGATCGAGACCTTGAACGCCCTCGCGGCGATGGACTATCCCGATTTCGAAGTGCTGGTGATCGACAACAACACCAAGGACGAGGCGGTATGGAAGCCGCTCGAAGAGCATTGCGCGCTGCTCGGCGCCCGTTTTCGTTTCTTCCATCTGCCGAAATGGCCGGGCTATAAGGCGGGGGCACTGAATTTCGCGCTCACGCAAACCGCCCCGGACGCCGCCATCGTCGGGGTGATCGACAGCGACTATGTCGTGACCAAGGACTGGCTTGCCGCCACGATGCCTTATTTCGAGCGTCCGGAAATCGCCTTCGTCCAGGCGCCGCAGGATTACCGCGACTGGCCGGGCGACGCTTTCAAGACCATGTGCAACTGGGAATATGCCGGATTTTTCCATATCGGCATGGTGCAGCGGAACGAGCGCAACGCGATCATCCAGCACGGCACCATGACGCTGATCCGCAGAACCGCGCTGGCCGATGTCGGCGGCTGGAGCGAGTGGTGCATTTGCGAGGACGCCGAACTGGGGCTGCGCCTGTTCGAGGCGGGGCATGAATCGGTCTATCTCAATCATTCTTTCGGCAAGGGGCTGATTCCCGACAGTTTCGCGGGCTATAAATCCCAGCGTTTCCGCTGGGCCTATGGCGCGGTGCAGATCATCAAGCGGCACATGGCGTCGCTGCTGCCGGGCGGCGAGGAGCTGACGACGGGCCAGCGCTATCACTTCGTCTCGGGCTGGCTGCCCTGGTTCGCCGACGCCGCCAATCTGGTCTTCGCCGTGGCGGCGATCTTCTGGTCGGGGATGCTGGCGCTGCGATGGGTGGAATTTCCGCCCGCCGTGTTCTTGATCCCGACGCTGAGCGCCTTCGCCTTCAAGATCATCGCCGGTTTCTGGCTCTATGCCGAGCGCATCAAATGCCCGTGGCGCGACCGGATCGGCGCGGCGATCGCGGGCATGGCGCTGACCCACGCCGTGGGACGGGCGGTATGGCAGGGGCTGTTCACGTCGGGAACGCCGTTTTTCCGCACCCCGAAATGCGAAGACCGCCCGGCCTTCATGCAAGGCGTTCTGATGGCCTGGGAAGAATTGACGCTGCTCGGCGGATTGATTTTCTGCGCCAGCTTTATCCTGAACCAGTATGGCGTAGCCAACCAGAATGCCGTGCTATGGGCGCTGATGCTCACGGTGCAGTCGCTGCCCTACTGGGCGGCGCTGACCGTCTCGATGGTCAACGCCGTGCCGAGACTGCGGCGCAGGCCGAAGCAGCTGAACCTGCCGCTGGACGTGCCGCGGGCCGGATGATGGATAAGCAGCGCGATCTTACCGCTCAGAACTGATACCGGGTGGGGGCGGGAGCGACTTCGGCCGGCGGGATGGCGAAGCCGCGCTTCGTGGGCGGCAGCATATTGATCACGCGCGGGGTGCAGGGGACGTTGGTGACGCCGAGGCCGTCGGCGCCGATGAAGCCGCTGGTCACATAGCAAAGCCCGGTCCTGATATCGACATCATAGATCGCGTTGGGAAGGTTGGCCTTCTCGTCCGGCGCGCAGGCGGACAGAGACATCAAGGCCGCAACCAGGATCGCCGTTTTGAAAATCATCTATTGTACGGGAGGCAAGTCGACCGGAGGCAGCGTGTCTTTCTTGATCGCGGCGGGCTTGGCTTTCGCCGCGCCTTTGGCCTTCTTGCCCTTTTTGGCCTTCTTCGCTTTTTTGGGCTTAGGCGCTTTCTTGACCGTCTTTTTGGCGGCTTTTTTCTTTTTGCTCTTGACGTGCTTGCTCTTCTTGTCCGCCTTCTTGGCGGGCTTTTCAGCCTTGATCTCGCCCGACGAAACCACCTCGCTGGTGACCTTGATGCCGCCGGTGCTGTCATAAGGCGTGCCGGTGCCGAAGCCGGAATAGGTCGCGAACGCCGTTCCCGGCGCGAGCAGGGCAAGGACGACAAGACAGGCCAGCAATCTCTTCATGGTCGATGTTCCTCGGCAAAAACGATCGGCAAAAACGAATCGATTGCCTGACTATAGAAAATTTCCGCCCTTCCCCGCAAGAGCGAGGGAAGCGCGGCCTAAACATCCTTCTCCGGCGCGGATGGCGGCGGCACGATCAGAACCTTGTCGATCCGCCTGCCGTCCATATCCACCACCTCGAACGCAGCGCCGTTCCAGCTGACCGTATCGCCCGGCGCGGGAATCCGCCCCATGCGCTCCAGCACGAACCCGGCAAGCGTGTGATAATCGCCCTCGTCGCCGATCCGCTTGAGGCCGGTCAGCGATTCGATCTCGTCGATCGGCGTCATGCCGTCGACCAGCCAGCTGCCGTCGGCGCGGCGCACGGGCCTGTCGGTAGCCTCCTGCCCGTCCTCGGGCAGCTCGCCGGCGATGGCGATCAGGATATCGGTCACCGTGACCAGGCCCTCGACCGTGCCGTATTCGTCGATCACGATCGCCTGGTGCTGGCCGAGATCCTTGAACTGCTCCAGGAGCTTGAGCACCGGCATGGTTTCGGGCACCGAAAGAATCGGGCGCTTCAGCGCGTGAACCTCGAGCGGCTTCCCGGCAAGCGCGGCGTTGAGCAGATCCTTGGCCTGCACCACGCCGAGCACCTCTTCGAGATCGCCGCGCGCCAGCGGAAAGCGGCTATAGCCGCTGGTGCGGATGATTTCCCTGACTTCCTCCACCGGATCGTCGGCGCCGATCCACACCATGTCGATGCGCGGCGTCATGAGACTGCGGGCGGTGCGGTCGGTCAGGCGCATCACGCCTTCCAGCATTTTCTTCTCCGCCGCCTCGAACGCGCCCTCGCGGGTGCCCTCGGCGATCATGGTCTTGACCTCCTCCTGGGTGACCGCGTGGCCCTTCCCCTCGGATACGCCGAGCAGCCGCAGCGTGAAATCGGTGCTGGCATGAAGGAACCAGGCGAGCGGACGGATCATCCGCTCCATGATCATCAGCGTCCCGGAAACCGCCACCGCGATATCCTCGGCGCGGGCGATGGCGACGCGCTTGGGGATCAATTCGCCGATGAACAGCGTCAGGTAGGAAAGAATCGCCACCACGGCGACGAAGGCATAGGCCTCGCCGTTCGGCGCGATCCATGAGATATTCTCGTTGAGCCACGCGCCCAGGCTGCCGGCGATGGTCGCGCCGGAAAAGGCGCTCGCCAGCACGCTGACCAGCGTCATGCCGGTCTGGACGGTGGACAGGAAACGGCTGGGATCCTCGGCGAGCTTAAGCGCGCGGCGCGCGCCGGGGCTGCCTTCCTCGGCCAGCTGCTTGAGCCGCGACCGCCGCGCCGACACGACGGCGATCTCCGCCATGGCGAAATAGCCATTGAGCAAAATCAGGCACAGGACGATGATGAGTTCGGTGAACAAGGGTCAGTCCGCTTGAAAACCAGGAAGAAACGCCGCCGCGCCGACGCCGCGAAAACATGAAACCCGGCCCCAATAGGGCAGAGTTTTTTCTCGGGTTTTCGAGTTGATGGCGGACAGAGCGGAAAATCCTTTCGGCACCGCGGTAAAATGCCTGTCTATCGCGGGTTTGACAAGATGCAATGCTAAACGCCAGATTGACAGGCATGAAAGGCTTGAATCTTAAGCAGGAAAAGTTCGACCGCGTCATGGCCTTGATCCGGGCTGGCAGCCTGGACGAGGCGCATGGGCTGCTTGACGGATTCCGCCGCCATGAACCCAACGAATTGAATTTCCTCGGTTTGGCGGCATGGCTCGCGGGCTTGCGCGGCGACAATATGCGGTCGCTCGCGCTTTACCGCCGGATCGTCGCGCGCGCCCCGGACAATCGCGAGGCGCGCTTTAACATGCACCGGGCCGAATCCATAGAGGCGGAGAGAGCGGGCGACCCGCGCGCCGCGCTCGACGCCATGCTGGCGGCGCAAGCGATGATGCCCAAGGACGAAACCGCCGCCGCGCAAATCGCGCTGCTCAAACGGCAGCTATGCGATTTTACGCCGTCCGCGATCCCTTCCGGCCTTATGTCTCCGGCGGCGGCGATGGTGCTGCGTCCCAGTCCCGCCGCGCAGCTTGCCAACGCGTCTTCCTGGGCTAAGCGCCTTGAACCGCCGCCGCAGGCGGCACACCCATCACTACTTTTATCCCCCGCGCGCAAACCTGGCAGCCCGCTCCGCCTCGGCTTTCTGTCCAGCGACTTCCACCGGCACGCCACCGCCTATCTGTGCGCCGAATTATTCGAGCTTCTCGACCGCAAGGATTTTTCGGTTCATGCCTATAGCTACGGCGTCGATGACGGATCGGACATCCGGCAACGCATCGCGAGCGCCTGCGACGCCTTCGTCGATCTGAACGGCCTCGGCGCGCATGAAGCCGCGCGGCGCATCCGCGAAGACGGCATCGATATCCTGATCGACCTCAAGGGCTATACGCGCGGCGGCAGGCCGGATATTCCCGCCTATCGTCCCGCGAGTCTGCAAATGCACTGGCTCGGCTTTCCCGGCACGCTGGGCTGCGACTTTATCGACTATTTCATCGCCGACCGGATCGCGCTGCCGCCTTCGCTGGCGGCACATTTTTCCGAAAAAATCCTATATCTTCCTGATAGTTACCAGATCAATGACCGCCGCCGTCCGCTGCCGGAACCGCGCCCGCGCGCCGATTACGGTCTGCCTGAACATACTATCGTATTCGCCAGCTTCAACCAGACTTATAAGCTCGCGCCGGAGCTTCTCACGCTGTGGGCGGATATCCTGCGCGACGTTCCGGACAGCGTCCTATGGCTGCTCGCGGGCAACAAGGAAGCGCCCGGCAACATCCGCGCCTTCATGGCGGCGCAAGGCATCGACGAAACTCGGCTGCTGTTCGCCGAGCCGCTGCCGCTCGCGGAACATTTGGCGCGCTACCACCATGTCGATGTCGCGCTCGATACTTTCCCGGTCGGCGGCCACACCACGACCAGCGATGCCCTTTGGATCGGCGCGCCCGCCGTCAGCCTGCCGGGCGAAAGCTTCGTCAGCCGCGTGGGGGCGAGCCTGCTCGCCGCCGCCGAACTTCCGGATTTGATCGCCAAAGACGCCGCCGATTACCGCAAACTGGTGGTCAGCCTCGCGCAAAATCCGGCGCGGCGCGCGCAAATCCGCAAGCATCTGGCCGAAAACCGGCTGCGATTGCCGCTTTTCGACACGGAAAGCTTTGTCAAAAATTTCTCCGCCGCGCTACTATCCGCCTGGACGCGGCACGAGCGGGGATTGCCGCCGGAGAATATCGGCATAGTGAAAGAATCATCATGAATCTCGATTTCGGAACTTTCGCCGTGGGAATCGCGCTCGGCGCTTTGGTCGCCTGGCTCGCCATGCGCGCGCGCATCATGGTGCTGCAAAACCAATTGATCGCGGACGAGGAGCGGCAAACCCAGGACGATCGGCGCTTCAAGCAAATCGCCTCCGCCGCGCTGCAGGAAAGCCAGGACGCGTTGATGCGCGCGGCCTCGACGCAGTTCGGGCAGGCCCATAACGCCATGCTCCAGAGCAGCACGCAGAATATCGAAACCCTGCTGCGGCCGATGCATCAGCAGGTGACGAATCTTTCGCAGCAAGTGCAGGAGCTCGAAGTCAAGCGCGAGGGCGCGTATCAGCAGCTTTTGCAGAACATCGCCCACAACCAGCAGATCCAGGAACAGCTTCGCAAGGAAACCTCCGATCTCGCGCGGCTGATGAAGCATCCCGCTGAGCGCGGGCGCTGGAGCGACGTGCAGCTGCAAAATATTTTCCGCCTCTCCGGCATGGAGGCGCATGTCGGCGATTTCGAGGCGCAGGCGACGATCCCGCTGGAACAGGGCGGCGTGCTGCGGCCCGATTACGTGCTGCGCCTGCCGGGCGGCAAGCATATCGTCATCGACGTCAAATCGCCGTTCGATCATTACTACCGCGCCGAAACCGCCGAAGACCCCGCGCAGATCGATATCGCGCTGCGCGACCATGCCGGAAGCCTGCGCGAGCATGTGCGGGCGCTCGGCAAAAAAGATTACGGCCGCGCGATGCCGGGATCGCCGGAATTCACCGTGATGTTCATTCCCGCCGAGCATTTAGTCACGGCGGCTTTGCGGGTCGACAAGGACTTAATCCAGCACGCGCTCGAAAGCCGCGTCGTCATCGCCACGCCGACGACCTTGTTCGCGCTGCTTTCCGCGCTCGCCTATGGCTGGCAGCAGGCGAATGTCGCCGAGAACGCGCGCAAGATCGCCGTGCTGGGCAAGGAACTCTATGAAAGCTTCGGGCCGTTCGTCGATCACTGGCAAAAGCTCGGCGGCAGTCTTGGCAAGGCGGTGCAGAGCTATAACGACACCGTCGGCTCGCTGCAGAGCCGGATTCTGGCGAAGGTCAGGACGATGAAAACGCTCGGTGTTTCCGTCAGCGAGGATTTGCCGGACGTCGCCCCCATCGCCGCCGAGCCGCGCGGCATCCATATCCCCGAATTGACGGAACGGGATGCCGGCGAAGCGGCGGAATAGAATAATCGGCGCAACCATAGTATAATCGCCCCATGACCATACTCACCATCCGCATCATTCCCGATCCCGTGCTGCGCCAAATGGCGAAGCCCGTCGCCGCCGTCGACAAAGCCGTCGCCAAGCTGATGGAAGACATGGCGGACACCATGTATCCCGCCGACGGGATGGGCCTCGGCGCGCCGCAGGTCGGCGTGCTGTCGCGCGTCATCGTCTGCGATCCGGGCGGCGGCAAGCGCGAGAACGCGCTCGGCATGGCGAATCCGGAAATCCTCTGGCATTCCGAGGAAACCTATACGCACAAGGAAGGCTGCCTTTCCATTCCGGGCCAGTTCGCCGACATCACCCGCCCGAAAAAAATCCGCCTGCGCTTTCTCGACCGCGACAACAGGCCGCAGCAGATCGAGGCGGAGGATTTATTCGCCATCTGCATCCAGCATGAGATCGACCATCTGAACGGCGTGCTGTTTTTCGACTATCTCTCGCCGCTGAAGCGCGACATGATGATCCGCAAGGTCGAAAAGGCCAAGAAAGCCTTGGACGGCGGCGGGTTCTACGATTAGGAACCGATACATTGACTCTCCGTCTCGCCTTCATGGGCACTCCCGATTTCGCCATTCCGGCGCTGCGCGCGCTGCATGAGGCCGGGCACGCCATCGCCGCCGTCTATAGCCAGCCGCCGAAACCGTCGGGGCGCGGGCATCACATCCATAAATCGCCGGTGCATTTGTATGCGGAGGCGCAGGGGATTCCTGTTCTGACACCAAGGAGTCTGCGCGGCACGCAGGAACAGGATGAGTTTGCCAGGCTAGGGATCGACTGCGCCGTGGTCGCCGCCTACGGCCTGATCCTGCCGCAACCCATGCTCGACGCGCCGCGTTTGGGATGCGTCAACATCCATGCCTCGCTGCTGCCGCGCTGGCGCGGCGCGGCGCCGATCCACCGCGCGATCCTCGCGGGCGATTCCGAAAGCGGGATCACCATCATGAAGATGGACGCGGGACTCGATACCGGCGCGATGCTGTCCCATCGCGCGCTGCCGATCGCGCCCGCGATGACGGCAGGGGCGCTGCATGACGCGCTCGCCATCCTCGGCGCGGCGCTTATCGCCGAGACATTGCCGCTTTACGCGGCGGGAAAAATTACCCCCGAGCCGCAGCCGGAAAGCGGCGTCACCTACGCCGCCAAGCTGAAAAAAGAGGAGGGCGCGGTCGACTGGTCGCAACCCGCCGACGCCATCGAACGGCAAATTCGCGGATTCCAGCCCTGGCCGGGAACCTGGTTCAAGCTCGGCGATGAAAACATCAAGCTTCTCGCCGCCGAGATCATGCCGGACATGCATGCAGCGCCCGGAACCTTGCTCGGCGATGCCGCCGTCGCTTGCGGAAAGGATGCGCTGCGGCTCATCACCGTCCAGCGTCCCGGCAAGGCTCCCGTCTCCGGCGCGGATTTCATCAACGGATTGCGGCTCAAGCCCGGCGCGAAGTTCGACAATGGTTAGATACAAACTCACCATCGAATATGACGGCGGCGCGTTCGCGGGCTGGCAGCGGCAGGAAAACGCCATGACCGTGCAGGGCGCGCTGGAAGCCGCCATCACCGCCTTCAGCGGCGAAACCCCGACGCTGCATGCGGCGGGACGTACCGACGCCGGCGTTCACGCTTGGGGGCAAGTCGCGCATTTTGACCTCGCCCGCGACGATATGAGTGCCGCCACCGTGCGCGACGCGATCAATTTCCATATCCGCCCGCATCGCGCCGTGGTGCTGGACGCGCTGATCGCGAATCTGGATTTTCACGCCCGCTTCAGCGCCATCTCGCGCGCCTATCGCTATCATATCGTCAGCCGCCGCGCGCCGCTGGTTCTTGAGAGCGCCCATGCCTGGCATATCCCCGGCTCGCTCAACGCGGACATGATGCAGAAGGCGGCTGACATGCTCATCGGCAAGCATGATTTCTCCACCTTCCGCGCAGCGGGCTGCCAGGCGGATTCGCCGCTGAAAACGCTTGATGAACTTCGCGTCGAACGCGACGGCGAGAAAATCGTCATCACCGCCCGCGCCCGCTCGTTTCTTTACCGCCAGGTGCGCAATATGGTCGGAACCTTGAGCTCGGTCGGCCTGGGGCGATGGAGCCTGGACGATTTTAACCAAGCTTTCCTGGCTTGCGACCGCGCGCAGGGCGGCCTGACCGCCCCGCCGCACGGGCTTTTTTTTCTCGGGCCTTTATATTAATCAACCGCTATTCGTTGGCTGCAACTATTTCCGGGTGGTAAACTGCGCGGATGAAAACACGATATTATGTCTTGGCTTCCACCGCCCTTTTAGCGGGCGCGGGTGGTGCCGCCTATGAGTTCTTGCCGCAAACATCGAGGCCGGGCGACGTGACGGCCGCCGTGCGGCAGCAATGGGAAAACGCCACGCACAGTCAAACAACTCCGGGGCAGACAGTTCCGGGCCAGACAGCGCCAGCCAATCCCGCGCCGAGCGGCTCCATCGCCATTCCAGCCGCCAGCGGCGGCGGCGCGGACACGGCCGATGCCGCGCCGCCCGCCGACGCCGGTTTGAATGCGGGAGGAAGCGCCGGACAGCCTCAGGCCTTTTCCGATACCGTCGCGGGCGGCGCGCCAATCGCCGGATCATCATCGGCGCAGACCGCAGCCCCATCATGGGCGGAGCTTGTCGCGCCGCAAAGCCCAGTACTCCAAAGTCCAGTGCCGCCGATCACCGCACCGCCCGATCCAAACCCCGGTGTGAATGGCAGCCAGGCTCCGGCGGTCGCCGTCGAATCTTTCAGCCAGGAAAGCGTCAACCACGATTTATACGAAGCCTACGCGCCCCAAAACCGGCGCGGCTTCTCCCAATATACCGATGCGCTTTGGGCGCGGGCGGGATCGCTGGAGAACAAATCCTTGATCCTCGACTGGTTCGACGCGCAGATCAGGGGCGGCAACGCCGATCCTGAAATCCCGTGGCGCTTTTCCATTATCGTCCATAAAGCGGGCGACGAATTTCTCGCTCAAGGCCGCGCGGAGGATGGCGCCGTGCTCAATCTCGACTCCGCCGCCATGTATATGCTGGCGAAACTGATTTATCAGGGCGACGCCAAACGCTGCGCCAGTCCAGTCTCGGACAGCAGTCTGAATTATATGGGCGCGCCTTATCCGCAGATGGATAATTTCGTTATGAGCCAGTCCGAAGAGACGCGGCAGAAGATGATCGGCAGGGTGCTCAAGCTGGAAGCGGCGCGCGGCGCGCGTTTGCCCAATCCCGCCGCGTGCCTGCCCGCCGCTGCCATCGCTTCCTATGGCCAGTCCGCGCCGCCGCCGCCCTATATCCTCGACGAGCAATGGCAGCCGCAGCGCGAAGGGTTGCGCGACGCGCTGAGAACCAAATTTCTCAATTTGAATCTGGGACCCGCGCTTTAACTTTCCAGAGCGCGGCAGAACAGCGCCTCTTTCTCGGTCACGATCCAGTCGAGCGGCGCGTCCATGCCGCCGACCGGAATATCTTCCATTTCCTGCTCCGCGAACGCGACGCCGATGGCCTGAATGGCGGCCTCGCGCCGGAACAGCGCGACGGTGCGGTCATAATAGCCGCCGCCATAGCCCAGGCGATTGCCCCGCCGGTCGAAGGCCAGCAGCGGCACCAGCAGGATGCGCGGCGCGACGATCGGCGCGGAGGCCAGCGGCTCCATCACGTCCAGCACGCCCTTGGTCAAAGCGTCGCCGGGCCGGTAACGCCGAAAGGCCAAAGGATGGCCGCGCCCGAGCACCACCGGCAAAGCGAGATCGAACCCGGCGCCGATCAAAGCATGGTCGACCGCATCGACATCCATCTCGCTGCCGCGCGGGCTATAGGAACTGACCACCGCGCCTTCGGGCCAACCGGAGCGGCTCCGCACCGTATCCAGCAACAGCGATGCCGTCCGCCGTCCCGCGTCGCCCGCTTTATCCTTGATGGTCCGCCGCAGCAATTCCGCCTCGGCGCGCAATTGCCGTTTGCGGGAGCGGAGATCGGACGGCATGGAATGGGAGTCAGAGGACGGAAGAATGCCGGTTTCCTGCTCTTCCTTTTCTGCCATTTGTCCCCTGCGATCATATTTCGTGATTCGTATTTATGCTTCCGAAAGGTGGAAAAGCCGCTTGGCCGGTGGCGTCCTCTCCCTCGCGACCTGCAACAGCAGGTGGGCGCCGTAATGACCAAGACCACGGTCGAGGTCAGGGACAGCTCCCGAAGGTATCGTTATCGGCCCCGGGGATTGTGGTTGCCGGTCGAACCGCGCAGCCTTTCCGAGGTCAAGTTTAGCGCATTTCGCATCCGGGTGCAAAAGGGGGTTTTATTGTAAGGGAAATGTCTTGCGAACCTGTTCAGAATCTTGTCAGGCCGAGGCGAAAATGGGGGTTTTCCAAGCTTTCGAGCGCAGCCTATCGACATAGGTGAGCATCGAAAGCTTGGAAAAGCTCCATTTGCAGCCCGGCATCACAAGATTATGAATAGGTTCTAGGCGCGACCAGCCGCCGAAACCAAGGTCCCGACGCGCTCCTGCATCTGGGCGATGGCGGTCATAAGCTCGTCTTCTTCCTCGAGCCGCATGCCATGTTTCGCGTCGCGCAAATCCAGCAGCTCGTCGGCCATCATCATGCAGGCGAGCATGAAAAGCCTCGGCTCGGTGGTATTGCCGGCATGGGCCGCGACCGCGCGCATTTTTTCCTCGACCAGCGCGGCAAGCTGCGCCACCCGGCGTTCCTGGCCCGGCTCGCAGGCAAGCTGGTAATCGCGTCCATAAAGGGAAATGTTGATTCTCGGCATGGCAGACTCCGTTAGAGCAAATTTCGTTTAGGTTGGCGGACCTTAGAGCGCCGACCTAAACGAAATTTTCTCGTTAAACAAATACTTAGAGCATTTTCTGGCAATAAAAACCCGCCAATCTATTCGGAAAATGCTCTAATCTCTGAGAACGTGCTCGACGCGTTCGATGGCCTGATCGAGGCGTGCGGCGATCTTCTGCGCCAGCGCCAGCGCATTGGCCTCGCGGGCGCGGCTGGTCTTCAGCGCGTCGGTCTGTTGCTGTGCTTGGCGGCGGGAATTATCCTGGCGAACCTCAAGCATCTGCTCGAGATCGGCGATCCGACGGTCGAGCACTGTAAGCGATGTTTGCAGCCGTTGCATGGCGTCCTCTTGAGACTGATTCGCCAGACTAACCGGGAAGAATGCGCGCCGTCAATTGTCCCGTGACTTATCCCCATGCATGACAACCCCCATAGGGCATCAAGTGGACAATTGACGCGGCGGCGCGGGCAGGGCATTTTGGGTTTCCCTGTCGATTTTCCAGCAAGGTATTTTTTATCCATGACCGCCATCCTGAAATCCCCCTCCGTGCCAGATACCGCGCATCGCGATGTCTCCAACGCCATCCGTTTTCTGGCCGCCGACGCGGTGGAAGCCGCCAAATCCGGCCATCCCGGCATGCCGATGGGCATGGCCGACGTGGCCTCCGTGCTGTGGGGGCGTTTCCTGAAATTCAATCCGGCGGACCCGCACTGGCCCGACCGCGACCGCTTCGTATTGTCGGCGGGACACGGCTCGATGCTGCTTTACGCCATCAATTACCTGACCGGCTACGAGGCCATGAGCCTGGACGAGATCAAGCATTTCCGCCAGGGAGGCTCCAAAACCCCCGGCCATCCCGAACACGACCTCGAATGCGGCATCGAAACCACCACCGGGCCGCTGGGCCAGGGTTTCGGCAACGCCGTCGGCATGGCGCTCGCCGAGCGCATCATGGCGGCGCGTTTCGGCGCGGAGCTGGTCGATCATCATACCTATGTGATCGCCTCCGACGGCGATCTGATGGAAGGCATCAGCCACGAGGCCGCCTCGCTCGCCGGCCATCTGAAGCTCAACCGGCTGATCGTCTATTACGACGATAACGAGATTTCCATCGACGGGCCGACCAGCCTTTCTTTCAGCGACGATACGCTGATGCGCTTTACCGCCTATGGCTGGGCGGTTCAGGCCATCGACGGCCACGATCCCGAAGCCATCGCCGAAGCCACGAAAAAAGCCCTGGCGTCCGACCGTCCCAGCCTGATCGCGTGCCGCACCATCATCGGCTATGGCGCGCCCACCAAGGCGGGGACCAAGGATTCGCACGGCTCGGCATTAGGAGCGGCGGAACTGGCGGCAACCCGGGAAAAACTGTCCTGGCCGCATGAAGCCTTCACGATTCCGGATTCCGTCCTGCAAAGCTGGCGCGGTTTCGGCAAGCGCAGCCAGGCCGCCTATGATTCATGGGCCAAACGCCATCAGTCCCACGAAAAACGAGCCGCCTTCGACGCCGCGCTGTCCGGCGACATCCCAGCCGCCGCCACCGCCGCGCTCAAGAAGCTGATCGACAAAATCGCCGCCGAGAAACCCAGCCTCGCCACGCGGCAATGCTCGGGCAATACGCTCGAAGTCCTGCTGCCGGAAGTTCCGGAACTGATCGGCGGCTCCGCCGATCTGACCGGCTCGGTCAATACGCAGGTGAAAAATACCGGCTCCGTCTCGGCGGCCAGCCATTATGCCGGGCGCTACATCCATTATGGCGTGCGCGAGCACGGCATGGCGGCGGCGATGAACGGCATGGCGCTGCATGGCGGCATCATTCCCTATTCCGGCACCTTCCTGCAATTCGCCGATTACTGCCGCCCGTCGATCCGGCTCGCCGCGCTGATGAAACAGCGCGCGGTTTTCGTGATGACCCACGACAGCATCGGCCTCGGCGAAGACGGGCCGACGCATCAGCCGGTCGAGCATCTCGCGGGCTTGCGGGCGGTGCCCGATCTCTATGTCTTCCGCCCGGCGGACGGAATCGAGACGGCGGAATGCTGGGCGGCGGCGCTGGCGCTCAAGCACGCGCCGAGCGTCATGACCCTGACGCGCCAGGCCCTGCCGACCTTGCGCGGTGCGGCGGCGGAGAATCTTTCGGCGCGCGGCGGCTATGTGCTGGCCGAAGCGGACGGCGCGCGGCAGGTCACGCTGCTCGCCACCGGCTCCGAGCTTTATCTCGCCGTCGAGGCGCAGGCCAAACTGAAGACCAAAAATATCCGCGCCGCCGTGGTTTCCCTGCCCTGCTGGGAATTGTTCGAAGAGCAGGACGCGGCTTATCGCGCGCAGGTCCTCGGCCAAGCGCCGCGCATCGGCATCGAGGCCGCCGGCGGTTTCGGCTGGGAGCGCTATCTGGGATCGGAAGGCGTCTTCATCGGCATGAAGGGCTTCGGCGCTTCCGCCCCCGCCCCGGAACTCTACAAGCAATTCGGCATCACGACCGACGCCGTCGTCGCGGCGGCGGAGAAGCTGGCATCATAGGATTACGGTGCTCCCCATCAGAATCTTGTCCGAACCCGACCGGGCGGAGACTGTCGCGCTGATCGTCGGCGCTTTCGGCGAAGACCACCGGACGATGATCGAGGACGATTTCGCGCTGATCGGCTCCAGCGATCCCTACCGACCGACCTTCTTCGGCGCGGTCGACGGGAAGGACTTGATCGGAACCGCCGCCGCCATGGGCATCGGCTTCACCTATCCCGACTGCTCCAGTATCCTGTGGATCGCGGTCAGGAAAGACCGGCGGCGGCAGGGTATTGGCAAGGCCATGATCGATCATGTATTAAACCATATCGCCGATGGAATATTTCACGGCAAACCGGGCACGGTGCTTTTATCCGCCGAGAACCGCCGCCGCGCATTCTATGAGAAATTCGGCTTTAAGGCAGGCATTCCCACTCACGCCGAGCAGGTGATCTTCGGCAGAACGCTCAACGCATAACACCACAGGAGAATAAGACAATGACAGTACGCGTCGCCATCAACGGTTTTGGCCGCATCGGCCGCCTGGTCTTGCGGGCCTTGCTCGAATCCGGGCGCACGGATATCGAAGTCGTCGCCATCAACGATCTGGCCGACACCGTCACCAACGCCCATCTGCTGAAATATGATTCGGTGCATGGCCGCTATGAAGGCGAGGTCAAGGCCGAAGCCGACCATTTGCTGATCGGCGGCAAGAAAATCCTGGCGGTGCAGATCGCCGATCCCGCCAAGCTGCCCTGGAAAGACCTGAATATCGATATCGCGATGGAATGCTCCGGGCGCTTCACCAAGCGCGACGACGCCGGCAAGCATCTGGCGGCGGGCGCGAAGAAAGTCCTCATCTCCGCCCCGGCGGACGGCGAAGACCTCACGGTCGTCTATGGCGTCAATCACGGCGAGCTGAAGGCCGCGCATACCATCGTCTCCAACGCCTCATGCACCACCAACTGCCTCGCGCCGGTGGCGCATGTGCTGCACAATGCCATCGGCATCGAGCACGGCTTCATGACCACGATCCATTCCTATACCGGCGACCAGCGCGTGGTCGACACGATGCATAGCGACCTGCACCGCGCCCGCGCGGCGGCGCTGAACATCATCCCGACCTCGACCGGCGCGGCCAAGGCGGTCGGAAAAGTCCTGCCCGCGCTCAAGGGCAAGCTCGACGGCACCTCGCTGCGCGTGCCGAGCCCCAACGTCTCGGTGGTGGATTTCAAATTCGTCGCTTCGCGCGCGACGACGGTGGAAGAGGTCAACGCGGCGATTACCGCGGCGGCGGCGAGCGGCCCGCTCAAAGGCATCCTCGGCACTTATACCGCGCCGCTGGTCTCGACCGATTTCAACCATGATCCGCGTTCCTCGATCTTCGCGCTGAACGAAACCAAGGTCATGGCCGGAACTTTCGTGCGCGTGATGTCGTGGTACGACAATGAATGGGGCTTCTCGAGCCGCATGGCCGACACCGCCATCGCGATGATGAAGGCGGGATAAGCCGCCTTCTTTCCAGGGAATAATCCCGGCTTCCCGGCATTGAGCCGCGAACAGCGGGCAAAAAAAGGGCGGGGAGTGATCCCCGCCCTTGGTCGTTATGCGATCCGCTTCGTCTTATCTGAACCGGAACCGGAAACTGACATTGGCATTGGTAGCGGCAGTAGCGTTACATGCCGTCGTAACGTCCGTCACCAACTGCGGGAAGCTCGTCCAGTTCGTCGCGGTCGTTGTAGGCTCCGTTCCGGTGGCAGTAGAAGCGCCTACGCCAACACCAGCCAACGCCACATCGCGACCCTGACCGGTATTACGGATGATAAAGTCAGCGCATGCGGCCGAAGGCACCTGGCTGAACACGACCTCGAAGCCATCGCCCTGAGAACCGCCCGGCGCCTGGGAATAGACCGCGACGCGGCCGCTCCAAGGATTGCCTATGTCGTTGACTGTAGTGCCCAAGATCATATCGTTCGGAAATATATTGGCCTGCTTCAGGGCTATGGTCATCGTTGCGGCGTTCGCCAAACCTGTCGTGGCCGAAGTGGCATACAGCGCCCGCACATTCTGCGCGATCGAAAGCAATTGTTCGGTTGCCCTCTTGGCACGCATATTGGTGTAAACCGAAGTCGCCGCGACCCAGATGCCGCCGACCACGAGGCCGACGATGCCAAGCACAATCGCCGCTTCGATAAGGTTGAAGCCTTTCGCCGAACGACGGCGTTGCAACGTCATACGCATATTATCCCCCTTGATGGATTATGGAATTGGTACGCCAGATTATACCGGCAATCGTTAACGCGAAGTAAATTCAATCAACAATAGAACGAGTTTTGAAAGATTTTCCGGTCGCAGGATTTTTCATAAAAATCATGCGAAAAGCGGTCATTTATCCAGCGCGGCCGGATCGACGCCGGCGTCGCGGGCGACGGCGGCATTGATCGAGCCGAAATCGAGCGTCTTGCCGTCGCCGTCCTTGACCGCGCGGGCGCAGGCCTGATCGAGGCACAGGATCGATTTGTCGGGATTGTTCCGGTTGCGCAGAAAGCGATCCGTCAGGCGCACGATGCGCTCGCAGGCCTGCTCGCTGACGGTGATGTCGTAATGCTTCTCGAAATTGCCCTTGAGCTTGAGCAGGATATTGAATGTCGTCTTCACGTCCGGCACGTCGAGCATGATTTTCTGGAAACGGCGGTCGATGGCGGGATCGGTCTTGACGTAATCCTCATATTCCTCGCGCGTGGTCGCGCCGACGACATACAAATCGCCCGCCGTCAGATAGGGCTTCATCAGATCGATGACGCCCGAGCTCGCCGCCTGCTTGAAGCCGATCATCAGCTGGTGGATTTCGTCGATGCAGAAGATGATCGGCGGGCGGTTTTTGACGGCGTTGCGCTCGGCGACGCCCTTGACGATGGGAATCAGCCTGCCTTCGAGATCGGCGCGCGAGGCGCTGCCCGCGCCGATCATCGACATTTCAAGCTCGATGACCTGCGCATCCTGCAGCAGTTTCGGCACCTTGCCGGCATTGATGAGCTGCGTCAGCGCGATGAAGCACGCGGTTTTTCCGACGCCCGCGCCGCCGAGCAGCAGCACGTTCTTGCGCAGGCGCTGCAGCAGCACGAGCACCATCCCGTCCACTTCGTCGTCGCGGCCGGTGACCGGATCGAACTTGCCCGCCTTGTCCTGCGCGGTGATGTCGCGGGTATAGCGGTAAATGAGGCCGCTCAATTCCTCGTCGCTGATTTTAAATTGCGGAGCGGTCATGCGTCACGCCGTTTTCACCAGCTGGCGGAGCACGTAATGCAACACGCCGCCGTGGCGGAAATAATCGACTTCGTTCATGGTATCGATGCGGCACAGCAGCGTCACCGTGTCCTCGCCGCCGCCCGGCCGCCTGATCGTCAGCTTGATGTCCATGCGCGGCTTGAGCGCGCCGGTAAAGCCTATGATATCGAATGTCTCCTCGCCGGTGAGCTTGAGATCGGCGCGAGTCATGCCGCCCGCGAATTCGAGCGGCAGCACGCCCATCCCGACCAGATTCGAGCGGTGAATGCGCTCGAAGCTTTCGGCGATCACCGCGCGCACGCCGAGCAGACGCGTGCCCTTGGCCGCCCAGTCGCGGCTCGAGCCGGTGCCGTATTCCTTGCCCGCAATGATGACGAGCGGCATGTTTTCGGCCTGATAGCGCATGGCGGCGTCGTAAATCGGCATGATTTCGCCCGACGGAATATATCGCGTGTTGCCGCCTTCGGGAACCACGCCATCCTTGGCCAGCATTTCGTTGCGGATGCGGATGTTGGCGAACGTGCCGCGCATCATCACTTCATGATTGCCGCGCCGCGCGCCGTAGGAGTTGAAATCGCCCGGCTCGACATGATGATCGATCAGATATTTTCCCGCCGGCCCCGATTTCTTGATGTCGCCCGCCGGAGAAATATGGTCGGTCGTGATCGAATCGCCGAACAGGGCCAGCAGGCGCGCGCCTTTGATTTCCGTAAGCGGCGCCGGGTCTTTGCCCATATCGTCGAAAATAGGCGGCAGCCGGACATAGGTCGATTCGTCTTCCCATTTATAGGTCTGGCCGATGGCGGTTTTCACCTTTTGCCATTGTTCCGGCCCGGTGAAGACATCGGCGTAGCGGCTGCGGAACATCGCCGGAGTCAGCGCGATGCCGACCATATCGGCGATCTCGCGGCTGGTCGGCCAGATATCGCGCAGATAGACCGGCTTGCCGTCCTTGCCAGTGCCGAGCGATTCCGTAGAGAGATCGATGGTCATGTTTCCGGCGATGGCATAGGCGACCACCAGCGGCGGCGAAGCCAGATAGTTGGCCTTGCAATGCGGATTGATGCGGCCCTCGAAATTGCGGTTGCCGGATAAAACGGCGGCGGCGACCAGATCGCCTTTTTCGACGGCGGCGGCGATAGGCGCGGATAGCGGCCCCGAATTGCCGATGCAGGTGGTGCAGCCATAGCCGACCAGGCTGAACCCGACGGCGTCCAGATCCTTGTCGAGGCCCGCCTTGGCGAGATAATCGGTGACCACCTGGCTGCCGGGCGCGAGCGAAGTCTTGACCCAGGGCTTGGAGGTTAATCCCTTCTCGCGCGCCTTGCGCGCCACGAGTCCAGCGGCAACCATCACGCTCGGGTTCGACGTGTTGGTGCATGAGGTGATGGCGGCAATGACCACGTCGCCATGCTTAAGCTCGTAATTCGCGCCTTCGACCGCGACCTTGGCGTCGGGAGCGGTCACTTTGAAGCTCGGCAGTTCCTTGATGAATTCCGCCGCCGCCTTGGCCAGCGGCACGCGATCCTGCGGACGGCGCGGCCCGGCGAGCGAGGGCTGCACCTGGCCGAGATCAAGCTCAAGCGTGCTGGTGAAGACCGGCTCCGGCGTGGTCGCGTCGCGCCACATGCCCTGCGCTTTGGCATAGGCCTCGACCAGCGCGATCCTGTCTTCATCGCGGCCGGTGAAGCGCAGATAATTGATGGTTTCGGCGTCGATGGGAAAGATGCCGCAGGTCGCGCCGTATTCCGGCGCCATATTGGCGATGGTCGCCCGGTCGGCGAGCGTCATGCCGTCGAGGCCGGAGCCGAAAAATTCGACGAATTTATTGACCACGCCGTGCTTGCGCAGCATCTGCGTGACGGTCAGCACCAGATCGGTCGCGGTCGCGCCTTCGGGCAGCCGCCCGGTGAGCTTGAAGCCGACGACTTCGGGGATCAGCATCGTGACCGGCTGGCCGAGCATCGCCGCTTCGGCTTCGATGCCGCCGACGCCCCAGCCGAGAACCGCAAGGCCGTTGACCATCGTCGTATGGCTGTCGGTGCCGACCAGCGTGTCGGGATAGGCGACGGTTTTGCCGGTCTGGTCGGTATCCGTCCAGACAACCTGCGCGAGATATTCAAGATTGACCTGATGGCAGATTCCGGTGCCGGGCGGCACGACGCGGAAATTATCGAACGCCTTCTGCCCCCAGCGCAGGAATGCGTAGCGCTCGCCGTTGCGCTCGAACTCGCGCTCGACATTCAGCGTCGCGGAATCGGGCGAGCCGAAATTATCCACCATCACCGAATGATCGATCACCAGATCGACATTGCAAAGCGGGTTGACCCGCGCCGGATCGCCGCCCATCCGGATCGCCTTTTCGCGCATGGCGGCGAGATCGACCACGGCGGGAACGCCGGTGAAATCCTGCATCAGCACGCGGGCCGGGCGGTAATCGACCTCGGTATCGCTGGTTTTCGTGTCGAGCCAGGTTTTCAGCGCGCGGATATCGTCCGCCTTGACCGACCTGCCGTCTTCGAAGCGCAGCAGGTTTTCGAGCAGGACTTTCAGCGAAAAAGGCAGCCGCCCGATATCGCCGATTTTCTCCGCCGCCGCCGCGAGGCTGAAATAATCGTAGCTTTTTCCCCCCGCCTGCAGACTGCGGCGGGTTTCCAGGCTATCGTGGCCGGTGGCAATGGACATGGCGGATGATTCCTTGAGGCCGGAAGGGCGGGAGGATCAACGGAGCGATTATCATGACGATTAATGAGTTTTCCTTGCCAAGACGTTAACTCTCCGCCAGATGAACGGTTATGTTTCGCAGCTTGCTCATAATTTTTCTGTCCGTGACCGCCTGGCCATGCTCCGCCCATGCCGCGTTCACATTCTGCAACCGCACGTCGCAGACGATCCAAACCGCGTTCGCTTATCGCCATAAGGGGCACTGGCAGAGCGAAGGCTGGTGGATCATTCAGTCCCAGCAATGCATGAAAATACGCGCCGAGCCCCTAACCCATAGATTTTATTACTATTACGCCCGCAGCACCGACCACCCGCTTCGCATCTGGAGCGGAAAATACCCCTTTTGCACCGATACGAGTTCTTTTGCCATCGAGGGGGACGGCCGCTGCACTGAACGGGGCCATGCCAGCCGGAATTTCGCGCAAATCGATATCGGCGAACGCCGCCAGTTCACGCTCGATTTTAATGAATAGAGGGTGTGCTTTTTAATGAATAAGGGTCTGCTTTAATAAAAATTTGACGCTTCATGGTTAACAGTGAACTATGCAAAACACGCACGCTGTGGTGAATCCTTGCCACTCGACTGATTAATATGGCCTTTTCCCCTTTAGGCGCGGAGCTTTCTGATCGTGCCCAACGATGTCAAATCCAATCTTACCCCTTCCGTATCGGGGGATTCCGTCGCGGCCGTTCTGGCGTCCTGGAGCGATCAGGACGAAATATTGCGCCAATCCTGGCTTGTCGGCGAATCGCCGTCCCATATCGCGGAAAAGCTTGGGCGCTCGGTGGCGGCGATTATGACGCGCGCGGCCCGGCTGGGCCTGCCGCGGCGATTCGCGCCCGGCCGCAAGCCGACGGGAAGACGCAGCTTCCTGCCTCCGTCGCCGCCACCGCTCAAACAGGCATTGCCTCGCCCGCCCGCCGCGCCGAAAGATTCCGCTCCCGACCCGTCGCGAACCACGGTCGAGCGGATTTGCCTGATGTGCATGACCAAGTTTCCATCCCTGGGCGTCCACAACCGGATTTGCGCGAACTGCAAGGACTCCAACGATTATCTCGCCGGATCGCGACTGCCCGATCTCGATTTCCCCATCTAGTTCCATCTAGTTAAGGTGCCGCCGCCATGACCATGAAAGACGCCGTCCATACCATCCTGAGCCGCAATAATTTCTATCGCGACGGCTATCGCCTGATGCTCAGGATCAGCCTCATCCAGATGATCTCGATTTTCATTCTTGTCGCGGGCGTGGTCACGATGGCCCTGACTTCCAAGGTCGAGCACGTATTTTTCGCCACGACCGCCGACGGGCGCATCATCAATATCGTCCCGCTCAACGAGCCCTTCATCACCGACGGCAGCCTCATCGCCTGGATGGCGGATACCTCGAAGCGCGTTTTAAGCCTGAGCTATCACGACTACCGGCAGCGGCTGCAGGACGTCGCTTTCAACTTCACGCCCAAAGGATGGGAAACTTTCTCCAAGGCGCTTAAGGACGCCCGGATTCTGGAATTGATCGAAGAGCGCAAGATGGTGTCGGAGCTTACCATCGACGCGGCGCCCGAAATCCTCAAGAAAGGCGATCTCAACGGGGTCTATACCTGGATGCTGCAAATGCCCGTGACCTTGAGCTTCAAGGGGCAGCAAGCGCCGCAGTCGATCAAGGGCGTCCTGCGCGTGACGATCAGCCGCGTTTCGACGCTTCAGCATCCGAAGGGTGTCGGGTTCGAGCAATTCCTGATCGATACCAGCAATGTCGTGCAGTAATTATGGCTTTCCTGAAACCCAAACCCAAGCCGAAGGTCGGCGCCGAAGCTAAGGCCAAAGTCGCGGCCAAGACATCGGATTCGAATTCGGCGAACGCGGCGAACGCCGCCATTCAGGCCGCGGCGGCGCCCGGAGGCGCGACCGCGTCGGCAAAGCCCGTCAAAAAGAAAATCAATCTATTCCCTTTTCTTACCGATGATCCTCCCGGCGAGAAACCCCTTCCCAATCCGGAACAAGAAGACAAGCGCCATCGCGGACTTGTCATGCGAATCAGGGTTCAGGGCTATATCGTCATCATTCTTTCGGTGGGATTTCTTGTCGCCGCGCCGCTTTTGCAGCCGACGCAAATCTATTACGTCCGGCGCATCGGCGAGCCCATCGGCAACGAGAAACTGCTCGATCCGCTGCCCCTGCCCAACCTGACCACGGCGGCGATTCTTTCCTGGTCGACGACCACCGTCACCGAGCTCATGACGTATAATTTCGCCAATTATAATCAGCGAATCTCGATGTTCGCCGACCGCTTCCTGCCGGAAAGCTGGGGTTTATATGTCGCCGCGCTGGCTCAAGCGGATACGATCAACAAATTCAAGGAGAGGCAGCTCGTGCTGACCGCCGCGCCCGCGGAACCCCCGGTCATGGCGTCGGAAGGCATCAATGAAGAGACCCAGGAATATGAATGGAAGGTTCAGGTGCCGGTGATTTTGCGGTACTCGACCAATAACAACAAAGGCGTCAATTCACGGACCATTGTCATGTTGACCCTGGTGCGCGTTTCCACGCTGGACAACCCCTACGGCATCGCCATCAAAACCTGGACGGCGCGGTAACCGGCAGCCGGTTACTTTTTTCTGATCAGCTTCAAGAGGCCGTTGGTCGAGCCGTCGCGCGGCCTGGGCGGCGCGTCGCTGCGCAAATCTTCGAGCAGGCTGCCCGCCATTTGCTTGCCGAGTTCGACGCCCCACTGATCGAAAGCGTTGATGTTCCAGACCACGCTCTGGACGAAAACCTTATGCTCGTAAAGCGCGGTCAGCAGGCCGAGATGAAAAGCGTCCAGCCGGTCGAGCAGCAGCGTCGTGCTGGGCCGGTTGCCGGGCGCGACGCGATGCGGCACCAGCGCGGGGTCGGGGGTCGCCGAGGCGAGTTCCTGGGCGCTTCTTCCGCGCAACAGCGCCTCGCCTTGCGCCAGAAGATGCGCGTGCATGACGTCCTGCTGCTCGGGGAAATCGAATTCGTTATTCCGGACGCCGATGAAGTCCGCGGGAATGACATCGGTTCCCTGATGCAGCATCTGATAAAAACTGTGCTGGCCGACCGTGCCGCTCGATCCGAAAATCACCGGGCTGGTGGCGTAGTCCAGTGCGCCGCCGTCCCGATCCACCGACTTGCCGTTGCTCTCCATTTCAAGCTGCTGCAAGAAACCGGGGAAATGCCGCAGCCGCTCGGCGTAAGGCAAGACCGCCAGCGCGGCGCAACCGAGGAAATTACGGTTCCAGACGCCGACAAGCCCCATAAGAACGGGAAGATTTTTCTCGAGCGGCGCCTCGGCGAAGTGGCGATCCATGGCCGCCGCTCCCGCGCGCAGCGCGTCGAACCGGTCCATGCCGAGCGCAAGGGCAATCGACATGCCGACGGCGGACCACAGGCTATAGCGCCCACCGACCCAGTCCCAGAAGCCGAACACATTCTCATCCGGCAGGCCAAAGCCCGCCGTAGCCTTGAGATTGGTGGAAACCGCCAGCATGTGCTTGCCGACCGCCGCCTCGCCTAGCTTCTCCCCAAATTTCTCAATGATCCAGCGCCGCGCCGTGACCGCGTTCAGCATCGTTTCCTGCGTGGTGAAGGTCTTCGACACCACGACGAATAAAGTCGTTTCCGGATCGCAGGCGGCGAAGACGCGCTGCAATTCGTCGGCGTCGGCGTTGGCGGCGAAATGCGCGCGCGGCAAAGCCTTGTAATCCTGCAGCGCCGCGACGACCATGCGCGGCCCGAGATCGGAGCCGCCGATGCCGATATTGACGATGTCGGTGATGGTTTTTCCGGTAGCGCCCTTCCAGGCCCCGCCGCGCACGGCCTCGACGGTCTTCGCCATGCGCTCGTGAACCGCGCGCACGTCCTGCATCGCGTCATGGCCGCCGAGCATCAAGGGCTGGGCGAAATCGCGGCGCAAGGCGGTGTGCAGGACGGCGCGGCCTTCGGTATGATTGATCGTCTCGCCCGCCAGCATCCGGGCGCGCCAGCCGGTCAGGCCCTGCTGCGCGGCGAGGCCGCATAGCGCCTTGACCGCGTCCTCGTCCACCCACTGTTTGGAATAATCCATCAGCAGGCCGCCGATGCCGGTCTGCAAACGGGCGAAGCGCGCGCCATCCTGCGTGAACAGCTCCTTCAGCGGCGTCGCGCCAAGCCGCTCTTTTTCCGTCTGCAATTTTCTCCAGGCCGGCGATTGGGTGAGCTTGGTCATGTCTCGTTCCTCATTCCTTGACAAATTTTTCTTCCTTGTCCGCCTTGATTCCCGCCGCTTTGCCGACGACGACCAAGGTAAGCCGCGCCGGATCGAGCAGACGTTTCGCCGCGCGCGCGATATCCTCGCGGGTGACGGCGGCCAGCAGGTCTTCGCGATCGTCGAGATAATCGGCGGGCAAATGCTCCTGCCGCAAATTCAGCAAGACGGCGGCGATCGCGTCGGTGGAGGTAAAGCCGGTCGGCAGCGCGCCGATCAGATAGCTCTTCGCATCGGCAAGCTCGGCTTCGGTCACGCCCTCCTGCCAGGTCTTGGCCCAGACGTTCCGCGTCACCTTCCAGGCTTCACCGGCTTTGGCATTCGCGGTGAGCGCCTGGCCGAGCATGATCCCGGCATGATCCATGGCCGCCAGCGACGCGCCGATGCCGTAGGTCAGGCCGCGCTTGTCGCGCACCTCATTCATCAGGCGCGAGGAAAAACCGCCGCCGCCGAGAATATAATCCAGGATCGCCGCCGCGTGCCAGTCGGGATCGTCGCGCTTGATGCCGGGCGCGGCGAACAGAAGGACCGACTGCCCGCCTTCATGCGGCACATGGATCGTGATCCCGCGCGGCGGCGCCTCGATATCCGCCACCGGGCGCAGATCCGCCTCCGCCGGCAGGTCGCCGAAAACCTTGTCCAGCCAGACATTAAGTTCATGCGGCGTGATGTCGCCAACGGCGGTCACCAGCAGATTGCCGCGGGCGAAGCGGCGCTTGCGCTCCTGCTGCAAATCCTCCGTGGTCGCGGCGGCGATGCTGGCCTTGGTTCCGTAGGAACGCAGCGCGTAAGGATGGCCGGGGAACAGCGCGCCGAACATCGTCCGCCGCGCCTGCCATTCCGGATCGGCAAGGCGCGACGAAACCACCGTGATATGCTCCTGCTTGATGCGCTCGATATCCGCCGCGTCGAAACGCGGCGCGGTCAGCGCGTCATGGGCGAGTTCCGCCGCCATGTCCATGTCTTCGCGCAGCGCCTTGACCGATCCCGATACGGCGTCGCGCTCGGCGCTGAAGCCGAACCGGATGCCGTGATCGGCCAGCGCCTGCTGAAATTGCGCGGCATCGCGCCCGGCCGCCCCCGCCGTCATAAGCTCGGCCAGCAGCGCGCTCAAACCCTGCCGTTTCACGGGGTCTTGCTCGACGCCGCCCCTGAAGGCGAAAGCGATGCTGACGACCGGAACGCTCCTGTCCTGCACCAGCCACGCCTCGATGCCCGAATCCGACGTCACCGTCTCGACCGGCAGCGCGGCGGCGGGCAGCGAAGAAAAAACCAGCAAGATTGCCGCGAGGAGGAATTTTTTCACCGTATCTCCTCCTGCGGCGGCTTGACGGCAGCCGGCTTCGCGCCGCGCTTGCCGCCGGTCGGCAGCAGAAAGCCGGTCACGTAATCCTTGCCGCCGAACAGTTTGCGCGCCGCCTCATTGATATCTTCGGCCGTCACCGATTCTATATGTTCCGGCCAATTCTCGACATCCTTGATCGTCCCGCCCGTCGCCAGAGTCTGGCCGAAAGAGCGCCCCGGCGCGGTGAGATGGTCGCGGGCGAAAATCGCCTGCCGCGTCAGCCTCTTGACGGCCTGGGCGGTTTCCTCTGGCGTCACGCCTTTTTGAACGACATCGCGCAACAAGCTATCCAGCGCCGCCGCGACCTTGGAGGGATTCGCCCCCGGACGCAGCGAGACGCCGAAGGTGAATTGCCCCGGCCCGCGCGCGTCGGGATGATAATCGGCGCCGGTTCCGACCGCCAGTTTTTGCCGCACGGCAAGCGAACGGTAGAGCCTGCCGACCTCGCCGCCGTCGAGAATCTCGGCCAGCACTTCGAGCGCATAGGCCTCGCGCTCATGCGCGGTGCGGTATGACGGCGCGACATAAATCCGCTGCAGAACGGGCTGCTGCACGTCGGGATCCTTGACCGTGACCGAGCCGGGCTTCTGGCGCGGCTTCAGCCCCGCGTCCGGATCGAAGCGCGGCGGCAATTCTTGCGACGGCACCAGATCGTAAGTCTCGGCGGCAAGCTCCTTGACGCGCTCGGGCGTGACGTCGCCGCTGATGACCAGCACGGCGTTATTGGGATGATACCAGCGATGATAGAATTCGGCGGCGGTGCGGAAATTCATTTTCTCCACCTCCTTGCGCCAGCCGATGACGGGGCGGCCATAGGCGTGCCCGCCATAAACCGCCGCCATCATTTTTTCCTGAAACCGGCCTTGCGGATCGTCGTCGGTGCGCTGCCGCCGTTCCGCCAGCACGACGCTGAGCTCGGGCCGCGCCGCCTCATCGGTCAGCGCGAGATTCTGCATCCGGTCGGCTTCCATCGCCATCAGCTTCGGCAGAAACTCGGCGGGAACGGTGGCGTAATAGCCGGTATAATCGTTGGAAGTGAAGGCATTGTCGTGCCCGCCCGCCGCGGCGATGACCTTGCTGTACGCGCCCGCCGCCATGGAAGGCGTTCCCTTGAATAACAGATGCTCGAGATAATGCGCGAGGCCGGATTTTCCCGGCTCCTCATCCGCCGCGCCGACTTTGAACCACAGCATGTGATGCACCACCGGCGCGCGGTGATTGGGCACCACCACGACTTCCATGCCATTGTCGAGCGTAAAACTGACGGGATTGAAAACCTTGGCTTGGGCGGGGGCGGGAAGGGCGATCAGCAACGCCAGCGCCGTGATGAGGGCGCCCTTCACAGTCCCAGCCATCCCGACTTCCGGCGCTCGATGATCGGCGTCGCGCCTTCATTGGCGGGCTTGCCCTTGGCCTGATTGTCGCGCACGCGCTTCGCTTCGGCGTCGGCATTGACGGTGGCCGATGTGTCCGCCTTGTCCTTGCGCCACCACAGCAAATCATCCGCCAGATGGCGGCTGGTGCTGACGCGCTGCGAGGCTTCCTGATCGACGGTGCGGCGGATATCGGGCGCGGCCTTGTCGGCGCCGGCCTTCGCGAGCAGATCTTTCTCGGCATTGTCCTTGGCGCCGGCGGCGGGCGGCGCTGCGGCAGCGGTGCCGAACGTGGCCTGAGCCGCGCGCTGGGCCGGCGTCAGTTCCTGCGGACGCGCCGCGCCGGGCGCGGGCGGACGCAGCTTGAAATCGGGGGGGATGGCGAGCGGCGGGCGGTCCACGACCGCGAACTCGTCCGGGGTCACGCGGCCGAGGCCGAACACTTCGCGCGTCTCGCCGCAAGCGGAGAGAAGCAGTGGCAGCAGCAAAAGCGGCAGAAACTTGTGGCGCATATATTTTTCCTCAAAAGACGGCCCATTTTGGCGGCATGGGCGCAAAAGTCAATCCGGCCCGCCGCCCTATTCCTCGTGGCGATTCAGGAACGAATCGATCAGCAGCAGCGCGACGCCGATCATGATGGCGCTGTCGGCGACGTTAAAGACCCACGGATAGAAAGAAAAATGGATGAAATCGACCACGGCTTCATGCTGCGCCCGGTCGATGACATTGCCGAGCGCGCCGCCGATGACGAGGCCAATCCCGGTGGCGGCGAATGGATGCTTGACCCGCATCAGCCATTGCACCAGCGCGAACATAATGGCGAAGGACAGCGCGCTAAGGATGCGCGACTGCATGCTGCCATGATGGTCGTGTCCCAGCATCCCGAAGGTGATGCCCTTGTTCCACACCAGGTCGAAGCGCAGGAACGGCATGACTTCCATGCTGCGCCCGCCGCTCAGTTTTTCGAGTATCCACCATTTGCTGGCCTGGTCCGCCACGACGGCGAGAATGCCCGCGGCGATGGCGAAGCCATAAAGGACGGATTTGTCCCAGGCGTCTTCTAAATGCTTAAAGCGGTCGCGGGCGACGGCGTCGCGATCATCGCGCTCATTGCCATCGTCGTTATTATCATCGTGGCCGCTACCGTATTTTCCCATTATGCCGCCTCCGCGTTATGATTGACGACGGCGTCATGACACCGTTCGCACAGCAGCGGGTGATCGGCATGCTTGCCGACCTCGGGCAGAACCTGCCAGCAGCGTTCGCATTTCGTCCCCTGCGCCAGGCCGACGACGACGCCAACCCCCGGCACATCATCGAGCCGGAAAGCCCCTTCCGGAGCCTCGCCCTCGCGCAGCGTCACACCCGACGCGATGCAAAGCCCGGCGAAATCCATTTCCTTCAGCAGCGCGATCTGCTCCGCCGTGACATAGACTTGGGGATGCGCCTGAAGGCTTGAACCAATCGTCTTGCCAGCGCGCGCCAGTTCCAGCGCGCCGGTGACGGCGCGGCGGATGTCCCTGACACTTTCCCAGCGCGCGGCCAGCGCCCCGTTGAACCATGAAGCCGGAATCGCCGGGAACAGCTGCAGATGCACGCTGCCGTTTTCCTGAGGATAACGAGCGAGCCATGCTTCCTCGGCGGTGAAGCACAGGAACGGCGCGAGCCATGCGACGAGGCATTCGAATACCTGCTCCATGACGGTGCGCGCGGCCCGGCGGCGCAGGCTGTCGGGCCGGTCGCAATAAAGGCTGTCCTTGCGGATGTCGAAATAAAACGCCGATAAATCCACCGCGCAAAACTCATGCAGCATCACGGCGATGCGGTTGAAATTGAAATCGGCGATATGCTGGCGGATTTCGCGGTCGATCCCGCATAGCCGGTGCAGAACCCATTGCTCCAGCTCCGGCATTTCGGTGGCGGGCAGGCGCTCCACCGCGCTCATGCCATCGAGCGCGCCGAGCAGATAGCGCAGCGTGTTGCGCAGGCGGCGGTAATATTCGCCAGTCTGTTTGAGGATTTCCGGGCCGATGCGCAAATCCTGCTTATAGTCCGACATCACCACCCACAGGCGCAGGATATCCGCGCCCATCTGCTCGATGACCGGCTGCGGCGCGACCGTGTTGCCGAGCGACTTCGACATTTTCCGCCCCTGCTCGTCGAGCACGAAGCCGTGCGTCACCACCGAATCATAAGGCGCGCGCCCGCGCGTGCCGCAGGACTCCAGCAGCGACGAATGGAACCAGCCGCGATGCTGGTCCGAGCCTTCGAGGTAAAGCGTCGCGGGCCAGTCGAGTTCCGGCCAGTTGCCGCCATTGCACAGCGGATCGAGCACGAAAGCGTGGGTCGAGCCGGATTCGAACCACACATCGACGATATCGAATACCTGATCGTAATCGCCCGCCTTGTACTTCTCGCCGAGATAATCCTGCGGGTCGTGCTTGTACCAGGCGTCCGCGCCTTCTTTAGCAAAACTTTCGGCGATACGCTCCAGCACCGCCTTGTCCTTGAGGGGCTGGCCGGTTTTCTTGTCGATGAAAAGCGCAATCGGAACGCCCCAGGCGCGCTGGCGGCTGATGCACCAATCGGGGCGGGTTTCGATCATGCCCGTGATACGGTTCTCGCCCATGTCGGGAACCCAGCGGGTTTCGCCAATGGCGCGCAGCGCCATCGCGCGCAAAGTTTCTTTCTGGCCTTCCGGAGCCTTATCCAGCGCAATGAACCATTGCGGGGTGGTGCGGAAAATCAGCGGCGCTTTCGAGCGCCAGGAATGCGGATAGCTGTGCGTGATATTGACCTTGGCGAGTAGCGCCCCCGCCTCCGCCAGCGCCTTGATGACCGCGCCATTGGCGTCGCCGACTTTGCCGTCGGGCTTATAGATCACCTTACCCGCGAACAGCGGCACATTCTCCCGATAGACGCCGTCATCGCCGACATAATCGACAATCTCGATGCCATGCGCGCGTCCGAGATTGAAATCATCCTCGCCGTGAGACGGCGCGATATGCACGAAGCCAGTGCCCGCTTCCGTGGTGACAAATTCGCCGGGCAGCAACGGAACATCAAAATCATAGCCCTGCCCGCGCAGGGGGGTGAGCACAGATCATTCCGGCAAGATCAGTTTTTCCGTCTATCGCTTTTAATTCCAGCTTCGCCGAAGCAGAAAAATTTGCCGATAATTCTTTGGCGATAACCAAACGATCGCCGATTTTCGCCGTCGCGCCTTCGTGAATCGCCGCAACCTCATAAACCGCATATTCGATCTCCGCGCCATACGCGATGGCGCGATTCGCCGGAATCGTCCACGGCGTCGTCGTCCAGATGACGACGCTCGCGCCCGCCAGCGCCGGATTGCCGCTCTTGATGATTGGGAACTTCACCCATAGCGTCGTCGATTTATGGTCGTGATATTCGATCTCGGCTTCGGCGAGCGCGGTCTTTTCGACCACCGACCACATCACCGGCTTGACGCCCTTATACAACAGGCCGTTCAGCAGAAACTTGTGGATCTCGCGCAGGATTTGCGCTTCCGCCGCCGGGAGTCATGGTCGAATAGGGACGGCTCCAGTCGCCGAGAACGCCGAGGCGCTGAAATTCGTCCGACTGCGCCTTGAGCCAGTGCGCGGCGAAATCGCGGCACTCGCCGCGAAACTGCAGCGTGGGAATCTGGTCTTTGTCCTTGCCCTTGGCGCGGTAATTTTCTTCGACCTTCCATTCGATCGGAAGCCCGTGGCAGTCCCAGCCCAGGAATATAGGCCGTGTCGTGGCCGAGCCCGTAATAAGCGCGGTTCACCACATCCTTCAAAATCTTGTTCAGCGCGTGGCCGATATGAATGCTGCCGTTGGCATAGGGCGGGCCGTCATGGAGCAGGAATTTCTTGCGCCCTTTCGCCGTTTCGCGCTGCCGGGCGTAAAGCTCCATGTCCCGCCAGCGCGCGAGCAGCTCCGGCTCCTTCTGCGCGAGGCTGCCCCGCATCGGAAAGTCGGGTCTTCGGCAGGAAGACGGTGTTTGTTGTAATCGGCGGTCATGATGGATTCATGTTGGAGGCTTGTCATTCCGGCGCCGCGCCTTCAGGCGCGAACCCGGGAATCCCATTTATTGTTGATATCGGCAGGAAAAACAATGGGATTCCGGGCGTGCGCCGGAATAATGGAGCCTCCGGCGGCGAAACAATCGGCGGTGCAAGCGCTCATGATTTCCGGCATGGCCCTGACGGATGCGCCGAAATCACGGCTTGCGGACGGTTTTAATGCCGCCCTCGCTTCGGCAGACGGCTAGAGATCGAAATTCGTGGGCATCATGACCACGTCGCGAATCGTCATGTAGCGCGGGCCGCGTCAGCATGAACATGATCACGTTCGCCACTTCCTTGGGATTGAGCAAGGCTCCCGAATCCCTGGCTTCCTTCAGTTTCTTGGCAGGGCCAGTCCGCGACAAGCGCGGTTTCGACGGGGCCGGGCGAGATCGAGCCGACGCGAATGCCGTGCTGGAATACCTGGCGCCGCGTGATCTGAACAAAGCCGTCGACCGCCCATTTGGACGGCGCGTAGACCGGCTCCCATGGCGTCGGATACTGGCCCGCGAGCGAGCTGGTGACGATGATGTCGCCCGTCTTGCGCTTGATCATGTGAGACAGCGCGGCGCGCACATTCTTCATGACGACGTTGATATTCAGATTGAGCATCCGGTCGATGGCATCAGGGTCGTTATCGACCAGGTCGCCGCCGATATACGAGCCCGCATTCGCATGAAAGATGTCGATGCGGCCCGTCTCCTTCAAGATTTTCGGCACCAGCGTCGCGCAGGCTTTCGGGTTCGAGCAGGTTCATGGCCAAGCGGATTACGGCGTCGCCGTGCTTCTTCTGGAGTTTCTTCAGCGCCGCCTTGTCAAAGCTGACGATCACCACGCGCGCGCCAGCCTCCAGCATTGCCTCAGCGCTGGCCAATCCGATGCCGGACGTGCCCCCGGTCACAACGGCAATCTTGCCTTTCAATTCTTTTGCCATAGTCCTTGTTCCCTTGTGTGAAGATAAAATTCAGGTGGGGCGCACTAGAGCATATTTTCATGCGCCTGCCAATTGGCCGCGCGCGCCGGCCGATAAGCCACGAAGCTTAAGCGGAGGAAGCCGCCGGGCCTTTCGGACGCCATCGACCGCGTCGGCGGATGCGGGCGCGCCACCATGATCGGTGGCGCGCCCTGGTCGCCGATAGTCTCTATAATGCGATTAGAGGTCGAATCCGCTGGGGATAATGACCATGTCGCGAACCGTCATGCCGCGCGGACGCGTCACCACGAACATCACCGCTTCGCCGATTTCCTTGGCGGGAATCAGGATGCCGTCTTCCTTGGCTTTCTTCAGCCTCTCGGGCTCCCAGCTCGCGACCATCGAGGTTTCGACGGGGCCGGGCGAGATTTCCATCAGGCGAACGCCGTCATCACGGTGCTGACGCCGCGTGATCTCGACGAATCTGTTGATCGCCAGCTTCGACGACGCATAGACCGGCTCCCACGGCGTAGGATAATGGCCCGCCAGCGAGCTCGTGACGACGATGTCGCCGGTCTTGCGCTCGATCATGTGGGGCAGAACGTCGCGCACATTGTGGATCACGGTTTTGTAATTCAGGTCGATCACCCGGTCGATGGTCTCGGGATCGTTGTTGATCACGTTGCCGTCGACATAGGCGCCCGCATTCGCATGAAAGATGTCGATGCGGCCGGTTTCCGCGAGGACTTTCGGCACCAGGGAGGCCCGTTCCTTCGGATCGAGCAGATCCATCGCCAGCGGGATCACGGCATCGCCATGCTTCTCGTGGAGCGCGTCCAGCGCTTTGGTGTCGCGGGCGACCGCCACCAGTTGCGCGCCTGCCGCAATCATCGCCTCCAGGCTGGCCAATCCAATGCCCGATGAGGCCCCGGTCACGACGGCAACCTTGCCTTCTAATTCTTTTGCCATAATTCTTGCTCCTTAATGTATGAAGTTAAATCCAGACGCATTGGATTATGCGTATGCGTTTTTATCAGCCGCATATACTTTCACAAAGCCAAAATTATGGTTAACGGCGCGACCGGTGTCTTTTAGCGTTTGTTTGCATTCGGCATTTTCAGCGGCGGCAATCGGTCCCGCGCTGCAACAATCGCCGGTCGACCCGGATAAGAGGCCGGGCGCTATTTCTTCCCCGCCCTGATGCGTTCCCAGAATCCCCGGCTTTCGGGGAAGGCTTTCTCGCCGCTTTCCTTGGCGAACTCGGCCATGATTTCTTTTTGCTTTTTGGTCATATGGGTCGGCGTCTCGACCGCGATCTCGACATAAAGATCGCCGCGGTTGGTGTTGCGCAGGATGCTCATGCCGCGCCCGCGAAGCCGCTCGCGGTGACCGGGCTGCGTGCCCGCCTTGACCTCGACCTTGGCCGGATTGCCGTCGATGGCCGGAACCTCGATATCGCCGCCCAGCGCCGCCGTCGTCATCGGCACCGGCACGCGGCAATAAAGATTCGCGCCCTCGCGCTGGAACAATTCATGCCGGTCGAGTCCGAGAAACACATAAAGATCGCCGGGCGGCGCGCCGCGCGCTCCAGCCTCGCCCTCGCCGGACAGGCGGATGCGCGTGCCGTCTTCCACGCCCGCCGGAATGCTGACCGCGAGCTTTTTTTCCTGCCGCGTGCGGCCCGATCCGGCGCAGCTTTTGCACGGCGTCTTGATCACGCGGCCCGCGCCCTGGCATGTGGGGCAGGGGCGCTCGATGGTGAAAAATCCTTGTTGTTGCCGCACACGGCCATGGCCCGCGCAGGTCGAACAGGCGACCGGCGAAGTTCCGGGCGCCGCGCCGGATCCTTTGCAGTCGTCGCAGGAAACCGACCGCGCCCACGGTGATGGGCTTTTCCGTGCCGGTAAAGGCCTCGCCGAGCGTGATCGTCAGATCATGGCGGATATCGGCGCCGCGCGCCTGGCCCTGCTGGCCGCCGCCCCGCGCGCGTCCGCCGCCGAGAATTTCGCTGAACATATCCTCGAAAATATCGGCGAACCCGCCCGCGAAATCGAAGCCCGCCGCCGCCGAAACCGCCTCCCCCTGGGCCGCCCTGCTCGAACGCGGCATGGCCGAACCGGTCATAGGCGGCGCGCTTCTGCCCGTCGCTGAGGATGGCATAGGCTTCGTTGATGTCCTTGAACTTGGCTTCCGCCGCATGGTCGCGCCGGGATTGCGGTCGGGATGATATTGCATCGCCAATTGGCGATAGGCCTTTTTCAGCGCCGCCTCGTCGGCCTCGCGCGCGACGCCGAGGGTGGTGTAGTAATCTGGTTTAGCGGTCATTAGGCTGGGCCTATATCAATAATGTCTATAGAAAATTCCCGCCTCTCCGGAAGAGAAGCCCTCTCCCCTCCGGGGAGAGGGAAGCAAAAACTTGGGCTTACTTCGCCTTCAGGCGGAGTAAGCCCTTAGTTTTTGCAGGTGAGGGGGTTTGCCAGATAGAGAGAGCCCCCTCACCAAGTTTTTCTATGCTCACCCGCGCAAGCGCGGCTTCGCTAAGAAAAACTATCCTCTCCCCAGAGGGGAGAGGGGAACACCGCTCTAGCTTACGCCGTCCCGCTCTTCTTATCGTCGTCCTTGACCTCGGTGAAGTCGGCATCGACCGCGCCGTCTTGGCCCGGCTGCGCCTGCTGCTGCGCCCGCCGCGTCGTTGGCCGCCTGATCGCCCGCGCCCGCGTTCTTGTAGAGCGCCTCGCCGAGCTTCATCGCCGCTTGCGCCAGCGCTTCGGATTTCGCCCGAATCGCCGCCGCGTCGCCGCTGTCCAGCACGCCCTTAGCTTCGGCCAGCGCCGCTTCGATCGCCGCCTTGTCGTCGGCGGGGCACCTTGTCGCCGGATTCCTTCAGCGATTTTTCGGTGGTATGGATCAAGCCGTCCGCCTGGTTGCGGGCGTCGACCGCCTCGCGGCGCTTCTTGTCTTCGGCGGCGTTGGCTTCGGCATCCTTGACCATGCGCTGGATCTCGGCGTCGTTCAGCCCGCCCGAAGCCTGGATGCGGATTTGCTGTTCCTTGTTGGTGGCCTTGTCCTTGGCCGTGACGCTGACGATGCCGTTGGCGTCGATGTCGAACGTGACCTCGACCTGCGGAATGCCGCGCGGCGCGGCGGAATCCCGACCAGATCGAACTGGCCGAGCAATTTATTGTCGGCGGCCATTTCGCGCTCGCCCTGGAACACGCGGATCGTGACCGCATTCTGGTTGTCCTCGGCGGTCGAGAAGACCTGGCCCTTCTTGGTGGGGATCGTGGTGTTGCGATCGATCAGGCGCGTGAACACGCCGCCCAGCGTCTCGATGCCGAGCGACAGCGGCGTCACGTCGAGCAGCAGCACGTCCTTGACTTCGCCCTTCAGCACGCCGCCCTGGATCGCAGCGCCGATGGCGACGACTTCGTCGGGATTGACGCCCCGTGTGGCTCGCGGCCGAAGAACTGCTTCACCGTCTCGATGATCTTGGGCATGCGGGTCATGCCGCCGACCAGGATCACCTCATTGATGTCGGACGCCTTGACGCCCGCGTCTTTCAGCGCCGCCTGGCAAGGCGCGATGGTCTTTTGGATCAGCTCATCCACCAGCGCTTCCAGCTTGGCGCGAGTCAGCTTGACGTTGAGATGCTTCGGGCCGGTCGGATCGGCGGTGATGAAGGGAAGATTGACCTCCGTCTGCGTCGCCGAGGAAAGCTCGATCTTGGCCTTTTCGGCGGCTTCCTTCAGGCGTTGCAGCGCGAGTTTATCCTGGCGCAGATCGATGCCCTGATCCTTCTTGAACTCGTCGGCCAGGAAATCGATGATCCGCATGTCGAAATCCTCGCCGCCGAGGAACGTGTCGCCATTGGTCGATTTGACTTCAAACACGCCGTCGCCGATTTCGAGCACGGAAACGTCGAACGTGCCGCCGCCGAGATCATAGACCGCGATGGTGCCGTGGCCCTTTTTCTCAAGCCCGTAGGCGAGCGCCGCCGCCGTCGGCTCGTTGATGATGCGCAGCACTTCCAGGCCCGCGATCTTGCCCGCGTCCTTGGTCGCCTGGCGCTGGCTGTCGTTGAAATAGGCAGGCACCGTGATCACGGCCTGCGAGACTTTTTCGCCGAGATAGGCTTCGGCGGTTTCCTTCATCTTGATGAGAATGAAGGCCGAGATTTCCGACGGGCTGTATTGCTTGCCGCCCGCATCGACCCAGGCATCGCCATTGGCGTGCTTGACGATCTTATAGGGCATCAGATGCATGTCTTTTTGCACCATCGAATCGTTGAAATTGCGTCCGACCAGCCGCTTGACCGCATAGACGGTGCTGGTGGGATTGGTCACGGCCTGGCGCTTCGCGGACTGGCCGACCAGCCGCTCGCCCGCGCCGGTGAAGGCGACGATGGACGGGGTGGTGCGCGCGCCTTCGGCGTTCTCGATGACCGTTCGCCGTCGATCCTTCCATCACCGCGACGCAGGAATTGGTGGTGCCGAGATCGATGCCGATAACTTTCGCCATGGGTAGTGTCCTTTCAATTCTTAACTAAGCTATTGAAATCCATGCGTTAACATTACGTCTAACGCTTTTTCCTGACTCGTATATAGGGGCTAGCCGCGCATCCTGCAATGGCGAAGGGGAAAAATATGAACGCCTTGATCCATGCCGAGGGGATTTTAGGATTACGGCATGGCGCGCATCCGCGAAATTAATTCGGCGAAGAAAAACGCAGACTTTTTGCCGTCGCAATGCTATAAACCCGCGATCAATTTTCAATTCATCCGGAGCATGATTATGAGCGAATTTAAGAACTGGTCGACAGACCAAAAAGACCGGGCCACATTTTCATGGAAGCCCACGGTAGAAGAAGAAATCGCGGACTTCCAAGCGGCCAAGAGGGCGAATTACATCGGCGTCGGCATTATAGCTTGGGAAGCTCTAACCATTGCCGCGATGATCGGCACGCATCCAGGCCAATCCAGGCACTCGCAGACCGAGGCCGCGACAATTCAGACGGCGGCAATTCAGGCCGAACCGGCCCGTCCCGCGCCGAGCAGCCGGGTTCCGTCCGCCGCGCCCTCCGCATCGGTCAAATAGCCGGCCTTGCGGCAATATTTTGCCGCGAAAAGGTATCGTCCCGGCGGGTTTTGGCAAAAACGAAGCAGGCTCGATTCGCATTGCATGAATTTATAGAGAGGAATGATGATGAGCGGTAACGGCAAAACTCTTTCCATGCACGGAATACCGAGAAAAAGATTGCGCTCCGGCCAGCCGGACGGCACCGAGCAAAGGCTGCCCCGCATGATCCATATCGGCATGGCGGCTACGGCGGCTTTGATCGCGGCGCCCATCGTTGGGGTGGAATTATACAGGAATTATCAAACGCACGCGCAGGCCGCCCGCGAAACCGCCGCCATCGCCGCGCTGCCCGCCATGCCGGACAATGCCGCCCCGACCGCCGCCGAGCTTCGCGAAGCCGTCTGCGCGGCGCGGCCCTCGCGGCCCGTTCCCGTCACGATCGGCGGCCGGGACTATAAAATCGATTGCGGTCCGCAATAGGGCGCGCTTACGCCACCGTATCCATCTTCCCCGCCGCCGCGCCGCCCTTGCTGACGGCGACCCGCGCCTCGCGCAGCAGCCGGCCATGGATCACATAGCCGGGCTGCAAGACCTGCACCACGGTGCCGGCGGGTTTCTCGGCGTCGTCGATTTCCATCATGACCTGATGGAAATTCGGATCGAAAAGCTGGCCCAGCGCCTCGACCTTCTTGATTCCCGCCCGCTCCAGCGCGGCGGCAAGCTGCCGCCCGGTGGCCTCGATGCCCGTCACCAGATTTTTGACCGCGTCGCTCATGCCGTCCTGCGGCGCGGAAGCCGCCGCGCGCTCGAAATTATCGGCCACTTCCAGCAATTCCCTGGCGAATCCGGCCACGGCGTATTTTCCGGCATCGTCGCGCTCTTTCTGGGCGCGCTTGCGGACATTCTCCATCTCGGCCAGATAGCGCAGCCCCTGCTCCTTCAATTCCTTAACCTGCGCTTCAAGCGCGGCAATGCGGGCGGCGGGATCGGCGCTGTCATTGGCGACGTCCGGGGCCGCGCCCTCGGGCGCGCTCTGAATATCTTCAGCGGGTTCGGTCATGGCTATAATCTCCGTAGATTTTCTTAGCCGCACAAGATAGGGATTATTGACGATAATACAAGGCGGAAGAGAAATGACGGGCGGCGGGAAATATATGGCGCAAGATACTAATCGGTCGATCAACAGCATCGGCGTCCTGGTGGGACTCGATCTGATCGGCGACGCGCTCATCAAGCTGCCCTTCATCCGCGCGCTGCGCACCGCCTTTCCGCAGGCCGAGATTTCCTGGATCACCACCCAGGGCAAAAGCTTTTTCTCCGGCCCGCTGCGCGAACTGTCCCGGCCCTATCTCGATCACGTCCTCGAGCAGCCCGAATTTCTCGCCGAGCCGGATAAAGCCGCGCCGCGCTACGACATCCTGATCGATACCCGCAACCGCTGGCGCATGGCCCGCGAGGCGCGGCGCATTCCCCATGAGGTTTTTATCGCACCCGCCATGCGCTACCTGTTTTCCGACCGCAGGCCGCTGATGTTCTGGCATAAGCAGCCGCATATCCGCGACCGGCTGCTCGAGCTGGTGCGGCTCGCGGCGGGACGCATGCCGGAAGTCGCGGGCGGGATTCCGGTGCCGGAATCCTATCGCGCCAAGGCGGCGGCGGCCTTGCCGGAAGGGCCGGTCTATGCCGGGCTGGTGCCGGGCGCGGGGAATAAAGTCAAAATCTGGCCGCGCGAGCGGTTCGTCGAGCTTGCCGCGCGCCAGCAAGCGGCGGGACGCGTCCCGGCCTTTCTCATAGGCCCGCAGGAAACCGAATGGCTGGCCGAATTGCAGGCCGCCGTGCCGTCGGCGAAATTCCCGCTGCAAGACCCGGTCTGGGGCGGCGCCTACGATCTTGCCGCCACCATGGCCGTCGGCGAGCGGCTCGCCTGCGCCGTCACCGGCGATAACGGAACCAGCCACATGCTGGCCGCCGTCGATTGCCCGCTGGTGTCGCTGTTCGGCCCGACCAACGCCGCCAAGCTCGCCCCGCGCGTCAGCCACGGCAAAGTCATCATCGCGCAGCAATTCGGCGGCGAAGCGATGGCGCTGATTCCCCTGGATGCCGTCGCCCGGGCTGCGGATGAATTGTGCGGCGGCATCGGGGCGGCTATAGTCGCCGCCAAGAGGGCGGCATCATGAATCTCGACGAACGCTACCGGGAACGGATTGGCGATTTCCGCAAGGCGCTGGCAAAACTGCGGCAAGGGCTCGATGAAGCGAGCACCGAGCTTGGCCGCGACGGCGTGATCCAGCGTTTTGAATTCACCTATGAACAAGCCTGGAAAACGCTCAAATTATGGCTCGCGGGGAAAGACATCGACGTCCGCAATGCCAAGGACGCTCTGCGGGAGGCCCTGGGACAGGGATTGCTCGACGATGGCGGCCTGTGGTCGCGCCTGCATGAAAATAGAAATTTAACCTCTCATACCTACGATTCAGCCGTGGCCGCCGCCGTCTATGCCTTCATCGCGGCGGAGGGATACGCGGCATTGGCGCGCCTGCTGGAAAAGCTCGAAACGGCGAAGCCCGGATAAAATGTCATGCCTTATGGAATCGATGACCGCCATATCGCCATGCTGCAGACCGTATTCCGCGGCATGCCTGAAGTGGAGCGGGTGCTGATGTTCGGTTCGCGCGCGCGGGGCGATTTCAACGCCGCCTCCGATATCGATCTGGCGGTCGCTGCGCCGGGATTGGATTTTTCCGGCTTTCTCGGGCTCAAGGCCAAATTCGAGGAGTTGCCCCTGGTCTATAAAATCGACCTTGTGCATATGAACGGGCTTGAAGACCATTCTCTGCGGGAAAAAATCGCCCGTGACGGCGTGTTGTTTTATGAAAGGAATAGCATATAAAGATCGACGCTGAGTCCATGCCCTCACTGCTGTCCATCGACCTGCCGAACGGCGATCATGCCGCGCTGGCGCGGCGTTTTCTCGACCGGACGCATGAATTGATGGCGCTCGGCGACCGCATGCTGACCTGGCCGGTCGCGGGATTGCTGGACGAAGTTTCGCGGCGCTGGGCGGCGCAGCGCGATATTCCGTACAAGGACGAAATCGCGCGCATCGACGCCATGGCGGGACGGCGCGGCGCATGGTTCGCCAGCCTCAATTACGAATGGGGCTGCGCGGCGGCGATTCTGGATGCCGACGACGGCACGCCCATTCTGGGGCGCGTGCTGGACTGGCCGTTTCCGCGCCTCGGCGAAATGGCGATGATCGTGAACTCCGGCGGGCCTGCGGGAAATTTCAGCCATGTCACCTGGCCGGGCTGCGTCGGCGCGCTGCAGGCCAGCGCGCCGGGCCGATTCGCCGCCGTGCTTAACAACGCGCCGCATACCAGCTTCGGCCTCGGCCCGGTCGTCGGCCAGGCGGCGGGCTGGCTCGCCGACAAGAAACGCTGGTGGCGCTCGCAAGGCATGCCCCCGGCCCTCCTTTTGCGCCAGGTTTGCGAAACCGCGCCGGACTTCGCGGCCGCCCGGCACATGCTGAAGGAAACGGCTTTATGCCGCCCGTGTATTTTTACGATCGTCGGCGTCCATCCCGGCGAGCATGCCGTCATCCAGCGCAGCATCGAAGGCACGGCGGTCAATCCGGCGCGCGCCGTCACCAATCACTGGCTCGATCCCGGCCTGCCGGGCGATCTCGGCCCGAATTTCTCCGAGCGGCGGCTGGAAGGCCTGCGGCAAAGCATCAAGGCGGGCGATTATTTCCGCTGGCTGCAACCTCCGGTGCTGAACGCCTTCAGCCGCCTCGCGGTAGAAATGCACCCGGCGTCGGGCATGCTGCGCGCCCAGGGCTGGGACGGGAAAAAACCGGCGACGGCCCTGTTTGAAAGCCATGCATAAGCGCATGATTTCTGTTCATGGCCGCCGTTTTTTTTGATAGGCTTCGCCATTATTTTGCTTTGCCTATTTTCGCCGGGGTCTGATGACAAATAATCATGCCGCGATTTTGAATATTTTCGAGGGCCGGTCGCCTGACGGCGGAGCCGTCTCTATCATGGACGGCGGAGCCGTCGCTGTCATGGAACAAACTTTCGCGGTGCGGCGATCATGAAAAATCCCGCGATCAGCGAGGCCCGCGAATCCGCCCGGCATGTCACCGCGAGGCGGCGCGGAGGAATCGCCCCCGCGCTGATCGCCCGCGCCGCCGATCCCGCCTATACGCTGGTGGAGATGACCACGCCGGAGCATCTGCAGGATCATAGCGACGCCGTCGATAACTGCGCCGGCAGAAAGCATAACAGCGCGGCGCTCAGGATCAGGGGCCTGTCGCCGCATGACCCGGAAGCCAAATATTATCTGCATTACGCGATTAAAATAAGGCAGGGGAAAACCCGCCTGTTCGCCTTGCATGGGCCCGGCGGCGCATGCGCGGTCGTCGAATATGACGTCAAGCGCGGGATGGCCCATGTGGAAGGCCCGTCGAATCGCGCCATCGGCCGCGAGGAGGCATGTTTACCCGCCCTTTGCGACACGCTGCACCAGCTTTCCGGCAAAATGGAAATCGGCCATATCGACGGCCTGCCCTTCGCCTGGCGCGATACCGCCCTGACGCGCACCGGGCAGTGGGTTCCCTTCAGCGGCGGCCCCATGGACGGCATTCTGATCGCCCATATCGCCGCCCATGACGAAACCCCGCAGGAAGCGCTTGACCGGCTGTCGCAGTCCCCGCGCCTGACGCTCGACGTGACGGAGCTTTCCGACCTTAGGCGCCTGCCGCCGCGCCTTAAGGCGACGCTTTATACGAACGCGCCGGAATTCAATCTCTCGCATGTCGAGGAAGCCGGCGTCATCTGGACGGGAACCGACACGAAAATCATCAGGGCGGAGAAGCTCGAGGCCATGCATGATCTTCTTGCCTATCATGCGAAGGAAGTTCATCTGCCGGCGCTGCGCAGAATCAACAACGCCGCCTTGCCGCACGCGGCGCTGATCGATTTTCCGGAGCTTGAAATCCTCCACGATCTCAGCGCCGCCCAGGCGACGCGCCTGCGGGCGCGAAAGCTCAAAAACGCGCATCATATGCGGATACCCAATGTGGCGGACCTCGACGCGGCGGGACTTCGCAACATCAATTTTCTCCACGCCGAAAACGCGGAACATTGCGACCTGTCGGCGCTTCAGGGTTTCGGCAGCCTGTATGTTCCCCCTTCCGTCGGCTCCCAATTGGAGGCGCAGTTTCTTAAGGCCGCGGGCCTGACCACCGTGAGAACCAGCCCGTCCGGCTGGCAGGATGAAAGCCTGATCAATGTCACGCGGCACATTACGGATCATATCTCCGCCAAGCTGACGCGAGAGGCCGCCTTCTTTTATCACAATACGCTGCCGGCCGGCTGCGAGTTATGAATTATCGCTTCCCGCGCCCGGCTTTTTCCGCGATGCCGCTTTGGCCGAGGCGTTTTTCCAGGACTTTGCCCACCTGATCGGGGGTAATTCCGCTCGCCGCCCACAGCACCAGCAGATGATAGAGCAGGTCGGCGGATTCCTCGCGGATTTTTATCTTGTCGCCGCGCACCGCTTCGATGACGAGCTCGGTCGCTTCCTCGCCCACCTTCTGCGCGATCTTAGGCACGCCGCGCGCGAACAGCTTCGCGGTATAGGAGGTTGCCGGATCGCCCTTGCGCCGCGATTTCACGATGGCGAACAGGCGGGCGAAGATATGCAAATCCTCGGACATAAAGCCTCCTCAGTTCCGCACCGGCAAGCCCTGCGCCGCCAGATGCGCCTTGGCCTCGGCGACCGTATAAGTCCCGAAATGAAAAATGCTGGCGGCAAGCACCGCATCGGCGCCCGCGCGGATGCCGTCGGCCAGATGCTCCAGCGTCCCGACGCCGCCCGACGCGACGACCGGCACGGGCACGCGCGCCGACACCGCGCGCAGCAAATCCAGATCATAGCCGCCGCCGGTGCCGTCGCGATCCATCGAGGTCAGCAGAATCTCGCCCGCGCCCAGCGACACCGCTTCCTGCGCCCAGGCCACCGCGTCCTTGCCGGTATCCTCGCGCCCGCCTTTGACGAACACGTTCCAGCCCGCGCCAACCTTCTTGGCGTCAATGGCGACCGTCACGCATTGCGCGCCGAATTTTTCCGCGCCCTCGCGGATCAATCCGGGCCGGGCCACGGCGGCGGAATTCACCGCGACCTTGTCCGCGCCCGCGAGCAGCAGACGGCGGAAATCCTCGACCTCGCGCACGCCGCCGCCCACGGTCAGCGGCATGAAAACCGAATCCGCCGTGCGCGCCACCACGTCATAGATCGTCGCGCGATTCTCATGGCTCGCGGTGATATCGAGAAAAGTAAGCTCGTCCGCGCCCATGCGGTCGTAGATTCTGGCCTGTTCGACCGGATCGCCCGCGTCGCGCAGATCGATGAAATTCACGCCCTTGACCACCCGGCCGTCTTTCACGTCGAGACAGGGGATGATTCGGTGTTTCAGCATGCCGAGATTTCGGCGGGAGGCTTCGCCAATTCCGCCAGCGCCTTCGGGATATCGATCCGCCCGTCATAGAGCGCGCGCCCGACGATGACCCCGGTAATGCCCGCGCTTTCATAGGCTTTCAGTTCGACCAGATCCTGCATCGAGCCGACGCCGCCCGAAGCGATCACCGGCGTCGTCAGCGCGTAGGCGAGATCGACGGTGGTCTCGAGATTGACGCCGCCGAGCGCGCCGTCGCGATTGATATCGGTATAGATGATCGCCGCCGCGCCGGCGTCCTCGAAACGCAGCGCGAGGTCGAGCGCGCGGGTGTTGGTCGCCTCCATCCAGCCCGCGACCGCGACATAGCCGTCGCGGGCGTCGATGGCGACGGCGATCTTGTCCGGAAATTCGCGGCAGGCCTCGCGCACCAGGGCGGGCTGCTTGAGCGCGATGGTGCCGAGCACGACGCGGCTCACGCCTTTTTTCAGCCAGGACTCGATGCCTGTCATGTCGCGAATCCCGCCGCCGAGCTGCACCGGCATATCGACCGCGGCGAGAATGGTTTCGACCAGCGCGTCATTGACCGGCTTGCCCTCGACCGCGCCGTTGAGATCGACCAGATGCAGCCATTCGAAGCCCTGCGCCTTGAAGCGCCGCGCCTGTTCCGCGGGATCGTTGCCGAACACGGTCACGGCGTCGAGGTCGCCGCGCAATAGGCGCACGACCGCGCCGTCCTTGATGTCGATGGAAGGATATAAAATCATCGGAGCTTTATAGCCTAAAGCACGGCAGGTTCAAGAGAAGCCGTCATTCCCGACGCCGCGCAGCGGCGAGCGGGAATCCCGTTTGTTATATGAAAAAAACGGGATTCCCGTTCAACTTTGTCCGCCTCAGGGGCGGCCAAAGTCGCCGGGAATGACGAAAACCGCGAATCACGGCTGCCAATCCAGGAAATTGCGCAGGATTTTAAGCCCGGTTTCCTGGCTTTTTTCGGGATGAAACTGCACGCCGAGAATATTGCCTTGCCCCACGGCGGCGGCGACGGGCTGGCCGTAATCGACGGTCGCCAGAACCGCCCCGGAATCCGCCGGGACGACATGATAGGAATGCACGAAATAAACATGCGCGCCGTCATTGATCCCCTTGAACAAAGGATGGACGGGCGCCCCTTCTCCCCCCTGGGGAGAGGAAGCAAAAACTTGGATTTGCTTCAGCAAGTCCTTAGTTTTTGCAGGTGAGGGGGTTTCGCCCGTCAAACGCAACTCATTCCATCCCATATGCGGGATTTTGCCGCCCGGCGGCGGCGTCAGTTTTTCGACCGTGCCGCCGATCCAGCCCAAACCCGGATGGACGCCATGCTCATGGCCTTCCGTTGCCAGCAACTGCATCCCGACGCAAATGCCGAGAAACGCGACGCCGTCCCGCCGCGCGCGCTTGTCCAGCGCCGCCATCATGCCGGGCAAGGCCGCAAGCCCGCGATAGCAATCGGCGAACGCGCCGACGCCGGGCAATACGATGCGCGCCGCCGTCTCGATCTCCCGCGCCTCGGCGGTTACGATGACATGCTCGTCCGCTCCGGCCACCGCCTCCAGCGCCTTCGCCGCCGAGCGCAAATTCCCCGATCCGTAATCGATGACCGCGATGCGTTTCATGGCCGCCCCCGCCCCTTGATGAATCTGCCGAATCCGGCGACGCCCAGCAGCCATACGAATTCGGCGATCAGCACGAAAGCGAGAACCTGGCCCGGAAAAGCGGCGGAGGCGATGCCGATGGTCAGAGTCGAATTATTGATCCCCGACGATGCCGCCAGGCCGATCCTGTCCGGGGTCCGGCGCAAACCGGGCCAGAGCCAGCCTTGCATGAAAAACACCGCATACGAAGCCGTGACGGCGAGAAAAGCGGCGATGTTGACGAAGCCGTTGGCAAGGATGATGCCGCGCGTCTGTCCGGCCAGGATAAAGACCGCCAAGGCCAGCAAGAGAATGGAAAGCGGCGCGCCGTTCTTCTGCAGGAACGGCTTGATGCGCCCGTGCGCGGGTTTCAGCGCGGCGTAGAGGCCGAGCGGGATGAAAATCATCGCCGAGGTGATGAGAAACAATCCCGCCGCGTCGATGGCGGCGCTTTTCGCCGCGAGCAGCAGCGTCATGATCGGCAGGACAAAGGGAAAGGCCAGAGTCGTCAGGATATTGAGCGCGAAGGCCAGGCTGACATTGCCGCCATAGACCGAAGTCAGGGCCGGAGCCATGACGCCGACCGGCGTCAATGAGATCAGCATGAGGGCCATCGCCAGATCGCGGTCGAAGGAAACGGCAAGCCCATAGAGCGCGGCGGGCAGGATGAGAAACCGCGCCGCCAGAAAAATGGCCAGGGGGCCTAGCGGCGCGTCGGCCAGATCGGCGAAATTCAGCTTCGCGGCGCTCATGAAAACGACGGCGGCGATCATCGCGGGCGCGAGCCATCCGGGCGCAAGCTCATAAGGCAGCGGCAGGGCAAGCGCGACAATCGTCACGCCGAGAAAGACTGCATTCATATGGCGCGGAATCCCGGCCCATATCTGCGCGGGAGATATCATCCGCGCTACAAAACGCCCCCCGTCATTCCGGCTTTTTCTGGAATGACGGTCATAAAACGCCCCCCGTCATTCCAGCTTTTTTTGGAATGACAATCATAAAACGCCCTTCGTGGACGGCACGCTGTCCGCCATGCGCGAGTCGATCGCGATGGCCTGGCGCAGCGCGCGGGCGGTCGCCTTGAAGCAGCTTTCGATGATGTGGTGATTATTCTCGCCGTAAAGGCTTTCGACATGCAGCGTGATGCCGGCATTCTGGGCGAACGCGCCGAACCATTCCTTGAACAGTTCGGTATCCATCTCGCCGACCTTGTCGCGGCGGAAATCCACCTTCCAGATCAGATAGGGCCGCCCGGAAATATCCAGGGCGCAGCGCGACAATGCCTCGTCCATCGGCGCGTAAGCCGAGCCGTAGCGGGTGATGCCCTTCTTGTCGCCGAGCGCCTTCGCAAAAGCCTGGCCGAGCGCGATGCCGGTATCCTCGGTGGTGTGATGAAAGTCGATATGAAGATCGCCCTTGGCCGCGACCGTAACGTCCATCAGGCTGTGGCGGCTGAGCTGGCACAGCATATGATCGAGAAAGCCGATTCCGGTCGCGATCTGATACTGCCCGGTGCCATCGAGATTAATGGCGGCGGTGATCGCCGTCTCGGTGGTCTCGCGGGTAATTTGGGCTTTGCGCATTCTGTCAATCCGATCCGGAGCGCAAAGCGTCAAGCCGTGGCGAAAATCGTATTTTTCGAGCACCGGCGCGCAACGTACATTTTAGTACGTGAGCACCGGAGTGCAGAAAAAGACGATTTGCAGCCCGGCTTCACGCTTTGTCCTACCCCTGATAAACCTTGATCATATCGTCGAGCAGCTTCATCGCTTCGGCGCGCGGGCGCTGGAAGCAATTGCGGCCGATGATCGAGCCGTGGCCGCCGCCCGCCTTGATGGCGCGGGCGTCGTCAAGCACGTTGTCGCCGCCCTTGGCCGCGCCGCCGGAGAACACCACAATGCGCTGGCGGTTGAAGCAGCACTGCATGATGTGCGAGACGCGATCTCCCAAAGTGTCGATCTTGATCTTCTGCTTCTCATAGACTTCCTTGGCCTCTTTTTGCTCGAGGAAGTCGGTCGGCAGTTTCACCTTGATGATATGCGCGCCGAGCAGCGCCGCCATATGCGCGCCATAGGCGACGATATCGAGCGCGGTCTCGCCGTCTTTGGTCACGTTGCCGCCGCGCGGATAGGACCAGATGACGACGGCCAAGCCCTTGGCGCGGGCTTCCTTGGACAGCGCGACGATTTCTTCCATCTGCCCGTAGATCACGTCGGAGCCGGGATAGATCGTGAAGCCGATCGCCGAACAGCCGAGGCGCAGCGCGTCGTCGATGCTGGCGGTCACGGCCTGGTCGGGCGCTTCCTTGGCGCGGTTCAGCGAATTGGAGCTGTTGATCTTGAGGATGGTCGGAATCTGCCCGGCATAGCGGTCGGCCACCGCGTTCAGCCAGCCATAGGGCGCGGCATAGGCGTTGAGGCCCGCATCGACCGCCATCTGGATGTGATAGGCGGGATCATAGGCGTCGGGATTGACGCCGAAGCTGCGCGCCGGGCCGTGCTCGAAACCCTGATCGATCGGCAGAATCACCATCTTGCCGGTACCGCCGAGGCGGCCGGTCATCAGCATGCGAACCAGATTGGCTTTCACGCCGGGATTCTCGCCATCGTACCAGCCGATGATGTCGCGCACATTGGCGGTCATGGCGGCGCTCGCGGTTGTCATAACACCCATATCCTTCTCCCGATTACAAGCAATGGGGGCGTTGTTACTCCAACCCAGGGAGTTTGTCCACAAAGAGGAGGGTTTTCGACAATGCCGGTTGCGCAAATTAGTTAATCGCCGCAGAATGGCGACATAAAAGACTTAAAGGGGGTCGCATGCCGCGTTTTCATTCCGAAGCGGGAATCGCCATTGGGATGATCCTGTTCGTCATCGTGCTGCTCGGTCTTATCGCCGGCGCGATCGCCGCCTCCACGGGCTCGATGGGCACGGCGGGGCGCGAGGACAGCATCACCGCCCAGATCGGCTCGCAGGCCGATCTGATCCGCAGCAAATTCACCCAGTGCAACATGCTGGGCGACGATCCTCTCGTCTGGCCGGCCGGCACTACAACCGGCGATCCGGTTTCCGGCCTCACCTGCCCCAATTATCCGTCAAGCGGCAGCCAGAATTTATGGGACGGCCCCTATAAAATCCAGCTGCCCCAGGTGCCGAGCGGATTCAGCGCATGGACATATTTCGATTATGGCGCAAGCGGCGGGCGCTGCATCAAGATCACGCCGACTTCGGCGAATACCGCCGTTCTGAAAGGCATGGCGCGGCTCGTCAATCCTCCCAAAGCCAAATTCACCAGCCAGGAAGCGAAATATACCGCGGGCACCGGCGTGCTGATGCTCTGGATCACGACACCCTCGGGCGCTGCCGGCACTAATTGCGATATAGCGCCGTAGCCATGATCATCCCCTCTCCGGCCCATCTGCTCACCCATGCGGCCAGCCCGTGGCTGGCGGTTTTCCTGTGGGCCATGCTCGGCTGGACGGCCTTCATCGACGCCCGCTCCGGACGGGTGCCGGACCGGCTGTTGATCGCGGGCGCGGCGGGCGCGGCGCTGGCCATGGCGATCCTGATGCCGCCGTCTTTCCTGCTGGCGCGGCTGGTGGCGGCGGTGATCTGCGGCGGAATCATATGGGCGCTCAACGAGCTTTGGTATTATTTCCGCAAGCGCGACGCGCTCGGCATGGGCGATGCCAAATGGTCGATGCTGGCCGCTTTCGGCTTCGGCGCCGCGCCGGTGCTGTGGGCCTGGGTGGCGGCGGCCTGGCTCGGCCTCGGATTGATAGGCGTCATGCGGCTGATAGGCCGTCCCTTGAAAAGAGTGCATTTCGCGCCCTTCCTGCTGGTGGGACTGGCGATAGCGAAATTATGGCTGTCCTAGTCCTTATATGATCAGCATGACGGGCCATCCCGATATCGACGCCATCCAGGACGAGATTATCGATGAATTCGCCTTATTCGACGATTGGCAGGAGCGTTACCGCTATCTGATCGATCTCGGAAGAAAACTGCCGCCCTATCCCGAAGAATTCCGCACTGACGACTATCTGGTGCGCGGCTGCCAGTCGCGAGTCTGGCTTCATGCCAGAACGGAAAACGGCTTGCTCCATTTCGACGCCGCCAGCGACGCCGCCATCGTCTCCGGCCTTATCGTGCTGCTGCTGCGGATTTTTTCTGGTCAGCCGCCGTTGGCTATCTCCAGGGCCGAGCCTCGCTTCGTCACCGCCGTGGGCCTTGGCGAGCATCTTTCGCCCAGCCGCAGCAACGGCCTCGCCGCGATGATCAAGACCATCAAATCCATCGCCGCGGCGCAGCGCTGATGTGCGGCATCGCGGGCATATTCGATCTTAGGCAGGCGACATCCGCGGAGGATCTGCGTCAAACCGCCTCCCGCATGGGCGATTCGCTGCGCCATCGCGGCCCGGACGCGGGCGACGTCTGGGCCGACGCCGAAGCCGGGATCGCGCTCGCCCACCGCCGCCTTGCCATCATCGATCTCAGTCCGGCGGGCGCGCAGCCGATGCATGGCGCCGACGGCAATTATGTGATCGTCTATAATGGCGAGATTTATAATTTCCCCGAACTTGCCGCTGAACTTCGCGCCGAAGGGCGCGTTATCGCGGGCGGCAGCGATACCGCCGTGCTGCTGGCCGCCGTCGCGGCCTGGGGCCTCGATAAGACCCTGCAAAAGATCAACGGCATGTTCGCCTTCGCGCTGTGGGATCGCCGCGCGCGCAAGCTCGCCCTCGTCCGCGACCGGCTCGGCATCAAGCCGCTTTACTGGGCCGAAGCGAACGGCAAAATCCTGTTCGGCTCCGAACTGCGCGCGCTGACGCGGCATCCGGACTGCCCCCGCGATATCGACCGCCAATCGCTGACGCATTATTTCCGAGCCGGGAACGTCCCCGCGCCGCGCAGCATTTTCACCGGCGTCCATAAGCTCGCGCCCGCGCATTATTTGATCATCGAGCCGGGCCGCGCGCCCGCGCTGACGCGCTATTGGGATTTGCAAGGGCTGGGTTTGCACGGCGTGACGAACTCCATGAGCTTCGGCGAAGCCTCGGACGCGCTGTATGATCTGCTGAAAGATTCCGTGCGCGGGCAGATGCTCGCCGACGTGCCGCTCGGCGCGCTGCTGTCGGGCGGGATCGATTCTTCGACCGTTGCCGCGCTGATGCAGGCCCAAAGCGCCCGGCCGATCCGCACCTTCTCCATCGGCTTCGAGAGCCGCGATTTCGACGAAGCCCCGGCGGCGAAGAAAATCGCGGCGCATCTCGGCACGGCGCATACCGAGGCCTATGTCACCGAAGCGGACGCCCGCGCCGTCATCCCGCGCCTGCCGCATATCTATGACGAGCCGTTCGCCGACTCGTCGCAAATCCCCACTTATCTCGTCTCGAAAATCGCCCGCGAGCATGTCACGGTCGCGCTGTCGGGCGACGGCGGCGACGAAGGCTTCCTCGGCTATAACCGCTACCGGGCGATGGCGCGGATGGAAAATTGGCCGATGGCGGCAAGGCAGCATCTCGCGGGCCTGTGCGCCGCGATTCCCGCCGAGACCATGAACCGCCTCGGTACTATGCTTCCGGCAAGAATGCGCATCCCGCAGCTCGGCGACAAACTGGTGAAATTCGCCGCGCTCGGCGGCGGCGATGCCGCAGCGGCCTACCGGCATCTGGTAAGCTGGTGGCAGGAGCCGGAAACCGTCGTCGCCGGCGGCGAGCCTGTAACGCTGGCGCTCGCCAGGCCCGCGCCCGCCGATCCGGTTTGCGCGATGCAGCTATGGGACATGCTCGGCTATCTGCATGACGACGTGCTGACCAAGGTCGATCGCGCCAGCATGGATGTGGCGCTCGAAGTGCGCGTGCCGCTGCTCGATCACCGGATCATCGAATTCGCCCTGACGCTGCCACGTTCTTATAAACTGCAAGGCGGGGTGACGAAACGCATATTGCGCGAAATCGCCTATCGCCACATCCCGCGCGCCTTGCTGGAGCGTCCGAAAAGCGGCTTCGGCGTGCCGCTAGCCGCATGGCTGCGTGGCCCGCTGAAATCCTGGGCGGCGGATATGCTCGTGCCCGAAATGCTGGTGCGCGCCGGGCTGAATCCAGCGCCGATCCGCGAAGCCTGGGAAAGTCATCTCGCCGGGCGCGGCAATCATCATCACCGGCTATGGACCGCGCTGATGTTTTTGAGTTGGCGAGAAACCTACGGCATTTGACTAAAATCCTGAATAACCAAATAAAATCAATCAATTGCAATACAATATTCAGTCCCGGTTAATCGCGCGCGCCTATGCTGTTCTTATAACGAAGGAACAGCATCATTATGAATAAGTACGCGATATTACAGCCGGCGGCTCAGGTGGATTCGATTTTCGATATCATGGCCATGGCCATGCCGTCTTTCGAAGGGCTTGGCAAATATGCAAGCCGCAAGCCGCCGCCGGCCTTTTTATTCTCGCCTAAAGCCGTAAGGCCCGCGCCGATGCCCTCGCGCCGCCGCGCTCCGTCATTAAGCCTTTAATTCAAAAGATATTTCAGCACCGCATTGAGCCTGATCGCGCCGTCCGTCGTCGCGGCCAGAGCATCCTCGTCAAGCCGCAGCATATTTTCATGCTGCAGCTTGCGCAGCTTTTCCGCTGCAAGAAATTCCGTGACGTCGCCGCCGAATTTCTTGCGCCATGAATCGCGCGCGATGCCGGATTTCAACCGCAGCCCCATCATCAGCGCCTCCTGCCGCGCCGCGCCGTCATCCACCGCCGTCAAAGCCTGCACGCCATGGCCTTCCGCCGCCACCTGCGCCGCCCATGGCTCCGGGCTTTTGCGCCCCACGCTGGCATAGCGCAAGCCGTCCGCCGCCTTATAGCGCCCATGCGCGCCAGGACCGACGCCGATGAAATCGTCATACCGCCAATAGGTCAGATTGTGCCGCGATTCCTGCCCCGCCGCCGCATGATTGGAAATCTCATAGGCGGGCATTCCGGCATCCTCCATGATCGCCTGCGTCATCGTGAACATTTCGGCGGCGATATCGGGCGCGGCGGCAAGCTGCTCGCCGCGCGCGGCGCGGGTATGAAAGGCGGTGTTCTCCTCGATGGTCAATTGATAGAGCGACATATGGCCGCGAATATAAGGCAGCGCGGCCCTCAATTCCTGCTCCCATTCGTCGAGGCTTTGCCCAGCGCGGGCATAGATCAAATCGAAGCTGAAGCGCGGGAAATATTTCGCGGCGATATCGACGGCGGCGAGCGCCTGTCCCCGGTCATGCTGGCGGCCGAGAAATTTCAGCGCCGCATCGTCCAATGACTGAATGCCGAGCGAAAGCCGGTTGACGCCCGCTTCTGCAAGCGCGGCGAAGTTCCCCGCCTCGACCGAAGTCGGATTGGCCTCCAGCGTGATTTCAATATCTTCGGCGAAATTCCAATGCGTGCCCGCGCGCTCGATCAATGCCGCGACCGTCTTCGGCTCCATCAAGGACGGCGTGCCGCCGCCGAAAAATATCGAGGTCACCCGCCGCTCCGGCAACAGCGCGGCATAATGATCCAGCTCGCGCAGCAAAGCGCCGCGCCAGCCATCCTGATCGATCGACTCCCGCACATGGGAATTGAAATCGCAATACGGGCATTTGCTCAGGCAGAACGGCCAGTGGATATAAAGCGCCAGATTTTCCATGGGGCGGACCCCATCACTAGGGGGCATGAGCGGCGGGTTTCGTGCTCTGCCTGGGATTGGCCGGAGGCAAAGGCGCGGGAAGCGGTTTTTCGTCGCCAGCGATTTCATCGACCGAGCGCTTGATGCTCTTGGTCACGTCATCTTTGAGAACCGGACAAAGCGGCTCATGGATATGCCGCAGCAGCGCCCAATTGACGAAGCGGTTATAGCCCGACGCGATTTTGGGAATCCTTCTGCCCTCTACCGGCACGCAATAATCCCCCTGCACATACTCGATGCAGCCCTTGGGATTGAAAAACAGCGTCGCCGCGACAGCGAATGCCGCGCTCACCAAATTGCTCTGTCTCATAAGGCTAACCCGCCGTGAGCGAGCGCACGGCGCTGCTGATCCATCGTCCGGCTTTTTCCGGCCATGACGGCGGCCTGACCAGTTGGCACATATGTAAGGCCGGATTCTCGCCCGGCTGCCGGGCGACGATCACCCGGCCCGCCGCCTCCATCTCCGCCAAGGCGGCTTCCACCCGCTGACGCGGCATGTCCATGTGACCAACGATGGCAGCGACGCATTGCTGCCCTTCGCGCCACAGCGTGCCCAAAAGCTTTTTCGCGTCGGTGTCGAGTTCCGGCGGAAAATCAAGCGCCATAACCGAACCGGGGCGGCGTTCGACGGTGAGATATTTGTTCATGGTTTCTGCCCTTCCCGATTAGCCGCGAAGCTTTTCCAGTACGCCGTCCAGTTGATCCAGATCCTTATAGGCGATCGTCACGCTGCCGCTGCCGTCGCGGTTGGCGGCGAGCTTGATCTTGAGGCCGAGCGCCAGCGTCAGTTCCTTTTCCAGCGCCAGAATATCCGCGCCGCGCGCGGCGGGAATTTTCGCGGCGGATTTCGCGGTTCTGTTTTGGGCGTCCGGATGGCGCACCAGGGCTTCGGCGTCGCGCACGTTCAATTTCTCGGCGACGATGAAGCGCGCCAGCGCCGCCGGATCGGCGGCGACCGCCACCGCGCGCGCATGACCGATGGTCAGCTCGCCGCTGTTCAGCATCGCTTTGACCTCGTCGGGCAAGCCGAGGAGCCGCATCATATTGGCGACATGGCTGCGGCTCTTGCCGACGATTTTCGCCAGCTCTTCCTGCTTATGCCTGAATTCCTCGATCAGGCGGCGATAGCCTTCGGCTTCTTCGAGCGGCGAAAGGTCCTGCCGCTGGATATTCTCGATCAGCGCGATTTCCATCGCCTGCATGTCGGCAAGCTCGCGCACCACGACCGGCACGTCATGGACGCCCGCCATCTGCGCCGCGCGCCAGCGCCGCTCGCCAGCGATGATCTCATAGCGTTCGCCGCCTATTGAGCGCACCAATAAGGGCTGCAGCACGCCATGCTCGCGGATCGATCCCGCAAGCTCCTTCAGCGCGGTTTCATCGAAATGCCGGCGCGGCTGGAACTTGCCCGGCTGCAACGAAGCCACGGAAAGCTTCTTCTGCCCCTGCTCCGGCGCTTTCGGCTGCGCCGCCTGCGGCTGATAGCTTGAGTCGGAATCTCCGAACAGCGCCGACAGCCCGCGTCCCAGCGGCGCGGGTTTTTGCGGAATGGCCTGCCGCGAAGCGGCGGATTTATTGAAGTCGGACATGCATATTACTCCAAATAATACGAACTGGTGGTGAAAGCTTGATGCCCTTCTCCCCTTGGGGAGAGGAAGCGAAAACTTGGGCTTACATTCTTATGTAAGCCCTTAGTTTTCGCAGGTGAGGGGGCTTGCGTCATTTTAAGAATCGTCTCCACGATACCTTCTAGATTTCCCTTCACGTCCACGTCGGAAAATCTCACTACACGCCAGCCAAGGGCTGTAAGAACTATATCGCGTTTTGCATCATAGGCCACTCTGCTATCATGCGGCCATCCATCGATCTCGATGACCAGCCGATGTCGGACGCAGGCAAAATCGGCAATGTAATGCGCAATCGGATGTTGGCGTCGAAACTTCAAACCCGTCGCATCACATTGCTTGCGCAGGGCATTCCACAAAATTCTTTCGGCCATGGGGTCGTCACGCCGGAGATGCCGCGCACGTGCAATTTGCAACGCGGGTGCTTTTTCTTTTTTCATGGAGGTCGTCACAATCAAACCCCCTCACCTGCAAAAACTAAGGGCTTGCGAAGACGCAAGCCCAAGTTTTTGCTTCCTCTCCCCAGAGGGGAGAAGGGTTCCCGAACCACCCTTCTTCTCAAATTTGACATTTCTTCTCATGCCGCCGCCTGCATGGCGCCGATTTCTTTTTCCCGCTGCAGGACTTCGCTGGCGAGATACATATAAGCGCGGCTGCCCGTGCATTTGATGTCATAGAGCAGTACCGGCTTGCCATAAGACGGCGCTTCGGAAATCTTGATATTGCGCGGGATCACGGTGCGGTAAACCTTGTCGCCGAAATGAGCGCGCACGTCGGTCGCGACCGCCTCGCTGAGCGCGTTGCGCCGGTCGAACATCGTCAGCAGCAGCCCGTGCACGTCGAGCGCCGGATTGAAGCGGGCGCGCACCGCCTCGATGGTCTGCATCAGGCTGCTGACGCCTTCGAGCGCGTAGAACTCGACCTGCATCGGCACCAGCACGGCATCCGCCGCGACCAGGGCATTCAATGTCAGCAAATTGAGCGAAGGCGGGCAGTCGATCAGCATATAGTCGAAATTCTTGGCGCTGCGGTTCAGCGCCTCGCGCAGCCGGTTCTCGCGACGCGGCTCGTTGACCAGCTGGATTTCCGCGCCCGCAAGGTCGGCGGAGGATGCGACCACCGACAAATTGGGGATCATCGTCGGCATCGCGACATCTTCGACGGTCAGTTCGTCGAACAGGATTTCATAGCCGCCGCGCAGCCTTTCCGCGCGCGGAATGCCAAAGCCGGTGGAGGCGTTGCCCTGCGGGTCGAGATCGACCACCAGAACCCTCATCCCGACGGCGGCAAGCGCCGTGGCCAGATTGACCGTTGTCGTAGTCTTGCCGACGCCGCCCTTTTGGTTGACGATCGCGAAGACCCGGCAATGCTGGGGGCGGAAATCGGCGCCGTCTTCGGCATTATCGGCGGCGGGAAGTACGGTCATGAGAAACCTCGCGTCTATGCAGCAAATTATTGAGAATCAATATCTTGCCAGAATCGCTGGTGCGACTCATGACTGTTTCAGCGTCAAAATGCCAAGCTTGCCGGGCCTTTGTCAACTCTTCCCCGGCTTGGACGCCTTTTAGCAATAAAATAACCGTATGGCGCTGGCGGAAGTGACGGCATAGCGGCAGCAGGTCCGTCAGCGGCGCGACCGCCCTGGCGGTCATGACATCGGCGCGAAGTCCCAACGCCGAATCAGCGCGGGCCGCATGAACGGTCACGGGAATTTTCAGTTCTTCGGCAACGGCGGTCAGAAATTTTGCCTTCTTCTGAGTTGCCTCTATCAGATGAACGCCTTGCATGCCCAGTAAAGCCAGAACCATTCCCGGAAATCCAGCGCCGGAACCGATATCGACGATGGTCTTGGCGTCTTTGGGAATATGCGCCAGCAATTGCGCGCTATCATAAAAATGGCGATTCCATATATGCGGCAAGGTGCTCGGCGCGATGAGATTGATGCGCTCCTGCCATTCCGCCAGCATGGCGGCATAGCGGTCGAACTGCGCCAATGTTTCATGTGAAACATCAAAGGCGCGGATAAATTCTTCGCGTTCGGATTCTATGGTCACGCCGCGCTGTCCTCGCGGCGTTTGACATAGCGCAGAAGCGCCACGACCGCCGCCGGAGTCATGCCGGGAATGCGCGCCGCCGCGCCGAGCGTGGCGGGCCGCGTCTGGCGCAGCTTCTGCCGCACTTCCGCCGACAGGCCGCCAATGGCATCGACGTCAAGCTCAGGCGGCAGCAGCAGGTTCTCGTCTTTGCGGAAAGCGCGGATATCCGAATCCTGCCGCTCCATATACCCGGCATAGCGCCCGTCAATCTCGATTTGCTCGACGATCTCCGGCGCGAGATTTTTTAGTTCCGGCCATACCGCGCCAAGCGCCTCAAGGCTGATGTCCGGATAGGAAAGAAGTTCAAGGACGCTGCGCCGCGCGCCGTCCTGATTGACCCGCATCCCATGCCGCGCCAGCTCGTTCGGGGTAGCCTTGAGACTGGCGGCAAGCGCCCGCGTCCGGTCAAGCTCCGCCATCTTGGCCGTGAAATGCGCGGCGCGTTCCTGGCCGATGCATCCCAGCGCCATGCCGATTCCAGTCAGGCGCTGGTCGGCATTGTCGGCCCGCAGACTGAGACGGTATTCGGCCCGCGAGGTGAACATGCGATAGGGTTCGGTCGTGCCGCGCGTGATCAAATCATCGATCAAAACGCCGATATAGGCCTGGGTCCGGTCGAGCGTGAAAGCCTTGCTGCCCGCGGCTTTCATGGCGGCGTTCAGTCCGGCCATCAGCCCTTGCGCGGCGGCCTCTTCATAGCCCGTGGTGCCGTTGATTTGCCCGGCGAGAAACAGGCCGGGAATCTTGCGGGTTTCCAGCGTCGGCCCCAATTCACGCGGATCGACATAGTCATATTCGATGGCATAGCCGTGCCGGAGAATGACCGTCTTTTCCAGGCCGGGGATCGAGCGGATATAGGCGTCCTGCACGTCGCGGGGCAGCGAGGTCGACGTGCCGTTGGGATAGACCGTATGATCGTCGATCCCCTCGGGCTCCAGAAAAATCTGATGGCGCTCCTTGTCGGCAAAGCGCGTCACCTTATCCTCGATGGAGGGGCAATAGCGCGGCCCCGTCCCCTCGATCTGGCCGGAATACATGGCAGAGCGATGAAGATTATCACGGATAATCCGGTGCGTCTCTGCCGTCGTATAGGTAATGCCGCAGGCGATCTGCGGGGTAGAGATACGCTTGGTCAGCGTGGAAAACGGCACCGGCGGATCATCGCCCGGCTGCATGTCCAGCGCCGCCCAGTCTATCGTGCGGCCATCCAAACGCGGCGGCGTGCCGGTTTTCAGGCGGCCCATGGCGAATTTCAGGCGCTTCAAGGTTTCGGCAAGCCCGACCGATGGCGGTTCGCCGAAGCGCCCAGCCGGGGTCTTTTCGTCGCCGATATGAATCAGCCCGCGCAAGAAGGTGCCGGTCGTGATGACGACGGATTTGGCCTTATAATGATGGCCGTCCGCCGCGATAATCCCGCTTACATGACCGTTGTCGTCTAGGATCAAATCCTCGGCCGCGATGGGTAAAATGGTCAAATTCGGCTGCGCGGCAAGCGCTTCCTGCATCGCGTTGCGGTAAAGTTTGCGATCGGCTTGGGCGCGTGGCCCGCGCACGGCGGCGCCCTTGCTGCGGTTCAGCAGCCGAAACTGAATGCCGGCCTTGTCAGCGACCCGGCCCATGACTCCGTCAAGCGCGTCGATCTCCCGCACCAGATGTCCCTTGCCGAGACCGCCGATAGCAGGATTGCACGACATTTCCCCGATGGTCTCGACCTTATGGGTCGCCAGCAAGGTCCTGGCCCCCAGCCGCGCCGCAGCCGCGGCCGCTTCGCAGCCCGCATGGCCGCCGCCGACCACAATGACCTCAAAATGAAGGGCTGAATTGGACATGGCAGCAGATATAAGGACTTTAGGTCACACAGGCAAAAACTTTCTGAGAAACTTAAGGAAAATGATGGCAATATATTGATAAATAACGATAAATATTTTTTGCTTTTCAGACCATGTTAATATTGTCGCCACGATCCCATGTTAGCATAGGAAGGGTGAAATAAGGCGTTTCATATGAAACACAAGCAATAACAATGCCTTAGAGGAGGATCGTTCCATAGGAAAGGCGATGAACGGGGAATTTCACATTACCGATCTGCGCGCCCGCCTGATGGCGGCAAAAGACCGGCTGGCGGTGGAGCGGCTCAGTATTTTCGCTTTATACCCGCTTGAGGATGAATATAACCGCGAGGAATACGCCTTCGCTTATATCCGCGCCGAGCGCCTCGGCATCAAAACCATCCAGCGCCGCATGGCGGAAATAAGCTGGCTTCCCGCCAAACTCGACACCAGCACCGATCTGACCGCCGATACCCGCGACCGGCTGGCCCACTGGGTCAAGCATGGCGAGAATATCAAGCCCGACGCCGCCGTCTTCGGCAATGAATTCCTGCATTGTCTGGCGCGGTGCATGCTTCATCACGGCCCCGACAGCGCCGAATTCAAGGGCCTGGCCGACCGGATCGCGCTGCTGTTCCGGGATTTGTCGTATCTGATCGCCTCAATCCATTGCTGCTCGATGTTCAAGGAGCTTGGCCTCGAGCATGTCCGGCTCACCGCGCCGAATGATCTCGGCAAAATCGCGTTCGACCTGACCATCACGCTCGAAACCATCGCCATGATGCATGGCGGCGAGGCGGGCGAGGTTAATCAGAATACACCCCAGGCGGCACCCGCCCATCACGAGCCGCCGCCCTATCTGCGGCTGGTCGAGCCGGAACGGGCCGACCGTCCGGTTTAAGAATTCCGAACTCTAATTTTTCCATCGCCCGGCAGCGAAGCGGCTTGCGCATCTTTTCGGATTTGTGTAATCGCGAATATATGGACCTGAATAATCTTCCTTCTAAAAGACATCATCGCGGCCCGATGTATCGGGAGCGCCTTGACGCCGCGCAGCAAGCGGAACAGGACGCGACCACGGCGCTCTATGAAGCTTTCACGAGCCGCATCGCCGCGCCGGGCAGCAATCTCGAAGCCAACCTGAAACTTTCCGAACTGCAACGGCAATATGAGGACGCCCGGAAGGCGGCGGCAACGCATCGTCTCACGCAGGAACAGCAAGAGCGCGAGCGCGCGGAAAAAGTCCGGCAAATCCCCGCCGCGATCGCCGAGCATTGGGGCGGCGTGGGCGCGCTCGACTACTGGACGAACATGAAGACCGCCATCGCCGACACCGAGACCGGCAGCGTCTATATCGAAGAGAAAAGCCTCACTTTCGTCTATGGCGCGACGCAAGACGAACAGGCCATCCGCGCCGGCGTGCTTCACGCCAAAAAGTTTTGGGGCGGCGCGATGGTGATGAATCCGGATTCGGACGATGACTTCAAGCGCCGCATGTGGGAAGCCGCCAAAGCCGAGGGCGTGAAAGTGCTGGGCTATCAGCCGCTTCAGGGCGGCATCGGGCCCGGATCGCCGAAGAAAAGCAAGACCAAGCTTCGTTCCAAAGACATGGCCAGCGACCTGGAGCGTATCGAGCGCCAGCTAAAACGAGTGAGCCGGGAATTAAAGCGCCTGCGCGAAGCGAGCCGCGAAACCGCGCCCGCCAGGCCAAAAAAAACCAAACAGCCGCACAGCATCCAGCTCGCGTCGCCGTGATCTTCCGGCATGGCCGCATTTGACCGTTCGCCGCTTTTCTGCTATACATGTATAGCAAAAGGAGATGCCGCCATGCTTGCCATCAGATTGCCCGCCGAGATCGAAAAGCGCCTTGCCGCGCTGGCCGCCAGGACGGGCCGCACCAAAACTTTTTACGCGCGCGAAGCCATCTTGCAGCATATCGAGGATTTGGAAGACGCCTATCTGGCGCAGAAAAGGCTGAAGAAGCCCGGACGCCGCTGGACGATGGCCGAGATCAAGAAGGGCGCCGACCTTGTGGACGGTTGAGTGGGACGAATCCGCCCGCAAGGAATTCCGCAAGCTCGATCATACGGCGCAGCAGCGCATCATCAAATATCTCGAAGAGCGAATCGCCTCGCGCGAAAGCCCGCGCCGATTTGGGGAAGGGTTGACGGCTGACAAGGCCGGGCTGTGGCGTTATCGCGTCGGCGATTATCGGATTGTCTGCAAGATTGAAGACCGCAGGCTGATCGTGCTGGTGCTGCGAATCGGTCACCGGCGGGAAGTGTATGAGTAATCGATTTGATCGCAATTGCCGAATCGGATATAATGACCGCACGCTCCTAATGCGGAGCGCAGAAAGAGGTGTCTTTTGACCCACTTTTTGGAATCCCCAACTTCGTGCCATATGCTGTAACGAGCAAATGGAGGTTTAGCCTAAGGGAGAAACGAAGGAAGAATCAAAATGGGCCATTCAAGCGAAGAGCGGACAAGCTACATGACGAGCATGGAATAATACCTCTTCGTAGAAACCCGGTCTAAGTGCGTTACCATTTAGGTCTGCAGTAGCAGATAAGATTTGGTGGAAGCGGCTAAACCGCCTTCGGACTGAAAGACCCCTTAAATAGGGCAAATCTACAGGATGAATGTTAATCGAAGGCTTCCGCCACCTTCATTTTTTCTGGATCCCGGCCTTCGCCGGGATAAGGGTTTCGTAAATTCGCCGCGCTTGCAGCGCAGCTCATTAACGAAGCCCTTACTTCCCCACGCAAAAATCCCGGAAAATCACGTCGAGCAAATCTTCGGTGTCGACGCTGCCGGTGATTCGGCCCAGGGCGCGCATGGCGAGGCGGACGTCTTCGGCGGTCAGCGCCGTCTCGCGTTTCTCCTGAAGCCCGGCCAGCGCGCGGTCGAGATGCGCCGCGCATTCCTCCAGCGCCGTCCGATGGCGCAGGCGGGTCAGCGCGGGCTGGCCGGTATCGGCGAGTTCAGCCGCGACGCGGGCGGTCAGCGCCTCGATCAAAGCTTCGATGCCGAAATTGGTTTTGAGGGAAATAATAAAAGGAGTGGTCATGCCCGCGAAAGCAGGCATCCCGTTTACTTTTTCATCGAAGGATATCAAACGGGATTCCCGCTCGCCGCGATGCGGCGTCGGGAATGACGCCTCTTTTGCATTCTCCATGAAAATCAAATCCTGCTTATTGACCACCATCATCGCCCGGTCGTCGAGCAGCGCCAGCGTCATCGGGTCGAGATCGGGCAGCGACGCGCCGTCGAAAACCAAAAGCTTGAGATCGGCCAGTCCGGCGCGCGCGGCGGCCCTGCGAATGCCCTCGCTTTCGATGGCATCTTCGGATTCGCGCAAGCCCGCGGTATCGGCGACGATGACCGGATAGCCGCCGAGATCGAGCTGCAGCTCGATCACGTCGCGCGTGGTGCCCGCCACGGCGGAGACGATCGCCGCGTCGCGCCGGGCCAGCGCGTTGAGCAGGCTCGATTTGCCAGCATTAGGTGGACCGAGAATCGCGATGTGATAACCGTCGCGCAGCCGCTCGCCGCGCCGGTTGTCGGCGAGATGGGCGGCGAGTTCGGCGCGAAGGCCGCTGAGTTCCAGAACGCGCGCGGCGGCAAGACCGGGCGGCAAATCTTCGTCGGCGAAATCGATATCGGCCTCGATATGGGCAAGCGCGCGCAGCAGCCGGGCGCGCCAATCCTCGTAAAGGCGCGACAGCGCCCCGTCCGCCTGGCGCAGCGCCTGGCGCAGCTGCGCCTCGGTTTCGGCGTTGATGAGGTCGATGACCGCTTCGGCTTCGGTGAGATCGAACTTGCCGTTCTCGAAGCCGCGCCGGGTGAACTCGCCAGGCTCCGCGAGGCGCAGGCCCGGCATCGAGGCGAGGGCGGCGGCCATGCCGCTGACGATGGCGCGGCCGCCATGAAGATGAAGCTCGGCGACATCTTCGCCGGTAAAGCTATGCGGCGCCGGAAACCATAGCGCGAGGCCGCGATCCAGAAGCGCGCCGCCTGGATGATGGAATTCGCGCAAGGCGGCGCGGCGCGGCTCGGGCAGGTCGCGGCCCGTCAGCTGCCGGAGCGCCTCGCCCGCCAGCGGGCCGGATATTCGCATGACCGCGACGCCGGCGCGTCCCGGGGCGCTCGCGAGGGCGAAGATGGTATCGGCAAGAAAAGCCATGCGGCCTATTCCACGACATCGATCTGCCACGGCGACGCGATCCGCATCATCGGGCCGTTATCCTGATAGATAATGCCGCGCACGCGGATTTTGCGGTTCTCGAACGTCATGACATCGGTCTCGGCCTTGGCGAATTTTTTCCAATCCTCTTTTTCGATGATGGCGGTGAAATCATGACGCCAGTCATGGCCGAAATTGAGATAGATTTTATTCCTGGTCTTGGCGGCTTTCAGCACCACGCCCTCGATGAAAACATGCCGGCCTTCATATTGGGCGGCGTCTTCGGGCGGGATGGGATGGAATTCCGGCAATTGCCAAATCCCGATTTTGGCCGCGCGCGCCGCCGCTTCGGTTTTCAGCAGCGCGGGCAGCGCCGCTTCCTGCTGCACCGGGGGCCGGATATAGGCAAGGCCCGCCGCCAGCAGTTTCTCCTGCGTCCAAAGCTCGCCGCCATGGCCGTCGGGAGCGTAAACCTGCGCCAACACCCTGCCGTGGCGGTCGTCGCGCTGCTGCGGATCGACGCTCAGGCGCACATCCTTGCCTTCGGTCATCTGGCGCAGCAAATTGCGCGCCGCCATCGCGAGCTTGAGATCGCAGGTGGTGCTGACGGCGTCGGGGCCGCGCAGGCTGGGCAGACAGCGGTCGAATTCTTCCGCCCGGTCGGGGATGTCGAGCGCGGCGACGCCGTCGAGCCGCGCCTGTTCCCGGCTTTCAAGAAAAAGCGTGCGCCCGTCCGGACTGCCGATCACTTTCGCGGTCTCGTCCGCCGCCTGGGCGGAAAAGGCGGCGAATGCAAGAATGAGGGCGGGGCCCAGAAATTTCATGACACGGGAGCCTTTCTGGGCCGCAGGATATAGGCACGGCCCCGGCTTTGCATTTTTCCGGCAAGCTCGGCGGCGCGCGCGCCATAACCCCAATAGACATCGCCCCGGATCGCGCCCTTGATCGCGCCGCCGGTATCCTGCGCGATGAAAAGCCGCCGCAGTCTTTCTTCTCCGCCAGCGGGGTTTTTGGCATCAGGGCTTTCGGCGTCGATCCAGACCGGAGAGCCGAGCGCGATAAAATTCCGGTCGACCGCGAGGCTGCGTTCCGGCGTCAGTTCAACGCCCTGCGCGCCGCGCGGATCGCCCTCGGCAAGTTTGAAGAAAACATAGGACGGGTTAAGATTGAGAAGCTCGGCGGATTCCTTGTCATGCGCCGCGAGCCAGGCGCGGATGCTCGCCATCGTGACGCCGTCCTGCGGCAGTTCGCCGCGCTCTTTGAGGATGCGTCCGATCGCGACATAAGGACGCCCGTTCTGCGCGCCATAACCGAGCCGCAGCGCCGCGCCGTCTTCCATCAGCGCGCGCCCCGATCCCTGCACCTGCAGGAAAAACAACGCAGCCGAATCGTCGGTCCATAGCAGAACCGGCGCGTCGATCTTTTTCGCGCCTGCCGTGATAGCCGCGCGGTCGGGATAGGGAACGAAGCGCTTGCCTTCCACCCTGCCGCTGATGCGCTGGCCTTGAAGCTCGGGCTTGAACGCGCCGAGATCGGCGGTCAGCAAATCCTCCGGCGCGCCATACACCGGGATAGTGTAGCGCCCGCGCCGTTCACGGCTGCCGTTGATTTCCGCTTCGTAATAGCCGGTGAAAAGACCTTCGTCTTTTCCGTTTTCGACAATCTGAAAGGCCTCGAAATTCCGCGTGAAATAGGCACGTAAGGCCACGTTGTCGCCGCCGTCCGGCAGCGCCGCGCAAACCTCGCGCCAGCTTTCGTCTTTGGCGGCATTGGGCGGACAGGAGCGGCGCAAGGCCTGCGCCGCTCCGCTCAGATCGTCCTGCTCCCAGCCCGGCAGTTCGGCGAAGCTTCGCGGCTCATAAGAGACCGGAGGCGGCTTTTCCGCGCAGGCGGCAAGAAAGGCGAGCAGAAAAAGGCTGAAAGCGCGGGCGGCCGCCGGACGCATCATTGCCCCCTTCATTATCGCCCCTTCATTATTGCCCACCGCATTATTGATTCCCGGTTTCGACCAGCAGCCAGGCGGGATCGCTCTGCTTGAGATTGCGGGCGAAGACCCATATGTCTTCGATTTCCTCGCGCCGCTGCGGATCGCCGTCGGTCAGCGCGCCGTCCTTGTCATAGGCGGCGTTGCTCTGCTCGCTGACGAAGCGCACCGTCAGCCGCGCCACGTCGCCCGCCAGTTTCACGCGCGTCAGTTCGGCTTCCTTGATGGCGTGAATGCCGGTTTCGAGCTTGACGCCCGCCGCCATGCGCGCCTCGACCGCCTTGCCGAACGCGGCATAAACTTCCGGCCCCAGAAGGCTGCGCAGCGCGCCCATGTCATTCTGCGCGAAGGCGCTGACGATCATGGAAAAGGCCGATTTCGCCCCGGCGAGAAACTGCTTTTCGTCAAACAGGGGATCGAGGCGGCGCACTTGCTCGATGCCGCCGGCAAGAGAATCGGGCGCGAGGATCGGCGGCGGCAGCGCCTGCCGCCTTCCTTCGGGAATCGCCATCTCATGCGCGGGGCTGACGGCGAACTCCTCATCCTCTTCTTCCTTGCCCGCGGGCGGAATGCCGAACGGATTCGGACGGCGCGGCTCGTCCTCGTTGCGCCGTCCCAGAACGGTGCGCAATCGGAGAATGAGAACCACCGCGACGATAGCGAAGAAGAGGATGTCGAAATAAGCCATGGGGGCGATGCTACCGGAATTTTCGTAAGGGTTTCGTAAATTCCTCAAACCATTTCATGGCCTGGCTCATTAACGAAGAACTTTATTCTCTGGATCCCGGATAAAATCCATCTGCTGCGCAGCCGGACTTTTCCGGGATAAGGATTTCGTAAACTCGCGAAGCCGTAAACGGCTTCGCTCATTAACGAAGCCCCATACTTTAACCAAGATGGGCCCAACTGCAAATCATTCCTTTATCCCGAAAGGAATAGCATGTATTTCTGTGGCGGACACAAACCGAGGTTATCCATGAGTGAATCATCCGCCGCCGCCCTCAATGGGGGCAGTCACGCCAGCGCCGCGAGCGCCATCGTGATTAACGCCCAATATGTGCGCGACATGTCGTTCGAGAATCCCAACGCTCCGGCCATTTTCATGGGCGGCGGCGTCGAGCCGAAGCTGGAAGTCGCGGTCAATGTCGCCGCGCGCGGCATGGGCGACAGGGTGCATGAGGTGATCGTGACGCTTAAAGCGGAATCGAAATTCGGCGAACGTACTGGATTCATTGCCGAATTATCCTATGCGGGACTTTTTAGCGTTCCGGCGATGCCGGAACAACAATTGCGTAACCTATTGCTGGTAGAGTGTCCCTACCAGTTGTTTCCGTTCGCGCGGGCGGTGTTGAGCGATATGGTGCGGGAAGGCAATTTTCCTCCCCTTTTACTCGCCCCGATCGATTTCGCCGCCCTTTACCGGCAGAACATGGAACAGCAAGCGCAGCAACCAAGACCCGACGGAGGACTGTAAGCCAACTACTGGCCAACCACTGGAGAGCAAGATGATAGAGGCATTGATTCATGGCAACATGATATCGTCACTGTTAGACGGCAATATGCTATCGACCGCCACGCTGATCGTGATTTTGAAAAGCGGCCTGATCATGATGAATTTCGTAGCCGCAGGCGAAGGCAGCTAAATTAAAAATCAGATTCCCGCTTTCCCTCCAATTCCGCCCCGATCCATAAAATTTTCGACAATTTTGACAGGTAAGCCATAAAAATCCGGATCATCCCATCAGTGTTGATTCCGCGCCCCAAAAATTCCCGTTCCGATCCGCACTTCCGTCGCGCCGCAAGCGATGGCGGTTTTGAAATCGCCGCTCATGCCCATGCTGCATGCGGCAAGATCGTGCGCCGCCGCGAGCGCCGCGAGCTTGCGGAAATAAAGCGCGGGATCGTCTCCCAGCGGAGGAATGGCCATCAAGCCCCGCACCGGAAGTTTCAGCTCGCCGCGGCATAGCGTAAGAAAATCCGCCAGGGATTCCGGCGCGATTCCCGCTTTCTGCGGCTCATGGCCGATATTCACCTCGATATAAAGATCGGGATGGCGGTCCTGGCGCCGCATCTCTTCGGCAAGCGCATAAGCGAGCTTGGGCCGGTCGAGCGTTTCGATCACATCGAACAGCCGGACGGCATCGGCAGCCTTGTTGGTCTGAAGCGGGCCGATCAGATGCAGCCGAATGTCCGGATGGCTTGTGCGAAATTGGATAAATTTTCGCGCCGCCTCCTGCGCGCGATTCTCGCCGAAATCGCGCTGCCCCGCCGCATAGGCCGCTTCGATGGCTTCGACGGGCTGGCCCTTGGAAACGGCAAGCAATCGCACGCCGCCCGGATCGCGTCCGGCCTCTTTCGCGGCGGCGTGGATGGCCGCGCGAATCGCGGCGAGATTTTCTGCGAGAGGCATGAGAGCCAGAGAATCAAATGACGAACGATAGATACCATGCCTGCATGAAAAAGCGCGCCCGGCAACGGGCGCGCTTCAATTTATCCATGTCGATTTTATGATCGTTGATTGATGCTCATTCGGCTGTCTTCAAGCGACGTCGAGCGAAGGCTCCCAGAATTTCTGCTTAACGACCGGACGCTTCGGCGCGCCGCCCTCTTCTTGCTTGGCTGCGGGTTGCTTGGGTTCGGGCTTTTTGCTCACTGCTGCCATGTTCATCTCCATTAAAAGCTGGTTGGTGAAGTTTTGGTTAGCGGACAAAAGGTAGCATAGATATAACGTCCGTCAATCGAAAAGTACATAAAAAGGAAAGTTTTTTACTAAATATGGGCAACAAAACTACGCATGAAACAAAAACGCCCGGACATGGCTGTCCGGGCGTTGAGGGATTGAAGATCGCCCTATCTTTTAGGGAGTGGTGCCAACAACAGGCGCCCGGCGGCGCGGCGCTGCCGTGGCTGCAGGACTTGCGCCGGGAGCGCCAGACCCCGGAGAAGGTTGCTCCGCCCGAGGCGTCGGAACGCCGGACAAATCACGGCCATTATCCGGAGAAGCTGACGGCCGCGAATCCGGCGGCTGGCTGGACGACGGAATCTTCAGCGCCTCGTAATTGCGGGGCGATGTCGGTGAAGATGAGGGCAGAGCAGCGTCAGGCTTGCCTGCGTTTGCGGCGGCCTGGGCTAGTTCCTCCCAAGGGGATTTAAGCACTTTCGTCGCATCGCTTTTGTCTAGCGCCATCTCCCTTTTCGTTAAGGCAACCAGCACCTGGCGTTCCTTGTCGTTCAAATGCTCCAGAGACCTACCTCCCCGCGCTAGCGCCAGCGATACTTCCACATCCGCGCCCGTCTTTATGTTGGCGATCAGCAACGGGCGGTTTTCCGCCTCTATACTCTCGATCGCCATTTCAGCCGTCATTTCAGGCTTGGCGGCTTGCGCAACCTGCACGGTTTGGACATCGACGCTGCGGGACGACGCCGTGGCACCGGCATCGGGACGCCGGGCGCTTGGCTCCGTCGGCGGTCCGGTATCCTCGAACGTCGAAACCGCAGTAGCGTCGATAAGCTGATCGACTCCGGCCATGTCTCCGGCGACGGGCGACGATGGTGGCGTTGCCCTAGGCGTCATAGGGGGCGGCTCCGCGCCATTGGAACCTTTAGCCGCGACGCCATCCCGCACCGTATCGGGCGCGGAGGGCGGAGGAAGCGTATCGTGAATGGGAGCGCTCGGAGCGGAGGCCGGTTTGGATGACGGCGCGGGCGGGGCCGAAGCCACGCTCGACGACGGCGCCGAATCCACATCATCATCCACGAAAACGGCTAAATATCTTTCATGTTCCGCTTCGGCTTGCTTGGAAAGATGGTTTCTTGCGCCGCCCTTGGTGGCCGTATCCATCGCGAGGGTGGCATCGAGTTGCTGCACCACATCGGGCATCGATGCGACTTCCTGCTTCCAGGCCTCGAACGCCTTTTTTTCCTGAGGCGAGTTGACCGTGGTGGATAGCGTGGCGGATTGCAAATCCTGGGCGCGCTGCGCGGGGTCGATATTAACGACACGGCCCAAACTGATGATTTGCTCGACGGCTTCCTCTTGAAGGAAGGAGGACAGAATCGTGGGAGATTTGCCCGCCGTGGAGGACTTGTCCGAAAGCGCCTGCCGCGCGGCGTCAAGCTGCTCGCTATACGGCAGCTTAAGGGATTCGTCGAACCATTGTGCGGCAAGAGTTTTTTCTTCTTCCGACCGTGGCGGCGCGCTTTTCGCCAGGGCCGCCAGATCGGCCACGACGGCTTTTTGATCGACCGGCGCGATCTCCGCGTCATTATGCGGCGCGGCATCAAAGCTGCTCGCCGCAAAGCCGCCGCCGTCCGGAGACGAACCGCCGCCGGTCGAGGAGCCGCTACCCGGAGGAAGCGGATCGTTTTGCGGGACGGAAGGAGGAGGAGGAGGCGCCTCGCCGATCGTCACGATGGGAAGCGGGCCGACATTACCGTCTTTATTAAGCGCGGCGAGAGCTATCGCAACCGGGTCGAGCGGGGTGACGTCAACACCGATAAAGGCGTCGGTGCGAACCTCGATTTCCGGCTCCGTGAGCTTTTGCTGCGCCAGTTCGGCGCGAGCTTTCAGCTCGGAGCCGGGCGCGGCATGAGCGGCGACGAAATCCACGGCTTCGCGCTGTTCCTGCGGGCCGGGCAAATTCTTCACGTCGTCCATGATCATGTGGCCGGCCAGCGCCTTGAGCTGATCGTCGGCGCGCGGATCGGCCATGCCCGCTTGATACGCCGCGACTCGTTGCGACGCCTCCGGCAATGTCTGAATAAGGTCGGACCAGGCATTCACTTTCAGGCCATAGGCGTTGTTATCGCCCGCGGCCTGCGCCGCCAGCGCGTCTCCCAGCGCCATACCGATTTGCGCGGCGGGATCCGCTTTCGCCGCCTGCGCCATCAGAGCTTCCATCCGGTCCGAAGCCTCGTTCTGAACGTAAGAGCCGAGCCTGGTGTGCTGCCGGACGAGATTGACGATGTCGAGTTGTTCGTCGAGGCTGAGGCCGGGGGCCGCCTGATCGAGATTGTCGAGAATCTTCGATCCCGCCACCGTGTTCAGCAGCGAGCCGCGCGGGCTGCTGACCAAGGCGCGCTCATACTCTTTCATTCTGTCGAGCGGGCTGGGCAGCGAATCGGTAAGCTGCACCAGAACCGCAACGTCCCCCTGATGCAAGTCGGCATTCCCCGCTCTCTCGGATGCCCTGGCCTTGAGAAGGGCGTCGTTGATTTGCTCGGGGGTCGCCGGAGTATTGGAAGGCAGCGCAGCGGCCAGCACCGCGAGGTCTTGCGCGGCGTCAGCTTTTTGTCCGTCGTTTCCGTACGCCACAACGACATCAAGCGCGCGGCGGATGAAGGCATCGTCATTTTGTATGTGTTTGACGTTATCGAGAATGAGTTCGCCGCCAAAAAAGTTGAGGAAAGCTTCCTCCGAAGGCCGCTGCATCATCGCTTCCATGCCGGCGGCGACCCTGTAGCGCGCGTCCGGAATCTGCTCGACAAGATTGGACCACGCTTCGGCTTTCGCTTCTTCGTAAGGGGAACCCGCGGCGGCCAAAGCCTCCGCGAACGCCTGTCTTTCCTGAGCCTGCGTGACCGGCGCGCCATTGCCGGGCGCTGGAGTTCCAAGTGGGGGGGTTCCAAGCGGGGCGGTTCCGGGCGCCGCGTTCTGCACGCCGTTCAGCCCCGCCATGTCGGGCTCGGCCGGATTCTGGCCCGGCTGCCGCCGCTGCGCGAAATATTCCGCATATTGCTGCGCCATCTGCAGCGCCCCGCCCTCCGGCTGATAGCCGGTCACCGGAACGCCGTGCGCCAGCGCCGCGCCATACATCTTGATCTTGAATTCTTCGGTCGAATCCGGCGCGAACTGCAGGCTGCCCCAGAATTTCTGGGCATGAAGCGCGCCGTTCTCGATAAGATCGATGTCGGTTCCCGCGCTGCCGTGATAGGCGATATGATTATGCTGAACGGCCATATGGCCGCCATCCCTATGGGGGATATGATAGAGGCCGGCAACCGGGTCTATCAGTTTCAGCGTGCCGAAATGGCCCCAATGCTCCGCCACGTCGGCGGCCTGCTGGGATGTAGGCTGAGCCTGGGCGGTGCCCGCAGGCGGCTGGATGACGCTCGGCCGCTGATTGCCGGCCTCTTCGTCTTCATCGTTGCTGGACCGATTCCTGAGTTCCCTGCGAATTTTTCTGAGCTGTTTGTGGAGATCGTCGAATTCCTCTTCATTCTCCTCGCGCTGCTCCCGGGTGTTGCGGCGTATGCGCCTCAGGATTCTATCGGCCATGGCTTCGACATCGTCGGCCTGCACGCCTTCAGCTTGAGGCGCAGCTTGAACGGCAGCTTGAACGGCGGGCGCTGCCGTAACCGGCGGCGCGGCGGCAACAACTGGAGCGGCAGGCGGCGGGCTGACGGGCGCATCCTGGTTTACGGCGTTGGGGGCCGCATGGCGGCGGCGTTCCGCTTCCTCGATATTCTGGAGATCGGCGGCGGTCGCATAAGCATGGGGCTGATCTTTGCTGGAACGCGCGCGCACGCTATCGACGACGCCGGGATCGGTCAGCAGCTCCGCGAGAATCTCGGGGCCTGAAGGCTTATTTACGGGTGTTTCCTGTTCCGCCATGATCAATTCCTCGATTATTGCCCAGTTCTATGCTTGCCTCGAATTTACCACGCGCCCCAATATGTGGGCAAGCTTACGAAATACTTTCAGGTAAATATCGCAACTCAAGAGTTGCGGTAGGCATAAAGTTAATCTCGCAAGATTAGAATGATCCGGTGAAAGAAAGCTGAATTCACGCCGTAAAAGCAACAAGGCGCGGCCCTTGCGGACCGCGCCTTGCGCTAATTCTATCGAAAGACGCCTATCCGGCAGCTGGGGTCGGAACGTTGGCGTGCGGCGAGTTGCCGCCTGCTACCGCCGAGACTGCGAGGCGAGATGCCCTACCCAAAAGAGCTTTACGCTCAGGCCCCATAATGCCCATGCCCATGCCGCCCGCGAAATCCGCAAACGCGCTTTGGGCTTCGGCAGAGCCTAGTCTCTTGGTTGGTTCCATTCTCATGTCTTCCCCCCGTTTGTTAATAAACTAACTTCTTTAGTTTTGTTACTGTATCAACAATCAGACGCCGAATCTATGAATATTGTATTAATTTAGTATCTAGTTATCCATGAGGGGTAAGTATTGGCATACAGGCATAATATCTTGAATCCAAAAGTTAAATCTTCCCCAATTTATGGTTATCCACAAATTAACCAAAATTTCATAATGATTACCTTTGAAAAAAAGTAATAAAATTACCCGTCATAAGACCGTATTCAGAAGTTAAGCCCCCAATCCGGTCTGATATCCAGGATGACAACCGGCGGATAATGCTGTACCAGCCACTTTCCAATCCCTTTTCTCCGGCATTTGAAACCCTCTCATGCGCCCCTCCGGCCGACGCCCAGACCAGCCCCGCTCCATCGAACTCATTCCCGGCTACGCCAAATATGCCGAGGGATCGTGCCTGGTGAAATTCGGCGACACCCACGTTCTCTGCACCGCCAGCCTCGGCGAGAAGGTTCCGTCCTTTCTGCGCAACAAAGGCCTGGGCTGGGTGACCGGCGAATACGGGATGCTGCCGCGCGCGACGGCGGAACGCACCGAGCGCGAGGCGGCGAAGGGCAAGCAGACCGGCCGCACCCAGGAAATCCAGCGCCTGATCGGCCGCGCGCTGCGCGCCGTGACCGACCGCGAAAAGCTCGGCGAAATTCAGATCAAGATCGATTGCGACGTGATCCAGGCCGACGGCGGCACGAGGACGGCGGCGATCACCGGCGGCTATGTCGCGCTGGCTCTGGCCTGCCGCCATCTGCAAAAGCGCGGCGTGGTCAAATCATGGCCGCTGATCGACAATGTCGCGGCGATTTCCTGCGGCCTTTATCAGGGCGTGCCGGTGCTCGATCTCGATTACGCCGAAGATTCAAACGCCGGCGCCGACGCGAATTTCGTTCTCACGGGGCGCGGCGGCATCGTGGAAATCCAGGGCACCGCCGAGCTGGAACCGTTCAGCGCCGAGGCATTTTCCGCCCTTCTCGGCCTCGCGCAACAAGGCGTCGCCGCGCTCGTCGAATTGCAGAATGCCGTTTTGAAGGAGTAATCTTCGGCTGACTCGCCCTTAGAGACCATCTGAAAAGTCATCGGGCCGAGGCGAAAACCGCGCTTTCCGAGATTTGAAATCCACAGGATTTCATGGGAGCGCAGCATATTCAACATATGTGAGCACCGGAAGCGCAGGAAAGCGTGGTTTGCAGCCCGGCATCATGACTTTTCAGATGGTCTCTTAGCCGTGTTGTTTTCTTTCGAAAGGGCGCGGTGACGCGCTCACCGACGACCGTTCCGGCGGCCTATGCAGCGCCGCCTCGGCGCTGGCGGTGGCGGCGGCCGAAAGATCGGGCCAGAATCCCGCGATGAAGCCGAGATTGGACTGCGCGACGACACGGATTTGCGCCATATCCGCAAGACCGGCTCGCGTAAGCCGCAGCGCCTCGGCCCTGTCCTCAGGACAATAAGGCAAAGCCGCGCCGAGCGCTTTATGACCGGCGGCGCGAACGCTGGGATAGCCGTCGGCTTGAATCGCCCGTTTCGCGGCCTCGAAGATTTGGCCGCTTAAATCAGGACGAAAGGAAGCCACGGCTTGCATGAGCGCCAGGCCGTCGCGCCGCATGGCGGGATCGGCGTTTTGCGTCTCGATCAAGGCGCGCTTAAGCACGGAATCGGCCAAAGCGGGCTTGTCTTTGACCGCGCCCGTCAAAAGGCCGAGATAGAAATGCTGCATCTCTTCACTGCCGGCCTGCAAAAAAGCCTGCGCGATGAATTGCACCGTCTTATGCGCCATGGCGCACGCTCCTTGAAAATACCGGTTCATATTAGGAGCGCCAGCGTAAAAACCATAGCGAAATCCCGCAATCGCGTATAAGAACGCCGCAGGCCCGCGAAAATGGGGAATTGATTGCATTTTATGAGGAACAGGATCGCGTGCTTTTGACCATTCTGATTATCGCCGTCGCGCTGGTTTTCGATTTCATCAACGGCTTTCACGACGCGGCGAATTCCGTCGCGACCATCGTGGCGACGCGGGTGCTCAAGCCGTTTTACGCCGTGCTGTGGGCGTCGCTATTCAATTTTCTGGCGCTGTTCGTATTCGGCACCGGCGTCGCCAAAACCGTCGGCAGCGGCATGGTCGATCTCGCCCAGGTCACGCCCATTGTCATTCTCGCGGGACTGATCGGCGCGATCGTCTGGAATCTTCTCACCTGGTGGTGGCGATTGCCCAGCAGCTCCTCGCACGCGCTGCTCGGCGGCTATGCCGGCGCGGCGATCGCGCATCACGCGGCGTCGGCGGGCCTGGGCAGGGGGCTTGAAGTCATCATCGCGTCGGGCTGGACGCAGACGCTGCTTTTCATGCTGCTCGCGCCGCTGATCGGCATGGCTTTGTCCGCGGCGCTGCTGTTCGCGGCGGAGAGGCTGGAGAAACTCGCCGCGCGCAAGCCGGGCGATAAATTCTACGGGCGGCTTCAGCTCGCCTCCTCGGCCTTTTTAAGCCTGACGCATGGCAGCAACGATGCCCAGAAAACCGCGGGCATCATTACCGGCGCGCTGGTGGCAAGCGGCAGCCTCGCGGCGTTCGAGCCGCCTTATTGGGTGCTGCTGCTTTCCTACCTGGTGATGGGACTCGGCACGCTCGCGGGCGGCTGGCGAATCATTTACACGCTGGGATTCAGGCTCACGCAGCTTCGGCCGCAGGGCGGCTTTTGCGCCGAGACCGGCGCGGCGCTGTCGATTCTCATCGCCACACTGTTGCATCTGCCGATTTCCACCACCCATGCCGCGACCGGCTCCATCATCGGCGTCGGGCTTCGGCAAAAGATCCAGTGGAGCATGGCGCGGCGCATCGCCCTCGCTTGGCTGCTCACGCTTCCCGCCGCCGCGCTCATGGGCGCGGCGATGGCGCTGGTTTTGCAGGGATTATGAATGCGCTCGCGATTCTTCCGGCATATGCTGGCGGCGGATATGGAGCTTGCTTTCGCCCTTTCTTGCCTTGGCAAGGTCGTGGGCAAGCTGCATCCGAAGCCAGGTTTCCGCCGTGCTGCCAAAAGCCTTGGAGAGGCGAATCGCCATTTCCGGACTGATGCCCGAGCGGCCATTGATGAGCTTGGTGAGCGTCTGCCGCGTCACGCCCAAAACCTCCGCGCCCTTGGTGACGGACAGTTTCAGCGGCTCAAGACACGCGGTCTTGATGCTGCGCCCGGGATGCGGGGGATTTTTCATCGGCATGATCTTGGTCCTTTTCCTAATGATAATCGATAAGCTCAACATCGAGCGCGTCCGCGCCGACAAAGCGGAAAATAATCCGCCAATTGCGCCGCACCGTGACCGACCAGAATCCTTTTAAGCCGCCCTTGAGCGGGTGCAGCCTGTATCCCGGCAGGTTAAGCGCCTGCGGCGTATCCGCTTCGTCAAGGCGGGCGAGTATATCTTCCGCCGCATCGAGCAGATCGGGGCGGATTCCGCTCCGGTCGCCATCCTCATAGAGCCGCTTCAGCCCGCGATGCTTGAAGCTCCTTATCATTTTTGGACTGTAAACTGAATGTTGTCAGTTGTCAACCGCTTCATGATCCGCCGCAGCTGCCGGAAAGCGGCCCAGCGTCCGAATCCGGTCTGCACGATATAGTTGGCGCGGCGGCGTTTTTCCGCGTCGGGCATTTGCGCCGCGAGAATGCGCGCGAATTTTTCTTCGGTCATGCCGGGGCGCTTGAGAACCCGCCGCCTCTGGATCCAGGCGGGCGCGGTGACGCAGATCACGGCGTTGCATCTCGTTTCCGCGCCGGTCTCGAACAACAGCGGAATGTCGAGGATGACGGCGGGGCTGCCATTCGCGTGCGCGCGGGCGATTTTCTCCTCCTCGCTTCGCCGCACCAAAGGATGCAGGATCGCTTCCAGCTGTTTCAGTTTTTCCGGATCGCCGAACACTTTCCCGCCGAGAATCTTCCGGTCGATCATGTTGTCTTTGAGGGCTTCGGGAAACAGCGCGCCAACCGCTTCCACCGCCGCGCCGCCTTCGCCGAGCGCATGATGAACCGCCGTGTCGGCGCTATGCACCGGATAGCCCATCTTGCGCAGCATGGCGGCGGTAAGGCTCTTTCCCATGCCGATCGAGCCGGTCAATCCCACCACGATCATTTATTGCTCCAGCACATGGCGGCGCAGTTCCGGCGTCACGTCCGGCGCGAAGCCGAACCACAGGCGGAAGCTTTCCTGCGCCTGTCCCAGCAGCATGCCAAGGCCGTCCACCGCGCGCAGGCCGCGCGAACGCGCCCGGCGCAGCAGGCCGGTTTCCAGCGGCCGGTAAACCAGATCGCAGACGGCGGCCTCCCCGGGCAGCGCCGACAGATCGAGCGGCACATCGTCGGCGCCATCGAGGCCGAGCGATGTCGTATTGACCACAAGCTTGATCGCGCCCAGATGGGTTTCTCGCTCCTCCCACGGAAGGGCAGTCACGGGATCGCCGAAATGCGCGGCGAGGGCGGCGGCGCGTTCCGGCGTGCGGTTGGCGAGAAAGATCCGCGGGCAGTTTTCCTGCTGCAGCGACGCAAGAACCGCCCGCGCCGCGCCGCCCGCGCCGAGCACCAGCGCCGCGCCGGATTTCATGTCGTATCCCGCCTGCTCGAGATTGGTCTTGAAGCCGTAAATATCGGTATTCGCGCCGTGAAGCATGCCGTCTTTCTCGATGACGACGGTATTGACCGCGCCGATGCGCGCCGCGAGCGGATCGCAGGTGTCGACCAGGGCATAGGCAGCTTCTTTATGCGGAATGGTTACATTGACGCCGAGGCAGCCGAGGCGCGGCAAGGCCCGCAGCACGGCCGAAAAATCTTCTTCCTTCACCGGCAGCGGAAGATAGGCGGCGTCGAGGCCGTATTGCCGCAGCCAGTAATTATGCAGGCGCGGGGGAAAGCGAGTGGCGCACCGGGTCGCCGACGACGCCGAGCAATCGCGTGGAACCGGAAATCATGCGGTGGTTTCCCCTTTGAGTTTATGCGCGCTTAACAGCATCATGATCTCGGCGGCGGTCTCCTCGATCGAGCGGCGCGACACGTCGATGACCGGACAGCCGAGGCGAGAAAAAAGCCGCCGCGCGAACACGACTTCCTCTTTCACTTTCTCGATATCCACATAATCGGCGCTGCGGTCGCCATGCAATAGTTTCAGGCGATTGAGCCTGATTTCCACCAGCGAATGCGGGTCTTTGGTCAGGCCGACGATCAATTTTCCGGCCAAAGTCTCGAGTGCGGGCGGCAAGGGGCAGCCCGGCACGACGGGCACATTCGCGGCCTTGACGCCGCGTCCGGCGAGATAAAGGCAGGTGGGAGTCTTGGAGGTTCGCGACACGCCCAGCACGACGACATCGGCTTCCGCGAGATGATCGCCGCCCTGGCCGTCATCGAGCGCCATGGCGTAATCCATCGCCTCGATGCGGGCGAAATATTCGGCGTCGAGCCGGTGCTGCTTGCCGGGCTGGTGCGCGAAGGGGCGGCCGAAGAAATTGGCGAGGCTTTGCAAGACCGGATCGAGCAGCGACAGGCATGGAATATTATAATCCCGGCACCAAGCCTCCAGGTCGCGGCGCAGATTTTCGTCGACGAATGTGTACAGCACCAGGCCGGGCTTGCGGCTGATGCCCATCATGGCGAGTTCCAATTGCTTGGGGCTGCGGATCAGGTTCCAGAAATACTCCTGCACCGAAACGTCCTCGAACTGCGCGAGGCAGGCGCGGGCGACGCCGTTGATCGTCTCTCCGGTGGCGTCGGAGACCAAATGCAGATGAAAGGTTTGCTGGGCGTCGGCGGGCGCCATCGATTGTTAGTGCAAAACGCGGTCGGTGGCGGTGTCGGTTTGGCCGCGTTCGACGCGCTGGGCAAGCGCCGTCAGATCCTGCCGCAAACGCAGCGCCGCCTGGGCCAAGCTTTGCATCTGCTGCTCGGATTGCCGCTGCCGCTGCTGCGCCGCCGTCAGCGCGGCCACCATCTGCTGCATCGCCTCGGCCTGCTGCCTGTTATTGTCTTCGAGTGCGCGCATCAAAGCCTGACGCTGGCGGCGAACGAACATGGCCGCCGCCGCGATGACGCCGACGGTCATGCCCAGGGCGGTCAAGGCCAGCATCGCCATAAGATCGAGCATCGTCATAGAGGTAAATCTAACGCAAATCGGTATAAGCGCGCCAGTAAAATCGGCATGGCCCAACATGGCATAAAATATGCTTACCGGCCTATGGCCTGCAAATCTTCCATGATTTTCAAGGGCGCGCGCCCGCCACGGAGGCGCGCGCGATAAATTTGCGTCCCTTCGATGACGCGCTGAACGTAATTGCGGGTCTCGTATATCGGGATCAGCTCGATCCAGTCCACCGGGTCGAGGCCCTGCTGCGATCCTTGTTGCGGCCCGCCGAATGTCGAGCACCACTCCCTGACCCGGCCCGGCCCCGCGTTATAAGAAGCGGTCGCCATGATGAACGACCCGCTGAATTGATCGAGCCGGTCGGCGAGAAAGCGGCTGCCGAGCCGCATATTGTAATTCGGATCGAACAGCCGGTCTTTCTTGTATTTGATCGAAAGCTTGCGGGCGAGATCGCGCGCCGTGCCGGGCATGAGCTGCATGAGTCCCTGCGCGCCCGCCGGGCTGACGATGTCGGGATCGAACATGCTCTCCTGCCGGATCAACGCGAGAATCAGCGCCGGTTCCGGTTCGCGCGGCAGGTCGATCCTGGGCAGCGGATAGCCCTCGGCCAGCATGAACCCCTTCTGCGTCGCCGTCTTGGCGATTCGCACCGCGCAGTCCGGATAGTCCAGCTTCAGCGCGAATTGGGCGATCATGGTGAAATCTTTCCGGCCCTCCGCCTGTTCGGCGGCGGCATACAGGAATTTTTTGACCCGCGAGGATTCTCCGAGCTGATGCAGCTGGCGCGCGATCTTGATGAATTCCTTGCGGGAAAAATCGTCGCGCTCGTCCTGGCTCGGCGCGGCATCCGGCGCGATATTCAGCACCGCTTTCGGATCGAGCTGCGCCAGGGCCAATTGCCCGTAGAAGGTCAGCGGATATTGCGCCGCCTTTTTATACCATGAGCGCGCCTGCTCGCCGTCGCCGCGCGCCGCATAAGCGCGGGCCAGCCAGTACGCGCCGCGCGCCTTGCTGATGGGATAAAGGCTGGCCTCATACAGTTTCGAGAAATGCTCGCGGGCCTCGGAAGCGTCATGCAGAAAACGCAGCGCCAGCCATCCGGCGAGAAATTCGGCCTGAGCGAAAGCCTGCCCCTCGCTCAACCCATGTTTGAGCGCAAGATCGTAGGCCGCCTGATTATCCCCGCGCTCCATCATGCGGCGGATGACGATATGCCGCTCGTTCCACCAGCTTTCCGGCGAGGACACCGAGGCGGGCTGCCGGCCGAGCAGGCTCACCGCCTCGATATCGTCGTCGCGGCGGCGCGCCGCGCGCAACCGGTCGAGCAGCAGGCCCGGATCGTCGCGCAAGGCCGGCGGCAGCTGCCCGATCAGGCCCGCGGCGCGCGAATCGCCCGACGCCAGAGCAAGCCGCGCCGCGATGAGCGCGCGCTGGCCGCCATCGACCAGGCTTGCCATCCGCCTCGCATCGTCGTTCCGGCTATCCTCGATCAGCCGGTCGAGCCGCCGCGCGTGATCCTGCGCGCGCAGCGCATCGCCATGGCGGGCGATAAAATCATTTTGCCCTTCGCGGTCGAAATCGCCGCCGATCCAGCGCGCGCGGATCATCGTCGCCGCGCGCTCGTCGCGCAGCGCCCGCAGCGCCGCGATATAGCGGTCGAAGGCGCGCATGCTGATCGGCGGATGGGCGTCGAACCAATGCGCGATCTGGGAATAGGTCATGGAATCCGGAAGCTTTTTCTCCATCTGCGCCATAATCGCGCGGCGCTCCGGCCAGATTTTATTGCGCTCGACGAAGCTCGACGTCGCGGCGAAATCATAGGGATTGTCGTCCATCGCCATGACCGCGCCCTGCACGACCTTGAGCAGCGTGCGGTCTTTCGCGCGGCCCGCATGAAGCAGCGCCGCGGTCGCCTTGTCCTGGTCGAGCGCCTTGAAGGCCTGCCGATAATACTGCAGATCGACCGGCGACAATCCGTCCGCGAAGGCCGGGATACAGAATAGCGACAACAGAAGACAGAGGACGAGAGCCAGAAGACGAAGTGTTGCGCACGGCGCATGAAAATGCGCCGGCTGTCTTCCGCCTTCTGTCATTCGTCTTGCGGCCCCCGTCATCTGTTTTCTGAACCGGTAAAGCTTGCCGGCGCGGGATCGATGGGCTGGACGCCTTGGGCGGCGACCTGGTTGACCGCGAGGCCGCGCTCGGCCATGCCGTCCGCATTGAGCCGGAAAATGCCGTCGACGCCCGCGAATCCGCTGGGATTGGTCAGCGAGGCCGCGTCGACACGCACGCCGCGTCTGGCCAAGGTCACCGCCAGCGCCGTCGCGTCATAAGCGATGGTGGCAAGGCGGGGCGGGACGGCGGCGAAAGCGGCGCGGTAATTGGCGATAAAGCGGCGGCGCTCGGCGGGCGAAGGCGCCGCGTACCACCCGCCCGCGAGCGCGGGCGCGCGTAGCGCCAGATTATCCTCGTCCCACAATCCCGTGCCGAGCAGGCGGACATGCCCCCCTGCTAATTGCCCTCCCGCCAATTGATAATTCGGCAATAAAGCCGCGATGCGCTGTAGCGATTCGCCGCCTTCGGCGATCAGCAGCGCGTCGATCTGGCCGCGCTCCGCCGCGACGGCTTCCAGAGCCGCCGTCTCGCCGCCGGGATTATAGCGCGGCGCGACGACGATCGCGCCGCCATAGCGCGCCGCCGTTTCGCGCAGCGCCGCGGACACGATATCGCCGTAAGCGCCCGCGGGAATCAGCGCCGCGAGGCGCGGGCTGCCGCGCGCTATGGCAAAGGCCACGATGCGCCTGGTCTGCGCGCCGGGAGAAAAGCCCATGACATAGAGGCCGGGCTGCGCCAGGCTGGAATCGCTGGTGAGCGCCAGGACGTTGATTCCAGCCTGGGCGGCGGCGGGCTTGATCGCGGCGGCCTGGGCGGCGAAGACCGGGCCGACGATCAGCCGCGCGCCCGAAGACGCCGCGTCGCGGAACGCCGCCTGCGCCCCGGCGGGGCTGTCGCCGGTATCGCGGGGCAGAAGCTCGAAATTATTGCCGCCGCCGTCGAACACCGCCATCTGCGCGGCATTGAGCATCGCCTGGCCGAGCGGAGCCTGCGCGCCGCTCAAGGGCAGAAGGATTCCGACTTTCACGATATCGGCGGCGGGAATCGGCGCGGGCGGCGCGGCGATCTGTCCCTGCGCCGCCGGCGGCGCGGGCGAAGCCGCCTGCATTTGGCGGGAAGCGTCAAATCGGCTATGGGTGGAATCGGCGCAAGCGCCCAGCCCGAGGAGCAAGATCAATGGCAGCAAAAAGGCCCGGAAAAAAACCGCGCGGAGATTCGCGCACGAAAACCGCCGCCTCTGTCCGCGCGCCTGAAACCGCGCCGGAATTCGCCCCTGTCGTGCCTGCATCGCTATCATGGAATTTTGCCCGTCTGGCGCAGCGTCTGGCCGCGCTCGCTCAAGACGACATTACCGGCGGCGCGGCGCCAAGTAAACTCCCCGCGGGACTTTATCTCGTCGCCACGCCCATCGGCCATCGCGGCGATATCACGCTGCGGGCTCTGGTTACGCTGATGCTCGCCGACGCGGTGCTGGCGGAGGATACCGCCGTAACCGGCGCGCTGCTCCACGCCTATGGGCTTTCCCGGCCGATGATTTCCTATCACGACCATAACGAAGCCGCCCGGCTGCCGGAGATCATGAAAAAGCTCGCTTATGGGGGAAGCCTGGCGCTGGTCAGCGACGCGGGCATGCCGCTGGTTTCCGATCCGGGGTTCAGGCTGGCGCGCGCCGCGCTGCAGGCCGGGCTGCCCGTAACCGTCTGTCCCGGCGCGTCGGCGGTGACGGCGGGGCTGGCGCTTTCCGCGCTGCCGCCGGAGCCGTTCCTGTTCGCCGGATTTCCGCCGTCCAAAAGCAAGGCGCGTCGCGACGAGCTCAAACGATGGAGCGCCGTTCCCGCGACGCTGATTTTCTACGAATCGCCGTCCCGCCTCGCCGCGACGCTCGCCGACATGGCGGAGATTTTCGGCGCGCGGCAAGCCGCCATCTGCCGCGAGCTGACCAAGCTGCATGAAGAATCGCGCCGCGACGCGCTGCCCGTTCTCGCCGCGCATTATGCCTCGAATCCCGCGCGGGGCGAGATCACCATCGTCGTCGCGCCGCCCCTGCCCGAGGAACAAACCGCCGATCTCGACGGCTTGCTGGCCGAGGCGCTCGAGCGGAAAAGCCTGCGCGACGCCGTGGCCGAGGTCGCGGATGCGACGGGCATCCCGCGCGGCAAGGTCTATGAGCGGGCGCTGGAATTGCGCGGCAAGACATGAACAAGGCGAAGATCAAGATGAAGGCCCGGCGGCGGCGGCATCGCTATGGATTATGGGCGGAGTTCCTGTGCCGCTGCCTGCTGCGGCTCAAGGGCTACCGAATCCTCGCGGCGCGGTACCGCTCGCCGTTCGGCGAAATCGACATCATCGCCGCGCGCGGCGCCGTGGTCGCCGTCATCGAGGTCAAGGCGCGGCAAAATATGGCGGACGCCGCCCTCGCCTTCACCTCGCCGCAGCGCGACCGGCTGCGGCGTTCGGCCAGCATGTTTCTCGCGCGGCATCCGGGCTTGACGGACAGCGCCATACGATTCGATTTAATGCTGGTTGCTCCCTTGCGCGCGCCGCGCCATATTCCGAACGCTTGGGAGGGCCTGTAAATGAAAGCGATGAACATGAAAATGATGCGCGTGGCGGTGCAAATGGATGCGTTCGACCGGCTCGACGCGCCGGAGGACACGACGCTGGCGATGATGCGCGGCGCGTTGCGGCGCGGCGCGGAGATTTTCGTCTATCAGCCGAATGATATGTCATGGAAAAGTGAAGGTAGCGGCGCATTGACGGCGCGCGGTGCTTTCGTCGCGGCGTGGGACGATCCCGCGAAGATACCGCAATTGGCCGCGCCGTCGGAAGAAAATCTGGCCGGATTCGATGTCGTGCTTCTGCGCCAGGATCCGCCTTTCGACATGGCCTATATCACCAGCACCTATCTGCTGGAGCTGATCGCGGATCAAGTGCTGATCGTCAACGATCCGCGCGCGGTGCGCGACGCGCCGGAAAAGCTGTTCATCGCCCGCTGGCCCGATCTCATGCCGCCGACTTTAGTCAGCGGCGATGCGGCCTCTATCGCCGCTTTCCTCGCCCGGCATGGCGATATCGTGCTGAAGCCGCTCTATAGTTACGGCGGCAAGGGCGTCGTGCGCCTCGGCGCGCAGGCTCCGGAAACGGCAATCGTCGATTATCTGCGCGATCTTGGCGGCCTGCCATGCGTAGCGCAGAAATTCATTCCTGAAATCGTCAAGGGCGATAAGCGCGTCCTCCTTGTCGACGGCCAGATCGCCGCCGCCTACAGTCGGGTGCCGAAAGCGGGCGAATTCCGCGTCAATATCGGCGCGGGCGCGCATATCAAGCCCTGCGAAATCGCGGCGGAAGAACGCGCCGTTATCGCCCGTTTCAGCGGCGAACTTGCCCGGCGCGGCATCCTGTTCGCGGCCATCGACCTGATGGCGGGGCTGGTCGGCGAGATCAACGTCACCTCGCCCGCCGGCTTCTTCGACGCCAATACGCTCTACGGCCTGCAGGGCGCGGACAGGATGGAAGAGAAATTCTGGAACATGATCGAAGGGCGCTTGGCGAAAAAGCGGGCCTCTTAAAGATCGCGCTCGGCGGCGTCCTTTATTTCCTGCGTCGTCCAGCTTTGCGCGACGCCGGCGCCGAGAATCGCGGCGTAGGTGGCGGCGATGGCCGGGATCTGCAGGCTGAAATCCAGGATCGAATGCAGCCCGACCAACGTCGTGGCCGCCAGCGCCAGCACCGGATAGATGCCGTCTTTTTTGCGCGCGGCCATGCCGCGCAGGCAGCGCACGATCATGATTCCCAGCGCGGTGAACCAGGCCAGTGCGGCGGGAATGCCGAGATCCATCGCCATCTCCAGATATTCGTCATGCGCCTGCTCGTACCAGCCGGCGATGGTGGAATCGCGGAACAGGCGGAAGGCGGCGTCGAAATTGCCGTAGCCGTAGCCGAACCACGGATTGACCTTGATGGCTTCCCAGGTCAGTTCGTAGACATTGGTGCGCAGCGGCAGATCGCTGATCACGGTGCCGGTGTCGAGCCGCGCGGCAAGCTCGTTGCCGCCTATGGCCATCGTCATGAAAATGACGACGAACGCGCCGCCGAAGATCGCCGCGACCCACCGCCATCTCAGCCGCTTGTTGATCGCGAAGCCGAGCGCCAGCACGGCCAACCCCGCCATCGAGCTCGCGAAGCCGCCGCGCGAGGAGGAAAGCAGCAGCGCCATCAGCAGCGCGACCGGCGGCAGCACCCAGATGATTTCGCCGCCCGCCAGCTTGGCCAGAAAATCGCGCCACTGCATCAATTGGGACGATTTGCGCCACGCGCGGCGCCAGCTCTGGATCATATAGGCAAGCGCGCACAGCATCCCAAGACCGGCATAGGCGGCGTAGGAATTGCGGTTGAAGAAGGTCGAGGTCATGTTGTCGATATAGGCGCGCTTGGGATACCACAGCACCAGATTGGATCCCGAAGCCTGGACCGAGAAGCCGTAGGCGGCATAGCCCAGGCCCGCGACGACGAGAACGAGCAGGATGATCCGGGGGCGATGCGCGTCGAGCGCGAAGAAATAGGCCAGCCAGAAGCTCGCGATATAGCCGAGCAGACGCACCAGCCCCGCGAGCGCCGCGCCGGAATCGAGCGCGATCGCGCCGCCGGTTTCGGCGTCCTTGAAGCCCTGGCGCTTGAGGAGTTCGGCCGCCTCCTGCCACAGCGGATGATGCCATGATTCCGGCGTCAGCGATGTCGTCTGCAGCACGATCCAGGCGAGCGTCAGCAGCATGAGCGCGAAGGCGACGGTCATGGATTTCTTCATCGGCACAGCAATGAGACGCGGCTGCAAGAGCCATCCGGCCATCAGGATAAGCAGCAGCAGGCTGTTCCATACCGTCAGCAGGCTCGACGACCACATGCGGTTGGAGCCGAGCGGCAGAGGGGCGAGAGCCAGCGCGGCCAGGAATCCCGCGAACAGGCAATTCATGAACCAGCGGCGGCTATGTTCCTCGTTGAGGATGGTGAAGCTTTTGCGGCGGGCGGCGGGCCGTTCTGCTACGGACTGTTCTGCGGCAACCTGTTCTGCAATTGAGGTCATGTCTGCACAAACTTGCGTTTGCTCCCTTCAAGAACCAGGCATGTGAGCTTGCCGGTCGCGTAGGCTCCCGTGTCGATGCCGATACGGTTATGGCGGACTTCCGGCTCCGGGGCAATGGTATGGCCATGCACCACCAGGGCGCCGAAATCGGCGTCGCTGTTCAGAAATTCGCCGCGGATGAACATGAGATCGGCGGCTTTTTGCTGCTGAAGCGGCACGCCGGGCCGCACCCCGGCATGCGCGAAACCGTAATCGCCGCATTGATGGTAAAGCCGCGTGGCGCGCAGAAAAGCCAAATCCTCGGCGGGCATGGCGGCAAGCAGCGCGGCATGGATGGCGGCGGCCTGCTCCGGCGAGGGATTGCGCGGCGGCAGCGGCATGCCGTAGCTGGCGATCGTCTCCCGTCCGCCGAAATGAAACCAGTTGGCCGCCACGCCGAGATCGCCGTCGATGAAGCGCAGCATCGCGTCTTCGTGATTGCCGCGCAGGAAGATGGGGTTGAATATTTTCGGCAGGCCGAAATGGAGCAGCGAAAGAACTTCGTTCGACTTGAGTCCGCGATCGACATAATCGCCGAGAAAGACCAGTTCCTTCTCCTTGTCGGGAATCGTGGCCGCGTCGCGCCCGATCATGTCGAGCAGGCGGCGCAGCAGGTCGATGCGGCCGTGAATGTCGCCCACGGCGTAGAGCCGCTTTCCGGGCGGAATGCGGTAGATTTTTCTAGGCGGCGGTTTTGCGTTCAGCATGGGGGCAGTTAACGATCCCGGCATAAGGAGAATCGTCGTTTTTATAGCATGAGACATTAAAAAGGCGCGTCCTTTGCAGGGCACGCCTTATTTTGCGGATATACGCCTGATTAGGCGGCGAGTTCAGCCTTATCCAGCACCGCCAGCGCCCGCTGCAGCCGCTCTTCCTCGTCGAGGGTGATCGAATCCCTGATCTTGGCCATCTTCTCGATGGTGATCAAAAGATCGAAGGCCATGTCCTGGCCGTATCGATCCACAAGATTTTTATAGGTCATGACAGCCATAGTTGATCCCTGTTTATGTCCTTGTTTTCTCTTGGTTCTCGCCTTTATTTTTCAGGCTCTCGATTGCAGGCGATTACCGCGACCGCAGCCTCCGCATTCCGCCCATAAATATGGCGTTGCAACACCGATAAGCCGAAATTAGTGGCTTTATATTAAAATTTTCTTAAAAAGTCCAGTAAAGTTTCTTTTTTCGATATAGAAAATATGGATTGATTTTCGTTAATGGGTCTGTTAGTAACTTTCCAAAGGTTAATCGTTACAGTTTTTATCCACAGAGTTATCCCATTTTCATGATTACCGGACGCCAGATACGCGCCGCGCGCGCCTTGCTTGATATGAGCCAGGAAGAGCTTGCCGCCGAGGCAGGCTTGACGGCGCAGGGCATCCGCAAGATCGAGGACGGCACGGTTCAGCCCCGCGTCGGCACAATCACCGACATCACGCAGGTTTTCGCAGAGCATGGGGTCGAGTTTACCGACCATGACGGCGTCAAAATGCGCGATGACGCCATAACAATGATCGAAGGCGATAATGTATATGTGCGCTTGCTCGACGATGTTATCCATACGCTCGCCGGACAAGAGAAGGCCGAAGCATTATTCGCCTGCGTCGTGGATAGCGTTTCGCCGGAGCCAGTCATCGAGAATTACCGACGCCTTAGACGCAGCGGCATCAAGATGCGTTCCTTGATTCGCGAAGGCGACACGGCTTATTATGGCCACGCCAAGGAATACCGATGCCTGCCCTCGCGATATTTCCACAACGCCGCCATCGTGATCTATGGGGACAAATTGGCGACCATGATCCTGAATACCGAGGGTGGTGATGACAGTGCCTTAGTCATACGCAATCGTCACGTGGTCACGGCGCAAAAGAACCTGTTCGATTTCATGTGGTCCACATGCCCGCTGCCGCCGCCTTCCACCGCGGAGATCAATTATGACTAACATGCCATGGATCATGAATAACGATATCCGTTATTCCGTGCGCATCAAGAACGGCGCGGGCTGGCGGGCATACGATACAGTCAGACTTATGATTAGCGTCGGCGCGCCCTATCATGAGGGGATGAAGTTTGCCGCATTGGTCGACTGGCTTAATCGAAGCGCCAATATCAAGCATGTGATCGTAAGCGTGAACGATACTTTGCAGCGCTATAATCTCATTGCCGGCGGAGTCAATGACCGGGCCGCCAAAATCGTCGCCTTGGCCGAAGGCGCCATGTGGCTCGCGCGCGTTCAGGATTCTCTGTCGGATTTGAAAAAGCCCTACAGCATCAGCCGATGGAATGAATGGATCGACCGGCCTGATTTCCCGCAGCACATGCAGCTAATAGGCAGGCAGGCCGAAAGCAATCCGGATTTTACTTCGGCCATTATGCAGGACATTGAAGGCATAATCAGCCGGTGGAAGGCGCGCGGAATCGTTATTGGCAATGAAGCTGCTTTCCGGGAACAGTCCATAAACTACATCAAGGAAGAATCCGCCGTCTTCAATATGATGACGCTCGATTGCGACGCGGCGGAAATTTATCCGGGAAGCGAATTGGCCTCGGCATTATATTTCAATACAAACCCGGTCATTCCGGGCCTTGAGGGGCTTGCGAAACGCTACTTCACGCGCATCGATTTCGCGCGCTTGAAAGCGGGTGACAAGAATGCGGCTAACGACCAAGCGGCTCTTCTCGCCAGCACAGCAGAAACAACGCTCAGAGCTTAACCGCTAACGGGGTGTTCATCTGCTCGCCAGCGGCCCGCCGGGCGCGGGCAGGAATGGCGACGGCATGACCAGCGCCTTGCGCTGCCGCGCGCGGGCGGGGCCGACGGGGGCGTAAAGCTGCTTGCTGGCCTCGATCAGCAGAACCCCGCCCAAAGTCGGAAACATCGCGCCGCCCCATTTTTCCGCCGTATCGGCGAGCTTCAGCCACAGCGCGCCGTGCCAGGGCGGCAAATAAAGCGCCCGCGCGGCGCGCTCGGGCAGGAAATTATTGTCGCGCAGAATGTCCTTGAACTGCGACGGCGAAAAAGGCTGGCCCGCGCCGAACGGCGTCGCGTCGCTCATCGCCCAGATGCCCCGGCGGTTCGGCACGATGGCGATCATGCGGCCGCCGCTTTTCATCACCCGCCAGACCTCGCGCAGGCTCGCGGCGATATTCTCCGAGCTTTCCAGCATATGCAGCAAAACCACGCGGTCGACGGAATTGTCGGGCAGCGGAAGATTGAAAGGCTCGACAAGGCAGCTGCGGTTCGGCCCCTCGCGCGGCCAGGCGCTCACCCCCTGCATCGCCGGCATGAAGCCCATGACATGCGCGCCCTGGCCGACATAGGGACGCATCAAAACCGTGGCGTAGCCCAGCGCCATCACGCTCATGCCGCCGAGGCTGGGCCAGAATTGCAGCATTTTCTGCCGCAACAGCCGCCGCGCCGCCTGACCCAGCGGCGTGTGGTAGAAGGTTCTCAGATCGACGAGGTCGGGCATCGGATGTCGCCGGATGTCAGAAAGCAGATGTCAGATGACAGGCAGGGCAATATGCCATACTGTTCCGGGACTTTCATCATCCGTCTTCCGGCATCCGCCATCCGATGTTCACGCTCGATATCCTTCCGGCCTTCGCCGACAATTATATCTACCTGATCGGCGACACCGAGCTTGGCCTCGCCATGGTCGTCGATCCGGGCGATGCCGACGTGGTCAAGCGCGCGCTCAAAAAGCGCGACTGGCATCTGACGCTGATTCTCTGCACCCATCACCATAACGACCATATCGGCGGCAGCGCCGCGCTCAAGAAAGCCTATGGCGCCGCCGTCATCGGGCCGAGCGCCGAGCGGGCGAAGATTCCGACCCTCGACCGGGGGGTCGAAGAGGGCGACACCGTCACCTTCTCCACCCTGCGCGGCAAGGTGATCGCCGTGCCCGGCCATACCGCGGGTCATATCGCCTTTTACTTTCCCGGCCTCGAAGCCTTGTTCTGCGGCGACGCGATGTTCTCGCTCGGCTGCGGGCGGCTGTTCGAAGGCACGCCCCCGGTCATGTGGGAATCGCTGCAGAAGCTTCGCGCCCTGCCGCCCGCCACCAAGGTTTATTGCGGCCATGAATACACCGAGGATTTCGCGCGCTTCGCGCTGATGCTGGACAAGGACAATCCGCAGCTTCTCACCCATGTCCGGCATATCAAGGAACTGCGCCGCCACGGCACGCCGACCTTGCCCTCGACGATCGAGGTCGAAACCCGCTTCAATCCGTTCCTGCGCTGCGACCAGCCGGCATTCCAGCAGACGCTCGCCCGCCACGGCTTTCCGCTCGACGGCGCGAATCCGGTGGCGGTCTTCGCCTCGATCCGGGCGGCGATGGACCGCTTTAGTTAATGCCAGATGACAGAAGGCCAAGAATCAGAAATAGTACCGGCATATAATGTCCCGTCTTCCGCCATCCGCTGCCTGACATGAGCCATATCCCCTTCGCCGATTACTGGACCTCGACGGAACTCGAAGCCAACCTGGTTGTCTTCGGCAATCTTTTCGTCGCGCTGGTACTGGGCCTGTTCGTCGGCTATGAGCGGTCTTATCACGGCCGCGCGGCGGGCATGAAGACCTACGGCCTGGTCTGCATGGCTTCGGCGGCGCTCACGGCCATTTCCGGCTATCCGCATGAATGGTTCGGCGGGCATTTCGCGGTCACCGGCATGGTCGATCCCACCCGCACCATTCAGGGCATCGTGACCGGCATCGGCTTTCTCGGCGCCGGAATCATCATGAAAGACGGCCTCAATATCAGCGGCCTGACCACGGCGGCGTCGATCTGGGCGGCGTCGGCGATCGGCGTTCTGGTCGGCGTCGGCTTTTACACGGCGGGCACCCTGCTGACTCTTTTGTCGGCGGGATTCATGATGTGGGGAGGAAAAATAGAGATTTTCCTGCCCAAGCGCCACGCCATTTCCGTGGTGCTGTTCTTCAAGCGCGGCTATATCCTGCGCGAGGAAGTGCTGTACCGGATCGCGAGCGAGCGCGGCTTCGACGTCGCCAAGGGAACCATCGCCACCATCTACCGCGACGGACAGCAGGAATGGCAGTTCGTCGCCATATCGCGCGGCAGAAAGGGCGATTCGATCCTCACCTGGTCGAACGCCCTGCCCGCTCTCGAAGAAATCGAGAGCTTCCGTCTGTCGCATGCCCGCAACTAAGGCTGCCCCCATAACCCCATTAAGGATAATTCTATGTCTGCTTCTTTCGGCCTGTGCGCCATCGGCCATGCCATCGTCGACGTTCTCGCGCCCGGCACCGACGAATTCCTGACGCGCGAAAATATCGCCAAAGGCAGCATGCAGCTGATCGACACGGCCCGCGCCGAAGAGCTCTACGCCAAGATGGGCAGCGCGGTCGAGGCGTCGGGAGGCTCGGCGGCCAACACGGTCGCCGGTTACGCCAGCTTCGGCGGCAAGGCGGCCTTCATGGGCAAGGTGGCCGACGATGAGCTGGGCCGGATTTTCCGCCACGACCTCGCGGCGCTCGGCGCGCATTTCTCGACCAAGCCAATGGCCGGAACGCCCACCGCCCGCTGCCTGATCGTCGTGACTCCCGACAGCCAGCGCAGCATGAACACATTTCTCGGCGCGGCCTCGGAATTCGCGCCCGGCGATCTGGACGCCGCCGTGATCGCCGCGTCGGACATTGTCTATCTCGAAGGCTATCTTTTCGACCGGCCCAAGGCGCAGGAAGCTTTCTTCGAGACCGTCAAAATCGCCCGCGCCGCCGGAAAGAAACTCGCGCTCACGCTTTCCGACACGTTCTGCATCGCGCGGCACAAGGATAAATTCCACGTCCTGATCGAAAGCGGGATCGATATCCTGTTCGCCAACCAGAATGAATTGATGGCGCTGGCCGAAACTTCGGATGTGACGCAGGCCATCGGCATCATGCGCAAAAAATGCCCGCTGCTCGTCACCACGATGGGCGAAGACGGCGCGATCATCTGCCGGGGCGAGGAAAGGGTCAAAATCGCCACCGAACCGGTCGAGAAGCTGATCGACAGCACCGGCGCGGGCGACCAGTTCGCGGCGGGATTTCTCTACGGTTTGGCACACGGCCATGATCTCGCCACCTGCGGGCGGCTCGGCGCGATCGCCGCCGCGGAGGTTCTCGGCCATTTCGGCCCGCGTCCGGAGCGCAGCCTTGCCGATCTGGCGCGGGAAGCCGGAATCAAGCTTTAGAGACCATCTGAAAAATCATCAGGCCGTGGCGAAAACCATATTTTTCGAGAACCGCAGCGCAGCGTATTTAATATACGTGAGCAGCGGAAGCGCAGAAAAGTGTGGTTTGCAGCCCGGCATCATGACTTTGCAGATGGTCTCTTAACCAACCGGCAAGTTTTGGGACCTATGCTGAATAGCCCTGTCGCATGGGGCTTGCATGAAGAAGAAATCCCCCGCCAAGAAACCGCCGCGCCGCGCCGCGAAAGGCCCGCTGATGAAAGACCGGCAGTGGCTGGAGCTCGCCGCGCGCGCCGCCGTCCTGTCGCCGCATCCGAGCGTCAAGGTCGGGGCGGTCATCACCTCGCCCGGCGCGAAGGACCTGATCGCCGCCGCCGTCAACGAGCCGCCGGACGGCGTCGCCCTTCTGCCCGCGCGATTCAAGCATGGCGAGAAAAGCCTGTGGTTCATGTGCGCGGAAAAGCGCGCCCTGGCGCTGGCGCAGGAAAGGCGCGCGGAATTCGGCCTGAAAAACCTGAAGGGCTGCAGGATATATTCGACGCTGCCGCCTTGTCATACCTGCGCGCACGATATCATCCAGGCGGGGGTGCGCTGGGTCTGCGTGCCGGAAGGCGCGCTGCGCTATTACCCGAAACTCAAAAAGAAATACCGCCGCAGCATGGAAGCCGCCGCCGAAATGTTCGCCGAGCGCGGGGTAAGGGTTCACGCGCTTCGCTGACGGCGCGGATTCCTACGGCTTCCACGGCGCGTATTTTCCGCCGCGCCATTGGAAATACTGCATCTCGAGGCCGGTCATGTCGCCGTTCGGCGTGAAGGAAACCTTGCCGGCCACGGTGTCGAACGCATTGCCCTTGACCGCCTTCATCACCGCGTCCGGCGCGGCGCTGCCGGCCTTTTCCACCGCCTGGGCGTAAATCTGCGCGATCATGTAGGAATAGACGGCATAGGGACGGCCCGCGAAGCCTTTGGCCGCCAGCGCCTTCATGACATCCGCCGCTTCCGGAAAGTCTTTCGGATCGGGCGGCATGGTAAAAATCAGCCCGTCGGAACCGGCGCCGCCGATCTTGATGATTTCATCGCCATTGGCGACATCGTTGCTCAGGAACTGGGGCCGGTAGCCCGCCGCGTCCGCCTGCCGCAGGAACATGCCGATTCCCTTGGGCCAGAAGCCGAGATAGACGGTTTCGATGCCGCCATCCTTCAGCTGGGTGATGATGGAGGAAAAGTCCTGCTCCTGCCCGGCAAGCCTGAGCGTAAAATCCGGCTTGACGCCGTATTCCTTGTCCAGCACCGCGATCATGTCCTCGCCGAGATTCCTGCTGTAAGCGTCGGCGGCATAGAGCACGGCGAGTTTCTTTTTGGGAAGGTGCTTGGCGGCCAAAGCGGCGAGCGCGCCGCCCACGCGCATATTGCTCATCCAGGCGCGCGCGACATTGCCGAAGCCTTGCGCGGTTATGCCGTCGGCATTGCACATATTGAAGAAGGGGATGTTTTCTTCGGCGTAAAGCGGCCCGGCCGCCATGCAGACCGTGCTGCAGATATGAATCACCGCGTCTTTCTTCGCGGCGATGAAGCGCCCCGCGACGATCACGCCGGTCTTGGGATCGCAGACATCGTCCTCGAACTGCGCCTCGATCTTCCTGCCCGCCGGCCCGCCCTTGGCGTTGATATCCTCGAGGGCGAGATCGAAGCCCGCGCGCACATCTGCGCCGAGGCTGGCGACCTCGCCGCTCATCGGATAGCCGATGCCGAGCTTGATCGTATCCGCCGCCCGCGCCGCGAAAGACAGCAGCAGGCATGCGCACAGGGTCGCGAGAAAACGGGTCATGATGGATGCTCCCTGCAAGAATGACATTTCCGGCATTTTATTCTCCCCCGGCCGGGAGTCAATCAACCCGCCAGTTCCTCGGCGATTTTCCGTGCCGCATCTGCCGGATCGGGCGCGGCGGTGATCGGCCTGCCGATGACCAGATAGGTCGCGCCCGCCGCCATGGCTTCGCGCGGCGTCATCACGCGCTTCTGGTCGCCCGCCGCCGCCCAAGACGGCCTGATACCGGGCACCATCAGGATGAAGTCTTTTCCGCACGCCGCGCGCAACGCTGAAATTTCGGTCGGCGCGCAAATCACGCCATCGAGACCGGAATCCTGCGCCAGTTTCGCCAGCCTGACGACCTGCGCGGTCACGTCGCGATCCTGGCCGACGGCGGCGAGATCGCCGCCATCGAGGCTGGTCAGCGCCGTCACGCCCAGCAGTTTCGGACGCGCGCCCGGCGCTTGTGCCGCCGCATCGCGCGCCGCGCGCATCATCGCCGCGCCGCCGCTGGCGTGGATGGTGATGAAATCGGCCTTAAGCGGCAGCAGCGATTTTAACGCGCCCGCGACCGTGTTGGGAATATCGTGCAGCTTGACGTCGAGAAAAAACGGCAGACCCGGCGGGCGGGCTTTAGCGATTCCGCCGGGGCCCTGCGCCATGAAAAATTCGAGGCCGAGCTTGATCCCGCCGACATGTCCCGCGACCTGCAAAGCCATCGTCGCGGCCTCAGCGGGATCAGGCATGTCGAGCGCGCAGAAAACCGGATTGGTCATGATCCCGTCCCCATAGAAATACACCAGCCGCATTAACCAACATGAAACCGGCCGGGCCGCAACTCTTTTGCTTGGTATATGGCGGATTTTATGGCTTTATGACGCTCATGAGCGAAACCCGCCCCATCACGCAGGATCTGCGCAGCGCCGCCGGGGAAGTCGGCCCACGCAAGGGATTTTTGTCCCGCAATCTTCACGTGATCGGCACGGCTCTCGCGGTTACTCTTATGGCCACCGGCTATGTGACGCGGGAATATATCCATCGGACTCTGGAAATGACCCGCCTTCCGCTCGCCGAGAAAATCGCCCGCGCCGAGCGCGGCGAGGCCGCGCTTCAATGCGCGGACGGGCCGGAGAACAAGCCTGGGGAAATTTTCAACCTCCCCGCCGCCGGGCCGCAGCGCGACGCCGTGCTGAGCGGCCTCAGTCAGGGCCAGTGCATCGTCCGGCCGCTCTGGCGTCAGGTTCTTACTCTTCAACGCTGAAATTACGACTTCGCTCGCAGCCCGGCGATCAGCTTGAGCGGGTTTTTGGATGGAGCCGGGGGCTGACCGCCGGAAATCTGGCGCAGCGCCGCCTCGGCCTTGAGCGTGGCGATATCCGCCTTGAGCCGCGCCACTTCTTTGCCGAGACGCTGCGCCGCGACCCGGTGGCGCAGATCGACGAACCATTGCATGCCCGCGCCGAAAATAAGGCCGCAGGCCAGCGGCACCAGCGCCAGCAGGTAGATCGGCAGCGCCAGCTCGATATCGAACGGCCACAGGCTGATAATCGTCGGCTCGCGGTTGCCGACGGAAAAGCATATCGCGAAAGCGAGAAGCGGAATGCTGAACAGCCAGGAAAAATAGCGCCAGAGGATTTTCATCGTTTCAGTCCTTAATCGCATCAGGCCGTGGCGAAAATCGTGTTGGTCGAGAACCGCCGCGCAACGTACTTTTAGGGTACGTGAGCAGCGGAAGCGCAGGCCAACGCGATTTGCAGCCCGGCCTCATGCGATTAATCGTCGTCTTTATTCGGCTCGATGCCGTTGAGCCTGTCGCGAAGCTGCTTGCCGGTCTTGAAGAACGGCACGAATTTCTGCGACACCGCCACGCTCTGGCCGGTGCGGGGATTGCGGCCCTGGCGCGCGTCGCGCTTCTTCACCGAAAACGCGCCGAAGCCGCGCAGTTCCACCCGGTCGCCTCTTGCCAAGGCATTCGTCACTTCGCCGAATAAGGTCGCGACAATGCGCTCGATGTCCTTTTGCAGGAGATGCGGATATTTCTCGGCGAGGCGCAAAATCAGGTCCGACTTGGTCATCGCGGCCATCTCCTCGTGACGATGCGGTTGTGCGACGGGTAATCGATTGATCCAAAGGTTGCCAAACCGCAACCGCCGAGTCAAGCGCGGCGTCAAGTAAGCCTTTGGGGAGAAAAGATTTTTGCGCAGGGGCCAGCCCGGCGAATGAGCCGCATTGCAGGCCCCCGACATGTAAGATACTCTCCCCGTCCCCGCGCCAAACCCCATTACCCACGGAGCCGACCATGAAACTGCTGCTGTTCGCCGGTTCATTGAGGAAAGATTCCTGCAACAAAAAGCTGGCGCGCGAGGCGGCAAGGCTGGCCCAGGCCCGTCCCGGCGTCGAAACCGAGCTTCTCGACCTCAAGGATTATCCGATGCCGCCCTATGACGGCGATATCGAGACCGGATCGGGAATTCCCAAGGAAACCGCCGCGCTCGGGGCTAAAATCATTGCGGCCGACGCGCTGGTGATTTCGACGCCGGAATATAACGGCTCGATTCCGGGCATTCTTAAAAATGTCGTGGACTGGCTGTCGCGCGAAAAGCAAGTCTCGCTGGAAGGCAAGCCGCTGCTGCTGCTGGCGGCGTCGCCGGGCGCGCTCGGCGGGGTGCGCAGCCTTTGGCATACGCGCGTGCCGTTCGAGGTTCTCGGCGTCCATGTCTTTCCGGGCATGATGGGCCTGCCGGGCGCCTATCAGGCTTTCGGCGACGACGGCCGCCTCAAGGACGAGAAGACGGAAAAGAGGCTGCAGGCGCTGCTGGAGCAGTTTCTGGCGCATGCCGAAAAAAAACCGCCGCAGTCCTGAGGACCGCGGCGGCTTAATGTCGCGCAGAGAGCGGAGGGATTAGTCCTCCTTCTTCTGCGCCTTCTTGATCGCCGCGCCGAGGATATCGCCGAGCGACGCGCCGCTATCCTGCGAGCCGAACTCTTCCATCGCCTGCTTCTCTTCGTCGGCCTCGCGCGCCTTGATCGACAGCGTGACCTTGCGGGCCGCCTTGTCGATGTTGGTGATCTTGGCGTCGACCTTCTCGCCGACGGCGAAGCGGTCGGGGCGCTGCTCCGAACGTTCGCGGGCGAGATCGCCGCGCTTGATGAAGCCGGTGAAGCCCGAAGCCTCGCCGCCGAGCGTCACTTCGACGCCGCCGTCATTGGTGGCGCTGACGGTGCAGGTGACGACGTCGCCCTTCTTGAAGTTGACCGAAACGCTTTCAAAGGGGTCTTCGGCCAGCTGCTTGACGCCGAGGCTGATGCGCTCCTTCTCCGGATCGATGTCGAGAACCTTGACCTTGACGTTCTGGCCCTTGGCGTAATCGCGGATCGCTTCTTCGCCCGCTTTGTTCCAGGAGATATCGGACATGTGAACCATGCCGTCGATATCGCCGGGCAGGCCGACGAACAGGCCGAACTCGGTGATGTTGCGGATTTCCCCTTCCAGGATGTCGCCTTCGTTGTGCGAGGCGGCGAACTTCTCCCACGGATTTTCCATGCATTGCTTGAGGCCGAGGGAAATGCGGCGCTTGGAGCTGTCCACGTCGAGCACCATGACTTCGACTTCCTGGCTGGTCGAGACGATCTTGCCGGGATGCGCGTTCTTCTTGGTCCAGGACATTTCGGACACATGCACCAGGCCCTCAACACCGGCTTCAAGCTCGACGAAGGCGCCGTAGTCGGTGATGTTGGTGACGCGGCCCTTCATGCGGGTGCCGACCGGGAATTTGGCGGCGATGCCGTCCCACGGATCGGTCTCGAGCTGCTTCATGCCGAGGCTGATGCGCTGGGTTTCCTGGTTGAAGCGGATGACCTGCACGGTGACCTGCTGGCCGATCTGCAAGGCTTCCGACGGATGGTTGATGCGCTTCCACGACACGTCGGTGACGTGCAGGAGGCCATCGACGCCGCCGAGATCGACGAACGCGCCATAGTCGGTGATGTTCTTGACGACGCCCTGCAGGATCTGGCCTTCCTTGAGGTTGGCGACGAGTTCGGTGCGGGCTTCGGCGCGGCTTTCTTCCAGCACGGCGCGGCGCGAGACGACGATATTGCCGCGCGCGCGGTCCATCTTGAGAATCTGGAAAGGCTGCGGCGTGCCCATCAGCGGCGTGATGTCGCGCACCGGGCGGATATCGACCTGGCTGCCCGGCAGGAACGCCACCGCGCCTTCGAGGTCGACCGTGAAGCCGCCCTTGACGCGCCCGAAGATGATTCCGGTGACGCGCTGCTGGCCGGCGAAAGCCTTGTCGAGCGCGATCCAGCTTTCTTCGCGCTTGGCCTTTTCGCGGCTCAGCATCGCTTGGCCGTTGCGATCTTCCATGCGCTCGAGGAACACGTCGACCATGTCGCCGACCTTGAGCTCCACGGCCTGGCCGGGAACGGCGAATTCGCGCAGCGGAATGCGGCCTTCGGATTTCAGCCCGACATCGACGACGGCGACGTCGGCGGTGATCGCGAGCACGCGGCCGCGCAGCACGCTGCCTTCAAGGCCGCCGCTGCCGCCCATGGTCTCATGGAGCATGGCGGCGAAATTTTCGCCTGAATTCTGATTGGTGGGGGTTTGGATGTCGTGTTCGCGGAATTTCCGCTTCGCGGCTGACGCTGCCATGATGATGATATCTTTCGCTCGCTTTGGCTCGGGGTTGATCGGGCCTGTCTGGCATCCGGCGGAAAGCGAAACCGTTACGGAGCCGAAAACAGGCGGGCGCTCAGCAACATGCCGAACGCGGGGCTTTTATGCCGCAGCGCGGCGGCATTGGCAAGGCTTTCCTGTTTCCGTCCGGCTCATTTAGGATTCCATGAAACTATTCCCGGATGTTATGATCACACCGATCTTTATTAAGAAAGAGGATTTATGTCTTTATATATTACGCATATCGGAACGGCCCTGGAGCATCGCCGCAGGGATATCAGCGATTATCGCCAGCCCGTCCGCCCCATCGATTACGCACGGGGGTTCAGTCCGGAGCATGTCGACGGCGAAGACGATATTGCGGATCTCAAGCTCAACAGACGCAGCCGCACGCCCGCCGTTATTCCCGCCCCGCGCTAAGAGGCGGAGGCTACACGTTTTTTTTATTCGCGATCGCCAGCGCCGCCGCGAACGCCGCGCCGATATCGAGGCTGCCGGTATCGAGCCAGACGGCATCGGCGGCGGGCACGGCGGGGGCCACGCCCCGCGCCTGATCGCGGGCGTCGCGCTCCTGCATCGCCGCCAGAACCTCCCCGTCGGTCACCTGGTCGCCGCGCCCGCGCAATTCCCTGGCGCGCCGCGCGGCGCGGATTTCCGGCGCGCAGGTGACGTAAATCTTAACCTCGGCGGCGGGCGCGATCACGGTGCCTATATCGCGCCCGTCCAGCACCGCGCCTTTGCCGCCGGGGGGCTTGGCGCAGAAATTTCTCTGAAAGTCCAGCAAGGCCGCCCGTACGGCGGGAATCGCGGCAACCTTGGAGGCCGCTTCGCCAGCCTCGGCGCTGCGCATCGCCGGGTCTTCGCCCGCCGCCAGCATCGCGGCGGGATCGAGCGATCTGGCCGCCGCTTCCGCCGCGCCGGAATCCCCGGGGTCGCCGCCCGCGCGCAGCACCGCCACGCCCACCGCCCGGTAAAGCAGGCCGGTATCGAGATGAGCGAAGCCGAAATGCGCGGCCAGCATTTTGGCGATGGTTCCCTTGCCGGAAGCCGCAAGGCCGTCGATGGCGATAATCATGGCGCGATGGCCGCCCCTAATCCGTTCATCAAATCCACGAAGCCAGGAAAGCTGGTGTCGATAAAGCCGCCATCGTCGATGGATATCGGCTGCTGCGTCACCATGCCCATGACCAGAAAGCTCATGGCGATGCGGTGATCCATCGCGGTGGCGATCGTGCAGCCGCCTCGCGGCGGCTTGCCGTTGCCCTCGACGATCAAATCGTCGCCCTCGATGGCGAATGTCACGCCCGCCGCCTCGAGCCCCTTCGCGACCATGGCAAGCCGGTCGCTTTCCTTGACCCGAAGCTCGCCGAGGCCGCGCATGCGCGTCGTGCCCGACGCGCAGCTCGCCGCGACGGCCAGGATCGGATATTCGTCGATCATGCTCGGCGCGCGCTCCGGCGGCACGGTGACGCCGCGCAGCGCGCTCGATTTCGCGTAAAACGTGGCACGGGCCTCGCCCGGCGCGTCGATCGGCTCGATCCGCAAATCCGCGCCCATCTCCCTGAGCGTCTCGAACAGGCCGGTGCGGCGCGGATTGATCCCGACATTGCGCAGCGTGATGTCCGATCCGGGCACCAGCAAGGCCGCGACCAGCGGAAAGGCCGCCGAGCTCGGATCGGCGGGCACGTGAACCGTTTGCGCCGTCAATTTCGCCGGGCCATGCAGCGTGATGCGAAGCGCGCCGTCCGGCTCGGCTTCGATATCCAGCTTCGCGCCGAACTGCCGCAGCATGATTTCCGAATGGTCCCGCGTCGGCGTCGGCTCGATGACCACCGTATCGCCCGGCGTGTTCAGCCCCGCCAGCAGGATCGCGGATTTCACTTGGGCCGAGGCGACCGGAAGGCGATAGGTGACCGGCTTGGGCCTCGACGCGCCCAGCACGGTCAAAGGCAGTTTTCCGCCCTCGCGGCTGAAGAAATTCGCGCCCATCGGCACCAGCGGATCAATCACCCGCGCCATCGGGCGCTTGCGCAGCGAGGCGTCGCCGTCGAATTTGCTCGCAATCGGCTGGGACGCGAGCAAACCGATCATCAGCCGCGCGGCCGTGCCGCTATTGCCCATATCGAGCGTCGCCTGGGTTTCCTTGAAGCCGTTCGCGCCGACGCCCTTCACGTCCCAAGTCCCATCGGCGTTCTTGCCGATATCCGCCCCCAGCGCCTCGAGCGCCGAAGCGGTGTGCAGTACGTCCTCGCCTTCCAGCAAGCCATGGATAACGGTCCTGCCCTCGGCAACGGCGCCGAACATAAGCGCGCGGTGCGAGATGCTCTTGTCGCCGGGCGGGGCGAGCGCGCCTTTGAGGGGCGCGGCGGCGCGGGAGGTCAGCGGCTGGGGATTCTGCTGGGGGCTTTTGGGCATGCTTACCATTGACGGGCGCGATCCATCGTAGTTCGAGGGGTATTATTCTCTATTGCCAGTAAAAGTTTTGACTTACTACGCTTTTCATGGCAAATCACCGGCCCACGGGAGACCGGCCATAAAATCAGGCCGCCGCCGCCCCAATGTGCCTATCGCAGTTCAAGAATTAGCAGGCCGCGCCCTGAAATCTCAGCCGGCGCCGGTTGTACCGCCAAGCCGCCTGCCAATTCTTGAGTTGCGATGATCATATACTGAATTTTAGGATGTTTTCGGAGGTTGATGGTGACAAAACCGGAATGGGGTCTGAAGCGCACTTGTCCAAGCTGCGGCACGCGTTATTACGACATGCGGAAGAACCCGCCTTCATGCCCGAATTGCGGCACGGTGTTCGATCCCGAGGCCCTGATGCGCTCGCGCCGCCGCGCCGCGCCGGAAGAAAAGCAGAAAAAAGCCATAGAGCCCGCCGCCGCCGAGGAGATCGACGATATCGAGCCGATCGAAGGCGATGGCGAGGAAAGCGTGATCGAGGATGCCGGCGAGCTTGGCGATGAAGAATCCGAGCTTGAGGGCGCGGTCGAGCTGGAAGGCGACGTCGCCACCGCCGACGAAGAAGGCTAAGAAACCTCCAGCCTCAATCTAATTTTATTCTTATTGCGCCAGGACCATTTGCGCGTCGGCGCTCCCTGCGCCGGATGGCCGGACCGGAAGCGCCGTAACCGACGCCATCGGCTGCGAGACCGGAGGCGAAAGGGTTTCCTCGGCCCAGGCGCGAAACTGCGAGCCCATTGAATTGGCGCTTACCGCATCCAACTGGGACTGGGGCGCATATGGCTCCGGCTTGAAGGATTCCAAGGCTTCTCTGGCCCAGCTTTTGAGAAGAAAACTTGTCAGCGCTTCTTTTTTCTCGTCCTGCTGCGGCCAGGAAGATTCAAGCCTTCGCCACGCCCAATCGCGCAATGCAGAACCTTCCGGCGCGGTTTGCCCCACATAGAGCATCAGCGCATGTTTTTTCGTCTTGGCATCCAGCCTGTCGTCGGCGAAGCCGTCGCTGATAACGCCGATGACCATATTGGTCGCCTGCATCGCGACGGAATCATTGTCCGTGCTCGCCGTTCCGGCGGCATGGGCGGCCACGATGCCGAGCTCGACCTTGTCTTTCGTATGATAGAATTTACCGACATCCTGGAGAAGATTCCTGGCAAGCCGCAGGCCTTGCGGCGAACCGGGCTCGATATGCGCCATGGCCCGATAGGCCGCGAGCCGCCGCAGCGGAGGGCTGTGAAGGCCGCCCTCCCTCGGAGGCGCGGTCAAGGCCACGAGCTCGCGGGTGGTTCCCTTGGTCAGAAAATAATCAGTGTTGCGGGCATATAGCGGAAGGTCACCGTTCATCGCCTGTGTCATCCACGCTTCCCCATCATGATAAAGTTCTTACCCATTGGCGGTCGCGATCCTATATACGATTTTGGAGAATATAAAGAAAAAAATGGATGATTTATAAGCTCAAGCCCGGGCTGGATTGCGCTTCTGGCATTCCACCAAAATATCCCGGGCGATGGGGGCGGCGACATGCGAGCCGCCGCCGCCATGCTCGACCACCACGGCCACGGCATAGCGCGGCGCGGCGACCGGCGCGAAGCCCACGAACAGCGCGTGGTCGCGGTCTTCCCAGGCGCGTTTTTCATTGGCGATGACGCCGGTTTCGCGCTCACTTTTGCTGATTCGCCGCACTTGCGAAGTCCCGGTCTTGCCCGCCATCGCCATGGCCGGATCGGCGATGCGCGCGCTATAGGCCGTGCCGCGCTGGCTGTTGACGACGGCATTCATGGCGCGGCTGACGATCTCGATATGCCGCGCGGCGATGCCCAGGCTCGAGGCTTTTTCCTGCGGCGCGTCCCGCACGATATAGGGGCCGACCCCGAGTCCGCCATTCGCCAGCCGCGCCGCCATCACCGCGAGCTGCAGGGGCGTCGCCAGCATATAGCCCTGGCCGATGCCGTTGATCAGGGTCTCGCCCTGCTGCCATTCCTGCTTGTATGTCGCCAGTTTCCAGCTGCGGCCAGGAACCAGGCCGCTGCGTTCGTGCGGCAGATCGATCTCCGTGCGGGCGCCGAGCCCCATGCGCCTCGCCATCGCCTGAATCTTGTCGATGCCGACCCGCAGGCTAAGATCGTAGAAATAGGTGTCGCAGGATTGCGCCAGCGCGGCGACGATGCCGACCGTGCCGTGGCCGCCGCGTTTCCAGCAATGGAAGCGATGATCGCCGAGATCGAAATGGCCGGGACAGTAAACCGTGTCGCTCTCGTCCGTGACGCCGGCCTCGAGCGCGGCAAGCGCCGTAATCGTTTTGAAGGTCGATCCCGGCGCATAGAGGCCCGAGACCGCTTTGTTGGTCAGCGGCGCGTTGCTGTCGGTGTTCAGCCGGTTCCAGTCCGCCTCCGAGATGCCGAAGGTAAACAGATTGGAATCGAAGCTGGGATGCGAAGCCAGCGCGTATAAAGCGCCGCCATGCGCGTCGATGACCACGGCGGCGGCGCTGCGTTCCGCGCCGAGCCGCCGCTGGGCGAATTGCTGCAGGCCGATATCGATGGTCAGCGCGATATCGGTTCCCGCCGCGGGCTCGTCGCGCGCGAGCTCGCGCACCACATGGCCATGGGCGTCGACCTCCAATTGGCGGCGCCCCGCCTGACCGCGCAGCCGGTCGTCGAGCTGCAGCTCGATGCCGCTCTTGCCGATCCGGTAGCCTGGAACGGCGAACAGGGGATCGCGCTTGAATTCCTTTTCGCCGGGCGCGCCGACATAGCCCAGAATATGGGCGGTGGCCTCGGCATAAGGATAGCTCCGGACTTCGCCGGGCTCGATCGAAAGCCCGCCGAAATCGCCGCGGCGCATTTCCATCGCCGCGACCTGGTCCCAGGTCAGATTATCCTGAATCAGAATCTGGCTTCGGGTGTTCTTCTGTTCGAGATCGCGCAGGATGCGCTTGCGGTCGGATTCGAGGATCGGCAGGAAAGCGCCGATCCTGTTCAGCAGAATATCGATGTCATCCGCTTCGGCGGGATCGAGAATGGCGCGGAAATTTTGCTGGTTGATCGCCAGCGGCACGCCGAAACGATCCAGAATCTGGCCGCGCGGCGGCGGAATCAGCCGTCCGCTGATGCGATTTTCCTCGGCGAGCGTCTGGTACTTCGCGGCTTCCTCGACCTGCAGGTGATAAAGCCTTCCGGCAAACAGCGCGATGAGCCCGGCCTTGAGGCCGCCCACCAGCAGCGCGCGGCGCGTGAACAAACGTATCCGGTCATGATCGGAGGTGACGTACATATCAGAGGGCAGAAAACAATGTCAGGGGTTACCGCGGCAGCCTATCATATTACTTCCGTCATCCGGCATCTGTTTTCCGCTAATGCACGATGTGACGCTGCAGCAAAATCATCGACCAGGCAAAAAGGGGAAAGACCGCGATCGTCAGCAGCGTTTGCAGGCATAGCGGCCATGCGGGAAGCATGTGCCATGCCAGCAGCCCGGCCACCATCCATTGCAGCGCCGCCGTCACCGCCGCGACGACCGCGAAACCGAACCACAGGGTGGCATAGGACCGGTCGGAGAAAATATGCCGCTGTCCCTGCACCCAGCGCGCCGCCAGAATGAAGCTCAGCGCCGAGAGGCCGAGCGGCAGGCGCATAAGCGCGTCGAGGATCAGCCCCAGCGCGAACAGCGCCGGCAGCGGCAAAAGATCGGGGCGATGCACCGACCAGTAATAGACCGCGATCAGCGCGAAAGACGGCGTCAGGGACGCGAATTGCGGTATGGGCGACGCCGCGACCGTCAGCAGAACCAGGAAGAATATCGCGAACAGCGGCACGGCGCGCCTCACCAATTCATCCAGCTGATGGAGAAATCCCTGGATCATGGCTTTTTGCGAAGTTCGCGGGCGATGGTGTTGGCCGCGCCCCCCGCCAGGTTAAAATCGATCAGCTGGACATAATGAACCCGGCCTAGATCGGCCACCGGAACGACCGTGGTGCGGGTGCGGCTGTGCTCGGCGACGATTCCGACCGGCAGATGCGGCGGGAATATATCGCCATGGCCCGATGTCACCAGCCTCGCGCCGTCGGCCACGACCGCGCCTTCGGGAAGATAAAGCAGCGTGGGCCGGGCCTGATTGTCGCCCGCCAGAATGGCGCGCTCGCCGCTGTCCTGCACCATGACCGGGATGCGGGAATTGAGATCGGTGATCAAAAGAATGCGCGCCGACCAGTCGCCGACCTCCACCACGCGGCCGATCAGCCCGTCCGCCGTCATCGCGGCCATTCCCGGCCGCACGCCGTCGCGCGCGCCCGCCGTGACGATCATCGCATGCGTGAACGGACCGCCCGAAACGGCGATCACCCGCGCCGACAGCGCGCCGGCCACCGGCTCGTCATGAAAATTGAGCAGCTGCTTGAGCGCCCGGTTTTCCGCCGCCAGCCCCGCCCCCGCCTGTTCCCAGCTTTTCAGCCTGGCATTCTCCGCGCGCAGCCGGACGACTTCGTCATGCGCATCCATCCAGTCGCTCACGGATTCGCTCAAATCGCGCAGCGCGTCGGCGGGACGGGTCATGGCGTCAAGCAGCGGCGAGAAACTGTCGACGATCTTGATCCGCGCCGGGGCCAGCATCTGCGGCTGGATCATGCCGAGCACCAGCAGCCATCCCGCCAGCGCCGCGAGAATCAGGAATGCGAAGCGCTGCCACAGGGCGCGCAGCGGAATGGCGAAAGCGCGATTGCCGCTCCGTTTGGAGCGCGGCGGCAGGGATAGGAAAGGCAACGGCATCAGGTCTAGGCTCGCAGCAGGCGGCTAACGCCGCAAAAAGCGAATTTTAACAGTTTTTGCTTGTTAAATGATTATTACTCCGTCCCGCGGGCCGGGGAAATGGTTATTTTCTCTTCGGAATGACCCGCTTATCCCGCTTTACCTGCCCTCCGCATGCCTTTATCTTTCCCGCCAAGCCGGAAATTACAAGACCGGAACTCATAAGAAAGGCCCGCCCATGCAATTCGGACCGCTGACGCTGAAACGATGCCGGTATGGCTGGATGCTGTTCACCGGCCCCTATATCGGCAAATGTTTCGATTTATACGGGGAATACAGCGAAACCGAGGTCGGGATGATGCGCGCTTTCGTCCGGCCGGGCGACACGGTGCTGGATATCGGCGCCAATATCGGCGACCTTACCGTTCCGCTTTCCCAGATGGCCGGGCCCACCGGACGGATCTATGCGGTGGAATCGCATCCGGATGTCTTCAACATCCTGTGCGCCAATCTCGCGCTGAACCAGATCGGCAACGTGATCCCCCTCAACGCCTTCATGCGCGCGAGCGAGGGCGCGGCCGTGAAAGAGGAATTCGTCCGCAAGGACCGCGAGAGCAAAGCCGTCGCGATCGACGAGCTCGCGCTCGATTCCTGCCGCCTGATCAAGATCGACGTCGACGGCAACGAGCTTGACGTACTGATGAGCGGCGCGAAGACGATCGCGAAGCTCAGGCCCGTGCTTTATTTCGAAAACGACGTGCGCGAGAAATCGAAAGACCTGCTCGATTATACCCTGAGCCTCGGCTACGATCTTTACTGGCACAAGGCGCCGATCATCGGCGCGAATAATTTTTTCGGCAATACCGTCAATCACTGGCATCCGCGCACCATCGTATCGCTGATGATGCTCGGCATGCCCAAGGAGGCCGGCCTCGCCATGGAGGGGCTGCCGAAAGTCCAGAGCGCGGACGAATGGCCGGTATGAGTTAGCGGCCTGTCTTTTGCTCAGTAGCCGTGCACGAGAAGATTCTTGAGGGTTTTCATCTCCTCGAGCGCGCGACCGGTTCCCAGCGCGACGCAGGATAGCGGGTCTTCGGCGACCGAGACCGGCAGCCCGGTGGCGTGGCGCAGCACCAGGTCGAGATTGCGCAGCAGCGCGCCGCCGCCGGTCAGGACGATGCCCTTGTCGACGATATCGGCGGCGAGTTCCGGCGCGGTGTTTTCGAGAGCGACCTTGACCGCCTCCATGATCTGGCTGACCGGCTCGGCTAGGCTCTCGGCGATCTGCCGCTCGGTGATGACGATTTCCTTGGGCACGCCGTTGGTCAGATCGCGCCCCTTGATCTGCAGATGCCGCCCCTCGCCGTCTTCGGGCGGGCAGGCGCAGCCGATTTCCTTCTTGATGCGCTCGGCGGAACTCTCGCCGATCAGCAGATTGTGATAGCGGCGGATGTAATTCTGGATCGCCTCGTCCATCTTGTCGCCGCCGACGCGCACCGAGCGCGAATAGACGATGCCGCCCAGCGACAAGACCGCGACCTCGGTCGTGCCGCCGCCGATATCGACCACCATCGAGCCGGTCGGCTCGGTCACCGGCAGGCCCGCGCCGATCGCCGCCGCCATCGGCTCCTCGATCAGGAACACGCTGCGCGCCCCGGCGTTTTCCGCCGCGCCCTGGATCGCGCGCCGCTCCACCGGCGTCGAGCCGGACGGCACGCAGATGATGATCTGCGGGTTGGCGAAGCTGCGGCGGTTATGCACCTTGCGGATGAAATGCTTGATCATCTCCTCCGCCACCTCGAAATCGGCGATCACGCCGTCGCGCAACGGACGGATGGCGCGGATGTTGGACGGCGTGCGCCCCAGCATCATCTTGGCCTCGTCGCCGACCGCCAGCACCTGCTTCTTGCCGCGGGATTCGGCGATGGCGACGACCGATGGCTCGTTCAGCACGATGCCGCGCCCGCGCACATAGACGAGCGTGTTGGCGGTGCCGAGATCGATGCCCATATCGGCGGACAGAAAACCAAGAAGATTGCCGAACATACATTTGCCTTTGATCTTTGATGGGTTCGCCGCCGCGCTCATGGCCGGACGGCTTCGCGCTATATATACGCCCCGCGCCGCCGCTTGGGAAGCCCGTCGCCGACGCGTCCTTGACTCTGCCGCCCATTCGTCTTTAGGATGATCTTGACGCTGGTGAAGACTGGCGTTGGGGCGTGATAACCCCTTACATAAGCGGTTTGTGTGACCGTTATTCGCACTCCTCGGCCTACCTGGGTCGGGGAGGCGCAAGTGCATGTCCAGGCCGCAAGGCTAAAGACTTGCGCGACCTTTCTTATGTAAGGTTTATCAACTCCCCGGCCACCAGAGAATTGTCTCTGGCTGGTTGCATTCGCGCCGGGGAATCGGACATGGGCCTATCGAAAGCAGCTATTGCCGGTTCGTTCATTCTCTTTCTTCTCTTGTGCCTGCCGCTGACGGTGCAAGCCGCCGATGATCCGGCGGCACCGGTACAATCGGGCGGGCTGTCCTGCTTCAGCGTCGAGCCGTCGAAACAACTGTCTTCTTCCCCGATAAAAAGCTGCGACGAACTGTGCGCGGCGCAAGGCGCGTCCTGCACCGGGATGCAGAACAGCGCCATGAACCCTCCGGTGGAATGCGCCGACCGGACGAACACCGCCTTTGCAGTATGCCGCTGCTGCAGGGTGGACAAGTGAAAGAGCGCGTTCTTAACCGCGCGTCAGCGCGCGCCCATTATTTCTTTGCGGAAGCGCCCGAAGTCATGAAGGGGGTTCCTCCATCCGGGGAACCCCCTCACCTGAAAAAACTAAGGACTTGCGCAAAAGCGCAAGCCCAAGGTTTTTCTTCCTCTCCCCCAAGGGGAGAGGGATACCACCGCGCTTGCTTCGCCAACGCGCCGGGAATGACGGCTCAGGCTCTTATTATAACGCCCCTGCTTTTTATGGCTCTGCTGCTTTTTTCCACGACAAGCACGCAGGCCGCCGAAAAGCAGATCGGCAACCCATGCACCAGCGACCGGAATTCCGCCGACTGGGATACGATCGCGCAGTGCGACGGGACGGCCTTTATCCGCGCACCGCTTATGATCGGTGCGGTGGTCAACCCGCCCTACGCTTCCACCGCCTGCGACGGCGGCAAGGCGGGCATGGTGCAATACACGGGCGGCGGCATTCAGCTATGCAACGGCACGGCCTGGGCCGCGCTGGCCGCGAGCGGCGGCGCGGGCGGCACCGCGCCCTTCGCGCTGGAGGCGAAGACAGCCGACGAGTCGGTGAGCAGCACGACGCTGCAGAATGACGACCACCTGAAATTCACGCTATCGGCCAATGAAAGCCGCTGGTTCACCGGCGTGCTTTATCTCAGCAGCGCCGACGCCACCTCCGACTTCAAGGCCGCTTTCACCGTGCCGAGCGGCGCGACCGGGCAGTGGCATCTGATCGCCAACGGAACGGGCCAGACGAACGTCACCAGCGTCACCCAGTCCCACAGCGCCACGATCACCGGCCAGCTTACCGCCGGCTCGGTCGGAACCGGCACGATCGGGGCGCTGGCGCTGTCTATCAGCGGCTATGTCGTGAACGCCGCCACGCAAGGCGACATCCAGCTGCAATGGGCGGCCAATGGCGCGGGCACCTCGACGCTGCTCAAAGGCAGCCACATGCTGTTCATCGGCTCGGGCGGCGGCGCGCCTTGCAACGACACCACCCCCCAGCCTTTCTTCTTTACCGATCTCGCGAATCAGACCGTCAACATAACGATCTATTCCGATATCCTGCAGCTCACCGGCTTTAACTGCGCGGTCAATGTTGCGGTTTCGGGAACCGGCTCGCCTTATTTCCGCGTCTGCAGCTCAAGCAACAGCACCGCCTGCGATTCCACGCCGGTGCAGGACTGGACGCCTGCCGGGACGATGGGCTCCATCCTGTCGGGGCAGTATCTGCAGCTGAAGCTGGCCAGCTCGCCGACGGGCGCGGTAACCAATACCGCGTCGGTCAGCGCGGGCAACACTTCGGACAATTGGAGCGTCGGAACGGCGGGCGATTGCGACGGCTCGCCCGCGCCCGGCACCCTCTGCGCCGACGGCACCGTCTATGCCGGGCTGTCTTCCGCTCCCGGCGCGCCGAAAATGTATGTCACGCGCTGCGACGGAGGCCGGTCGTGGGACGGATCGGCCTGTTCCGGGAGCAGAGCAACCTATACATGGAACAACGGCACCAGCAATTGGTCCGCCACGGGCGACGTGTGTGGCGTCAGCGCCAATGACGGCGAGGCGGTGACGGGCTGCATCGCCGCCATCACCGACAGCGGGAACGGCGCGCCGCATGCGGCGGCGCAGTTCTGCGACGGTCTCGACATGCATGGCCATGCGGACTGGTATCTGCCGTCCAGAAGCGAGCTCGATACCCTACGCATCAACCGCGCGGCCATCGGGGACTTCCGCTCCGATACGGTTCCAGACGGGAATAACGGGTACTGGTCGTCCACGGAGGTCATTTACGACCGTGCGTTGATGCAATGGTTCAGCGATGGCGACCAGGACGGCGACTTCAAGGCTAATGTCTGGTTCGTCCGCTGCGCGCGGAGATGACGCATCCGCGCGACACTGCGGCGCAAAAAATTTTCCCGCAAATAAAAAAATTATTGTTTCTTAAGAAACTTTGCCTTAAATGGAAATCAGAAGCGCACGCGCCACTGGCCCCAAGGATCGGACGGAAATACCACTCCGCCGGTTTCCCCACGTTGGTTTATGTAGCGACGCTTTCCGCCTTGCCTAGCATTTGCGAAGCAGGGACGTGGTATGCAGCCAAGGTTGCCTGAGTGTTGGGCGTCGTTTTGGTTGATGGAAGGCAAATTTCCGGTGTCTCTTTCGAGAGACGGCGGAGTATGCGGGGGACGGGCAAATAGGCCGTGTGCGCTGCCAGCTTGACGCTGGAAGGCCGCCGCGCCGCCGACGCTTCTCCCCACTTCATCAGTCCAATCCTACAACGCCTCTCATCGCTCTTGCCGTCTTGGCTGGTTTGTAACTTAAGGGCCTGTTCAGAATTTTGTCAGGCCGAGGCGAAAATGAGGGTTTTCGAGAACCGGAGCGCAAGCGTACTTAAAGGTACGCGCGCACCGGAAGCGCAGAAGACCCTCATTTGCAGCCCGGCATGACGGAATTCCGGCGGCCCACAGCGAGGGCCAGTGAGAGATGGATTACCATAACGTTGCGACGCCCGGCGAAATCGCCGGGAATCCTGACACTTATCCGCATGGCGGGGGCGACGAGACGCCCCGCTTCGCGTCGATCGCGGAAATGGTGAAAACGCTGCGTCCGGACATGCCGGCGCGCTGCTTCTTCCCGCACGCCTTGCGCGAAGCGGCGGAGACGTTTCTGCGCGGTTTTCCCGGCATTCCGCATTACGCGGTGAAATGCAATCCCGCGCCGCATGTGCTGAAGGGCCTTTTCGCGGCGGGAATCCGGCATTTCGACGTCGCGTCGATCGGGGAAATCCGCAGCCTGCGGATGCTGTGCCCCGGCGCGCATCTCGCCTTCATGCATCCGATCAAAAGCCGCGAAGCCATCGCCGAGGCTTATTTCGTCCATGGCGTGCGCGATTTCGCGGTGGACACGTTCGAGGAAATGCACAAAATCCTCGAAGCCACCCAGGCGGCGACGGACCTCAGCATCCATGTCCGCATCGCGGTGCCCAAGGGCAAGATCGCGCAGCAGGACCTGTCGCGCAAATTCGGCGCCGAGCCGGACGCCGCCGCGCAAATCCTGCGCGACGCCGACAAGGTGGCGCATAAGGTCGGCGTGACCTTCCATATCGGCTCGCAATGCATGGACCCCGCCGATTATACGCGGGCTATCGAATGCGCCGGACGGGTCGTCGCGGCGAGCGGCGTCTCCGTCGATGTCTTCAATGTCGGCGGCGGCTTTCCGGTCGCCTATCCGGGCCTCGAGCCGCCCCCGCTCGAGGATTATTTCGCCGCCATCCAGGGCGCGATCAAGGCGCTCAAGCTGCCGAAGGGCTGCCAAATCTGGGGCGAGCCGGGCCGGGCGCTGGTCGCCGCCTGCGAAACCGCCGTGTTGCGGGTCGAGCTGCGCAAGGCCGATGCGCTTTATCTGAATGACGGCGCGTACGGCACGCTGTTCGACGGGCGGTTTTTCGGCCTGCGCTATCCGGCGCAGCTTTACCGGCCCGGCCGCAAATGCGGCAAGGCGCTGCAGCCTTTCCGGTTCTACGGCCCGACCTGCGACGGCGAAGATTACGTCAACGGCCCCTTCATGCTGCCCGCCGACGCCCGCGAGGGCGACTGGATCGCCGTCGGGCAGCAAGGCTCCTACGGCAAGACGCTGAAGACCCGGTTCAACGGCTTCTATGACGAAATCCTGGCCGAGATCGATCCGGGCGCGGCGAATGTCATCAAGCTGCGGCCGCGCAAATCCAAATCCCATGTCAAAGAGGTCACCGCGCAATGAGCACGCCCGCGAAACCGAAAACCGTCGCCAACACCAAGGCGGAATTCCTGTCGACACCGGTCGAGCATATCGACATCACGTCGTTCGACGCCCGCCCGATCATCGAGGCGATGGACAAGATGTCCTTCACCTCGCGCGATCTCGCCCGCGCCACCGGCATGTTCAACGACATGCTGCGCGATCCGGAATGCACGATCATCCTCACGCTGGCGGGCGCGACTTCGGCGGGCGGCTGCATGCATGTCTATCGCGACCTGATCAAATACAACATGGTCGACGCGGTGGTGGCGACCGGCGCGAGCATCGTCGACATGGATTTCTTCGAGGCGCTGGGCTTCAAGCATTACCAGGGCACGCCGATGGCCGACGACCGCGAGCTGCGCAGCCATTACATCGATCGCATCTACGATACCTATATCGACGAGGAAGAGCTGCAGCATTGCGACGGCGCGATCCGCGAGATCGCCGACGGCCTGCCCGCCAAGCCCTATTCGAGCCGCGAATTCATCCGCCATATGGGAAAATACCTGAAAACCCATGCCAAGAAAAAGGAATCGCTGGTCGATCTGGCCTATGATCACGGCGTGCCGATTTTCTGTCCCGCTTTCACGGATTCCAGCGCCGGGCTCGGCCTCATCGTGCATCAGGCGAAAAACCCCGAGAAGCACATCACCATGGATTCGATCCGCGATTTCGGCGAGCTGACCCGGATCAAGATCGAGGCCGGCACCACCGGGCTTTTGATGGTCGGCGGCGGCGTGCCCAAAAACTTCACCCAGGACACGGTGATCGGCGCGGAACTCCTGGGCAAGGAAGTCCCGATGCACAAATATACCGTGCAAATCTCGGTGGCCGACGTGCGCGACGGCGCGCTGTCCAGCTCGACTCTGAAAGAAGCCTGCTCGTGGGGCAAGGTCGACATGGCGCAGGAACAGATGGTCTTCGCCGAAGCCGGCAGCGTGATGCCGCTGCTCGCCAGCGACGCCTATCATCGCGGCCACTGGAAAAACCGTCCGCGCCGGAACTGGTCGAAACTGTTCAAAGACTAGAACGGGAATGACGATCTTCGTTCCTCCCGAATGGGCAACCCAAAAAGCCATCTGGACCGGATGGCCGTCGCATCCCGATTTGTGGCTCGACAATCTCGAGCCCGCGCGGCGCGAGACGGCGGCGATGATTCTTGCGCTCGCCAAGGGACAGCCCGTCAAAGTCCTGGTGATGGGCGAGAATTCCATGGCGGCGGCGCGCGCGGCGCTGCCCCACCCGAATGTCGAATTGATCCCCGCCCGCTTCGGCGACATGTGGCAGCGCGACAGCGGCCTGGTCTTCGCGCGCGAGAATGGCAAGCCCGTCGCGCTGCATTTCCGCGTCAATGGGTGGGGCGGAAAATACGTGCTGCCTCATGATGACGAGGTGGCGGGTTTTATCGCCTCGCGCAGCGGGACGCCCTCGCGCCAGTTCGATTTCGTGCTCGAGGGCGGCTCGATCGAAGTGGACGACGCGGGCAATCTATTGACCACACGCCAGTGTCTGCTCAATCCCAACCGCAATCCCGGCATGTCGCAAACCGACATGGAGGCGAAACTGCGCGAAGCCTTCGGCGTCGAAAAGATTTTATGGCTCGACCGGGGATTGCTCAACGACCATACCGACGGCCATATCGATAATATCGCGCGCTTTATAGCAAAGGGGCACGTCGTATGCCAATCGCCGTCCGGCCACGATGATCCGAACCGCGAAACCCTGGATGCCATCGCCCGCGATCTCGAAGCCATGGGCATGGAGGTCGCGCGCATCCCGAGTCCAGGCCTGATTCTGAGCGAAGACGGCGAACCGGTTCCGGCGAGTCACGTCAACTATATCATCGGCAATAAAACCGTGGTGATGCCGGTCTATGAGGCGCATTATTCGGAAATGGCCGCTGAGGCATTGAAAGCATTATTTCCCGGACGGGACATCATCGCGCTGCCCGCCAATCATATCCTGACCGGCGGCGGCGCGTTCCACTGCATGACCCAGCAGGAGCCTGAATGATGACCGGCCAACTCACCCTCGGCGTCGTCCAGTGCAGCTTAAGCGACGACATGGACGCCAACATTAAGAAGATCGGCGCGCTGGTCGAAGAGGCGGCGCGCAAAGGCGCGCGCGTCGTATTGACGCCGGAACTGTTCCAGGGACATTATTTCTGCACCCGGCAGGACGAGAAAAACTTCTCCCGCGCCTTCCCCGCCGCCGAGCATCCCTGCGTGCTGGCGATGCAGAAGCTCGCGGCCAGGCATAAATTATTCCTGCCGGTGTCGATCTTCGAGCGCGACGGGCCGGGCTATTACAACAGCGTCGTGGCGGTAGGCCCGGACGGCGCGGTCATGGGAACGTACCGCAAGACCCACATCCCCGACGGGCCGGGCTACCAGGAGAAATTCTATTTCCGCCCCGGCGATACGGGCTATAAAGTCTGGGACACGCCGTGGGGCAGGATCGGCGTCGGCATCTGCTGGGACCAGTGGTTTCCCGAAGCCGCGCGCGGCATGATGCTGATGGGCGCGGATATTTTGCTCTATCCCACCGCCATCGGCAGCGAGCCGCACAAGCCTGAACTCGATACGCGGGATCGCTGGCGGCGGGCGCAGCAGGGCCACGCGGCTTCAAATGTCGTGCCGGTCGCGGCCTCGAACCGCATAGGAACCGAGACTGACGGCCAGGGCGGCGGCCAGAATTATTACGGCTCGTCCTTCATCACCGATCAGACCGGCGAGATCGTTCAGTCTTTGGGCCGGGATGAAGAAGGCATATTAATCCATGGCTTCGATCCCGCCGCCATCGCCGCCGAACGCGCCGCCTGGGGCTTTTTCCGGGACAGAAGGCCATAAGTCTGCCTATTGCCAAGGTTCTATATTGATAGCGAGCGCCCTATCGGATAGAACGTCCTGACTTCTGCCTAACTTTTGATTGCTGAATGCCCCAGTGGTGGAATTGGTAGACGCGGCAGACTCAAAATCTGCTATCCGCAAGGGTGTGGGGGTTCAAGTCCCTCCTGGGGCACCACGCTTCGCCCTTACGGGCTACGCGTGGCGCAGCCGCGATTAGACCGTTAGGACGAAGCAGTGTCCGGCGAAGCTCCCGAAGGGAGTGAAGACGGGCTAGTTCAGAGAATTGGCAATTTTAAGCGCTCAATATCACTGCACATCCATATACCAGGAGGAAAGCAGTTCCCCGCTTTCCCGATCATCGGTCATGCGTTCGGCGGCGATGACGATGAACAAACAGGCAAGAAGCGCCATGCCGATCACGGCGGCGAAACCCAGCATAACGGCGAACAGAATACTCATGAGCGCCTCCCGCTTATTAACGTGAATGGACGACAAAAAGGCGCGGCGTCCAATTTAATGGGCGCCGCGCCCCTGCTTAATCATCGGCAGGTTAGGCCGCCTGACGTATGCCGCGCAGCGCGCGACGGGCCGCATCGGCTTCATCTTCATCTTCCGGATGGACGACGAGAACGATTTTTCCTGCCCGGATGGCGGCTTCATACCGGCTCGCTTCTCCTTCATCGAGGCCAGCCTGGATCAATGCTCCGGTCAGGCCACCGACAATGGCGCCTGCGCTCGCGCCGGAAAGCGCCGCGACGACAGGGCCCACGACGAGAAAGCTGCTTCCGGGAATGGCAAGCGAGCCTACCGCCGTAAGGCCGGCGACCAGCGCAGCGAGCGCTCCGCCTATGCTGGCGCCCGTGACCCCGGCTTTCGCGGCGCGGTCGCTGACATCGCTGCTGCCGCTGCTGGTGCCGAAGATCGTGCGGCGCGCATTATCCGACATCAGCAGGCTAAGATGATCTTGATCGACGCCGTTGCGGGTCATTTCGGTGACGGCCTGTTCGGCTTCGAGGCGGTTGTCGAAAGTCGCGGTGATGGTCGTCATGGCGAACTCCTTTAAGGCTGGGGGAACGGTAAAATGATTCTCGCGTCAAGCGTAGAAGCGCCTCTGCAAGGGAGCGATAACCAGGGGGTTATTATTGTGTAAATTGTTGATAAGTCGGCCGGCGCGCCAATCGGCGTATTTTGTCACCGCTATGCCGGATTCATCCATGTGGTTACGCGAGGGCTCATTTTATCCATGCACAGCATGTGAATGACCGGTATAAGATAATGAACAAACTATCCCCATGATTAACAAGGCGGCAAAACAGCGGAAAACAGATTTTTCCCGGTGTTATAAATAAGTTTGCCGAACGAAGAATGCGGTCTTTTTCTTTTATCGCTCTGGAAAACTTGGGGATGGGATTCTTTTCCCGTTATTCACAGGGACAACATCTTTCAACAAACTATTTTTAAGTAAAATTGTTTTGCAGGAAAAAGAAAAAATCGGGCCATAGATTTCATTTTTGTTCTATAACACCGCCATGATTAAAAAATTACTTCAGGTCCTTGACGGTCAATCGGCGGCGGTTCCTCCCGTCTGGCTGATGCGCCAGGCCGGACGCTATTTGCCGGAATACCGGGCAACGCGAAAACAGGCCGGAGGTTTTCTCGATCTTTGCTTCAATCCGGAACTGGCCGCCGAGGTGACGCTGCAGCCCATCAGGCGTTTCGATTTCGATGCCGCGATTATTTTCGCCGATATTCTTCTTCTGCCGCATGCGCTCGGGCGAAACCTGACTTTTACCGAGGGCGAAGGGCCAAGGCTGAATCCGCTGCGTGGCATGAAGGAAATAGAAAGTAACGACGCCGGAAATCGCCTCGATCAGGTTTTCGAATCTTTGCGGCGCGTCAGAAAAATCCTGGCGCCGGACAAGGCGCTCATCGGCTTTTGCGGCGCGCCGTGGACGGTCGCCTGCTATATGATCGATGGTCAGGGCGGCGGAGGTTTTCCGGAAACGAAGGTATTTTCTACTGAAAAGCGCGAAGAGTTTTTATATCTGCTCGATTTTCTGGCGGATGCGAGCGCCGATTATCTTTGCCGTCAGATCGAGGCCGGCGCGGATGCCGTGCAGATATTCGATAGTTGGGCGGGCCTTGCGACCGAAGAGAGTTTTCATGATTTTATTATAGCGCCCACGCGAAAAATCACTGCTCTCGTCAGAAAGAAAATTCCCGGCGCGAAGATCATAGGTTTTCCGCGCGGCGCGGGGAAAAATTACCGGAATTATGTCAAGCAAACCGGAATAGACGCCGTCGGCCTGGATCAGGATGTCGCGCTCGAACAAGCCGTTGAATTGCAGCGCGATATCGTGGTGCAGGGCAATCTCGCGCCGGAAATTCTGACGGAAGGCGGCGGCGCGATGCGCCGCGCCGTCGCGGACATATTGGAAAGGCTCGGCGGCAAACCGTTCATTTTCAATCTCGGCCATGGGATTTCCAAGGAAACGCCGCCGGATCATGTCGCCGAGCTGGTGCGCCTCGTTCGCGGCGGCTCCCAATGAAAATCGCGGTCGTTCTGTTCAATCTCGGCGGGCCGGACAGCCTTGACGCGGTCGAGCCTTTTCTTCGCAACCTGTTTAGCGATCCGAAAATCTTGCGCCTGCCCTGGCTGATCCGTGCGCCGCTGGCGACATGGATCGCCCGCAGGCGGGTCAAAACCGCGCGGGGGATATATGCCAGCATCGGCGGCGCGTCGCCGCTGCTGCCGAATACCGAAGCTCAGGCAAAGGCGCTGGAAGCGGCGCTTGGCGATCTCGGCGAGGTCAAAAGCTTCATCGCCATGCGTTACTGGCATCCGAGGGCCGAAGAAACCGCGCGCCGGGTCGCGGAATTTTCTCCCGATGAGATTATTCTGCTGCCGCTTTACCCGCAATTCTCCACCACGACCACGGCCTCGAGCTATGCCGAATGGCGGCGCGAGGCGAAGCGCGCCGGTCTGACGGCGCGGACCAGGATGATATGCTGCTATCCCGAAGAGGCTGGCTTTATCGAAACCATGGCCGCTTCGATCCGCGCGGCCTATGCCGAGGCTTCGGCGCACGGCAGGCCGCGCCTGCTGTTCTCGGCGCACGGCTTGCCGGAAAAAATTATCCGGGCGGGCGACCCCTATCAGGCGCAATGCGAGCGCACGGCGGCCGCCCTCGTCCGTGCGCTGGCGATCCCCGGCCTCGACTGGGTAAGCTGCTATCAAAGCCGCGTCGGCCCGCTCAAATGGATCGGCCCGGCGACCGAAGCGGAAATCGCGCGCGCCGGACGCGATAAGGTTCCGGTGATCGTCGCGCCGGTCGCCTTCGTCTCGGAACATGTGGAGACCCTGGTCGAGCTCGATATAGAATACCGGCATCTGGCGATGCAAGGCGGCGCGCCGTTTTACGCGCGGGTGCCCGCCGTCAGCACGGCGCCGCGTTTCATCGCCGGTCTTGACGGTCTTGTGCGCGCCGCGCTGGCGGGCGATAAAACCGTTTGCGGGCCGGAAGGAAAACGGATTTGCGCCAGGGAATTTTGCGGCTGCCCCCAATGAAGGCTGTTATCATGAAGGCCGTCACGCGGAGAATCTGACCATGTATCTCTGGATCAAAGCCCTGCATGTCGTCGCCGTCATCGCCTGGATGGCGGGGATGCTGTATCTGCCACGGCTTTACGTCTATCACGCGGAAGCTGCGCCAGGTTCCGACCGGATCGAGATTTTCAAGATCATGGAGCGGCGCCTGCTGCGCTATATCGTCAACCCGGCGATGATCGCGGCGATGATTTTCGGGTTTTGGATGCTGGCGCTCGATCCGGGAATTTTGCATCAGGGCTGGATGCATGTGAAACTGACCCTCGTCATCGCCATGACCGCGCTGCACGGCATGTTCGCGCGCTGGCGGCGGGATTTCGCCGAAGGCCGCAATAAAAAGTCACCGCGCTTTTACCGTATCGTCAATGAAGCCGTGACGCTTTTGATGATCGGAATCGTCATCATGGCCGTGGTGAAGCCGTTTTGAATAATATTTGACATCCGGGGGCAAACCCGCTAACTAATCCTTAATCCCGCTGCATTATCTTGGTGGCATACCTTTTGTCACCCCATGTCCGCCGGACCTCAATAAATCGCCCTCGATAAAATTTCCGAATTCGCCGCCAGCAATTTGGGCTGCTTTGCAAGCGAACCGGCGCCACCCCAACCCACAGACTCGATTACCGGCTTTCCCCATAACCTGAACCCCCCTTATCCCGATGAATCTCCGCGAATTGAAGGCCAAGACGCCCGCAGAATTGCTGGCCTTCGCCGAAGAACTCCAAATCGAAAGCGCCTCGACCCTGCGCAAGCAGGATATGATGTTCGCGATCCTGAAGTCGCTTGCCGAAAAGGATCAGGCGATCCATGGCGAAGGCGTGCTGGAGGTTCTGCAGGACGGCTTCGGTTTCCTGCGCTCGCCGGAATCCAACTATCTGCCGGGGCCGGACGATATCTATGTTTCGCCGAGCCAGGTGCGGAAATTCAGCCTGCGCACCGGCGACACGGTGGAGGGCCAGATTCGCGCGCCCAAGGACGGCGAGCGTTATTTCGCGCTGCTCAAGGTCAATCAGATCAATTTCGACGATCCGGACAAAGTCCGCCACCGCATCAATTTCGACAATCTGACGCCGCTTTATCCGAATTCGCGGCTCAAGCTGGAGCTTTCGGATCCGACCAAGAAAGAATACACCACCCGGATCATCGATCTGATCGCGCCGCTCGGCAAAGGCCAGCGCGGCCTGATCGTCGCGCCGCCGCGCACCGGCAAGACCGTGATGCTGCAGAACATCGCCCACGCGATCGCGGTCAATCATCCGGAAGTTTATCTGATCGTTCTTTTGATCGACGAACGGCCCGAAGAAGTCACCGACATGGCGCGTTCGGTCAAGGGCGAGGTCATCTCATCGACGTTCGACGAGCCGGCCGCCCGCCACGTGCAGGTCGCGGAAATGGTGATCGAAAAGGCCAAGCGCCTGGTCGAGCATAAACGCGACGTGGTGATCCTGCTCGACTCGATCACGCGCCTGGCGCGCGCCTACAACACCGTCGTCCCGTCCTCGGGCAAGGTTCTGACCGGCGGCGTGGACGCCAACGCGCTGCAGCGTCCCAAGCGCTTCTTCGGCGCGGCGCGCAATATCGAGGAAGGCGGCTCGCTGACCATTCTCGCCACCGCGCTGATCGATACCGGCAGCCGCATGGACGAAGTTATTTTCGAAGAATTCAAGGGCACCGGCAATTCGGAAATCATCCTCGACCGCAAGCTTTCCGACCGCCGCACTTTCCCCGCCATCGACATCACCAAGTCCGGCACCCGCAAGGAAGAGCTGCTGGTCGACAAGGCCACCATGACCAAGATGTGGGTGCTGCGCCGCATCCTGCTGCCGATGGGCGTGACCGACGCGGTCGAATTCCTGCTCGACAAACTCAAGCACAGCAAGGCGAACAGCGAATTCTTCGACTCGATGAATCAGTAGGGCCTGAACCATCCCGTCTCCGAAGGGCGCGTAGAAGCTCCGGTTGATTTTTTATCACCGGGGACGTTAGAATTCCAGGATGACGAGCGGAAAACAGCCCCATATCCTCAACGCTTCCTCGAATCTTCTGGGCATCTGCTTCGTGCTGATTTCGGGATTGAAACTGACCGGCTCCAGCGAAGACACGCTGGCGGATGAGATATGCCTGGTCGCCGCCATCCTGCTGCTGGGAAGCTGCGTGCTTTCCTATATTTCGCTGCGAACGGAACACGGATCGCTGTTCTATGAGAAAATAGCCGATTACTTTTTCCTCACCGCGCTGTTTTGTCTTTTTATCGCCGTGATGATTTTCGGCACGGGGATTCTTTAAGGCCCGTTGGAAAGGGTGATAGTGTGACATTTGTCCCCTTTCATCCACAGGCGCTTTCATTTGTTCCGCCTTCGGAACAGAGCATATACAAACAGGATCGTTTCGCACTGCAAAAGAAAAAGTCTTGATATTGTCCTAACAAAATCGCCGTTTTGGGGATTTTTCCGCTGGTTTTAAATGCGCTTAATTCAGTGTTAAACAATGGCGTGCCATCCTGTGGATAAGGTATAAAAGCCTTCTTGGCGAATGAAGATCGGTAAGCGGGACGGCGGCATTTCATGATTTGGCTTCAATACTTTCATTGGGTTTTCCTGACAGGAGCGGCGGGCTTGACGATTGCGGCGGCAGTGAGCGATGCGCGTAGTTTCCGCATTCCCAATTGGGTTTGGGCTGGCCTTGCCGCGCTGTTTCCGCTTTATGTGCTGTCCGCGCCGCGTGAAGTTCCATGGGAGCAGCATATCGGAGTCTCCGCGCTGGTGCTGGCCATCGGTTTCGCGCTGTTCGCGGGCAATTTCGCCGGAGCCGGGGATGTCAAATTCCTGGCGGCCACGGCGCTCTGGTCGGGTCCGAAGCTGATCGGCGTGCTGCTGGTCGTCACCGGGCTGGCCGGCGGCGTTCTGGCGCTCGGCTATGTCATGGCCGGCCTGTGGGCGCGGAATCGTACAAGCGCCGAGGGCGCCGCGAGCCTTCCTGGCGGCATCATGCACGGGCTTACCAAGGTCGCCATTCCCTACGGCATCGCCATCGCCGCAGGCAGCCTCGCTGCCTTCGGCATGATGGCCGATCCGGCGTTGTTCTGAATATTACCCGGCAGAGGTTCGAACTCTCATGTCATCGCGGAAACTCATTCTGCTGCTGCTTGCGCTGGTCATTGCCGGCGGCACGATCGTGCTCGTGCGGCAGGCGCTCGCGCCGCCCACGACCGAAGAAGAGGCCAAGAAGGAAGAGCCCGCCGGCCCCAATGTCCTGGTGGCGGCGCGCGATCTCGCTCCCGGCAGCCTGCTGAGGGACAGCGACCTGAAATGGCAGGTCTGGACCGCCGAGCCCAAGGCCGCGATGGTCATCAAGGACAAGCCCGAGACCGGCGACCGGATGGATTATGCCGGCGCGCTCACCCGAAGCGGCATGCGCGCCGGGGAGCCGGTTCTGGCGGGCCGGGTTTTCAAGACCAACGAACAGGGCTTCCTGTCGGCGGCGCTGGCGCCGGGCATGAGGGCCATTTCGGTTAAGATTACGCCGGTGACCGGCGTCGCGGGCCTGATTTTTCCCGGCGACCGCGTTGATGTCATCGTCGCGCATAACGTGGTGGTGCCGGGCGCGGAAGGGCAGAACCAGCGCCGGGTCAGCGAAACCATCGTCGCCAATGCCAGGGTGCTGGCCCTCGACCAGAAGACCGACGAAAAAGCCACCGACCCCAAGCTCGCGGATGTCGCGACCATCGAAGTGACGCCCAGGGACGCCGAAAAAGTCGCGCTGGCGGCGGACTGGAACGGCACCATGTCCCTCGTGCTGCGCAGCCTTGGCGGAGAAGAAGCCGCGGGCGGCACGGCCACCGGCGGGTCCGCGTCGCCGAAGCGCGGCGGCCCTACCTGGGACAGCGACGTCAGCGGCGCGCTGGAAAGGCCTGGCGGCATGGCGGTCCGGCACCGGGTTCAGATCATTCGCGGCAAGGACACGTCCGAAATCAATTTCGAGCAATGAGGCGAGAGGCCATGATCCGCATATTCCTTCTGCTTCTAACGCTGGCCATGCTGCCGTCTTTTCCGGCGCTTGCCGACGATCTTCCCTTGCGCGTCGAAATCGACCGGGGCGAGACCATCGAGCTGCCGGAGCCGGCGAAATCGGTCTTCATCGCCAATCCCGACATCGCCGACATCCAAATCCTGTCCCCGACCACGGTCATGGTGTTCGGCAAGAAAATGGGCGAGACCACGCTGATGGCGGTCGGCGCCAACAACAAGACCCTCGACAAGCGCCGCGTGCATGTCGACATGAATGTCAGCGCGGTGTCCGGCGCGCTTGCCGCGCTGCTGCCTGAAAGCCGCATCAGGGTGACGGGCATGCCCGACGGCATCATGCTGACCGGCATCGTCAAGGACCCCGGCGCGGCGGAAGACGCGCGCCGCGTGGCCGCCCGCTTTGTGTCCGACAAGGGCGAGATCATCAATCGCCTTCAGGTGCAGGCGTCCAACCAGATCAATCTGCGCGTCCGCGTCGCCGAGGTGGCGCGCTCCGTCAACCGTTTCTTCGGCATCAACTGGGCCACCGCCTTCAAGGCGAGCGGATTCGCCTTCGGCCTGACGAACGGCGCGGCCATCGTCAACGCGCCCGACGCTTTCGGCCTGAACACGAACCGTCCCGGCACGCCGACGGCGGCCAATACGTTCAATTTCGGTCAAGAGGGTCCGGGCCACGACATCAACGGCTTCATCGACGCGCTGGCCTCCGACGGGCTGATCACGCTCCTCTCCGAGCCTAATCTGACCGCGATGTCGGGCGAAACGGCCTCGTTCCTGGCGGGCGGCGAATATCCGATCCTGGTGCCGCAGTCCAACGGGCAGATTTCCATCGAATACAAGAATTTCGGCGTCAAGCTGTCCTTCACGCCGACCCTGATCAACGAGAGCCGCATCAATATCAAGGTGCGGCCGGAGGTCAGCGAGCTGAGTTCCAACGGCGCGGTGGTGCTGCAGAATTTCTCGATTCCCGCGCTCAAGGTCCGGCGCGCCGAGACCACGGTGGAGCTGGCGAGCGGGCAGAGCTTCGCGATCGCCGGGATGCTGTCCAACAACAGCAACCAGAATGTCGATAAATTCCCCTTCCTGGGCGATACGCCGGTGCTGGGGCCGCTGTTCCGCTCGACGCGCTTCCAGCGCGGAGAAACCGAGCTGGTCATTATCGTGACGCCCTATCTGGTGCGTCCGTCGGGCGAGCAGCTGGCGCTGCCGACGGACGGCCTCGCGCCGCCGGATGAAGCCGAGCGCATTCTCGATCAGCGCACGGCCAGCGCCGACACCGGCAAGAAGCCGGCCAGCGGCGCGCCGACGGCGATCCTGGTCCAGCCCGTGTCTCATGCCGCGCCTTCCGGAAGCGGCGGCTTTATCGTGGAGTAAGATCATGGATTCTCCGGCATCGGTCAAAACATCGCGGTCTGCGTTTTTCGCCTCCGGGCTTTTTGTCCTGCTGCTCCTGCCGCTGCTCGGCGGCTGCATCACGGACATGAAGGACGATCCCGTTTCCAGGAATCCGGATCACCGGATCGTCGTGGCGCCCATCGCGCCGGGAAGCAAAACGCTCAAAGCCTATCCGCCCGAATGCCCGTCATGGGCCGAGCATCGGCCCGCTTACGACGACAATATGCCGCAGCCCCAGATCGGCTGCGCCACCCAGCGCAATCTCGCCTTGACGATCGATGAGCCCGCCGATCTCGTCGAAGGCCGCAAGCTCGGGAAACAGGACGCCACCCGCGCGGCGTCGAACATGAAGCGCTATCACGACGACAAAGCCAAGGGGCTTTACGATCCGACCCAGCTCCCGGCGCCGAAGGAGTAACGCAAAATATGATCGTCGCAACCCTCGAACCGCGATAGGAACAGATGAGCGGCTCTGAACTCATTATGCATGCCGAATTCATGGCGTTCGTGACGGACGAGGCCACCGCCGAAACCCTGCGCACATGGGTCGGGCGTCAGAGCTGGCCCGAGGCGACCGTACAGTTCGGCGGCGCCGATTTGTTCGGCTCGATGCTGGAATCGTCCGCCCCGCCGCGTCTCGTCGTCGTTGATCTCGACGGCCAGGCCAACATGCCGGAAACATGCACCCGCCTGATCAGCCTTTGCGGCGGCGACATTAAAATCATCGCCGTCGGCAGCGCCAACGACATTTCGCTTTACCGCCAGATGATCGCGACCGGCGTCGTCGATTATCTGGTCAAGCCTCTCGGCCAGGAACAGCTCGACCAGGCGCTGCAGTCGAGCCAGGAAAAAGCCAAGAGCAAGAACGACGGCGAGGAGCGGCAATCCAAGACTATTTTCGTCATCGGCGCGCGCGGCGGCATCGGCACGACGAGTTTCGCGGTCAATCTCGCATGGATGCTCGCCAACGAAGCCAAGATCAATACCGCTTTCGTCGATTTGGACCTGCAATATGGCAATGGGGCGTTGGCGCTTGATCTCGAGCCGAGCCGGGGCTTGCGCGACATCATGAGCTCGCCGAGCCGCGTCGACAGCCTGATGATCGCCAGCGCCATGATCGTGTCGAGCAGCAGGCTTTCGGTTCTGAGCGCCGAGGAATCGGTCGAGGAATCGGTCCATATGGACGCGGGCGCGCTCGCCGCCGTGATGCAGGAAATGCGCGAGAATTTCGACTATGTGATCGTCGAGGCGCCGCGTTACCTTCTCGCCCAGCAGCGCCGGCTGATCGCGGAAGCCAGCGCCGTGCTGGTGCTGACCGAACAGTCGCTGGTGGGGATACGCGACACGCTGCGGATCAAGATGGCGCTGAAAAGCATCGACCCCACTTTGCCGCTGCTGGTGATCACCACGCGGCACGGCAAGGATCGCCCGGCCCATATCGATCAGGGCACCTTCGAAAAGAACAGCCAGGGCAAGATCGATTTTTCCATTCCCGAAGACGTCAAGGTGGCGCTGGAGGCGTCCAATGTCGGCAAGACCATCGCCGCCATGGCGCCGAACAGCCCCGCCGCCAAAGCTTACCGTGCCATCATGAACCATTTGCTCGGCAAGAAAGAAAAAGAAGCGGCGAAGAAGTCCGGCGGATTCTTCGGCAAGAAAGATGCTCCCGACAAGGACGGCAAGAAGGATAAGAAATCATGAGTCCCCCGGACGGCCAGGGAGGAAAGATCGACACTTCGATCCGCGCTTTGCGCGACCGGCTGATGCCGCAGATGCGCGAGAGGATTCCGGCCGATAAAGCGGGCAAGATGCAGCGCGGCGATCTGGCGCAGCTTGCCAGGGAGGTCAGCGGGCAATTCCTGGAACAGAACAGCCTGACCTTCAACGCGCTCGATCACCGCGATCTCGTCACCGCGATGATCAATGCCTATCTTCAGTCGGGCGGTTCGGCCGGCAATGCGCCGCCCTCTGCCGCGGCCCCGGCGCGCGGCGGCGAGGCCGCGCCGGGGTCGATTCCGGTCAAGTCGGTGATTCCGACGGCGCAGGCCACCGCCAATCTCGAGCTCGGCGCCCCGCTGCCTCCGGCGGGCGGACGGCCTCCGGCCTCGTCGATCGATCTCGCGAAAATAAAGCTGCAGCCGGTGCTGATGGAGCGGATCGACACGTCGGCGGCGGCCAAGATGGAGCGCGCCCAGCTTTCGCATGACGTCAGCGAGCTGGTGACCGATCTCCTGAACGAAACCCGCATCCAGCTCAATGCCGCCGAGCGGCAGGAGCTGGTGCAGCGCCTGCTCGACGACATGCTCGGCCTCGGCCCGATCGAGCCTTTGCTCGCCGACGAAACCATCTCGGAAATCATGGTCAACGGGCCCAAGCAAATCTTCATCGAGCAGCGCGGCAAGCTGACGCTGACCAACATCGCCTTTCGCGACAACGCGCATGTGCTGGCGGTCGCGACGCGCATCGTCACGGCCATCGGGCGGCGCATCGACGAGACGACGCCGCTGTGCGACGCGCGCCTCGCCGACGGCAGCCGCGTCAATATCATCATCCCGCCGCTCGCCATCGACGGGCCGACCATCACGATCCGAAAATTCTCCAAGAAGAAAATCACGCTGGACACGATGCTGAAATTCAACAGCATATCCCAGCAAATGGCCGCCGTGCTGCGGATCGCCGGGCGCTGCCGCTGCAACATCATCATTTCCGGCGGCACCGGATCGGGCAAGACCACTTTGCTCAACGCGCTGTCGCAGATGATCGACCATGGCGAGCGCATCGTCACCATCGAGGACGCGGCGGAACTGCAGTTGCAGCAGCCGCATGTGGTGCGGCTCGAAACCCGGCCCGCCAATCTCGAAGGCCATGGCGAAATCGCCATGCGCGATCTTCTCAAGAACGCGCTGCGCATGCGGCCCGACCGGATCATCGTCGGCGAGACCCGCGGCGGCGAGGCGATCGACATGCTGCAGGCGATGAATACCGGCCATGACGGCTCGCTCTCCACCGTCCACGCCAATCGCCCGCGTGAGGCGCTGATGCGGCTCGAGAACATGGTCGGGCTGGCAGGGGTCAATCTCGCGCCGCGCGCGATCAGGATGCAGATCGTCTCCGCCGTGGACATGATCGTCCAGGTAAGCCGGATGCGCGACGGCTCGCGCCGCATCACCCATATTTCCGAAATCACCGGCATGGAGGGCGAAGTCGTCACCATGCAGGATTTATTCACCGCCGAAGTGACCGGCGAAGGCGTGGACGGAAAATTGGAAGTCAATTTCATCAATCACGGGCTGCGCCCGCATTTCCTGCCCAAGGCGCAATACTTCAATCTCGACCGCCAGCTTATGGAAGCCATCGCGTCGAGGGAGTGACGGCTCTAGCCTTGCGCCGGCCTCGGCAATGCGCGGATTGCCGCGCCGGAAACCGGCGGGCGGACGAGATCGGCGAGCGAAGATTTTTCTTCTTTCTTTTCTTCGATCTTCGGCGGCTCGGTCTGGACTGTCCATGCGCCGGTTTCCAGTTTCCGCGCCGCGCGCCAGCTCCAGGTAGCGTTCGCCAGCACCTGGACGGCCTGTCTCATCATCAAGAACTGGTCGGCGCTCGCAAGGCCAGCGCCGGCGCCAAAGACCGCTCCCGCCGCACCGAATACAAAAGCCTGAATTTTATATTCACGAATCATTTTCACCAAAGCCGACGGATCATTGGCCGTCCGGCCGGATGTGTCGATGACGGCGGTTGCCGGCATGCGGGCGTCGCGCTTCGGCCATCTGTTCATGGCGCTCAGCAAGAAGAACGGACAGATGACGCCCGAAGCCACGTCGGCGGCAAACACCCATTTGCCTGTTCCCGGCGGCGCGCACATCGCCTTGGCGGCGGCAAAGGCTATGGCGATGGGGACGCCCATTTTGACGCTCGGCGCGCCGAGAATGTGCATCGGTCCTGTCGACCCATAGGGCGCGCCGTCGAGATGGATATAACGGCCTTGCGAATCCGTCATGGCGCCGGCCTCGGCAAAGCGCACATAGAGGCAGTGGAGGTCGGCGGGCGGAAGGCGTCGAGCAGAGAGGATTTTTCTTTTTTCTTTTCTTCAATCTTGGGCGGCTCGGTCTGGACCGTCCATTCTCCGGCGTACAGCTTCCGGGCCGCGCGATAGCACCAGACTGCATTGACCAGCATTTGGGGAATATTTGCTGCCGCTGTCCATGGGTGGTCGCTCGCTATATCCGCAGCACTCCACAGAGCGCCTGCCGCAGGAAATAGAAAAGAATTCATCTTGTAACCAAACATGGCGATCGCCGATGCTTGCGGATTGCCACTTCCACCTGCTCGGTCGATAACGCCGGGCGCGGACAGGTTGAGGGATCGCATCATGATCGTGGACACCATTGGCGTAAGCAAGTTTCGGTAGACCGTAGATAAAAACACCGCCCTTCTCATGCCAGGCGGTTCGCACATTGCTTTAGCGGCGGCAAAGGCGATGGCAATCGGCACGCCCGTATAAACACTCGGCATGGCGAGGAAACGCATGATTCTTTTGGACCCGTAAGGCGAGCCGTCGAGATTCATGTAGCGATCCTGCGAATCTTTCATGGCGCGGGCCTCGGCAAAGCGCGCATAGAGGCAGTGGAGGTCGGCGGGCGGAAGGCGTCGAGCAGAGAGGATTTTTCTTTTTCCTCAATCTTCGGCGGGTTGGTCTGCACCGTCCATTGAAGCGTGATTAAATTGAGGGCGGCGCTCGCGGCGCGCCGGGCATTGACGAGGGCCTGGAAAGCGGTCGCGTGTGTAAATATACCGCACGCTCCCAGGGCGCTTCCGATTATGGCCACCGCCATATACCCTCTGTTTTTGGCAAGATAATGCTGGGCCGCATGAAAATGCGTGTCCACGTCGTTCGGCGCCTGACCGGAGCGGTCAATGACGGAAGTTTCAGGGATATATTCGCATCGAGGCGCGTCCAGTCGCCGGGCCGCCAATAGCGGCATGACAAGTCCTATGCCAAGCTCGGTCAGGAAGACGGCTTTTCTATTTCCCGGCGGCGAGAGCATGGTCTTGGCCGCCGCGAAAGCAACGGCGATGGGCACGCCGGTGTAAATGCTCGGCGTCGCGAGAAAGCGCATCAGCCCCTTCGACCCGTAGGGCGAATGGTCGAGATGGGTATAGCGATTCTGTAAATCGGTCATGACGAAATAACTCTTTAAAAATAAACGCCTCCAGTTATTTCGTAAAATTACCCCTCCCGTCAATAACGGCATTGTTTTCATGAGGATTTTCGGCCTTTTGCCGGTATTTTAACCAATATCGGTCATAAATATCGGGTTATGGCCACCGTATCGATCAAACGGCTGAACCGTGTCACGGGAAGAAAGCCTGAAGTCCGCAAGAGCAAGAGCGAGCAGCTCTCGCTGCGCCGGAGCATGCACGATAGCGCGATCCCGTTTCTCGACGATCTGATCAAGAACATGCTGCGCAATCCCGACAAATTGCGGGCGCGGCTCGAGCGCACCGGGCGCAATATCGCGCTCGGCGAATATCTTCTGCTCTGCGCCGTCCTGGCGATCATTTTCTTCATGGTCACCACCGGCATGATGCATATGGGCTCGCTGAAGGGCGGGGCGCTCGCCGCGCTCGGCGGATGGTTCCTGCCCTATGCCGTCACCGGCTCGATGGCGAAGCGGCGCGTCAACAAGTTCCTGAAATATTTCCCGGAGTCGATCGACACCATGTGCCGGGGCCTGCGTTCGGGATTGCCCATCGCCGAGTCGATGGCCTCGGTCGCCCGCGAGATGCCGGACCCGATCGGCCTCGAATTCTCGCGCATCACCGACGGCATCCGGCTCGGCAAGACCATGGACATGGCGATGTGGGAGGTGGCGCGGCGCATCGATACGCCGGAATTCCGCTTCATGATCATCGCCATGTCGATCCAGCGCGAAACCGGAGGCAATCTCGCGGAAACGCTGGGCAATCTCGCCGACCTTTTACGGAAACGCCGCCAATTGCGCCTTAAGGTGCGCGCGCTGTCGTCGGAGGCGCGGGCCAGCGCGCTGATCATCGGCTCGCTGCCGTTTCTGATGTTCCTGATCCTGCTCGCCGTCAACCGCGAATATATGATGCAGATGATCAATACGCCGCAAGGCAACACGCTGCTTTATATCGCGCTCGGACTGATGGGCACCGGCCACGGCATCATGGCGAAGATGATCCGGTTCGAAGCATGAAAAGCATATTTCAGGATCAGGGCACGATGGTCGGCGTCTACGGCGTTATCGCCGTCGTCGTCATCTGGATCATCTGGAAAGTGCTGCTCGAGACCAACCCGCTCGAAGCCCGTCTGCGCGCCGTCAGCCAGCGGCGGCAGGAGCTGGCCAAGCAGACGAAAAAACTTCCGGGCCGTCGCCTGAAAGACAAAAAAAAGCAGCAAAAGCAGATGAGCGTCATCAAGCGCATCGTCGGCGCGACCAAGATGCAAAAAAAGGACGGCGAGAACGACATGCGCCTCAAGCTGACGCGCGCCGGTTATCGCAGCCGGGACGCGCTCGCGATCTTCCTGTTCGTCAAGCTGGCGATGACCTGCGGCCTGGGGTTTCTTTCCTTTTCGCTTATCGCCGCGCTTGGCGCGCTGAAGACCAAGGCGGCGCTGGGAATGCTGGGCGTGATGACGGGCGCGATGCTCGGCTGGGTTCTGCCCAGCCTCTTTCTCAAGAACGCGGCGCAGAAACGAGTCACCGTTATGCGCAAATCGCTGCCCGACGCGCTCGATCTCATGGTGATCTGCGCCGAAGCGGGACTGAGCCTGGATTCGGCGTTCGACCGGGTCAGCCGCGAGGTTGGGCAAAGCCATCCGGAGCTCGCCGAGGAATTCGGCCTGACCTCGGTCGAGCTTGGCCTTTTGCCCGAGCGCAGCAAGGCGCTGCAAAATCTTGCCAACCGCGTGGATTTGCAAGGCGTGATGTCGCTGGTCAATACGTTGATTCAGACCGAACGCTACGGCACCCCGCTGGCTCAGGCGCTGCGGGTGCTGGCGAGCGAAATGCGCGAGGAGCGCATGATGAAGGCCGAGGAAAAAGCCGCTCGCCTGCCCGCCGTCCTCACCGTGCCGATGATCCTGTTCATTCTGCCGACTTTGTTCATCGTTATCATCGGCCCCGCCGCGATCAAGGTCACGGCGACCATGGCGGCAGCTAAGTAAGGGGCTTGGTTAGCGAGCCGAAGGCGAGCTTACCAAACCCTTACCCCGGAAAAATCCGGCTGCGAAGCAGACGGATTTTATCCGGGGTCTGGTGAAACGGGATAATCTTTACTTAATCCGCAATTCGCTTACAGTAAATCGAGCTTCGGAAGCAGCGGAACCGACGGAATCCTATAGCCATGACCTTCGGCATGCCCGCCGGTTTCGGTGCGCCACTGCCGGGATATCGTGATGGCGCCGTCCGGATCTACCTTGCCGCCTGGATGATAGGTGACTTGAAGCGGCACAAGGCCGAGTGCGGCTTCCGCCGCTGGCCGATAGGCGCATTTAGCGGCGATGAATCCCGCAATGACGGCGGCGTAAAGCTTTTTATTGGCCATGATAATATCTCCTATTTGGTCTCAAAATTCAGCGCGTCGATCCGGCGGCGCGACGACCATGTATCCGAGCGTTTGGCTTCGGGCGGCAGACTCGAATAAGCGCGGATTAAATTAAGCACGCCCAAGCGCGGGCTTCGCGTTGAAAGTCTTGCCGCGCGGCGCAGGCGCATCTCGGCAAACCGGCCGGCCAATAATTCCTCTTGGGTCGAATAATGCGTCATAATTCAAATTTCCTTATGATGTGCGCCTACACAATATCCTGAAACCATGAAACTGAAAAACAGATTCGCCTTCATGGTTAACGCGCTGCCGTCTTTCTTCTAGAGCATGTCCCGGAAAGGTAGAATCGAAATTATAAAGACGGGACATGCTCTAGCTTTTGTTTGTCGAGCAAATTCACCCGTTTAGGTGGATCACTGCGAAGAGCGGGTGTTCCACCTAAACGGGATTTGCTCTACAACCTTTCCGACAGCCAGATCGCCGCTTTCGACCCGGCGCGGATGAAGGCGCGCAGCACCGGGTAATAGGGCAGCGTTTCCGCGCCGTGCGCGGCGGCAGCGTCCTTATGCTCGTTTTCCTCGCGGCGGAATTTCTCGATCAGCGCCTTTAGCTTCGCCTCGCCGGGGCCGAGCGCCGCAAGCTGCTGCCGGTAATGCTCGTCGATGACTTCTTCGACCGCGACGGTGCAGCCCATCGCCGCTTTTTCGCCGAGCAGGGCGGTTCCCGCGCCGAGCGCGAATCCCGCGACATGCCACAAAGGATGCAGCGCCGTGGGCCTGATCTTCCGCTCGTTGAGCAGTGCCGAAAATGCGCGCAGATGCTCGTCTTCCTGCGCCGCCATATGGCGAAGCTCGTCGCCTATGGCGCTTTTTCCCAATATGGAAAGCTGTCCGGCATAGATGCGCTGCGCGCCGAACTCGCCCGCGTGATCGACGCGCAAGATCCGCTCCAGCTTTTTATGGCCGGGGATGGCTTTACGCGCGTTCGCGGTTTTCCCCGGACTTTTTGACGTCTTGCGTTTGGACATTTTCTGGACTGCCGAACAGGAGGATATAGGTCATGAGCAGCGTGGCAAATGTGGCATAAACCGCGTTCCAGGCCGCCATCGAGAAACCGAGGAACGTCCAGGCGATCTCGTCGCACCGCGCCACCGGCAGCGCCAGCAAGCTCTCGCGTATCGAGCGCGTATCGCCTTCGGCGGCGTCATGGATGCCGCAGCCGGACGTGCCGAGCCACCAATGCTGCTCCACCCCGACATGAAAAACCGCCAGACCCGCATCGACGGCCAGAAGCAGGGCGCTGGCCAGAATGACAACGCCGCGCCAGCGCCGCAGGCCGGGAAGAAAAATCCCCGCCGCGGCGATGATCGCGACCAGCGCGTAAGGCGCGCGCTGCCACAAGCAGAGCACGCAGGGCGCATAGCCGAAGGCATATTCCGAGATAAGGGCGAAGCCGAGCGCGAAACAGGCGATTGCCGCCGCGGCGAACAGTCCGCAGCGCCAGGTCAAACGGCAACAGGTCAGATTAAGGAGAGCCGACGAGACGGGGCATGAGGATTTTCGCCCGCCCTCTTCCACGATATGCTTTGCGCCGTCCGTCATTGGGATTAGGGTCCAGACTCAATTAGAATGGGGGTTTCGTATGCTAAAGAAGGCCGAGATGCTAGGAAGCGAGCGAAGCCGTAGTCCATCTACGGCAAGCGAAGCTGACAACGCACATCGGCCTTCTTTAGCATACCCGGGGGGCGCGGCGCAAAAGCCGCCCGGCGTTCTCAAAGACCTTGCAGGTAGACACCGTTACCTGCTTCGGTCTTTTCGTAGCCGGTTCGGCTTTTTCGCCTGCGCGAAACCCTCCATTCCAATTGAGTCTGGACCCTAGAGCTTGATGCTCTTGCTTTCATACCGGCGTCCGGCGAAGGAAGGCATCTTGCCCTTGCCCTCGCCGCCGGGAAACTGCTCCATGTGGCTTGACATGTCGGCCTTGCCGCGCAGGCCCCACAGGGCATCGGGATTGAGGTGGTAGAAAATATCGGCGACCGGCACGGTGCGCACCCAGTCCAGAACTTGCTTGCGGTGGGCAATCTTCCATACCCCGGCGGCCCCGGCGGGGCGGCGCTCGAGCCGGTCGAGATAGCGTCCGGCGAGGAACAGGTCTTCGCGCCCCGTCGGCTTGTCGAGGCGGTTCTGGGCGATGAAATAGCTTTCGCCGAAGGCTTCGTCGCCGCGCACGTCGATCCGGCTCGATCCGGTGAAATGATGCGAAGACTTGACCTGCTGCATCACCGCCGCGACCCACTGGATATAGTCGGTGACCGCGCCCTGGAAAACCCCGGGGCCGAGATCGAGCGTCGCGTCGGCATGGTAGACCGAGCGCAGCAAATTTTCCTCGCCCCGATCGAGCGCCCGGCTATGGGTATGCAGCAATTGCTCGATTTCGCTCCGGTCCAGGATTGCCTGCAGCCGCGGCGGCAATTTGGCGGCCGACCCGGCAAACTGCACGGCAAGGCTGGGACGCGGCAGCCGCGCCAGCTTAAGCGCCGCGATATTGCTCTTGGGCACGGCGCTTTTGGCCGGGCTGCTTTTTGCCGCAGTTTTCGCTGGCGGTTTAGCCGGCTTCTTTGCCGGAGCTTTGATTTTAGCGGGTTTAGCGCTCGGACTCGATTTTTTAGTGGCTGCCATGTTCGTCTCGTTTTAATGCGTGCAGGCGAGGATTTACGAGGTTTCTCAGCAAGTTAACATTGTTTCAAGCATTGATGATCTTCACAACCTTGCCGGATGCTTTATCAAGCATTAGCACGCGAATCGTTTTTGAGGCACATTTTTTCGCAAAACGCCATCCATGTTATATGTCATCGCTCGGCCTGTCCGTGATTCCAGTCTTAATCGAGAAAGACATAACATATTATAACCAGCGCCTATGCCTCAAACAGGCTTTAAAAATGATCAATAATGCTGAAATTTGACTATTTGAAGGCCGATTTTGGATTTTTCACGATAAATCCAGGCTTATGACGGGCAAATAGGGGTTAAATGAGGTGTTTTCGCTCATGATATGGGTTTTTCAGCTATAAAATCGGTCATGGCTGCCGTTATCGCCGTCATTTTTCCAGAAAAATCGGAGGCGGCAGCTATTTCTCTCCTTTAGGACAAAGTAAATCCCTTGGCTTTAAGATTAGTGTTGTAACGCAGAATAATAAGCGGCCCAATTAATATTGGTAATTAGTTGCCAATTATGCATATGATTATTGAAGCGACTGAGAGTGCGCAGGGAGGCTGACATGGCTAAAAAACCAACGATTTCTGGGAACGAACCTTTGCCTGGCGGCGATGTCAGCGACGCCGTGGCTGCCATGACGGCTCCGAGGAAAGTTGCCGCGCGCACCGAGGACAAGCGGCTGAAGCAGGAAGGCGCCGTCAATAAAATGGAAGCCAGGCTTCTTGCCGGAGCGGAAAAAAGCAAAAGTCCCGGACGGTTTAAGAGATTGGCGGCAGGCTTGAGCATGGCGGGCGTCATCGGCGGCGCCGTAGCGGCTGGAGGCGCGCTCAGGCAGCAGAGCATCGATGAAGGCGCGCGCGCCAAGGCCGCGGCACAGGTTGCCGCCCAGCATAAGGCCGAATGGGACGCGCGCGGCAAAGCGCCGGCGGCTCCGCCTCCTTCTTCCAGCGTGGCGGCGGCAACGACGCAAGCTCCATGGGCGTGGACGCCTCCGGTCAGCGAGCCTGAAAAGAAGCCTGCGGTAAAACCCGCGGCCTCGAAAACCACGGGCATCAAAACGGGCCACTCCGCGGAAAGCGCGGAAGACAGAGAGCAAAGACGCTGGGTAGCCGAGCAGCGCGCCAACGGAGCGACGATCGTCACGATGGGCGCGCCGCAGGAGCAGGGATCGGGCGTGCCGTTCAATATCGTGGAAGATGTCAAGCGCGCGGAGCAAAAACCCGCCGTCAAATCCGCCGCCAAGCCGGACACCAGGCTGGCCGGCAGCCCCAAGCCCAAAGGAAAATCGCCTGCTTTCGGCAGAGATTAGGGAAAGAGACATGGCGTCGAGAAAAACATACAGGCTTTTGACCGGAGTCGCGCTGGCAGTGGCCGCGGCGGGCGGCACGAAAACCGCTTCGGCCGAACCTAAAGCAAAAAATGCCCCCGCTCAGACGGCGAAAGGTCAAGCGGCGAAAGGCCCGGAAGCCAAAGGCAAGACCAGCGGCCCCGGATTCAATGAAAGCGTGCCCGGCGGCGGAAGCATGCAGCAGGCGGGCTATACGAAAATCGTGGATCGGTATGCGGTGCCGACCGAAAAAGAAGCGAAGCTCGCCAAAGACCTTCAGAGAATCGATAATGGCCGCGGTTTTCCGGTTTGCACCGACGCCAAGGGCAAGGAAGCTCCCGTCTCGCGCGATAAATTCGTGAGCAATACGAAAAAAGGCGCGAAGTGCCGGGTGTCGTCGGCTTCGGCCATGAAGATCGGCGGATAACCAGAATCCGTTGTGATTCCCTTTCATGAAAATTTGCCTTAGCATCATTCCGATGACGGACGATGTTTGGGAAAATTTCAAGCGCGGCATAAAACCCGCGCCGCGAAAACCGGCGGCGCGTTCGGGCGTCCGCGCCTCGCCGAAGCCCGAAGAAAAATCCGCCAAGGCCGGAAAGAAAAAGAAATTCGCCGTCCTCGCGCTGCCCGACAAGCCTTCCAGACTTCCCGCCGTCACCGTCACGCTCGTCCCGCAACCTTCGCCCGGCGATCCGGCATTGCTGCGCCGCCTCGAGAGCGGCGAGGCGCGCATCGAAGCGAAGCTCGATCTGCATCATATGACCGAATCTTCCGCGCACGCGGCGGTAGGAAAATTTATCGATAAAGCGCGGCGAGACGGAAAGCGTTTCGCGCTGATCGTCACCGGGCGCGGCGCGGTGCTGCGCGCGGCGCTCCCACGCTGGCTCGGGGACGGCGCGACGGCCAAGGCGGTGCGCTTTTGCCATCCCGCAGCGCCGCGCCATGGCGGCGGCGGCGCGTTTTATGTGGTTTTGAAGCGCTAGGGCGCGGTCACGGAATCAGCGGCGACCATGCGGGATCGGAGGCGTCGAGCGGCGTTGCGATCTCCCGTTCGTTATAGCCGGTGAGGTCTATGGAATAGACCCGCGCGCGCTTGCCGTTGCCGCTCGGCGTTTCCTTGAAATACATCAGCACGCGCCCGTTGGGCGCCCAGGTCGGCCCCTCGGTATGGAACGCCTGCGTCAGAAGCCGCTCGCCGGAACCGTCGGGACGGATGACGCCGATATAAAACTGGCCCTGATATTGCTTGGTGAAGGCGATTAGATCGCCGCGCGGCGACCAGACCGGCGTGGCGTAGCGCCCGTTGCCGAAGCTGATGCGCTGCACGTTGCCGCCGTCGGCGTTCATCGTGTAAATCTGCTGCGCGCCGCCGCGGTCGGACTCGAAGGTGATCTGCCGCCCGTCGGGGGAGAAGCTCGGCCCGGTATTGATCGAGCCGCCCGCCGTCAGCCGCACCGTGCGCCGCGTCTTTAGATCCATGGTGTAGATGTCGGAATTGCCGTTCGTGCTCAGGCTGAAGATCACCCGGTTGCCGTCCGGCGCGAAACGGGGCGCGAAGGTCATGGTGGGGAAATCGCCCAGCATCTCCTGCCGCCCGGTGTCGATGTTGAACAGATAGACGCGCGGCTTGTTGTTGTAGAATGCCATATAGGTGATTTCCTGCGCCGTCGGCGAGAAGCGCGGCGTCAGCACCAGCGTCCGCCCGTCGGTCAGGAAGCGGTGATTTTCGCCGTCCTGATCCATGATCGCCAGGCGCTTGATGCGCTTGGTCGCCACGCCGGTTTCCGAGACATAGACGATGCGGGTGTCGAAATAGCCGTCCTCGCCGGTGATGCGCTTATAGATCGCGTCGGAAATGATATGCGCCACGCGCCGCCAGTTCTGCGGCGAGGTCTTATAGGAAAGCCCGGCCATCTGGCTTTCGCTGAACACGTCCCAAAGGCGGAACTCGACCCGAAGCTGTCCGCCGTCCTGCGGCTCGACCTTGCCGACCACGAGCGCCTGGGTGTTCAGCACCCGCCAGTCGGGAAAGCGCGGCTGCACCTGAAGGCTGGCGGCGTCCTGGATGAAGGATTTGGGATCGACCGTCCTGAACAGGCCGGAGCGCAGAAGATTATTCTCGATCACCTTGGCCATGTCGCGACCCACTTGCGCGGCCTCCGCCGTCGAACCCGCGAAGACCGGCAGCGCGATCGGAATCGGCTCCACGGTGCCGCGCGTGATATCGATGCGCAGCTCGGCGCGGGCGGGCGCTGCCATGAGCGCCAGGACGGTTACGAGTAGGGCGATAAAATAACGCATGGCTTTCTGTCCTCTGTCTTTCGTCATCTGATTTCCATCCTCCGGGCTACAGCATGTCCCTCGGATCGAAATTGAAGTGAATCGTCTTCCATTCTTGGTATTTATCGGGCGGAAGTTCAAGAGGGCTGCAGCGCGGGTTGCGAAGCGCCCGTACCGCCGATTCGGCGGCGGCCCGGAAAAACGGATCGGCCAGCCGAACCATATCGACAATTTGCACCGATTGCACCGTGCGGTCGGGGTTGACCTCGATCACCACCTCGACGATGAGCTGCTCGGCGTTGCGCGCGCCGATCGGCATGTTCCAGCAGGATGCGATCTGTCGGCGCAGCGCGTCGGCCTCGGAAATCGTCACCCGGTCGGATAGCGACGGCGTGTTGTTCTGGGGCGCCGAGGCTTCCTTCTGCTTGGGATCGGGCGGGGTTTTCGACGGCGTGCTGGGCTTGAGCTGGGCGATATTTTTCAGCACGCTGGCCAGCGGGTCGGGCTTAGGCTCCGGTTTTTTCTCGGGCTTTTTGGGTTCGGGCTTTTTCTCGGGCAGCGGCTCGGGTTTCTTTTCAGGCAGCGGCTCCGGCTTCTTTTCCGGAGGCGGCGGCGGGGGTTGTTCCGCCTTGGGGGGCGGTGGCGGCGTTTCGTCCTGCTTGGGCGGCTGCTGAGGCGGCGGAGGCGGGGGTTGCGGCTCCGGCTCTTTTTCCTGTTTGACCTTGGTGTTGGTGATCTCGCCGATATCGGCGACTTCCACCGGCACAATCACGGTCGGCGACGGCAAGGGCGGCAGAAAGTGCGGCAGTCCCAGCCAGACGACCAGAAAAATCGCCAGATGCAGCGCAAACGAAACCCAGAGGGAGCGTTTCATCGCCCTCTCACCGGCTCTTGGCTTTCGGCATTTCGGCTACCAGCGCCACCTTGCTATAGCCCGCCGACGTCACCAGCCCCATGACTTCCATGATTTTCCCGTAAGACAGGTTGCGGTCGCCGCGCACGAAAACCCTGGCGTCGGGATTGGCTCCGCTGACCGCCTGAAGCCGCGTGATCAGGCTGCCCATCTCCACCATGCTTTCCTGGAGATAGACCTGCCCCTTGCTGTCGATGGTGATGACGAGGGGCTCCTTGTCCTGGTTGGAGCTTGCTTTCGCCTTGGTCTGCGGCAGGTCGATCGGCACCGAGACGTTCAGCAGCGGCGCGGTGACCATGAACACGATCAGCAGCACCAGCATTACGTCGACCAGCGGCGTGACGTTGATTTCGGCGTTGCGCCGCCAGTTGCGCCGCCCGCTGCGGCGGACGCCGCCGCCGGATGATTGAGGGCCCATGGCCATGACGCGATCTCCCGTGGCGGCGAATGGTTACGCCGCCAGCCTTTGTTCTTCCAGATTGCGCGACAGCAGCGCGCTGAAATCCGATGCGAAATTCTCGAGCCGGTCGCCGTAACGGCCGAGTTCGGTGGAAAACTTGTTGTAAGCCGCGGTGGCGGGAATGGCCGCGATAAGGCCGACGGCGGTCGCCAGAAGGGCCTCGGCGATGCCCGGCGCGACGACGGCGAGCGAGGTGTTCTGCGCCGCCGCGATGCCGATAAAGCTGCGCATGATGCCCCATACCGTGCCGAACAGGCCGACAAAGGGCGCGACCGACGATACCGAGGCGAGGAACGTCATCCAAGTCTCGATCTGCGCCATTTCGCGCCCGATCACCACCGACATCACGCGGTCGATGCGGCTTTGCAGGCTGGTGCGGGACTGGGCCGTCGCGAGTCCGCCCTTTTCGGCGGCGGTGCGCCATTCCTTCATCCCGGCGGCGAAGACGGACTGCATGGGATCGCCGGGGCGCTTGCCGATCTTGTCATAGAGCGTGTCGAGCGAATGGCCGGACCAGAAACGCTCCTCGAAATAAAGCGCCTTGCGCTTGAGGCGGCCCAATTTCACGCCCTTGTCGAAAATGATCGCCCAGGTCACCACCGACAGCGCGAGCAGGCCCAGCATCACGCATTTGCCGATGATGTCGGCATGCGAGAACAGCCCTATGATCGACAGATCGACCGGTCCTACCGACCCCGCCAGCTGCGCCGCTTCAATTGCTTGTGGTTCCATTATTTCCCCCTAAATCTTTTTCTCCGCCGCGGGAGAAGAAATCAGCGGCGCGATGATACGCCGCAAATCGTCCGGTATCCGCACCGGCCTGCCGTCCAGGCCGATCGCCACCACCGTAACGTCCGCCGTGGTCAGCGTCTTTTCTTCATGACGGATGAATTGAGTCATGTCCAGCCTAGAAGCGCCGAGATGCCGGATTTCCGTCACGACCTCCAGCAGGTCGTCGAGCCGCGCCGGCGCGAGATAGTCGATGTCACATGACCTTACGGCGAAAATAAGGCCGTATCGCCGTTTCAGCTCGGTGTGATCGATGCCCGCTATCCGCAGCCACTCGGTGCGGGCGCGCTCGAAGAAACGCAGATAGTTCGCGTAATAGACAATCCCGCCCGCGTCGGTGTCTTCGTAATAGACGCGCAACGAAAAACGATGCGCCGCGTCATGAGAATGCGTCATGACGCGAGATTAGAGGAAAAGCGCCAGACTACAATAGACTATAGGGAGTATGTGACCCTTGCAGGGGAAGGCTTGGTTTCCGGGGCCGGCTTGCCGCGCGACTCCGCCCTCTGAAGAGGCGCGGCTTCGTTTTGGGGCGCGGGGGCCGCGGCTGGAATCTGAACCGCCGCAACTTGCGGCTGGCCGGCGGCGGGGCTGTTGCTGGTCAGGAGCGGCAGGCCTGGCGTGGCAGGATCCTGGACGCTGCCTCCGCCTTGCAGGCCCGGCTGTTGCACCACCGGCTGACGCTGCCCGTCGAGCGGCGGCTGATTGCCCGCCGGCCGGTCGCCGAAATATGAAGGAAAGTCTCGCCGCACCTCATCAAGGCCATTAACCCCGTTGGCCTTGATCGCATCGCCGATGATGTGATTAACCAGGGCGAAATATTGCCGGTTGAGTTCCCTCATGTTCTTGTAATTGTTCGGCGTCGTGACCGTAGCGCCCAGAACCGTGCTGCTGGCATCGTTTTTGGTCGCGTGGGCGTGAAATTCCTGGCCGAGATGAACGGCGCCGAAGAAGGCAAGAATGCCCAACCCCCACCCGACGGCTTTCGTAAGCGGAGTCAAAGTTTGACGCGTCGTGTTCTGTGGATTTTGGCTTCCGCCGGGGCTGATGGCCCCCTGAAGCGCAGGCCGCCTTTGTCCGGGCGCTATCGCGCCCCGAACGGCTTGCGCGGGAGGGGCGCCGATTCCTCCCACGGGGACGGCAGGCGCGCTGACCTGGCCTCGCGGCGCTCTGGCCGCGCCCGGCTGATGCGCTGGGACGCGCGGCATTTCCTGCCGGTGGCGGCGGCCTTTAGGCGGACGCGAACGTCCCGGTTGTTCCGAAGCGGCCATAATCAAGTCTCCCACAATCATTAACTGCTTAACTATCGTGATCTTACCAGAATAAAGGACTATTTTAAAAACTTTCATAACTCGAAAAAGGCTTTTCACGGCGAATTTTAATAGAGATATTGGTTAACATCATGCGCTGAAAGTAATATTCTTACCGATTAAACTTCAAACCCGGCCTCGTTTCGGCTATGTTCCCCGCCGTCATCAGGAAAGATAAAAATGCCCACGCAAGCTTTTCAATACCAAACCCCGGACATGCAGCCGCTTCTGGATACCGCCCAGGGCGAACTGCAGGACGTGATCGCCGGAGCGACCGACGCGCTTCTGAAACTTCAGCGCGAGGACGGCCATTGGGCTTTCGAGCTTGAGGCCGACGCCACCATTCCGGCGGAATTCATCCTGCTGGAGCATTTTCTGGGCGAGCTCGACCGGCCCCGGCAGCAGAAAATGGCGGTCTATCTGCGCGGCATTCAGGGCGCGCATGGTGGCTGGCCGCTATTCCCCGACGGCGATTTCAACATCAGCACGAGCGTCAAAGCCTATTTCGCGCTGCGCTGCGCGGGCGACAGCCCGGACGCGCCGCATATGATCCGGGCGCGCGACGCCATTCTCGCGCATGGCGGCGCGGAAAAAAGCAATGTCTTCACCCGCATCCAGCTTGCGCTATTCGGCCTGGTGCCGTGGCGCGCCGTTCCGGTGATGCCGGTCGAGATCATGCTGCTGCCACGCTGGTTCCCGTTCCATCTGTCGAAAGTGTCCTATTGGTCGCGCACCGTGATCGTGCCGCTGCTGGTGCTGATGGCGAAGAAGCCGCGCGCCGCGAATCCGGACCGCATTCGCATCGACGAATTATTCGCCGTGCCGCCGGACAAGGTGCAGGACTGGAACAGCAACCACAACAAATCCGTCATGGTGCCGGTGTTCGGCGCGATCGATAAAATCCTGCGCCGGGCCGAGCCTTTCATGCCGGCGGATTTGCGCCGCCGCGCCATCGAGGCGTGCGTCGCGTGGGTCAAGGAGAGATTGAACGGCGAGGACGGCCTCGGCGCGATTTATCCGGCGATCGCCAATACGGTGATGATGTATCACGTGCTCGGCTATCCGAAGACCCATTACGACAGCGTGACGGCCTGGAGCGCGGTGGAAAAACTGGTGATGGACAAGGCGGACAGCGCCTATTGCCAGCCCTGCCTGTCGCCGATATGGGATACCGCGCTTGCCGCTCACGCGCTGCTCGAAGCCGGCGGCCAGGATGCCGCGGTCGGCAACGCCTGCGCATGGATGGCGGCGCGGCAGATCACCGATGTCGTCGGCGACTGGGCGGATCAGCGTCCGGGACTCAAGCCCGGCGGCTGGGCGTTCCAATATGCCAACGACCACTATCCCGATCTCGACGACACCGCCGTCGTGGCGCTGGCGCTCGACCGGCATGACTGGCGCGCCTTTCGCCCGCAAAATTCCCTGGCCGAAGACTGGGTGCTGGGGATGCAGTCGAAGAACGGCGGCTGGGCCTCGTTCGACGCCGACAACACCTATTATTATCTCAACCACATTCCCTTCGCCGATCACGGCGCCTTGCTCGATCCGCCCTCCGCCGATGTCAGCGCGCGCTGCCTTTCCATGCTGGCGCAGATCGGTTATCCCAAGGACCATCCGCACATGGCGCGCGGGATCGACTATCTGCGCAAGGAGCAGGAAAAGGAAGGCTGCTGGTTCGGGCGCTGGGGCACGAATTACATTTACGGAACATGGTCGGCGCTATGCGCGCTGAATGTTTGCGGCGTCGAGCCGGACGATCCGGCGGTGCGCCGCGCGGTCGACTGGCTTGCCTCCAAACAGCGCCTCGACGGCGGCTGGGGCGAAGACGGCGCGAGCTATTGGCAGGATCAGCCGAAAGGCGAAGGCAAGGCCAGCACGCCGTCGCAGACGGCCTGGGCGCTGCTCGGGCTCATGGCCGCCGGCGAAGTCGATCACCCCGCCGTGAAGCGCGGAATCGAATATCTGATCGACACGCAGAACGAGACCGGCCTGTGGGACGAAAGGCTGTGCACCGCCGTCGGCTTTCCGCGCGTGTTTTATTTGAGCTATCACGGCTATCGCGCCTTCTTTCCGCTTTGGGCGCTTGCGCGCTATCGGAACCTGCGGCGGGACGGAAAGACCAGGATCATTCACGGGATGTAACGCTTACGATGAACTGCGCCGGAGAACTGGATATATCCCTGGAAAGTTTCGGCGGCACGCGCGATGTGCAGGTGATCATCTATCCCGGCCAGGGCGCGACGGTGGGCGAGATGCTGCTCGACGGCGTTGAGGATACCACGCCCGTATCGCGCACGGCGTTCGTTCGCGGACGAGTCGTCAGTTATGCCGGGCTGATGAAAATGGCGGGAGTCGAGCTGGTTTCGTTTCTTACGAGGACCGGGTCGGAGGTGCATCTCAATCCCGCGCATGTCCAGAATATCGCGACGGCGAAGAAAAACGGGAACAGCATGGTTACGTTCACCGATGGCGGCAGAGTGGAAATCTACCGCGAGCCGGAATTTATCCGCCGGCTGATTTCGCCCGGCCAGGCAAGAGGCTTAAATCCGAATTTGAATTAACGGCAAACTGCTCATTACAGGAAAGACCATGAATGGAAAACGTCTTGATCCGGGATCGATGAAATTCGTCGAATTCATAAGCCCGGAACTCGAAAGTTTGACCCCCATAAGATTCCGGTCCTTCGGCGATAGGGAAATTCAGGCGGGGACGTTGCCTTCCCGCGATTTGCTTATGAACGCTATCGGCGACGCGAGCGTGAATATCTTTACGTTCAAAACGAGCACAGGAAACGATGTTATCGTCAACGCGGCGGCCTATGACGGCATAGAAGAAACTCCGGACGATCGTTTTACCGCCGTGCGATTTACCGACGGCACGAAGCAGTTGTTCGAGCAATCTCATGCCGTCGTCATGGAGGCATGCAGCGGCCCGCGCTATGCCCCAATTTACGCCGGAGCGATACAAATTTTGGAATTGCCCGGCCCGGCGGCGGCGGCGGACTTTCCCTGCGCGAAACTGTATGTCAAAGGCAGGGTGGAGGCCGTGGGGGCGGAGCCGGGGTTCGCGATGGATATCCTGGATTTGTCTTCCTATGCGGGTCAGAATTTCGTCGAGGTCGAGACGCGAACCGGCGGCAGGGTATATATCAGCCGCGCCAATATGGGCTTTGAGGCGTCGGCAAAAGACAATTTCACGCTTGTCGAATTCGAGGACGGGAAAATACCGGTCAATCAGGCGCTCGAGGTCGTCCGGCGCGCTTTTGGCGAATCGCCGTCGCGCCCTCCCCCGGCTGTGCCGCGAATTACTGACCCTACCCGCTTCGTGTCCTGATAAGGGCAAACTAAATGCCCCTTGTATTATGGCGCTTGAAGCGCCAGATAATAGCCTCGTGAGAAGCGCTTTTTGGAGTTCTTTCCCCAATGTTCGGAAATCTGGCGCGGGCGGTATTCGGCTCGCATAACGAGCGCATTCTGCGCTCGATGCATAAAAATGTCGCCAAAATCAACGATCTGGAAGCCAGCATCGCGCCCTTGAGCGACGAGGCGCTGACGGCGCAGACCGCGAAATTCCGCGCGCGGCTGGCGGCCGGCGAAAAACTCGACGGCCTGCTGCCCGAAGCCTTCGCCACGGTGCGCGAGGCGGCGAAGCGCACGCTCGGCCAGCGGCATTTCGACGTTCAGCTCATGGGCGGCATGATCCTGCATGAAGGCAAGATCGCCGAGATGCGCACCGGCGAGGGCAAGACGCTGGTGGCCACGCTGGCGGTCTATCTCAACGCGCTCGAAGGCAAGGGCGTGCATGTCGTGACGGTCAACGACTATCTGGCTAAGCGCGACAGCGCCTGGATGGGAAGGGTTTACCGGTTTCTCGGCCTGTCGGTCGGCTGCATCGTCCATGGCCTCGACGACGAAGAGCGCCGCGCCGCTTACGCGGCCGACATCACCTACGGCACCAACAACGAATTCGGCTTCGACTATCTGCGCGACAATATGAAATTTTCGCCCGCGGAACTGGCGCAGCGCGCGTTCAATTTCGCCATCGTCGACGAAGTGGACAGCATTCTCATCGACGAGGCCCGGACGCCTCTGATCATCTCCGGTCCGGCCGAAGATTCATCAGAGCTCTATATCAAGGTCAATGCGCTGATGCCGCGTCTCGAAAGCGGCGATTACGAAAAAGACGAAAAGCAGCGCACCGTCGTGCTGACCGAGCAGGGCGACGAGAGGCTCGAGCGCCTGATGACGGAGGCGGAACTCCTCGTTCCCGGCGGCGGGCTGTACGATCCGCAGAACATCCATCTGGTCCATCACGCCAACCAGGCGTTGCGTGCCCACAAGCTGTTCGCCCGCGACGTCGATTACATCGTCAAGGACGACAAGATCGTCATTATCGACGAATTCACCGGGCGCATGATGGAAGGGCGGCGCTATTCCGAAGGGCTGCATCAGGCGCTCGAAGCCAAGGAAGGCGTGACGATCCAGCGCGAGAACCAGACCCTCGCCTCGATCACCTTCCAGAATTATTTCCGGCTTTATCCCAAGCTCGCGGGCATGACCGGCACGGCGATGACCGAAGCGGCGGAATTCTCGGAAATCTACGGCCTCGAAGTGATCGACGTGCCGACCAATGTCGGCGTGCGGCGGCTCGACCTCGACGACGAGGTTTATCAGAATATTGCCGACAAGTTCGCCGCGATCACCAAGCTGGTCAAGGAATGCCTGGAGCGCAGGCAGCCGGTTCTTGTCGGCACGGTCTCCATCGAAAAATCAGAACTGCTTTCGGCGGCGCTCAAGAAGCAGGGCATCCCGCACAATGTTCTCAACGCCCGTTATCACGAGCAGGAAGCGCAAATCATCTCCCAGGCCGGAAGGCCGGGGGCGGTGACGATCGCGACCAACATGGCGGGACGCGGCACCGACATTCAGCTCGGCGGCAATCTCGACATGCGTCTCGTCATCGAGCTTGAGGGAGTCGAGGACGAGGCGGAGCGCGCCCGGCGCGCGCAGGAAATCAAGGCCGAGATCGAGATCGCGCGCGAGAAGGTGCGCGAGGCGGGCGGCCTGTTCGTCATCGGCACCGAACGGCATGAATCGCGCCGCATCGACAATCAGCTGCGCGGCCGGTCGGGGCGGCAGGGCGATCCCGGCGCTTCCAAATTCTTCCTGTGCCTCGAAGACGATCTGATGCGGATTTTCGGTTCCGATCGCATGGCGCCGCTGCTGGCGCGGCTCGGCCTGCGCGACGGCGAAATGATCGCCCATCCGATGATCACCAGCCGCCTCGCCAAGGCCCAGGAAAAAGTCGAAGCGCGCAATTTCGACATGCGCAAGAATCTGCTGAAATACGACAATGTCATGAACGACCAGCGCAAGGTGGTCTATGAGCAGCGCCGCGAGATCATGGCTACAGCCGATGTGTCCGAAACCATCCGCGACATGCGCGCCGACATGATCGATTCCATGGTGACGAAGGCCGTTCCGCACGGTTCCTATGCCGAACAATGGGACATGGGATGGCTCAAGGAGCGGGTCAGCGACGGGCTCGGCCTCGATCTGCCGCTCGAAGCCTGGGCCAAGGAAGATCATATCGCCGAAGCCGAGATCGCCGAGCGAATCACCAAAGCCGCCGACGAGCACATGGCCGCCAAAGAGGCACAGACCGGGCCGGAATCCATGCGCCGCGTGGAAAAGGCCGCGCTGCTCGCGCATCTGGATCAGCTGTGGAAAGATCATTTGCTGGCGCTCGATCATGTGCGGCAGGGCATCCATCTGCGCGGCTACGCGCAGCGCGATCCGATGAACGAATATGCCCGCGAGGCGTTCGAGCTGTTCCAGAGGATGGTCAGCCAGCTGCGGCTGGACGTGACCAGGAGCCTCATGCTGGCCCAAGTGCGCGTGCCGACGCTTGAAGAGCTTATCGCTCGCCAGCAGCAAATGGACATGCAGGCGATTCATGCCAGCCTGCCCGAGCCCGATCCCGTGCAATCCGCCGCGCCCATGCCGCGCCCGCTCGCCGCCGTGCCGACGCAGGCGGTTTTCGACGCCGCGAATCCGGACACATGGACCAGGACGCCGCGCAACGCGCCCTGTCCCTGCGGTTCCGGCAAAAAATACAAGCATTGCCACGGCGCGGCGGTTTAGGGGCCGGACAAAAAATTGCGGCGGAGTCTTGCCCTTGATGGCAGGACCCCGCCGTTTTTCGTTCCGGCCCTCAATCAAGCGGGCCGATTGATTATCCTCCCGGCGCGGGCGGAAGCGGCATGTTGAACATCTGTGCGGGCCGCTGCGCGCCGCCTTCGACGTAATAGGTCGGATACGAGCCCTTCCATCCGGCGGCATAAGTGTAGGGAATGATCGAAGGATTGGCCCGGAGCGCCTTGCCGATATCCGTGATGCCTTGCGCTTCCGCCGCTTTGTTGGCCCTCAAGACGGCGGCTTCTGCATTACCCTTTTGGGTGATCGCATAGGCCTCGGCATCCTGCTTGACGCGTATGGAATGCGCCTCGGCATCGGCATTCTGCTTCAGGGCGTCGGCCAGGCCCTCCGCCTTGGTGATCAGGCCGCGTTTGTTTTCGGCCTCGGTATCGGCGACGGTTTTGGCCTTGACCTGTTCGGCCTTGGCCTTGGCGGCGTCTTCGATCTGCGCCAGATATTTCGCCGAATAGTTATAATTGTTGAGCTGTCCGCCCAGTACTTCGATGCCGATGCCGCGCTTTCTCAAAACGTCGCCCACATGAGCGGCGACGTCATTGGCGATCTTGTCGCGGTTTTGCGGCACGTCCGCCGTATGCTGCTGGCCCGAGACGGCTTTCAAGGCCTGTTCGGAGATGCTGAGAATTTGCTCTCGCCAATTTCGGTTCTTGGCGTGGAGCCTCACCAGATCCTCGCCTTCCTTGATCCGGATTTGCAGCGTGAATTTTTTGACATAGATCGGCTGTTCGTCCGTTGTATAGATCGCAAGTCCCGCCGTTTCGTATTGAGCCAGCCGCGCCGTCTTGGCTTCCGGAGTTTCGCTGTCGGGCGCTACCGAGATAGGAATGTCGATGACCGGGAAGGTCGTCGTGCCGGCCAGATATTTATCGGCCTGCTCGAAGAAGGGGATCTTGGGATGCGGCCCGGCGCCAAGGATCCGGTTGATATTGCCCATGCGGGTCACGACCGATTGCTCCTGCGAGTCGTTCACCGTGAAAGAATCATAGACCGCGGCGACGGCCAGGATAGGGAGCAAGCCTCGTATGGCGATTTTTTTGGCTTTTTTGAAAACGGTTCCGATATTGGAAAGATCTGTCATGTTTTACTCCTAAATATGATTATTATCAGTATCTATTGTGATAAATACATATTTGTGATTTGTAAATATATATAATATGTATATTACAAACAGACATTTGTGTGAAAAAACCATTTTCTTTATTTTAATTGCATAAAATTATGATATAGCTTGCTTCATGACCATCAGCAGCAAGCAGATCAGAGCCGCACGCGGCCTTTTGAACCTCAGCCAGAAAGAACTGGCCCAGAAATCCGGACTTTCCGTAAACTCGCTCAACAATATCGAGCGCGAAGTCGGCAGCCCGCGCATGGACAGCATGCAGGCGATTCGCGACGCGCTGGCCCGCGAAGGCGTCGAATTTCTCGACAAGGACGGCGTGCGCTTGGCCGGAGAGCTTCTCGAGATCGAGAAGATCGAAGGTCAGGATGCCCTTACCAATCTGTTTTATGATGATTGCCTTAAGGCTTTTCCGTCCGGCAATGGCGAGCTTCTCGTCATCGGCAAAGATAACAGCCGGTTTCGGAGCCATGATCCCGGCCGGCTTGCGGCATACAAAAGGTTTGAAGAAATCGCGATTAAAATCAATATCAAGGAACGCGCGCTGTTCCTTGAGAACGACACGAACTTCCTGGCCGTGCGCAATCACTACCGCTGGGTTCCCAAGGAGCTATTCGGCGAGGTGCCGATGGCGATCTATGGCGACAATGTCGCGATCGTGCTTTGGGGGCCGCCGCTTCGCATGATCATCATTCGCAATCACGGCATCGCCGCGTCCTTCCGCCAGCATTTCAACGCCATCTGGGCGCTGGGCAAGCCGGTTCCGGACGACGTCTATAAATTTCACTACCAGCTCAAGACGCAAAAAGTTCTCGATGAAACGAAGGCCGGATGACGGATCGTCTGTCTTGCCGTCAGCCGGCCGGCCATTCCAAGCCGAGCCGAATCACTTCGGCGCGAATGTGCCGCATCGCGGCTTCGTCCGTCATGCGCGGATCCTTGGGCGTCGGATGGCGGATATTGTCTTTCTCGTCGAGATAGATGCCTGATTGGCGTTCGGCGAAACTCATGGCGGTGGCGCCGTTATTCCTGATGCGATGCCATGCGCCGCGCGGAATATGGATGCGTTCGCCTGCCCTAAGGTCATATTCCTTGAGCGCGTCAGGGCTGTCGCCGAGGCAGACGACGGCCTCTCCCCGCGTGATCGTCCAGTCTTCCTGGCGGAATTCGTGCTTCTGGATCGAAAGCTGGCAGCCGGGATTGACGGTCAGAATCTTGTCGCAATAGGCAAACCCGCCCTCGTCTTCGGCCAGATGCCCGACGCCGGTGGTTTCCCATCCTCCCCACGGACGATCATAGTCTTTTTCGCCGGGCCGGTAATTCACCACATAGCGAGGCATAATGCTTGTCCAGTTCAGACCCTAAGCGGCCTGGCGCAAATCTTCCAGGCTCCACAGCCAAGCCGCGCCGCGCACGCCGCTGCTGTCGCCATGCTTGGCGCGCCGCACCGGCGTGGAAACGCCGTCCGAGAACGCATATTTGGAGAGAAGCGGCGGCACGAGATCGTAAAGCGCCGTCACGTTCGACATCCCGCCGCCGAAGATGATGACATCGGGATCGAGCATATTGATGACGACGGCGAGCGACCGCGCCAGCCGGTCCACGTAACGCTCGAACGCCGCCTTGGCGACCGGCTCGCCGGCAAGCGCCTGGCGCGCGATTTCGCCGCCGGAAAGCTCCTGCGTGGCCTGCAGCATATAATCCCTGCGGAAGCCCGTGCCCGAAATATACAATTCCTGGCAGCCTCTTTTGCCGCAATAGCATTCGGGGGCAGGCCATTCGCCCTCTTGCAGCCACGGCAGCGGGCTGTGGCCCCATTCGCCGCCGATGCCGTTGAATCCGCCGATGATCCTGCCGTCCACCGCGATGCCGCCGCCGCAGCCGGTGCCGAGAATGGCACCGAACACGACGCGGCTGTCCGCGCCCGCGCCGTCGGAGGCTTCTGACACGGCGAAGCAGTTGGCGTCGTTCTCCACGCGAACCTCGCGGTTGAGCGCCTTGAGCAGGTCGCGGTCGAAAGGCTTGCCGTTCATGATCTGGAGATTGGAATTGCGGATCAGGCCGGTGCGCGGCGAGATCGAGCCGGGCATCCCGACGCCGACGAGCGCGCGTTCGTTCAGCTCGGATTCGAGGGCCAGCACGATGCCGGTAATGGCCTCGACGACATTTTGATAGCTGTCCCTGGGCGTGGGCACGCGCTGCCGCGCAAGTTCCATGCCGTCCTGGTCGAGGGCGATCGCCTCGATTTTCGTGCCGCCGAGATCAATGCCGATGCGGATCATGAGCGAATATCTCCGTCTTTAGTTTTGAATGGCCAAAAAGCGACTCTATCGCATATTTTTCTTTTTCATCAAAAGATAATTTGTGCATACGCGAACTTGTTTGTTGTGCAGTGCAAAATGAAAGTCGATTTTTATTTACCATGTTTGAATTTGTTTACCATGTTTTTGCTTTTTTCTTCCACCCTGCATGAAAATAAAAAACACTTATGGAAATTATACTTGAAAAACCATACAAGTGGACGACAGAGTGAGTGAATGGAGCCGACTCGATTACCTGTTCCTTCTTCCTTCGCGCAAGAGACTGTCAATATGAGGAGAGTATCAATATGAGCAAAATGGATTTCTCGCCGTTGATTCCTTATTTGGATAAAATCGATGGCGTCGCCTGGGATTGCGACGGCACGCTGGTCGACAACGAGACGCGCGCGCTTAAGGTCATTCAGCAGGAATTCGAACGCCATCTCGCGAAGGCCACCCAATTCAAAGTCACGCAGATCGAATGCTGCCTGCCCTATGTCGGCACGGCGCTGCCCAACATCAGGCAGATCATCAGCCAGAAATACAACACCAAGATTCCCCAATCGGTCGAAGACTCCATTCTGCGCCGGCGCAGCAATTCGCCCGAACCGGACGAAAAAGTGATCGTGGTTCCGGCCATGGCGGCACTGGTGAAGTTCTTCGGAAACAACGGTGTGCCGCAAATGGTGGTCACCAGCAGCGAGCGCGCCCGCGCCACCCGCTATATAGAAGCCGCGAAGCTCGACCGTCATTTCGATACCAGCCAGCAATGGCTTATCAGCGGTCATGACGACTTCGAACAGCCCCGGCACAAGCCGCATCCGGACGCCCACAACAGGGCCAAAGAAATGTTTGCCGCTAATGGACGCCGGATGCTGGCTTTCGAAGATTCGATCGCGGGCGTGGAAGCCGCCCGGGAGGCGGGCATCCCCGTGATCGGCCAGGTATTGGCCAGCCATGTTACCGAAGACCGCAAAGACACGCTGGCCATGGAAATGCTCAGATTCGGGGCGGTGGCCGTTATTTACCGGCCGGAAGATCTCGTCCCCGCCCTGGTGGAGATCGTGCAGGCCATGCCCGAACGCCCCAGCCGTCTCGGCCATTCCAAGCCCGAGAGGCCATCGGCGAATCACGCGCGCAGGCTTCGCGTCGTGGGCGGCGCCGACTATGAGCCCGGCTCGTCGGGCTAATTCATTCCGGCTTTATGACGGCAATCTCGAAACGATAATCCGCCGTCAGGCTTTGTCCCGGCTGCAGGATTTGAAGCCCTGTCTCCATGGCGTCCATCCGGTTGACCGCGTCGGGCATATGGCTGACCGGCTCGGCGCAGAAAAAATCCTTGCCCGCGGGCGTATAAACGACCCAATGCCGGAGATTTTCCGAGGATGAGACGCGTAATGTCACCGGCCGTCCCGGCCAGACGATTTCCATCAATCCTTCGTAGCCGTCGAAGCAATGGTCCAATTCGGCATCGTCCAAAGCCTTCGGCGAGGAAAAGTCATAGCGCGGCGGCACGGGAATCCGCCGGGTCGGAATGACATCCTTGTCGACTTCCCACAATCCGCCGATTTTCGCCTGCAGCGTGGTGCCGGGCGGTTTGGGAAAATAGGGATGATGTCCCAAACCTGCCGGCATGGGCTTGTCTCCGCTATTGACGAGCGACAGCCGTAAATCGAGCGCATTTTCGGACAGAGAAAAATTCTGTTCCGCCTTATAGGGAAACGGCCAGGCAATCTCATCGTCGAACGCGAAAGACAAGTCGCAGCGCGTTTCGTCATGGCGTTCGACACGCCAAGGCCGTTCCCAGCCATGGCCGTGGGAAGCGTGCGGATAGCCGAGCCATGTCACCGGCACCCGGTAGTCTTTGCCTCCGAAACGAAATTTTCCATGCAGGATGCGATTGGAAAACGGCACCAGCGGCCATGACGCGAAATCGGTTATCAGATGCGCGTCTTCGCCCCAGGCGGGACGCATCAGAGGCTGGATTTTCTGCCCGGCCTTATAGTCGAAGCTATAAATCGAACCGCCCATTTCCGGCGCGACGCGGCATTTCAGGGGACCATTTTCCAAATCAAGTAAAAGCAAATCCGTCTCCCCGGCATTTATTGCTGACATGGACAATCGGATGCTAGTATAAACTTAAACCATGGAAAATCCGCAATCGGAATTTATACGCAGCCTCGCCGCGCGCGGCACGATCAACCAATGCACCGATCTTGCCGGGCTGGATGCTAAAGCCGCGCGCGAAACGATCTCCGGCTATATCGGCTTCGACGCGACGGCGGACAGCCTGCATGTCGGCAATCTGGTCGGCATCATGGCGCTGCGCCGTTTGCAGCAGGCGGGGCACAGGCCCATCGTGCTGATGGGCGGCGGCACGACCAAGGTCGGCGATCCGTCCGACAAGACGGGACTGCGCCAGATGCTGAGCGACGAACAGATCGCCGCCAACATCGCCAGCATCAAGACCGTCTTCGGGCGCTTTCTGACTTTCGGCGACGGGCCGCGGGACGCGATCATGGTGAATAACGCCGACTGGCTCGATAACCTCGGCTATATCCCGTTTTTGCGCGAGGTCGGCAGGCACATCACCGTCAACCGGATGATCGCCTTCGATTTCGTCAAAAGGCGGCTGGAGCAGGAGCAGCCGCTGACTTTCCTCGAATTCAACTACATGATCATGCAGGGCTTTGATTTCGCCGAGCTGCATAAGCGGCATGGCTGCGTTTTGCAGATGGGCGGTTCCGAGCAATGGGGCAATATCGTCAACGGGCTGGAGCTCGGGCGCAAGCTGCATGACGCCGAGCTTTTCGGCCTGACCACGCCGCTGATCATGACTTCGTCGGGCGTCAAGATGGGCAAGACGGTCTCCGGCGCGGTCTGGCTGAAGGCGGAAAAGTTTTCGCCTTACGACTACTGGCAGTTCTGGCGCAATACCGAGGATTCCGATGTCGGGCGGTTCTTGCGGCTGTTCACCGATTTGCCCGTGGATGAAATCGAGCGGCTGGAGAATCTGAAAGACGCGGAGATCAACGAGGCCAAGAAAATCCTGGCCAACGAGGCGACGAAACTTTGCCATGGCGAGGACGCCGCCTTGCAGGCCGCCAAAACCGCCGCCGAAGCTTTCGCGGGCGGCAGCGCCGAGGGGCTGCCCACCTTCCATATAAAGCGCGGCGAGACGCCGCTGATCGCCGATATCGCCGTCGCGCTGAAAATGGCGGCGTCCAAGGGCGAGGCCAAGCGTTTGATCGAGCAAGGCGGCGTCAGGCTCAACGACCAGCCGGTCACCGTTATCACCGCCGCCATCGCCGAAGCCGATCTCATCGACGGCACGGCCCGCCTGACATTCGGCAAGAAGCGGCACGGTTTGGTTAAGGCGGAATAGTTTTTGGTGAAAGTAAATCCCTGGGATAAATTGAAGGCGTGGATTTAACTTTCTTTTGAGCGACCGTCATGGCCGAGCCGAATATAGATCAGCAAACGCGCGGCAGCATTTTTGCCTTTCTCCATACCTGCGGCCTCGCTTCGAGCGAGAAGCGCCCCCAGGATTTTTTATACCGGACTTTGCATGACAAGACCCGGCTGTATAGAAATGCGGAAGCGGAAGATATCAGGGTCAGTCCAGAGCGCCGCATCGAAAATCTGAACCAGATCGTCATTCCGCTGAATCTTGCCGCCAAGGCGAGGCTAATCGAAAGCAGCGCGCCGAAAGGCCGAAAATCCGGCATCGAGCAGAGTTTTTCCGAATGCGCCATCGAGCTGTTTCCGCTGGGGCAGGCTCTGCACCGCATCCACACCGGCATCGTGACGATGGGTGTCGCCTATGACGGGCGCGGCGGCCTGAACGCGCAGTCCATGGACAGCCAGGGGCAATTTCTTATTACGAGCGGCCTCGATATGTACAAAAAAATTCTGCCGAAAGACCGGCAGGTCACCCTGCAGGTCATGGAAGATGCCGGGTTCATGACCCCTGAAGCCGCCGCGCTGCTCAGGCCGCCGGCGCGTAAGCCCCGCAAGCCGGGACAGGATCCGAATCCCGCGAAATAACGCTCACTGAAAAAATATCCGCCTGACGATTCCCGGCGCGAGGATCGAGACCGGATTGACGCTGACCTGCAGGTCGTCGAGATCGCCCGTTGCCTGATAGGTGGCGGCGAAAACCCCGCCGCCGCCGCCGCCGGTCAGAATGTCGCCGACCAGCGGGATCAGGCCGATGACTTTGTTGACGAAGCTGAACGGCACCACGGTTCCCTGCAAATCCGCGCTGCTGGCGGCAAAATCGATCCCGCCTTCGACATTAAGGCCCAGCGCGCCGCCTGAAGTGCGGACATCGTCGAGCCGAAGCTTCTGGCCTTCCCAGACATATTTCCCTTCCAGCCGGTCGAAACCGATTCCCGATCCGCTCATCAAATCGGCAAAGCCGGTGAAGGACACGGCGTTGAGCAGGACGGCCAGAAACGGAAGACGATAGACGCGGTAATTCTTCAGCTTGACTTCGCCTTCGATCCGGCGCGGATAAGCGGGCGTGCTGTTGCCCATGATGACCAGCTTGCCGCCGGAGATTTCCTCGGTCATGCCTGCCGCGCGCAGCACCGCGCCGAAATCGTCGGTCGTGACGGTAAGCCGCCGCAGCTTGACGGCTTCGGGCAGCAGCGTGACGGTAAACGGAACCTTGCCGCCCGCCAGAGCCCGCAATTCGATTTTGTCCCAGCCGATCTCGTCGCGGCGCAACACGGCACGGAATTTGGAAAAATATTCCCCGCCGCCGCGATACAGTTTTTCGACGTTGATTTTCAGGCGCAGGGGCTTGGTCTTCGCCGTCCCCGGCGGCACGGCGCTTTTTTCTTCCGGTTCGCGGTAATCGAGCGCCGCGCCGGAGATCGTTCCTTCGACGCCGCCGTCTTTGGCGAAACTCAGCCTGGCGCGGATATCGTTGCGCCCGGCCTTACACGGATCGCAGGCGATATTTTGCGGGCGCATGGTTTCGGGATCGACCGCGCCTTCGGCCTTCAGATTCATTTGCGGGCCTGCCAGCGCCAAGGCCAGTTTCGCGCCTTCGCCTTTTTTGCCGCCGAAAACCAACTTGGCTTTGGCCGACGTGGGCTGGGAAGCCGTTTTCGACCAGTTCAGCGCGCCGATGGCCATGGCGGCTTGCGTGAAATCGGCATCCAGTTCCAGCGTTGCCGGACCCGAGAAACCCTTGGCGTATTTGACGGTGACCGGCGTATCGCCAGAAGCGTCCTTGCCGAAATCGACGCCAAGCGCCGTCCAGTTCGCCGGCGACAAGACGCCGGTCAGCATGGCCTCGCTTTGCAGCGCGGTGGCGGGAGAATCCGGCGCGTCGCCCGGCACCTGCATCGCGGCGAACTGCTGTTTGTATTCCGCCTTCATGGGAACGCCGCTGAAGGCTGCCTGGCCGGCGACGCTCATTTTCGCCGCGTCGACGGCAAGGTCGAATTGCCCGCCGGTGATCGGCAATCCCTTGATCAGTTTGTCGCTGGCGAGATCGGCGATTTTAGCCCTGGCGTCGATATGGATAGCGTCGAGCGGCAATATTTTGATCAGCGGAAAACCCAATTTGACGTCGAGATCGGCCGTGCCCGCCACGTCCTGCGGCGAGAGGCCGAGCGCCTTGGCATAGCCGAGCGGCGGATGATCGATCAGACGCAGCACGTCGCCGACGCTGTTTTTTCCCGTCAGTCCGATGGAGATCGTCTGCCGGTCGCTATCGAGGCCGTCGATGACGACGGGAGAAGGTCCCAGCACGACATGGTCGGCCTTGCCGCCCTTAACCTCGATTCTCAAAGTCGAGCGGTCGGCTTCGGCCACGGCATCGACGCCGGTCACCGGCGGCATGCCGTCGAGATAGTGGATCGTCGCGCCGGCGAGGGATATTTTTCCCTTGAGCGCGAAATCGCGCGCGTCCGACGGATCGTGGAGGCTGGTGTTGAAGGCAGCCGACGCCGCGACCTCTCCGAACGTCCCGGCGGTGATGTTGGCGGCGATCCAAGCGCGGGGGTTGGGCGCGATTCCCTCCGGCCAGATTTCAGTCAGGCGTTCGAGCGGCCAATCGCCGACCGACGCCGCCGCCGTCACGGCGATATCATCCGGCCCCGGCCCCGGCGCGCCCTGGGCATGAAGCGCGATCTTGACGCCCGCCGCGTCCAGCGCCGCTTCGCCGAGCAAACGGCGAGCGTCGAGATCGGCGTCGCCCTTCAGGCGAAGCGTCGTGACGGGCAAGGGTTTCGGCCACAGATCGGGCCTGACGAGGCGCCCTCCCTGGCCGCTTAGATCGACATGCAGCCTCCGCCATTGCAGATTTTCGTCGAACCCCGCCTCGACCACGCCGCCGAGCGCGATATCGGCGAAGGCCAGTTTCGCAAGGCGCGGCTCCTTGTCGGCCCAGCGGGAAAGGTTAAGGCCGGAAAATTGCGCGCGCAGCGTAATGGCTTTATCGCGGGCGTTATAGGCGGCATCGAGCAGGATCGTGCTGTCTTGTCCTTGGCCCAGCCCGATTTCAAGCCAGCCCTTGGCGGTCAGCCCCGTCCGGCTGCGCGCCATATGCAGGCGCGAGGCCTTGATGCTCCAGTCCTGGCGCGTGGCCTGATCGCTGACGATCACGTCGAGCCGCTCGGCTTTTACCGCGCCGATGAGGCCAAGGCCGCTCCAGCCGGTTTCAAGACGCAGGAACTCGCGCATATAGCCCGCGATATCGGGCGTCGCGCCCTGCTCTTCTTCCGGCGACGTCGCCCATTCGCCGAAATGCAGCGAGCCGTCGGGCGTGCGCAAAAAGCGCAAATTGAGATTATTGCTGAAAATCTCGACCGGCGCGCTCTGGCCGTGCAGCGAAGCGAGAAAATTGAGGCCGAGCGACAATTGCGGCAATTCGGCGATCAGGCGATCCTGGCGGTCGAAAATCCTGGTCGTGATGGCGACAAGCCGCAGCGCTTGGTCGTCTTTGCTCCACATAAGCTGGGCGTGGGCGACCTCGGCGCGCAGGCCCGCGCCAGGATTGCTCAAAATCTGCGCCAGCTGCGGGGCCAGCGTGTCGATCATGACCGGCCCGCTGCCCGCGCGCCAGACCAGCAGCCCGAGCAGCAGCAGCGCGATCCCGATCAGGGCCGCCGTCATTTCCAAGACAAGTTTGACCGCTCGCCGCAACAATCTATATATAACGCTCATAGCCTTATCTTAGCCGCGCCCAGCAGAGACCGCCATGCCCAAACAGACTTCAAAATTCGCCGTAAAGAAACCCCCCGCGCCGCCGCGCGGCGGCCCCAAAACCGGCGACAAGGCCCCGCTTTTCCGCCTGCCCGCCACGGATGGCGGGATGATCGGCCCGGCGCGGCTGAAGGGCAAACCTTATATTCTCTATTTCTATCCCAAGGACGACACGTCCGGCTGCACCGCGCAGGCTTGCGGTTTCCGGGACGCGCTGGCGGACTTCACGAAACTCGGCGCTGCCGTCATCGGCGTGTCGAAGGACGGCATCGCGAGCCACGGAAAATTCATCGCGAAACATCAATTGAATTTTCCGCTCGCCTCGGACGAAACCGGCGAGGCGCTGGAGCGCTTCGGCGTCTGGGTGGAAAAAAGCATGTATGGCAGGAAATATATGGGCATCGAGCGCTCGACCTTTTTGGTCGACGGCAAGGGCGTCATTCGCGCCGTCTGGCGCAAGGTCAGCGTTCCCGGCCATGTCGAGGATGTGAGAAAAGCGCTGCAAGAATTGACCAAGGCTCCATGACGATGATGGCCGCCGACGAAGCCGGCATCGCGCGCGCGGCGGCGATGCTGCGCGCGGGGGAGCTGGTGGCGTTTCCGACCGAGACGGTCTACGGCCTCGGCGCGGACGCGACCGACGACCGCGCCGTCGCCAAAATCTTCGAGGCCAAGGCGCGTCCGGGCTTCAACCCGCTGATCGTCCATGCCGACGCGGCGGAAAAGCTCGATCCGGTCATCGTCTGGAATGATTCCGCCCGGCTGTTGGCGCGGCATTTCTGGCCGGGGCCGCTGACCCTGGTGCTTCCCGCCGCCGAGCGTTGCCCGATTTCCCTGCTTGCCCGCGCCGGATTGCCGACCGTGGCGGTGCGCATCCCGGCCCATCCCGTCGCGCGCGCCTTGCTGGCGGCGGCGGGAATTCCCGTCGCCGCGCCGAGCGCCAATCCTTCCGGCGGCCTCAGCCCGACGACGCCCTTGCATGTGCGCGCCGGTCTGGGCGATCGAATTCCGATTATCGCGGGCGGCAAATCGCAGGTTGGCATCGAATCGACCATCATCGATCTGACGGGTGCGAATCCGGTTCTGCTGCGTCCCGGCGGCATCGGCGCGGAGCAGATCGAGCAATGCATGGTCGGCAAAATGGGCGGCAAACTGGCGCAGGCCGATGCTGCCGGAATGCCCAAGGCTCCCGGCCAGCTGGCAAGCCATTACGCGCCGCGCCTGCCGCTTCGCATGAATGTCTCGGCGGCGCGCGATGACGAAGTGTTCATCCTGTTCGGGCCGGAACTGGGATTGAGAGGCGGCGGATTGCGCAAAAATCTGAGCCGCGACGGCGATCTGCGCGAAGCGGCGGCAAACCTGTTCGCTTTCCTGCATGAGGCCGATGCCTCAGCTTTGTCGGGCATTGCCGTTTCCGCCATTCCCGAAATCGGCCTCGGCATGGCGATCAACGACCGGCTGCGGCGGGCGGCGGCCCCATAACGGGCCTCGATCCACATATAAAAGCCCGCGCAGCGGCGTTTTAATCACGACCAGCAGGAATCCGATGGAAAACAGGCACCAGACTGCCGGCCACTCATTCATGTTGCTGGTGGTCGCCATGGCAAGCAGCGGCCCCATGACCGCGTGATAGAGCGTAAACCGCCACGAGCCGTAGAGCAGCGGCGCGACGAAGGCCGCCAGCGCGTACATATGCGCCTTCTCCCCGACCGTCGTCAGCGGCAGCGACCAGGCTATGTGCCAGTTGCCATGCATGGAGCATAGCTCTTTGCCGCATAACGGTATGGCGTTGCATGGCGCGGCCCAGGCGAACGGATAAAGTTTAAGGAGCAGCATGACGGCGGACGCGAAGCATAGCGTATAAACCAGCGGCGCGATCTTTCGCGCTTTCCGCCGGTCGATGAAATGCATGGAGACCGCGTTGATGAAAAAGGGCTGGAAGGCGATATGGAGATAGCCCAGCAAGGTGGCCATCTGGTTCGCGGGATTGCCGCACTGGCCGATCACCGAATAAGTATAGGCCTGAAGAATTTCCATCAGCGAGAAATAACCGAGGCATATCCAGAGCGCGCGCGGCTCTTTTTTATAAGCCGCATACCCCGTACTCAATACCCCCACCGCCGCAATCGCCGCCGATGCCTCACCACTCCAGCACATGCCTTTCACCTCCGGTCAATCATCCGCGCCGATTCGCCATCGTTTCTTTCATTTTTGCCATGAACATCTCGATTTTTCCATTCCATTTTCCGGATGGAAACCGCGCCGGCTCCGTCTCGAAAGACGATCGCGCCTTAGGGATGGATCATGGCCGCGAGTGCGGGCGGCTTGGGCGCTGGCCGGTAATAGGTGCTGCGCGAGCCATATAAATTGCAGCCTTTGCCGTCGATAAGGCTGTTCAACACTATCATGGCGGGAGGCTCGCTGCCGGTCGCGAGACTGCGCGGGCGGCTCTCGCAGGTCAGTTTGAGGCCGCTCTTGCTTAGCGTGCGTGACAGACCGGTATTGTCCTTTTCAATTTGCGACAGACGAAAGCTCCATTCGATGGAGCCGGCCGCGGCCGGGGTGGCGGCCGCATGGTTCTCCGTCCATTCATCTTTAAATTTGGCGCCGGGAAGCAATCTGATGCCGGTGGCGTTTTCAAGTAGGACCGGCGCGGCGGCGGGGAAGGCGGCGCTGGCGGCGATCAGGGCCGCTCCGACGACGATGAATTCTCCGCGTATCCCGAATGGCATGGGCCGTTCCCGCTATGGCGCAGGGCGATAGTTTGATGCGGAATCGCGGGGAGGTCAAATGGAAAAGTCCTTATTGGCTGCGCTTTTTGATAACGACCGTTCCTGCTATAAAATCATGTACCGCACGGCGTTTCTTATTAAAGAGAAGGGTGATAAATTCGCCCCAAATCCATATTTGCAGCAATGCGTCAACGACGGGAAGCCATGATGGCGCAAGCTCATGCAGTCTTAACGTTCGCGGCATAAAACTTAGGGCATGATATTCCGTATCAGTCATTTTAAGAACTGCCATAATATATGCGGTTTGAGATAGTAGACTGAGTATGAGCAGGATTGCATATCTAAGGATGGCCGCCTTCATTGTGGCTGGCGAGCCATCAACCATGACAATTCGTATTTTCAATAAAATTTTTCCAGGCGTACCCCCATATTTAGCAACCAGATAAATTTGAAACCAAATACTGACTGCCAACATAGGAGCCAAGAGATACAACTCAGCAAGACGGAAATGCTCCTGGGCCAAATAGAAGATGCCTGTCACTGGCAAAAAAACGATGCCATCAATCCAAAAAGCGCCGAAACGTCGCCAAAAGCCTGCGTATTCCATCTGTTGTCCTATACAAAGAAAATACGGCTTTTCCCCAGGTTCTTTTTGAATCAATCCCCCTTCGCTTCCGCTGCGCGGAAGCTTCGGCGGGTTTGAACGCCAAAGGCGTTCATGGGGTTTTGTAGGTTCGCGAAGCCTGCGGCTTCACTCACCAACAAAGCCCCTCACATTCCTCCACCCGGCCTGAAATTCATGCCCGCCGACGCTTGCGCCTTGGTGGTCGCGACCTGCTGCTGCACGGCGGCGGCCTGCAGCGCCTGGCCGTAATCGGTCGGCGTGCGGGTCGAGGAGGTTTTTTCGGCGGCGAGTAGATTGTAAAGAATGCCGGGCAGGCCGCCATCCGCTACCTTGCCGCTGCGGATGCCTTCGTCCTGACGCTGTTTCGGCCCCCAGAAAAGCTCGGTGATCCGCTCGTCGATTTTCTTTTTCTTCGGCTTGGGCTTGAGCAGGCCGGTGTCTTCGTCATATTCGTCCGGCACGGGTTTTTCCCATTCGCATTCCTGCCAGGTGACGGCGAGCAGCGCCTGCATCGAGCTCGAGATGAAGGGGAAATTGACCATGATTTCGCGGAACATCTGCGCCGCGTTGGCGATGGCCTCTTCTTCCAGCCGTTTCACTTCGGCTTTCTGCTCGTCGGTCTTCATGCCCTTGCGCATGGCTTCGACCGGCGGCTGACAGTTCTCTTTCAGTTTCTTCGACCAATTCGAAGCGTCGTGGGCGCGCGTATGCTCGATATTCTCATGATAAATGTCGCAGATGGTGCGGAACCTTTTGCTAAGGCATTCCGACCAATACCACCAATCGTTAAAGGGCGCGCGCTGGCTTAATTTCGACATGGGGATTTCTACTCGACCGAGCCTGCGCGGCGCAAGTGCCCGCTATTCTGATCCGCCCAGCGCCGCGCGGTATCCGTCCAGCGCTGCTGCTGGTCGGCGGAAAGAGCGCTGACCCGCGCCGGGCGCTGCTCGCCGGTTTCTTCCTGCCGCAGCAACGCGTCCAGCGCCTGGGGCAGCTGGCCGTCATGGGGCAGGCCGCTGCCGATGCCCTCATTCACGGCGCCGCGCGGCCCCTTGAACAGGTCGGACGCCAAGCGTCCGCTGCATTCGCCGTTCCATTTGGAGTGCAGAAGTTTCTGCATATCGCGGGAAATCTTGGGCAACGCGTCGAGCGCGGCGCGGAATATGCCCGCCAGCGCGCGGATTTGGGTTTCATCCAGTTTTTCCTGGCCGTGAGATAGCTGGTTGAGCGCGGCATAGGGCTGTCCCGACAAATAGCGCGCCAGCGCTCCCGCCAGCACATGCTGCAACTGTCCGAGATAGACCGCGGTTTTGGCCGTGGAATCATGGTCGCCGTGATCTTCGTAAACCTGGCGCACGGTATCGAGGCGCCGCGCCAGCACATCCGCCCAGCGCAACCATATATCGAAAGACGGCTTATCTTTTCCCGTTATCATGGTCGTCCCCTACAACAAAACCATATTGCAAGGCAATATCGTCTTGTCAGGCTTCAATAAACGGTAAGTTACTGCAAAATATTGGCTCTTGCAATATTTTCAGAGATTTCGACGCGATCCCTATTTCTTTTTCTCGGATAACCCAGCCGCTTGGTTAAAGCCCGCCATGCCTTGCTGGATCTGGCCCCAGAACATTTTTTGCAGCTGTTCCATGCCCTGGATGCTGGCGGGAAACCAGCTGCGCGCCAGCGCTTCGGGGTCCATGGCCTTGATATTGGCCATCATCCGCGCCTCGAGTTCCTCCATCAGGCGCTGCTGCATCGGCTGCAGGTCGGGCAGCCCGAAAAAGGCCCGCGCTTCCTCGGGCGTGCATTCGACATTCATGGTCAATTTCATGGCGGCTGGCCTTTGCGCGATCTTTCTTGAGGGAAGGGAATATTATGGCTTATATACTACGTCAACTTGAGAACCCGAAAAAATTCTGTCGCGGCCGGGTGGTTTTTCTCAATGTCTTCATCGCGCCGGCGACAGAATTTTTTCGGGTTCTCAAGCGGACTGACGATACCACATGGTACCACAGGCCGCGCCGCCTGATAAAGCCGGTTTCTCATTCTGGGATACGCCTCCATGTTCGACACCCGAATCCCTTCCCTCGACGGCCGCCATTTCGACGCCTATGTGGCGCGGCCCGATTTCGTTTCCGCGCCCGCGATCATCGTCATCCAGGAGATTTTCGGCGTCAATCCGGCCATGCGCGGCATTTGCGACGATTTGGCGCGCGACGGCTACCTCGCCATATGCCCCGATCTTTTCTGGAGGCTCGAGCCTCATATCCAGCTTTCCGACCAGACCGACGCCGATATGAAACAGGCATTCGGGCTCTATGAGCGCTTCGACGTCGCCAGCGGCGTCGACGATCTGCTGGCGGCGCTGGCCTATGCGCGCACGATGCCGGGCTGCAACGGCAAGGTCGGCACGGTGGGCTATTGCCTGGGCGGCAAGCTGGCCTTTCTTCTGACGGCGCGCAGCGATCTCGATTGCGGCGTCAGCTATTACGGCGTCGGGCTTGAGAATCTGCTCGAGGATGTGCCGGACATACGCTGCCCGCTTCTGATGCATATGGCCGGGAAAGATAAATTCTCGTCGCCGCAAGCGCAGGAAAAAGTCCTGGCGGCCGTCGCCAAGAACAGCCGCATCCAGGCGCCCGTCTATCCGGACGCCGATCACGCCTTCGCCCGTCCCGGCGGCGTTCACTGGGACGAAGCCGCGGCGGCGCTGGCGAACAAGCGCAGCGCCGAATTTTTTGCCGCTCACTTGCGGAGTTAGCCAGGATGCAGGCCATCACCTTCGCCGCGCCCGGCGGCCCCGACATCATGCGGCTGCAGCCTTTGCGGCTCGGCGCGCCCGGACCCGGCGAGGCGCTGATTCGCCATGAAGCCATCGGCGTCAATTTCATCGATATCTATCACCGCACGGGATTTTATCCGGTCGCGCTGCCGGGGGGCCTCGGCCTCGAGGCGGCGGGCGTGGTCGAGGCGGTGGGCGCGGGCGTCGAGAAAATTTCCGAAGGAATGCGCGTCGCCTATGTCGCCGACAAGCCCGGAACCTACGCCACGCACAATCTGGTCAAGGCGGACCGGCTGGTGCCGCTGCCCGACTGGCTCGACAGCGCGACGGCGGCCGCGGTGCTGCTGCAGGGCCTGACCGCCGAATATCTCATCACCTCGAGCTTTGAAGTCATGCCTTGGCATACTATTCTGCTGCATGCGGCGGCGGGCGGCGTCGGCCTTTTGCTAACCCAGTGGGCGGCGCATCACGGCGCGACGGTCATCGGCACCGCGGGCGGCGAAACCAAGACGCGCCTCGCGCTGCATTATGGCTGCGCCCATGCGATCGATTACCAAAGCGAGGATTTCGCCGAAAGGGCGCGCGAGATCACCGGCGGCCTGGGCGTCGATGTCGTCTATGATTCTGTCGGCAAGACGACGTTTGAGGGTAGCCTGCAATGCCTCAAGCCGCGCGGCACGCTGGTCAGCTTCGGCCAGTCTTCCGGCGCGATTCCGCCGCTCGACGTGGCGCGGCTCGGCGCGCTGGGCTCGCTCACGCTGACCCGGCCTTCGCTGCCCCATTATATCGCCACGCCGCAGGAACTGGGGCGCCGCGCCGCGCATTTGTTCCTGATGCTGAAATCCGGCGCCGTGCTGCTCGATCAGATGACCCGTTTCGCCCTCGCCGACGCCGCCAAGGCTCATGAGGCGCTCGAAGGGCGGCAGACGGCGGGGAAGGTTATTTTAATGCCATAGCCGGTAATCGGCCCTGCGAAACGCGGGATTTGTTGAACCGGTCTTGATTTTCGGCTACGTCTGATGACCGGTCGCCGTGTTTTTCGATCGATGAGCGCGGGTGTAACTCAATGGTAGAGTTCCAGCCTTCCAAGCTGGCTACGCGGGTTCGATTCCCGCCACCCGCTCCACCGGTTTTTCTTAGCGCGCTGGCGCGCTTAGAAAAACCGAGTGTCCCGCCATAGCTTCGCGACGCGACGCGACGGCGGACGAAGCATAAACAAAGATATATTTATAGGCACCCATGTCATCCACGATCCTCGTTTCCGGCGGCGCCGGCTATATCGGCAGCCATGCCTGCCTTGCCTTGCGGGACGCGGGCTTCACGCCGGTGGCCATCGACAATCTGTCGCAGGGGCATGAATGGGCGGTGAAATTCGGCCCGCTGCGCCAGGGCGACATCGGCGACGAGGATTTCGTGCGCGGCGTCTGCGCCGAGTTCAAGCCCGCCGCGCTGATGCATTTCGCCGCTTTCATCGAAGTCGGCGAGTCGGTTCAAAATCCCGCGAAATACTGGGACAATAATTTCGAGCGCGCCAAGAAGCTGTTCGCCGCCGCGCGCGCCGGCGGCATTCGCCATGCGGTGTTTTCCTCGACCGCCGCCGTGTACGGCATGCCCGACATCTCCCCGCTGACCGAGGATTTGCCGCTCAAGCCGATCAACCCCTATGGCGAGACCAAGCTGGCGGCGGAGCAGGCGCTTCGGGAGATGGCGGACATGAAGTCGGTGGCGCTGCGTTATTTCAACGCCGCCGGAGCCGCGGCGGAGGAAGGCATCGGCGAAGCCCATTGGCCGGAGAGCCATCTGCTGCCCAACGTGATTCTCGCCGCGCTGGGCCATAAGCCCGCGATCACGGTGTTCGGCACCGATTATCCGACGCCGGACGGCACGGCGGTGCGCGATTACGTCCATGTCCGCGATCTCGCCGAGGCGCATGTCGCGGCGCTGCGCTACCTTCTCGGCGGCGGCGAAAGCACCGTCTGCAATCTCGGCACCGGCAAGGGCTATTCGGTCAAGGAGGTCATCGACGAAGTGCAAAATCGCGTCGGCGGCCCCGTTCCGGCGGAATATGGGCCGCGCCGCGCGGGCGATCCTCCGGCGCTGGTCGCCAATGCCGAGAAGGCGGGCAGGCTTTTGGGCTGGAAGCCGGGCCGCCCGCTCGGCGATATCGTCGCCTCCGCCCTTGCCTGGCATCGCGGCCAGCGTTACCGCGAGGCGGTGCTGGATGTGCGGCTGCCGTCGTAATATTGCGGCGCATCATCGCGGGTTTCCGAATGGATACTAACCGATTCCCTTTCGCCGCGATGTGCCTTAAATTGGGCTCATGAACGAATCCTCTCCGACGATCCGCATCGATCAGGAAGCTTTGGACGATCTGGTCCGCAAGCATGCGATGTTCCGCGCGGGCAAAGTGGGCGGGCGGCGCGCGAGCCTGATCAATTACGACCTGACCGGCCTGACGCTGCGCGGCCAGGATATGTCCCACGCGGATTTCGGCGGCGCGGTTCTCGCGGGGGCGGATTTGCGCGACGCGACGCTGGATTACTGCTCCTTCTTCGGCGCCGATTTGCGCGAGGCCAATCTTTTGAACGCCAGCATGGTGCGCGCCGATCTGCGCGGCGCCGTCCTGCGCGGCGCCGTGATGGCGGGTGTGGATATGACCGGCGCCGATCTGCGCGGCGGCCGGATGATGGCGCAGGCGCAGGACGAGGATGGCGGCGGGGATATTTCGGCCAAGAAAAGCGGCGATCGCGCCACCGCCGAAAGCACGACCGATTTCCGCGGCGCGGATTTGAGCGGCTCGAAACTTTCCGGCGTCATGGCGATGAACACCAATTTCCAGGACGCCAATCTTGCCGGCAGCGTCATGCTGCGCGGCAATTTACGCGGCGCGAGCCTGGAGGGAGCCAACCTGCATGGCGCGGATCTCAGCCAGGCGGATTTGAGGGAAAGCAATCTGCGCGCCGCCGTGATGACGGAAGCCAAGACCGAATCCGCCAATCTCCTCGACGCCGACACCAAGGGCGCGCTGGATGCCGCCGCCGCCGGGCCGACGCTGGCGCAGCTCGACAAGCCTTTCGCCGAAAGGCTCAAGGCGCACACGCTATGGGTCGCGAGCGAAGGCATGGAGGGCGAACGGCTCGATATCAGCGGCTTCGATCTGCGCCGGGAGCCGCCCTTCACCCGCGCGCTTCTCGCGATGATCCGGGGCGAGAATTCCATCTGGTACGGCCAGGACATGCTGGAAGTGCAGCTGCAGGCCGCCGATCTGCGCGGCGCGGATCTCAGGCAGTGCAACATGATCCAGGCCGATCTGCGGGGGGCCAACTTATCCGGAGCGCAATTGACCGGCAGCCATCTGCAGCGCGCCAAGCTTCAGCCGCTGAAGATCGGCAGCCGCAAAGCCATAGCCAGCGATTTATCGGGAACCAGCCTGCGCTATGCCGATCTTTCGGGCGCGGACTTGACCGGCGTCAATTTCGCGGGAGCCGACCTCGCGCATGCCAATTTGTCGAACGCCGATCTGCGCGGCGCGAATCTGCAAGGCGCGGACATGGAAGCCGTCAATCTCGAAGGCACGCGAATGGATGGGAAGCGATGACGATTCGCGTTTTGCCGGACAATCTCATCAACCAGATCGCGGCGGGCGAGGTCATCGAACGGCCGGCGGCCGTTGTCAAGGAACTGGTCGAGAACGCGCTCGACGCGGGCGCGAGCGAGATCGAGGTCACGTTGCGCGATGGCGGCCAGTCCATGATTCTGGTCGTCGATAACGGCAAGGGCATGACCCAGGAAGAATTGCCGCGCGCGATCCAGCGCCATGCCACCTCCAAGCTTCCCGGCGACGATCTGTTCGCCATCAGCACGCTGGGGTTTCGCGGCGAGGCGCTGCCCTCCATCGGCGCGGTATCGCGGCTGTCGATTTCCAGCCGCGCGGCGGGAAGCGAAAGTGGCGCGATGATCGCGGTCGAAGGCGGCGCGGTCGGCATCGCTCAGCCCGCGGCGGCGGGCCTGGGAACGCGCATCGAAGTGCGCGATCTGTTTTACGCGACGCCTGCCCGGCTCAAATTTCTCAAGACGCCGCGCGCCGAGGGCGATCATGCGCGCGAGGTTCTGGAGCGCCTGGCGCTGAGCCGCGCCGATGCCGGGTTCAGCCTGATCGAGGAAGGGCGGCGTCCCGTGCGCTTTGCCCCCGCGCCGGGCCTTATCGAAGAAGCGCGGCGGACGCGCATCGGCCAGGTGCTGGGCGAGGAATTTCTGGAAAACTCGATGCCGGTTTCGCTGAGCCGCGACCATGTGACGGTGGGCGGCATGATCGGCCTTCCGACTCACAACCGCCCGACGGCGCGGCAGCAATATCTGTTCGTCAATGGCCGCCCGGTGAAGGACAAGCTGCTCTATGCCGCCGTGCGTGGCGGCTATGGCGATCTCTTGCCCACGGGACGGCAGCCGGTTCTGGCGCTGTTCATCACGCTGCCGGAGCGCGAGGTCGACGTGAATGTGCATCCCGCGAAAGCCGAGGTGCGTTTTCGCGACGCCGCGCTGATACGCGGGCTGACGGTGGCCGCGATCCGCGACGCGCTGTCGCGTGACGCAAGGCGCGCCGCGCCGTCGCTTGCGCCGCAGGCGCTTGCCGCGATGCGGCCCGGACAAAATATGACATGGCTTCACCAAGGTTCCGGCGGTTCTCACGGCGGCGGATTTCATATGCCGTCCGGGCTGCCGCCGATGTCGCACGGCTCTCTGGCGTTCGATTCCGCGCCGGCGGCGCGCGTCGAATCTGCGGCGGAAGTTCAGCCGGAACATCGCCTGGGCGCGGCGCGGGCGCAGGTGCATGCCACCTATATCATCGCCCAGACGCAAGACAGTCTCGTCATCGTCGATCAGCATGCCGCGCATGAGCGCATCGTCTATGAGCAGATGAAAGCCGCCCTGGCCGAGGGCGGCGTGAAGCGGCAGATTTTGCTGCTGCCGGAAGTGGTCGATCTCGGCGACGTGGCGGCGGGCAGGCTTGCCGCGCGCGCCGAGGAGCTGGCGGCGCTCGGCCTGATGATCGAGCCGTTCGGCGCGGGCGCGGTTCTGGTGCGCGAGATTCCGGCGCTGTTCAGCCAGCGGGACATCAAGGGACTGATTCGCGATCTTGCCGACGAGATCGCATCCTACGGCACGGCGGAAAGCCTGCGCGAGAAGCTCGAACATATTTGCTCGACGCTTGCTTGTCACGGCTCGGTGCGGGCGGGAAGGTTGCTGAATGGCGAGGAAATGAACGCGCTCTTGCGCCAAATGGAAGATATGCCCAACAGCGGCCAGTGCAATCACGGCCGCCCGACTTATATCGAATTGAAGCTGGCGGATTTGGAAAAATTATTCGAGCGAAGGTAAATTTATTTCTTCTCGTAAACATAAAACCAGATTTTCGTGTCGCCATATTCGCGGTCGAGCTTGAGGGTGAATTCCGGCGGAAGCTCCACCGTTTCGTCCTCGGCGGTTTCGACGACGACGATGGCGCGCGGCGCGACCCAGCCTTGCGCGACGAGGCCCGGCACGATTTGCGCCGGAAGATTCTTGTCATAGGGCGGATCGATGAAAATCAAATTGCACGGCCTGGGCGCTTTGGGCATCTGCAGCACGTCGGCGCGGATGATCCGGCACTGGTTGGCGATGCCGAGCACGTTGACGTTATTATCCACCACTCTGATCGCTGCCGGTGACAGATCGACGAGGCAGGCATAGTCGGCGCCGCGCGAGATCGCCTCCAGCGCCAGCGCGCCGGTGCCGCAGCAGACATCGAGGACATGGGCGTTCATGATTGCGTCGCGCCCGACATTCCAGTCGCGGTGGGCCAGGATATTGAACATCGCTTCGCGCACGCGGTCGGAGGTCGGGCGGGTTTCCCGCCCCACCGGCACGGGCAGACTGCGGCCCGCGAATATGCCTCCGACGATCCGAATCATGGTTCTGTAAAAAAGTCCGCCAATTGTTCGCGCATCATGCGCGGCGGCACTTCCTCTACTGCGCCCGGCGCCAGTTTGGCAAGCGGAAAGGGGCCGAAGCTGACGCGGATCAGGCGGGTGACCGTAAGGCGCATATGCTCCATGACCTTGCGAATCTCGCGGTTCTTGCCCTCGCGGATGCCGACCTCGAGCCACGCGTTGGAAGCGCCCTGCGCCTTTTCCAGCGTCGCCTTGATCGGGCCGTAGCGGACGCCCTCGAGCACCAGGCCGCCCTCCAGCTTCTTCAGCCGCGCTTCGTTCACCGTGCCATGCACCCGCACGCGGTAATGCCGCATCCAGCCATGCTTCGGCAGTTCCAGATGCCGCGCCAGCGCGCCGTCATTGGTCAGCAGCAAAAGCCCTTCGGTGGTGAGGTCGAGCCGCCCCACGGAAACCACGCGCGGCAGATTTTTCGGCAGATTTTCGAATACCGTCGGGCGGCCCTGCGGATCGCGCGCGGTGGTGACGAGGCCCGCGGGCTTGTGATAGCGCCACAGGCGCGCGGGCTCGCGTGCGGCGACGGATTTGCCGTCGACCAGAACCGCGCTGGCTTCGGTGACGTTGAAGGCGGGGCTGGCGAGAATATTGCCGTCCACCTTCACGCGCCCTTCGAGAATCATTTTCTCGGCGTCGCGGCGCGAGCAGATTCCCGCGCGCGCCAGATATTTGGCGATGCGCTCGCCCTTGTTCGCCTGTTCGCTTTTCGTCGTTGTTTGTGGCATGGTTCTTTCCCTGGATTCCCTATGTATAGCCATGCCGCCCCTTATGCAAAGCTTCATGCAAATCGCGCTCGAGGAAGCCCGCGCCGCCGCCTTGCGCGGCGAGGTGCCGGTGGGCGCGGTCGCCGTGCTGAACGGCGAAATCGTCGCCCGGGCCGGGAATATGACCGAAGCCGCCCATGACCCCACGGCGCACGCGGAAATGCTCGTTTTACGCGAGGCAACGAAAAAAACTCGGCTCGCCGCGCCTGCCGGAATGCGATCTCTATGTAACGCTGGAGCCTTGCGCCATGTGCGCCGGGGCGATCAGCTTCGCCCGCGTCCGGCGGCTTTATTTCGGCGCTTACGACCCCAAGGGCGGCGCGGTTGATCATGGGCCGCGCTTTTACGCGCAGCCGACCTGCCATCACGCGCCGGAAATCATCGGCGGCATGGAGGAACAGGCTTGCGGGGACATATTGCGAAGCTTTTTCAGTAATTTAAGGTATTAACTAAAAATTACTTGCCAATTTATGGTTTTCATGGCCCTATCGTCGGGCCTCTACCCTCAAGTCAAGGAGATGGACGATGTTTGGTTTGGATTTTGCAAGCGCCATGAGCGAAGTCGCCGGTCAAACCGGTGGCGTGCCTGATGCCATCGGTCAGCAATTAGGAACCGTGAAACTGGGAATAACTGCTTCGATGGCGATGGAGCCTGCGCGCGGCGCGGTTCCGTTCTTGAGCCGCCTCGAACGTATCTTCGGCGCTCCGGCACCGTAATCGGCCCGGAATTCAATTCATGACGCGCGCGGCAGTCTCTGCCGCGCGCGTTTTTGTTTTATCCCACCGCGCGCCAGCCGATATCGCGGCGGCAGAAGCCCTCTTTCCATTCGATCCGGTCGATAGCCTTATAGGCGTTCTGCTGCGCTTCCTGAATCGTCGCGCCGAGGCCGGTAATGCCCAGCACCCGCCCGCCATTCGCCAGGATCGTGTCGCCGTCATGGGCGGTTCCGGCATGGAACACCAGCACGTCGGGAGACTCCGCCGCGCGGTCGAGGCCCTTGATGACGCTGCCATAGCCGTAGCTGCCGGGATAGCCTTTCGCCGCCATCACCACGCACAGGGCGGCGCGGTCGTCCCATTCGAGAGCGATCTCGTCGAGCTTGCCCATCGCCGCCGCATGCAGCACCAGCAATAAATCGCTCTTGAGGCGGGGCAATATCGCCTGGGTTTCTGGATCGCCGAAACGGACGTTGAACTCGATCAGCTTCGGGCCGCTCTTGGTCAGCATCAGCCCCGCGAACAGCACGCCCTGGAACGGCCTGCCCATGGCGAGCAGCGCGTTCGTCGCCGGCTGCACGATCTCCCGCATGACCTGCTCGGTCAAGGCAGGCGTCATATGCGGCGCGGGCGAATAGGCGCCCATGCCGCCGGTGTTCGGGCCTTCGTCGCCGTCGAAGGCGCGCTTGTGATCCTGCGCCGAGGCGAACGGGATCGCGTGCGGGCCGTCGCATAGAGCGAAGAAGCTGACCTCCTCGCCTTCCATATATTCCTCGATCACCAGCGACGCGCCCGACGCGCCGAATTTGCGGCCCTTGAGGGCTTCCGTGGCGGCCTGTTTCGCCTCTTCGACGGTCATGGCGACGGTGACGCCCTTGCCGGACGCGAGGCCGTCGGCCTTGACGACGATCGGCGCGCCTTCCTGGTCGATATAGGCGAGCGCGGCGTCGAGATCGGTGAAGCGCTGATATTTGGCGGTCGGGATATTCGTCTTGGCGCACAAATCCTTCATGAAGCCCTTCGAGCCTTCCAGCTCGGCGGCGGCCTGAGACGGGCCGAAAACCGGGATTCCATCCTGGCGCAGCACATCGGCCAGACCGTGAACGAGGGGGGTTTCAGGCCCGATGACGACGAAATCGATCTTTTCCATATGGCAGAAGGCGACGGTCGCCGCATGGTCTTCGCTATTCAGCGGGATGCAGGAGGCGATGGGGGCAATCCCGGCATTGCCCGGATCGCAGAACAGCGCCTTGCATTGCGGCGATTTGAGCAGGGCTTGGCATAGGGCATGTTCGCGTCCGCCGCCGCCGATAACCAGAACCCGCATGGACTTCCCCCCTGTTTCTACTTTATCGTCAGACGATGAATGAAATTTCTGCCCCATCCGCTCTGATAGATCAACCCCGTCCGGGCGCGAACGCGCCCGAATTCACGGTATCCGAGATCAGCCGCGAGCTTAAACAGGTGGTCGAGGAGCGTTTCGGCCATGTGCGGGTGCGCGGCGAGATCGGGGAATGCAAATTCCATGGCAACGGCCATGTCTATCTGTCGCTCAAGGACGATAAATCCGTTCTGGCCGCCGTGATCTGGAAAGGCGGCGCGGGGCGGCTCGGCTTCAAGCCGGAGGCCGGCATGGAGGTGGTCTGCACCGGGCGGCTCACCACCTATGCCGGGCAATCGAAATACCAGCTCGTCGTCGAGGCGATGGCGCTCGCGGGCGAGGGCGCGCTGCTGAAACTGATCGAGGAGCGCAAAAAACGGCTTATGGCGGAAGGGCTTTTTTCCCCGGAACGTAAAAAACCCCTGCCCTTCATGCCGCGCCGCATCGGCGTCGTGACCTCGCCGACCGGCGCGGTGATCCGCGATATTCTGCACCGGGTGGAAGACCGTTTTCCGTGTCCCATCGTCATCTGGCCGGTGGCGGTGCAGGGCCCCCTTGCTGCGGAGCAGATTGTTTCCGCGATCAACGGATTCAATGCGCTTGCGGAAGATTCGCCGCTGCGTCCGGACGTTCTGATTATCGCGCGCGGCGGCGGCTCGGTCGAGGATCTGATGCCGTTCAACGAAGAGATCGTGGTGCGCGCCGCGGCGGCGAGCGCGATCCCGCTGATTTCCGCGGTTGGGCATGAAACCGATACCACGCTGATCGATTTCGCCGCCGACCGCCGCGCGCCAACGCCGACCGCCGCCGCCGAAATGGCGGTGCCGGTGCGGGCCGAGCTGCTCGCGAACTTGCACAATCTCGCCGCGCGGCAGCAGCAGGCCAATCGGCGCGGGATCGAGGCGCGTCGCGACCGGCTCATGCTCGTCGCCCGCGCGCTCGGCGATCCGCGCCGCATGCTGGAGCCGCTGTGGCAGCGCGCCGACGACAGGGCGGAGCGCCTTAAAACCGGCATGAGTCAGATTCTGCTGTTGCGACGCTCGGCGCTGGCGGGAACCGGCGGGCGCTTGCCGCATCCGCGCGAATGGCTGCGCCTCGCGGCGCAGAAACTGAGCAATGAATCGCGGGCGATGGAATCCGCTTTCCGCCAGCGCGTGCAATCGTTCCGGGAGCTTGAGCGCCGACTGCCCGAGATCGCCGCGCGCGGCGAGCGTGCGTTCGGGCAGCGATGGGAGCAGTGGCATGAACGCGTGCGCCGCGCGGGGCAGCTTCTGGTCAGCCTGTCGCCGCAGGGCGTGCTGCAGCGCGGCTACGCGTTGGTGCGTGCGGAAAACGGCCAGATTGTTTCGAGCGCTGCCGGGGCCAAGCTGAAGCAGAAAGTCGCGCTGATCTTCCATGATGGCGAGGCGGCGGCGCAAATCCTGCCGCGCCGCGACGGCGGACAGGGCAGCCTGTTCTGATTTGGGGAGGGCATTGCGCTCGCCCCGTTTCTGTGCTTTTTCCCCTTCATGCAGGAAAAAATCGCCGTCATCGGTCTTGGTTATGTAGGGCTGCCGCTTCTCGTCGGGCTGGCCGGGAAATTCCCCGGCATCGCCGGTTTCGACGTGGACAAGCGCCGCGTCGAGGCGTTGCGGCAATGTCATGACTGGACCGGGGAAATCGGCGCGGATGTCCTGAAGGCTACGCCCGCGACGATAACGGACGATCCGGCGGCGCTGGCCGGTTGCAGTTTTTTCATCGTCACCGTGCCCACCCCCATCGACGAGGCCAAGCGCCCCGATCTCGGCGCGGTGCTGAGCGCCTGCGACATGATCGGCGCGGCGCTCAAGGGACGCGAGAATGACGGCCCGGGTTCCGGTGATCGTATTCGAATCGACGGTCTATCCCGGCCTTACCGAAGAAGTCTGCGGCCCGCGCATCGAGGCGGCGTCGGGCAAAAAGCGCGGCAAGGATTTCCGTCTTGGATACTCTCCCGAACGCATCAATCCTGGCGACCGCGAGCACACGCTCGAAACCATCGTCAAGATCATCGCCGCCGAAGATGCCGAAAGTCTCGCGCGATTGCGCGCCGTCTATGGCGCGGTCGTGACCGCGGGCCTGCATGAGGCGCAGAGCATCGCCGTCGCCGAAGCCGCCAAGGTTCTGGAAAACACCCAGCGCGATTTGAACGTGGCGCTGATGAACGAGCTCGCGCTGATTTGCGACCGCCTCAATATCCGCACGGCGGACGTGCTGGCGGCGGCGGGCACGAAATGGAATTTCCTGAAATTCTCGCCCGGCCTCGTCGGCGGGCATTGCATCGGCGTCGATCCCTACTATCTGACCACGCGCGCCGAGGCGCTCGGCTATCATCCGCAGGTGATCTTGTCGGGGCGGCGCATCAACGACAATATGCCGGTCTTCATCGCCGAAAAAATCGTCAAGCTGATGGTCGGCGGCGGGCGCTGGAACGGTAGAGCGCGCGTCGGCGTTCTCGGACTCGCCTTCAAGGAAAATGTCCGCGATCTGCGCAACAGCCGCGTGCCGGAAATCGTGCGCGAGCTCGGCCATTACGGCTGCGAGGTGCTGCTGCACGATCCGATGGCCGATGCCGCCCACGCCCGCCACGAATACGGGCTTGAGCTTTCCGAGGACGCGGATTTGCGCGAGCTCGACGCGCTGGTTCTCGCGGTGCCGCACCGGCAGATCATGGCGGCGATGGATTCATGGATGGCGCGGGTCAAGCCCGGCGGCGTGGTCGCCGACGTGAAATCGGCGCTGATGCCCTCCGCCGTTCCGGCGGGACTTTGCTATTGGAGTTTGTAGCATGACGGTTTGGTTACCGGCGTCGCCGGATTTATCGGCTTTCATACCGCCGCGAAATTGCTGGGGCAGGGCGTGCCGGTCGTCGGCATCGACAGCGTCAATGATTATTACGACGTAAAGCTCAAAGAGGCGCGGCTGGCCCAATTGCAGAAGCTGCCCGGCTTTACGTTTTACCGCGCCAATCTGGCGGGACGCGAAGCCGTCGCCTCGATCATCGAGAGACACGGCGCGGACATCACCGAGATCATCCATCTCGCGGCGCAGGCGGGCGTGCGTTACTCGCTGGTCAATCCCTACGCCTATATCGAATCGAATATCATGGCGCAGATCGTGCTGCTCGAAGCGGCGCGCGCCATGAAGAAATTGCGGCATTTCGTCTATGCCAGCTCGTCGTCGGTCTATGGCGGCAATAAAAAGATTCCATTTTCGGTGGAAGACCGTACCGATCATCCGGTATCGCTCTATGCCGCGACCAAACGCGCGGATGAATTGTTCGGCCATACCTACGCGCATCTCTACGGCACGCCGATGACGGGCCTGCGGTTTTTCACGGTCTATGGGCCGTGGGGCAGGCCCGACATGGCGGCCTATCTGTTCGCGGGCGCGATTTTGCGCGGCGAGCCGATCAAGGTGTTCAATCACGGCAAGATGCGCCGCGACTTCACTTATGTCGACGATATCGTGTCCGGCATTCTGGCTGCCGCCGCGCATCCGCCGAAGCGCGAAGCGGGCGCCGCGCCCGCCGCCGTCTATAATCTCGGCAATTCGCGCGCGGAAAATCTGATGGACTTTATCGGCACGCTGGAAAATCTTCTGGGGAAGAAAGCGGTCTATCAGTACGAGGACATGCAGCCGGGCGACGTTCCGGAAACCTTCGCCGATATCGCGGCCAGCACGCGCGACTTGGGTTATATGCCCACGACCACCATCGCCGCCGGATTAGAGAAATTCGTGGCGTGGTTCCGGGAGTATCATAAGGTTTAAGCCTTATTTCGGTATGACAGAGGCCCGCCTGCATTTCTCTTTGAGGGCCTGTATGAGCCGGTCGCCGATGGTGTTCCTGCTCGTATAGCCGTCGGCGAGCAGTTCTTCGCCCGGTGTGAGAACTTTTTGCCCAGACAGGCGATTTCTATCGGCGTGCCGGGATATGCGATGCCATAGCCTTTATTGGTGATTAGTTTAGGGCCGCCCCCGGCTTCAACGCTGAGTTTATAGGCCGAGTGTGCAATGGCGACTGTATCCGTTAGCGCGTCGTAAAAATCTCTTCCCGCTTGAAAGCGTTCGGACTTGACGGCGACTTGCACCAGCCTGACGGGATGATCGCCGTTCGGCTCTGTAAACCACGGCGTCGCGAGCGTCACGAGGGGCTTACCGGCTTCGTCTAGAGGGGTCCCTTGGTTGCTCAGCGGCAAGCCTGCTATTTTCGCCTGCTGTTGAATATATTCCATGGCGTGTGCCAGTTCCGGATGCTTGCGGTCGCGCCTGGCGACGACCAGTTTGACCTGGCTGAAGAAATCGAAAATCGTTGCTTCGCGCACCGTCGCCTCGTTTTTGGACGGTGTAAGAGCAGGCTTAAATTCCCAGACCATGATTAATTATCTCCGTTTTTTGCTATCTACATATACGGCTATTATGTTCCGTTCAAAAATGGTTAAAATGATTTCATGACGGATAAGCGCAATTTTCCGAAAGAAGCGGCATGAAGCTCATCACCTGGAACATCAATTCCGTCCGTTTGCGGCTGCCGCTGCTGTTGCGGCTGATGAGGGAGCGCAAGCCGGACGTGGTCTGCCTGCAGGAAACCAAATGCCCGGACGAATTCTTTCCGCATGATGCTATCGCCAAGGCCGGGTATAAGTATCAGCATATCTGCGGCATGAAAAGCTATAATGGCGTCGCGATCCTGTCGCGTCTGCCGTTTGACGGGCATGGCGCGCTGAACTGGCAGGGGCGCGAGGATTGCCGCCATATCCATGCAGGGCTGTCGAACGGCATCGAGATTCACAATGTCTATGTCCCGGCGGGCGGCGACATTCCCGATCCCAAGGCCAATCCGAAATTCGCGCATAAGCTGGGCTTCGTCGAGGAGCAGGCGGCGTGGTGGAAAAAGAAACGCGGGCGGACGGGAAAGATTCTCGTCGGCGATCTCAATATCGCGCCGCTGGAGCATGACGTCTGGTCGCACCGGCAGATGCTCGGCGTGGTGTCGCACACGCCCGGCGAAGTCGAGCGCCTGAACGCGATGCAGGCGGCGCATGAATGGCATGACGCGCTGCGGCACTTCGTTCCGCCGCAGGAGAAGCTTTATACCTGGTGGAGCTACCGGGCGCAGGATTGGGAAAAATCGAATCGCGGGCGGCGGCTCGATCATATCTGGGTGACGCCCGATTTGCGCGGCCAGCTGAAATCGATGCATGTCATGCGTCCGGCGCGCGGCTGGACTCAGCCGAGCGATCATGTTCCAGTGGAGATTGATTTGGCTTAAAAAAGCTACCCCAAAATATCAACAAGTTACCCATCATTTTTTATAAAATTAACGGTCGATTAATCTTCTCGCGATACATCAGTCTTAGCCAGAAAAACATGAAACAATTCAAGCGTTTACTTTCAGCATTACTTTCACAAAATCTATGATAGGATTTATATAAGGCGTAGGGGAAACTCGCCGGAGAAAACGATGACCAAACGGCAGGATATGGAAACGGCCAATCCCACTCAGTTCGATGAAGAACGGCTGGTTCAGCTCGCCCGCAACGCGATGATCGTCGCCGGCATGGAGATGGGCGAGGACGGCGATCACTGGCCGGTGGTCAAGGCCAATATCCACGCGATGATGCGCGATTACGAACAGCTCAAGATCGAGCGCGCGGTGCAGGACGAGCTTAAGGAGCATGTCGGCAAGATCATCGGCGAATATGAAAAGCTCCTCGAGCAATGCCCGCCGGAGACAAGAGCTGTCGCCGAGCCGCATATAAGGCAGATGCGCGAGATTCACGAGGCGATGTTTTCGCCGGTGGATGCGAAGAGCGCGGCGTCGGTATCTGACGAAGATGGCGAAGAAGAAGGCGTTTACGTGCCTTGGAAATCCGCTGAAATGATGATCCGCAGCTTAACCGAAGAAGGAGAGAAAAAATGAAAACGCAGATGATCAATCCTCTGGATATCCAGGCCAAGCAGGGACAGGACGCAGCGGAAAAGAGCGCTCAAAGAGCATGGGATGGTTTTGTGGAATTTGCCTTCAAGCGCGGTTTGGATATCGCGGGTTCTTCCGGCGCGCTACAGGACGCGCTGCGCTATGATCTTGCCAGCGGATGGTCGGGACAGACTGCCGCGGGCGCGGCGCAAGCGACGGATGTCATGACCCGCAACCACGCGTTTCTGACCGATCCCGATTACGGCGCCGCCCGGCTCGCTTTGGATGAATATCTGATGGCGACGCAGCGGGAAATCGATATTCCTGATTTCATCGACGCGCCCGAGCCTGCGCCGCGCCGCGGCGTCAAGCTTCAAGCGCCGGAATTGAATCTGGGCGATTGAGAACGGAATAGGTTGAAAAGGGGAAGAAGATGGCGAAGATAGCAAATCCGAACGAGAGCGCTGAAAATGCGCGCGTCGATGCGGCGGAACATAAGTTCATGTGGGCGCTGACGCGCGTGCCGCAGCGGCTGAACAAAGCCGCGGGCGCCGCCGCCGGCCAGACCGCCGCTTATGTCGACGGGCTTAGCGAAGTCAATAGAGGCTTTATGCATGACATAGCAGGATTGCCCGGCGGGCAGATGTTCGCGCAGTACGATTGGGCGCTTAAGCAGGCGCTGGGGGCCGCGCCAAATCAAGGGATGGCTGATTTCGACCTTGGCATGGCGGCGGGAGCCTATAAGGAATATTCGGACGCCGTTGCCGATGACGCGGCGCATCCCGCCTTCACCGAAGGTCCGGATCCCAAGCCTGAAGCCAAAGCGGCCAAGAGTTTATCCGATAACAATTTTGCGCAACTCGGCTGGGCGACCCAGCCAACGCCTGCGGCTACTGAAGCGGCTCCCAAGCCCGCAGAAGCCAAACCGGCAGCCACGCCCGCGCTTAAGAATGCCGCGCCCAAACGCAAACCGGGGCTCGGCCTCGATTCTCCAGGCTAGAAATTATCCGCAGCGCAAGCCGGATAGTGGTTGCTGTCCTTGAAGGGTCGCCACCGGAGAAGATCGTTCCGGCGCGGGTCCGGACGCTTCGATGATAAGCGTTTTCAGATTTTCTATATAAGGCGCGGCGGCAGGGCCCGCGAGCGCGTTGCATCCTAATTCCTTATAAAGCCCTGCGGCAGAGCCGACGAGCGTCTTGGCTCCGAAAAAGACGGCGGCTCCCTCCGGCCCCTCTTCGCCATTGCTCCATTCATATGTCGCTTCGCCGACGCGGCCCTTATAGGTTTCGAGCAATGGCGGCGATATCTGTTTGACGGTTATCCGGTCGCGGTAGGTGGCAAGGAGCGATCCCGGCGGCGCGCTGAGTTCCTCATCCGCCGTAAGAATCGTCATCAGCATCCGCGTTTGCAGCATTCTTGCCATCAGAAAAACCCGCTGGAGCAGGTCTGAAAGCTTTTTGGGATCGTCGAGCGTTTCCTTGGCGATTATATTTTTAGGCGCTCTGGCTGGAAATTTAAGGGTAAGGAGCCTTCCCCGCTCCTTGGGCATTTTGATATCGGCGGGATTGATATATAGCGGCGGTGGAACGGTTTCATAGAAGACGGCGGTTTTATAACCGCACCCGAGCATCGCTTCTTCGACCGCGTGCTGCGAGAGGACCTTAAGCCCATTCCCACTTCCGTTGGCGCTCATATAGCCCGCTTTCCCGATGCGTCAGGTTTTCGATGCTATGCTTGATTCGGGGGAAATGGCAAGCAAGGCTTGGAAAGCCGCCGGGCGAAACGGCACGGGATTTCCTTATTTACTTTCATGAAACTATTATAAGATCATCCCAGAACGGATAGACATCGACATGGATGGGGCAAGCCTATGAATACCGGCACGATATTTCGCAACGCAAAAACCGCGCTTCTGATGGCTCCCGCCGTTATCGCGACGGCTTGCGGCGGCGGGCTGCCGCAGGCCGAAAACGCGGGATCGGGCGGCGGCATTGATAATTGCGCCGTCATGGCGAAAAGAAATCTGGCCAATGGCAGCCAGGAAACCAGCGTCACCGCTTCGATTTTTAGCCGCAATGTCGCGGAAGCCGCCGCGCGCCAGAATCGCGACAACGGGCTTGAAAGCCAGGTTTTGTGCGACACGGTCATTTCGGAACCCACGACGACCGTCACGGATGGCCCCCGGCACGGGCGGCTGGCGTCGGAAAGACCGTCCGCCGTGATCCAGACCATAGAAATGCCCGCTCCGTAAGCAGAAGAAATCCGTTCGGATCCGAGGCGTTTTCTCCCCGTTTTTGGCGGCTGAGAGCCTTTTTAAGCGGATTCTTTTATTACTTTCATCGAATCGATGATATGTGTCGAACCATGCCTCGAACATATATTTGAAGGAGCTTATTATGATGGTCAGGAATTTCTACAGCTATGCGGGCACGGGATTTTTGGCGTTGGCCAGCACGGCTTGCGCCGGTATTTTCAATAATGCCGAGTATCCCGGCTATCCCGAGGCGCAGATCGCCGGATCCTTTTCCGGCACGGTCAAGCCGGTCGAGAATCCGCAATTGCCGCCGGAGAGTTATTATAATTTCAGCGCCGGCCAGATCAATCGTTCCGCCTTTGAAGCGGCGAGCCGGGCGGACGGCTATCGCCCGCCTTCCGTAACCGCCCTTCCGCAAGAATGTTCCGTAGTCCGCCTCGTATTCGGCAAGGAGCGCGGCTTTCATGCGGTCGTCGCGCCGTCGACGAGCAAGGCGGCCGCTTTGGATATCGCCAAGACAAACAGCGCGACGGATTTTACCTACGCGTCCCATACCGTCGTTTGCGGCGTTCAGGTCGATCGCCGCCGCGAATTCGCCAGCTATGCCGGCCAGGTGCTGAAGGAAGTTCTGCCCGAAACGGCCCAGCCGAAAGAAGAGCCGGACGTCGCCGCGTCGCAAGACAAGACGGCAGGCCCCGCCGATGTTCCCGCCGTGCCGGAGACGGCATTGGCGCGCGCGCTGCGCCGCCGCGCCGCCGGTCTTCCGATTGAAGGCACCGTCGAAGACGGCACGAAGCCCGTCGCTCCGGTCGCCGCTCCTGACGTCACCGCGAAAAAAGCGGCTGCTCCAAAAGCAGCGGCTTCAAAAACGGTTGCGGCCAAGAAGCCCGCAGCGGCTTCTGCCACCACCGCGCCCGCCCGCGCCGAGTCCGCGCCGGTCGACGCGATTGAAGACATCGTCGCCACCGGCACCGTGCCGCCGCCGGGCAAGGCGCTCAGCGATTACGGCAACAGCTGCAGCGTGATCGCCATCGTGGCGACCGACAAAGGCTCCTACGGCTCCGCCAATATCACCGGCCTGTCTTATCTGGCCGCTGAATCCGCCGTGGGTCTGCGCAATGAAAAGAGAAAAAAACCGTCCGACACGATTTATGCCGTGTCCTGCGATAACGAGCCGGTACGCGTGCGGGTCATCCGGACGATCAATCCGGGCGCATCGCCGGCGCCGTAAGGCTCTTTAGCTTGCCGGCTTCGCCCGGGGCGGCTCCATGGGGTTGCGCCCGAGCATCCAGAAAGAAAGAAAAAACGGCATCAGGGTCAGCGCGTGAAGCAGCAGCGCGAAGCCGATATGCCGCGCCACGAGGTTGGAAACCCATAACAGCGCCGCCTGCAACAATGTGATGCAGGAAGCCGCGATAATGACGCGGAACGTCACACCGCGCCGGTTGAATTGCCCGCCGAGCAGGATCGCGGCGGCCAGCATGGCAAATCCAAGGCCGCATAGCGCCGTCGAAAATCTTTGATGCAGCTCCGCCGTCAGCCGGTCGGGATTCTCGGTCTTGACGGCCGGAGGCGTATCCGAAAGCAGATCCTCAAGGCTAAGCTCCCTTGGATCGGGTAGCCGGTCGCTCGCGGTGCGCAGAACGCTGAGGTCGAAAGTGTAACGCTCGAAATCGAGCGTCGAAAGCTTGTTCTTGGCCCGGTCATATTCCTGCCGCTGGCCCTTGAAAACGACGATGCGCGGCTCCCCCTCGATGGTCGTGACCAGGCCGCGCTCGGCCATGATCGTCACCGGCATGTCCGGCTTGCGGTTGTCGTGAATCAAAATGCCCTCGAGGCCACCCTGCCCGTCGCGGCGGCGTGCGTGGAAGGTCAGGCCGCCGGTTATGTCGTTGAACATGCCGGGCCGCAGCAGATAGACCGAAAATTCGCTTTTGACCTTATATTGCATGCCGACCAGCGTGCGGTTGGCCCATGGCGCGATCCAGAAAGACAGCGCGAATCCCAGCAAGGTCGCCGCGACGCCGAGCCACAGCGCCGGACGCGCCAGCGCGGGCGCGCTTAGCCCCGCCGAACGCATGACGATCAGCTCGGAATCGGAAGCGAGGCGCTGATAGACAAAGACGATGGCGGCGGCGAGGCCGATCGGCAGCACCATGCCGATGAAAGTCGGGATGGTCAGCAAGGCGAGCTGCGCGAAAATCCCCAGCGACGCGGCGTTATCGATCACCAGCGACAAAAGCCGGAACGACTGCGTGAACAGCACGACGATCGTCACCGCGACGCAGGTGAACAGAAAGGCGACCAGAATCTGGCGCAGGAGATAACGCTGCAGCATGAACATGGGGGTAGGGTAGCCGAACCTGCGAAACCGGCGCAAGCGCGGATAGTCTGGAGCAGGTTGCCAAATATAAGCCGTCATGACACTATGGGTTTCCCGCCTGTTTTCCGCCCGCTCATGGGCCCATTCTTCGAGGGATAGTCATGAAAATCACCTTCGCGCCCGCGCAAATCCCGACTCAGGGCCATGCCGTCATTCCCGTGGCCCTCGGCCAGAAGCTCGGCGAACTCGGCGCGAAGCTGGACAAGAAAACCGGCGGCGCTTTGAAAAAAGCCATGACCGCCGGGAATTTCACCGGCAAGAAGGACGAGGCCCTCTCCGTCGTCGCGCCGCCGCGCACGAAGATCGGGCGCGTCATCCTGCTCGGGATCGGCAAGCCCGAGGAATTGACCGAAGCCTCGGCGCAGAATCTCGGCGGCGGGGCGGCGTCGGCGCTGATCGGCGTCAAGGCGGCGCAAGGTGCAGTGATCGCCGATATTTTCAAGGGCGGCAAATTGTCGCCTGCCGAATTCGCCGCCAATCTGGCGTTCGGCGCGCGCCTGCGCGGCTATCGCTTCGATAAATACAAGACCAAGAAAACCCCGGATTCAGCCGCCCTGAAAGGCTGCGCGGTCGAAACCGTGGACGTGCCGGGCGCAAGGCGCGCCTGGGCGGCGCTCGACGCCGTGGCGGAAGGCGTGGAGCTTGCGCGCGATCTCGTCACCGAGCCCGCGAACACCCTCACGCCGCTCAGTTTCGCGGAACGCTGCAAGGAGCTCGCCGAACTCGGCGTCAAGGTTGAAATTCTGGACGAGAAAGCCATGGGTAAGCTCGGCATGGGCGCTTTGCTCGGCGTAGCGCAGGGCAGCGCGCTGCCGCCGCGCCTCGTCACCATGCTCTATAAGGGCGATCCCGCCGCCAAGGATCAAAGCCCCGTCGCGCTGGTCGGCAAGGGCGTGACCTTCGACAGCGGCGGCATCTCGATCAAGCCCAGCGGCGGCATGGAGGAAATGAAATACGACATGGCGGGCGCGGCGGCCGTCACCGGCGCGATCCACGCGCTGGCGAAAAGCAAGGCGAAGGCGAATGTCGTCGGCCTGATCGGCCTCGTCGAGAACATGCCGTCGGGCACCGCGCAGCGCCCCGGCGATATCGTCACCTCCATGTCGGGCCAGACCATCGAGGTCCACAATACCGACGCCGAGGGCCGTTTGGTTCTCGCCGATGTCGTCTGGTACGCGCAGGAGCAGTTCAAGCCCAGCGCCGTGGTCGATCTTGCCACGCTGACCGGCGCGATCCTGGTCGCGCTCGGCCATGAATATGCGGGCCTGTTCTCGAACGATGACGGGCTTGCGGGGCAGCTTAGCGCAGCGGGCGCGGCCACGGGCGAGAAGCTCTGGCGCCTGCCGATCGACGAGGTCTATGATCGCGAGATCAATGGCGACGCCGGCGACATCAAGAATATCAGCGGCGGGCGCGAGGCGGGCAGCATCATCGGCGCGAAATTCATCCAGCGCTTCGTCAAGAAAGGCGTCGCCTGGGCGCATCTCGACATCGCCGGAACCGCCTGGATCAAGAAGCCGCTGGCCACCGTGCCGAAAGGTGCGACCGGCTACGGCGTGCGGCTGCTGTACCAGTATGTGACGGCGCGCAGCGCGGGCGCATAGTCCAAAAGTTGATTCTCAAAAATCGTGATGGAGCCGCGCGAGGCCGATGGCTTCGTTCTCGCCCGCGACATGGCCCGAATCCTTGCGGTAGAGGGCGGCGAAATCGAGGCTGGTCGCCTCGCCGAACGGCATGCGATAGCCGGTCTCGAAATCGATCTCGCGTCCGGTGGGGGCGAGGCCGAGGCTGGCATTGTCGCGGATGACCGTGCCGTCGCGCAGGCGGTATTGCGGCAGGTTCAGGCTCAGCGAACCGGTTTCAGCGCGCAGCGGCTGCGCCAGATTGAAGCGCAGGCTGTCGCCGTCTTGCCAGAGTCCGTTTCGCGTGACGCCGAGACGCCATGCGGTCGAGACGATCGCCTCGGCATCCTGGATCAGGGAGTCGCGCGCCATGCTGGCCTGCGTGACGCCGCCATACCATGAAGCCTGGAATTGCGTATCGCTGGCGATCTGCCAGAACGCGCTCGCGCCCGCGAACCATGTCGAGCTTCCCTGACCGAGGGCGAAGGCGCCGTCGCCGCGCAGCCCCAGCGCGCGATTGTCTTCGATCAGCGCGCCGCCGGTGAATCCGATATTGGCTGCCGGGTCGCCATAATTGAACTCGCCCGCCGCCAGCATGTTGCGCTGGCCGTCGTCGTTTTCAGGCCCGCCCATCGCGGTCAAGGCGTGCAGCTTGCCGTGCTTGCCGTCTCCCCAGGGCGCGTCGATGGTCACGTTCTGGGCATAGCCGGTTTCGACGAAATCGAGATAGGGATTGCCGACGCCGCCCGCCGTGACTTGCGCGCTGAGCAATTCGCGGTCTTCGACGCGGTAATGCAGCGAGGCGGCGCGCGGATCGCGATGGCTGACATTGAAGGCCGCATCGTCGATCTTGTGGGTGAAGCTGAAACTGTCGAACGTCGTGTCCTGGCCGCCGCCGTCGGCCGCCGCGCGCTTAAGCCCGTCCTGCGCCCGCAGCGTGAAGTTCAGGCTGTTGCGGTCGTCGAGGGCGATTTCGGGGCGGAATTCCTGCTGGCCGAACCGCTGCAGCGCCACGGTGCCGTCGAAGGCCGAGGAAGCCGCCGTGACATGCTGATCGAGCCCTATCGTGTAATTGCGCTGGAACGCGTCCATGACGCCGATCTGGGTGGAGCCCAGCGCCCGCGCGACCGACGGGCCGAAAGCGTTGCCGACGCGCACGGTCGAGTTCGTCAATAGAACCGATGGGCCGCTGGCCATTCCGTGCAGCGCCACCGAGAAAGGCGCGACCGCCTGCGTGGCGAGATCGAGATTGATAAGGCCCCAGCCATAGATATCGTCCGGCGTTCCCGTCGTGGAGATGCCAAGATGCGTCGCGGTCGTCGCCAGCAAGTTGAGAAGCTGCGGGCCGGTCAGTTCCGGATGCTGCGAGAGCAGCAGGGCGACCGCGCCCGCGACATGCGGCGAAGCCATGGATGTACCGCTCAGCGCGACATAGGTGTTCTCGGGGCCGGTGGAAGTGATATGCACGCCCGGCGCGGCAAAGCACCAGGCTTTCGCCACGCCGCAATGATTGCTGAATGGAGCGATGGTGTTGGTGCTGTCCACCGCGACGACGGCGATGACCTGGCCTTCGAGGCCGGAATAATCGGCGTTCAGAGTCGAGATAGAATTGTCGTTATTGTATTTGCGGTAAGCGCCAGGATCTCCCAGCGGAATATTGGCGTTCGCGGGCCTGACGAAAGGCAGGAAGCCGCCGCTAAGAGGATGCGAAGCCATCAGCGGCACGTCGTCCATTCCGCTGTTTCCGGCGGCGAAGACCATGACCATACCGCTTTGCGCTGCCGCCAGATAGGCGTTGGCATCAGCCAGATCGAAGTCGGTGAAAAGCTGCGCGCGTGCGTTCTCATAATAAGCGATCGCCTCAGTGCCGGGGCCATAGCTGCCGTTCATCACCCGTGCGCCCGCGGCGGTGGCGGCGCGCATGGCATCGCCGATCGCCGTGTCGGGCGCGCCGTCGCCGATGACGGCGAAAGGCAGGATCTTGGCGTTATAGGCGACGCCGCGCGTGCCGAAATCATTCTTGCCGGCGGCGATGATCCCGGCGACATGCGTGCCGTGAGTGACGTCGGAGTGGTCGGTCACATTCTCGCTGCCGCTGATAAAATCATAGCCCCCCGGCGCGATATTGTTGACCATATCGGGATGCAGCGTGTTCAGGCCGCTGTCCAGAACGGCGACGGTAATGCCCTGTCCGGCGAAACCGCGGGCGTTGGCGGCCCCGGCGCCAATTTGCTCGAGACCGTGTTGAGCGCTGTATTCCGCCGCTTCCCCGACGGTGGGCGGATTGGGAAAGCCGGGCGGCGGCGCGTCCTCGCTTTTTGACGATGTCGCTATGATAATGCCCGCGGTGGCGCCGCCCACGACCACGGTTCCAAGCGCCACCCAGGGCCAGTTGCGCTCCCACCAGGTAGTTTGAGACATTTCATAGGCCGTGGGCGGGCTGTAGGATTGAATGGTCTTCAGCGGTCCCGCGGGCGGCGGGCTGATGGCCGCCTGGATTTGCGAGCCGTCCAGAAAAGCGGCGTCGAGCCGGTCCGCGAGCTGGGGGTACAATTGCTTGAATTTCGCCAGCAACTCGGCCTTGGCGCCTGGATTCACCGCGATCTGTTTTTCCAGGCTGAGCGTGACCGCTTCGGCGAAAATCTCGTTCTTGGCTTCGGGATTCTCCGCGATCAAGGCCCACATATGCTCGTTGAAATGGCTTGGATCCTGGAGGAGGAACGCGCGCAGCGGCGCCTCGTAAAGGCTCGCGGCGGCCTCGGCGGGGCTTGCCGTCAGCATGCTGAGCGCCATGACGCCGCACAGGAACCATAAATATGATGAAAGGCGGCGCTTGGCGTGCAGGACCATAACATTACTCCCCGTCGGCTATGGCAGTCGTCAGGCAGTTGACAGGGTTTAGACTTAAAAATCAATGAATTTGGGGCGCGCTGCCGCAGAAAACGCGCTTCACTTGTGCTTTTTTAGTTTCGCCTGGATATGACTGAGCTCCTGCTCCATCGCCTCCATGGATTTTTGCGCATCGCGGGCGATGACCTGCTGGGCCGCCGTCGCGTCGCGCGCGGCTTCCTGGCTCACGCAATCCATATAAGCCTGAGCTTGCGCGGTATAGTCGTTGTAGAGCCTGACCTGGCCATTGAGGTCGTTGGCCGACATTTTCGAACTGGGGGCCAGATTCGCCGGAGACTGGGGACGGGCGCATGCCGTCGGAAGCCATATGCCGCTGCGATCCTTGTAGGTCAGGCCGCCCGCCGCCGCCGGAAAAGATATCGTCAGAATAACCGCCGCCGCTCCAAATAACAGATCGCTTCGCATAGCCGTTCTCCTCCGTTGACGTTGTTACGCTGGCTGAATTTTTTGGGTTTGCCGCTTGAGCTTGAGGGCATCGGCCACGAGGAAAGCAAGCTCGAGCGCCTGGCTGGCATTGAGGCGGGGATCGCAATGAGTCTGATAGCGGCTCGCCAGATCCGACTCGGCGATGGCCTGCGCGCCGCCGAGGCATTCGGTCACGTCCTGGCCGGTCATTTCGAGATGGATGCCTCCGGCATAAACGCTTTCGGCCTCGCAGATGGCGAAAAAATCCCGGACTTCGGACAGAATATGGTCGAAAATGCGGGTTTTGTAGCCGGTCGAGGCGGTCTTCGTGTTGCCATGCATGGGATCGCAGCACCAGACGACGTTCAATCCCGCCTCTTTCACGGCGCGCAGCAAAGGCGGCAGTCCGGCGGCGATTTTATCCGCGCCCATGCGGACGATAAGCGTCAGCCTGCCCGCCTCGTTATCCGGATTCAGCGTCGCGCACAGCCGCAGCAGATCGGCGGGCGGCAGGCTGGGGCCGCATTTCAGCCCGATGGGATTTTTGATGCCGCGCGCGAATTCGATATGAGCGCCATCCAATTGTCGCGTCCGGTCCCCGATCCACAGCAGATGGGCCGACACGTCGTACCAGTCGCCGGTCGTGCTGTCGGTGCGGGTCAGCGCCTGCTCGTAGGGCAGCAGCAGCGCTTCATGGGCGGTATAGAAATCGGTCTCGCGGATTTGCGGCACCGTCGCGCCGGTCATACCGCAGGCCGCCATGAAGGCCAGCGTTTCGTCGAGGCGCTTCGCCATGTCTTCATAACGCTCGCCCTCGGCGCTTTTGGCGACGAAATTCAGATTCCAGCGATGCACTTCATGCAAGTCTGCATAGCCTCCCTGCGCAAAAGCGCGCAGCAGATTGAGCGTGGCGGCGGACTGATGATAAACATCGACCATCCGCTGCGGGTCGGGCGCGCGCGATTCCGCGGTGAAGTCCATGCCGTTGATGATATCGCCGCGATAGCTGGGCAGTTTAATGCCGTCGCGGGTCTCGAAATCGTCCGAGCGCGGTTTGGCGAATTGCCCGGCGACGCGGCCCACTTTGATCACCGGCGTCGCGCCGCCGAAGGTCAGCACGATGGCGATCTGCAGAATAACCCGGAACAGGTCGCGGATATTGACGGCCTGGAATTCCTTGAAACTCTCGGCGCAATCGCCGCCCATGAAGACGAAGGCTTCGCCCGCCGCCGCGCGCGCCAAATCCGCCTTCAGCCGCCGCGCTTCGCCCGCGAAGACCAGCGGCGGCAGGCGCGCGAGACGCGCTTCGGCGGCTTTCAGCGCGCCGTCGTCGGCATAAGCGGGCATCTGGGCGGCAGGCTTCTGCCGCCAGGAATCCGGGGTCCAGTTTTGAGGCGTCATGTAATTCATGTCGATAGCCGGTTATCAGGGGTCGCTGATAACAGATTTACTCTACCGTGACGCTTTTGGCTAGGTTTCTCGGCTGGTCGACGTCGGTGCCCTTGGCGACCGCCGTATAGTAGGCCAGAAGCTGCAGCGGCACCGTATAAAGGATCGGCAGCAGGGCCTCGTCGGCCTTCGGCATGGCGAGCGAGCGGAACGGCTTGCAGCCCAGCCTGTCCATGGTTTCGGCCTCGGCCAGCACGACCGCCTTGCCGCCCCGGGCCACCACTTCCTGGAGGTTGGAGACGGTTTTGTCGAACAAAGCGTCATGCGGGGCGAGAACGACGACCGGCACATGCTCGTCGATGAGCGCGATCGGGCCATGCTTTAATTCGCCGGCGGCGAAGCCCTCGGCATGGATATAGGAAACTTCCTTGAGTTTCAGCGCGCCTTCGAGCGCGACCGGATAAAGCCATCCGCGCCCGAGGAAGATCACGTCCGTGGCCTCGGCGATATCCTGGGCAAGCTGCTGGACGCGGTCATGCTGCTGCAAGACTTGATTGATCCGCGCCGGCATCTCGCGCAATGCTTGCAATATTTCCTGCGCCCGCTGCGGCGCGAGCGTCTTGCGCGCCAGGCCCGCCGCGACGGCAAGGCACAGCAGCACCGCGAGCTGCGCCGTGAAAGCCTTGGTCGAGGCGACGCCGATCTCCGGCCCCACCAGCGTCGGCACGACGATATCCGATTGCCGCATGATCGTGCTTTGCGGCGCGTTGACGATGCCGAGAATTTTCTGGCCCTGCGATTTGGCATAGGCGATACCCGCCAGCGTATCGGCCGTCTCGCCCGATTGCGACACCGCGACGGTCACGCCGCCCTTGGGCAACAGCGCGCCGCGGTAGCGGAATTCGGACGCGATGTCGGTCTCGACGGGCAGTCCCGCCAGCTTCTCGAACCAGTATTTGCCGATCATCGTGGCGTAATAGGCGGTGCCGCAGGCGACCATCGTCAGGCGCGGCACGTCCTCCCATTTGAACGGCAAAGCGGGGATTCTCAGCTGGTTGTCGGCGGTCACCAGGGACGAAATCGTGTCGCCGATCGCCGTCGGCTGCTCGAAAATTTCCTTCAGCATGAAATGGCGGTACTGGCCCTTGCCGATCAGCGCGCCGGACAGCGCGCTCTGCTGAATGGGGCGCTCGACGATTTTGTCTTTCTCATCGCGGATGATCGCCTTGCCGGGGCGCAATTCGGCCCAGTCGCCTTCTTCCAGATAGCAAATGCGGTTGGTCAGCGGCGCGAGCGCCATGGCGTCGGAGCCGAGATACATTTCGCCGTCGCCGTAACCGACCGCCAGCGGCGAGCCGCGCCGCGCGCCGATCAGCAAATCCCGATGCCCCTTGAAAATGATGCCGAGCGCGAACGCGCCCTCGATCCGCTTCAGCATCGCCGCCGTCGCGTCCTGAGGCGTCATGCCCTGCTGCAGATAATCGGTCAGCAGATGCGCGACGGTTTCGGTGTCGGTTTCCGAGACGAAGCGGTGCTGCTTGGCCTCGAGCTCGATGCGAAGCTCGCGGTAATTCTCGATGATGCCGTTATGCACGACGGCGACCAGATCGGTCGCGTGCGGATGCGCGTTGTCTTCGGTCGGGCGGCCATGCGTCGCCCAGCGGGTATGGCCGATGCCGACATCGCCGGGCAGCGGCTCCTCGGCGAGTTTTCTGGCGAGGTTGGAGAGCTTGCCTTCGGCGCGACGGCGCTCGATATGGCCGTTGACCAGCGTGGCGAGACCCGCGCTGTCATAGCCGCGATATTCCAGCCGCCGCAGACCCTCGACCAAATCTTCCGCGACGGGCCGCTGAGCCAGAATGCCGACGATGCCGCACATGATCTCTTTTCCTATCAAAACCTTGTCATTCCGGAGCGCTCCAGGTGGAGCGCCCGGAATAATAACCCCTTCATGAATAACCGATTATCTCCGCCGCGCAAGCCCTTGCGCCGTCAAATCGCATGACGGTTTGTTACCATGGACGTCTCATGAAAGCATTCTTTTAGAAAGAATATGCTATCATCCGCTTATCTTCATATTGGAGGCATTTTGAACGAATTTATCCCATCAGGCGAAAAAGAACCGGGCGTCGTTTATCACTGCATTCCCACCGCGGCGACCGGAGATTGCATTCGCCCCAGCAACAATTACGGCACGGAAATTCCGCCCGAAATACGCCGGAAACTCGGTCTGCCGATGGAGGGCAATCCGCCGCTGGTGTTCGCTTCTCCTTATATCACCAAAGCCATGGCCTTCGGTCTGCAGGGAAGCCTGGGAGAAACCATTTGCAATGGCTCGATAGAAGATTCGGATAACGAGCTTGTGCTGGCCTGCGAGCGCGGCAAGCTCATGGCGCGACAGAGAGACATAACGATTTACGCGATGGCGGATCGGGATTTCGTAACCCTTGAACGCGCGGACCGCCAGGCGGTCGCGGCGCGACCCATTCCCTTCAGCGAGGCCCGCGTGGCTTTTAAGGCAAGCAGCGCGGAAGATTTAATGCGGGGCGGGCTGCAGATTCTCGCCTTCGATGAATCTTTCAAGGAGCTTGGCGGTTATGGTTTTGTGAAAAAGACGATGGAGACTCGCGGCCATAAGGATTTCTATCATTTCCTGGCGGATATGGTGCGCGAGGGAAAAGTAAAATGGGAAAACGCGGAACGCGGCCTTAATCCCGATCCGGTTCTGGCGCGGAAAATCGGCGTGCCGCTTGCGCCCGCGCCAGGCGCAAGCCGCGCAAATGGGCCTTCTTGGGCGGTCAGTCCGAAGATTTGAGGGGCTACCGATGGCTGAATTTCAGCGCCATTCCTTCTTCATGCTGCAGATGGCCGATGACCTGAAATAAATTATCGGCGCGCGGGTTGCCGCTCGGTCCGAACATGCGCATCAGGCTTTTGGCCGGGATATGCGTCGCCGCCGCCAAGTCGCGGAATCCTATCGAGGCGTTGATGTAATCGCGCAGAATCGCCTTGCCCGCCGCGACATCGCCCGCCAGCATGGTTTCGACGCCTTCCCGGAGCATCTCGCGCCGGAACTTCGCGTCCCGCTGGGCGCGCTCGTGTAAAGTCGTCCTGAATTCTCTTGTCAGCGCCACGCTGCCCGTCCTTTATCTTTTCCGCCGTTTGTAATCCTGCCAGCAAGCCGCCGCAGCCGCTATATCCGCGCTCTGGCGTTTCTTTGAACCGCCGCCCAGTAAAATGACGAGCCGCTCTCCATCTTTGCCGAAGTAAATTCTGTAGCCGGGGCCGAAATTTATCTTGTACTCATAAACGCCGCTGCCTACGCCTTCGACTCTGGACATATTGCCTTGTTCCACCCGGTACAGCGCGGTTGCGATTTTCGCGGCGGCCTGCGAATCCAGCCTGTCGAACCATCGCGCAAAAGGCGAGCTGTCCTGCTCATCCCTGTATTCCAGAATGTCGATCATGGAATAGTAACATAAATGTTACCAATGTCAAGAGCGGATTTCATGGGGGCTAGTTTCAAGGCTTATCCTTCTTCTCCCCCCGGATCTTGCGCGCCCAGTTCTCGAAATTGACCTGCCTGCCACGGGCCACGGCAAGCGTGCCGGGCGGGACGTTGTCGGTAATCACGCTGCCCGCGCCGATAAAGGCGCCCGCGCCGATTTCCACGGGCGCGACCAGCGCCGTGTTCGAGCCGATAAACGCGCCGTCGCCGATGGAAGTGCGATGCTTGCGAAAGCCGTCGTAATTGCAGGTGATGGTGCCCGCGCCGATATTCGCGCCCGCGCCGATCTCGGCGTCGCCGATATAGGTCAGATGGTTGATCTTGGTGCCCGCGCCGACGGCGGATTTCTTGATTTCGACGAAATTGCCGACATGCGCGCCTGCGCCCAGATCCGTACCGGGGCGCAGGCGGGCGAACGGCCCGACGATGGCGCCCTTGCCGACCCGCGCCTCTTCCAGATGGCAGAAAGCCCGGATTTGCGCGCCGTCTTCGACGGTCACGCCCGGCGCGAAGATAACATTCGCGCCGACGGTCACGTCGCGTCCGATCGCGGTGTCGTGGGAGAAATAGACGGTTTGCGGGTCTTGCAGCGTCGCGCCGCCGCGCATGGCTTTTTCGCGCAGGCGCTGCTGCATGATATGTTCGAGCGCGGCCAACTCCACGCGGTCGTTGATCCCGAGCGCGGCTTCGGCGGGAATTTCGGCATGGGCGGTCTTGAGGCCGCGCTCGCGCGCCAGACTGACGGCGTCGGTCAGGTAATATTCCCGCTTGGCGTTGTTGTTGTCGATCGCCGCCAGCAAGTCCCACATCAGCGGGGATTTCATGAGCATCATGCCCGCGTTGCATAGGCGGATGGTTTTCTGTTCCGGCGTGGCGTCGAGAGCCTCGACGATGGCGGTCACCTGGCCGTCCTCGTCCGTCACCACGCGGCCATAGGCGGCGGGTTCTTCGGCCTCGAACGCCGCCACGACCACGGCAGCGTCCGCCGCCTGACGGGCATCGCGCAGTTTTTGCAGCGCCGACGCCGTCACCAGCGGGGTGTCGCCATACAGAACCAGCACCTCGCCGGAAAAATCCTTGAGTTTCGATTGCGCCGCGAGAACCGCGTCCGCCGTGCCTTGCTGCATTTTTTGCGTGACGGTGTCATGCGGCGCGGCGAATTTCGCGACATCTTCCATGCCCGGCCCGGTCACGACGACGGTGCGCTCCGGCGTCAGCGCGGCGGCGGCCTTGAGGACATGGCCGAGCATCGGCAATCCGGCGAGCGGATGCAAAACCTTGGGCAGATCGGAACGCATGCGCGTGCCGCGCCCGGCGGCGAGAACGATGCAGGCAAGAGCAGTTTTTGTCATAGCGTTTTTCTGCCACAGCCTTTAGTATCGCGCCAGCCTTTAGATTTACCGTCTCTCCGTGCATGGCAAAGAAACTTTCCGGCGTTATTTTCGACCTTGACGGCACGCTGGTGGACAGCGCGCCGGACATCCGCAATGCGCTGAACGAATATCTCCGCGCGCTGGGGCGGCGCGCGCTGACGCTCGAGGAGGCGACGGGCATGATCGGCGACGGCGTCATGCTGCTGGTCGAGCGCGCGCTGACGACGACTGGCGAAAAGCCCGGCGACATCATTCCGCACGTCCAGAGCTTCATGAAGATTTACCGCGCCATCAATGCCGATCCCGCGCAGATTTATCCCGGCGTCATGAAAATCCTGGATTTCATGCGCGAACGGAATATCGCCCTCGGCCTATGCACCAACAAGCCGGAAGCCGCGACGCATAAACTGCTCGACGATCTGAAGCTCGCGGCCTATTTTTCCGGCGTGGCGGGTGGCGATACCTATCCCCTGCACAAGCCCAATCCCGAGCATTTGCGCGGCGTTATCGCCATGATGGGGGTCGATGCCGACCGTTGCGTCATGGTGGGGGACAGCCCCAATGATCTCGCCGCCGCGCGCGGCCTCGGCGTGCCGTGCGTGCTGGCCGATTACGGCTATGCGAGCGTCAAGGATTTGCCGGCGGACGCTTTCATCGAGAGCATGGAGGGCTTGCCGGAGGCCTTAGTGCGTCTTGGATTTGAATTTGGCTGATTGAATCCTCGCCGGTTTGGCTTTAACGGATTTTACCGCCGCCGGAATGACCGGCGCGGGGTCCAGCTTCCAGCTCTGCAGATTGATCATCACCATGCCGAACGGGCTTTCGCTCTCGGCGCGCACCGGCAAGGGCGGCAGATCGGGGCGGATTTGGCCGAGCCATACGGTAAAGGGCGGACGATTGCCGCGCCCGCGCATCGGCTGCCAGAATTTCTTGATCCCCGCATCCTGCTTCATGCCTTGCCCGGCGATCATGTCGAAGCGCAATTCGCATTTATGGGCCGGACCGGCATAGGCCGAGGCTTCGCTCGCGCGCAGATTGACCGTGCCCAAATCCTTGGCGATGAGGTCGAAGCGGTGCTTGCCGTCGAAGACCGCCGCGCGGGCGTTGCAATCCTGATGCGCCATGTAGTGCGCCATTAATTGCAGCACGCCGCTCAAGGGATCGAAGGTGCTGCGCACCATGTCGTCGGCAAGGCGTTCCTGCGGCTCCGGCGCGTCGGTCGAGGCGTCATTATAGGTGACGCGCCCGTCATCGTGATAATCCAGCAGAATGCTCTGCGGCTTATGCTTCCAGGCGCTTACGAGTTTATGATGCTTGGGCGTGACGCTGTCGTCACCGGCGTCACCCTCGCTTTCGGCGGCAAGCTCCCAGGGAAACCATTCACCCCACACGCCGACAGTTTCGGCCTTCGCCGCCGCGCGGTAGGTCTTGGCCCCGATATCGACATGCGCCGCGCCGTCGAGCAGATGCACACCGCCGACATAGACCTCATATTGCAAGGTCATCGGGCGCACGGTCTCGGCTCTTGCACATACGGGCCAGAGCATCGCCGCGATAATGAAGATCGCAATTCTCATGGGGCTTAATATAGGGTGGGAATCGCGGTTTTTGAGAGGCAAAATTTACTTTCACCCCTGTTTTTTCCTCGTTTTCTCCCGTTTCGCCCCATTTTGCAATGCAACCGCTGTTTTATTCCAGCCCGCATTTGGGGTTCTTGATAAGCTGCTGCCACCGCGTCGCAAGGCCAAGCCCTTCGATTCTCTTGGAGATCGCGCTTTTGGTACCTTCGTCAAGGACGGGCACGCCATCTGCGCCGCTTTCGGGAAGAGCGGCATACTGTCCGCTGTCTTTATTCTGCGCCCAGCACAGCAGAGATAAGGCCTGCTCTTTTCCACGCTGGTTGCCGGGCTGGGTTTCGATCTGAGTCAGCAGGCGGTTGGTCCAGTTTTTATAATTGGCATGTTCCAGATTGTCATAATCCTGAACGCTGACTTTGGCGGCCTGGCGGAATTCTATTCTCTCCCGCTCATCAAAAGATATGAAGCTTCCGTTTCTTATCAGCAAAAGCTCGCGCTCGATATCGATATTGGCCGCCACCAGAATTTTGGCGCGCGCGAATGAATCCCGCACCTCGGCAATATTGGCGGCGCGCCATGTGTCTTTTATTTCCGCAGGTTCGATATGCACCGCCTGCAAACCACCCGCCGCCGCCGCGTAGGCGCAAGCCAGCGCGATATCCACCTGCGGCGTCTCGTCATTGGGGTTATACACTTCGCCTAAAAACACGGCCTTCTTGGCATTGGCCAGCCATAGATTGGCGCGCATGGCGTGATCGTGCGTTTCCGGGTCATGGGCCAGATCAAGCACTCGTCTGGCGCGACCGACTTCTTGCTCGTAACCTCCCTCCGGACATCCTTGTTTATACAGAGCTGCCCATACTGGACTGTCGGTCGGGGGTACGGCTTCAACATGGTCGTCGCCGGCAGGGGGTTCGGGGGAATCGCCGATGGCGGGGAAAGCAGGCAAAATGACGTCATCATTATGGTTGATGGTTTGCGGACGCTCGCATGAGGCCGCGACAATCGCCGCGCCAAGAATGAATGCCCTGTGGATATTGTTAGCCATCTTAAAACTCCGCCGAAATATAAACGATGCTGTTTTGTAGCAAGGAATCCTGAAAGTAATAAATCAAAAAACCGGCATAAGGAGCGATGAATGTCCCTCATGCCGGTTGGCGCAATCCTCGCTTTATGCTATCGCCTTGACGTTAACCATAAACAGCGGAAACTCTCATGACGGAACAGAACTTCGACCTGGTGGTGATCGGCGGCGGGCCGGGCGGCTATGTCGCGGCGATACGGGCGGCGCAGCTGGGCTTGAAGACGGCCTGTGTCGAGATGCGCAAGACGCTCGGCGGCACCTGCCTGAATGTGGGATGCATACCCTCGAAAGCGCTGCTGACCAGTTCCGAGAAATATGTCGAGGCGCGGCATTCCTTCGGCCAGCACGGCGTGAAGATCAGCGGCGTCAGCGTCGATCTGCCGACGATGATGGCGCATAAGGACCGCGTGGTGAAGGACAACACCGCCGGAATCGATTTCCTGTTCAAGAAAAACAAGATCGCGCGCTTTGCCGGCAAGGGGACAATCACCGCGCCGGGACAAGTGACCGTGACCGGCGAAGCGGGCGAGCAAAAACTCGCCGCGAAGAACATCATCATCGCCACCGGCTCTGAATCCATGCCGCTGCCGGGCATCGCGGTGGACGAAAAGCGCATCGTCTCCTCGACCGGCGCGCTGGAGCTTGCGGCGATTCCGAAAAGCATGATCGTGATCGGCGGCGGCTATATCGGGCTTGAGATGGGCTCGGTATGGCAGCGTCTCGGCGCCAAGGTCACCGTGGTGGAATTCCTGGACCGCATTCTTCCCACCATGGACGGCGAGGCCGCGAAGCTGATGCATAAACTTCTGGCGAAGCAGGGCATGGAATTCAAGCTCGGCATGAAAGTGACGAGCGCGGCGGCGAGCGCCAGCGACGTGACGTTGAAGCTCGAGCCCGCGGCAGGCGGCGCGAGCGAAACCCTGACCGCCGACGTGGTGCTGGTCGCGGTGGGCCGCCGCCCCTATACCGAGGGGCTGGGGCTGGAACAAATCGGTGTCGCGCTCGATGAACGGAAACGCATCAAGACCGGCGCGCATTTCGAGACCAATATTCCCGGTATCTATGCCATCGGCGATGTGATCGCCGGGCCGATGCTCGCGCACAAGGCCGAAGACGAAGGATCGGCCTGCGCCGAGATCATCGCCGGGCAAAAACCGCACATCAATTACGACGCGATTCCAGGCGTGGTTTATACTTGGCCGGAGGCGGCTTCGGTCGGCAAGACCGAGGAAGAGCTGCAAAAGGCCGGCGTGCAGTACAAAAGCGGGAAATTCCCGTTCTCCGCCAATGGCCGCGCCCGCGCGATGGGCGATACCGACGGTTTCGTGAAGGTTCTCGCGGACGCCAGCACCGACCGCGTGCTTGGCGTGCATATCGTCGGCCCAGACGCGGGCACGATGATCGCCGAAGCGGTTCTCGCCATGGAATTCTCGGCCAGCGCCGAAGACATCGCCCGCACCTGCCACGCCCATCCGACGCTCAACGAGGCTTTGAAAGAAGCCGCGCTCGCGGTAGACGGCCGCGCGGTGCATGTGTGATGCCGTCGATTATCCGGGGCGCCTAACTTATTTCCCCCGCGCCCTTGGATGCGCATTGCGATAAACTCGCTCCAGCTGCGTCTGCTCGATCTTGGTATAGACCTGCGTGGTCGAGAGCGAGGCGTGGCCGAGAAGCTCCTGCAGCGTTCTTAAATCCGCGCCGCCCGCCAGCAGATGCGTGGCGAAGCTGTGACGCAGCGCGTGCGGCGTCGCGCTATCGGGCAGCCCCAATTGATGGCGCAGGCGGCGCATATGGCGCTCGGCGACGGCGGGATCGAGCCTTTTCCCACGCACTCCGGTAAAGACCGGCGCTTTGGTGTCGGTCGAATAGGGCTTTATTTTGATATAGGCGGCGATGGCTTCGGTGACGACAGGCAGCAGCGGCGCGACGCGCTCCTTGTCACCCTTGCCGCGCACCGTCAGCCTATCGCCTGCCGCCAGGTCGCCATGGTCGAGGCCGAGCGCCTCGCCGAGCCGCAATCCCGCGCCGTACAGCAGCAGCAGCAGCGCATGATCGCGCGCCGCGAGCCACGGCGCTTGATCCTGCGCGGCGGCGGCTTCGGTAAGCGCCGCCATCTCGCTTATCGCCAGCGGACGCGGCAGCCGTCGCGTCACCTTGGGCAGCCGCAGCAGAGTCACCGCGTCGTTATGCATGACGCCGGTACGGTCGAGCCAGCGCATCCAGCCGCGCAGCGCCGCGACCGCGCGCGCGCGCGACCCAGCCGTCAGCCCGCGTCCCGCGAGCCATGAGAGCCAGGCGCGCAGATCGGCAAGCTCCAGCGCTCCCAAGGCGGCGATGCCGACATGGCCGGCTTGGTGTTCGGAAACGAAAGCGATGAACTGCGCCATGTCGCTGGCATAGGCGGTGACGGTATGCATGGCGGCCCGGCGTTCGCCCGCCAGCCAGGCGAGCCAGTCTCCGAGCGCCCGCCGCGCGTCGGACGCGAGCGGAGCATTGGTAGGAATGAGGGCGGCGATGGCGTCATCCGGCTTCGGCATGGCGGGATGCTACGCCGTTTCGTCGCGGGTTTGAAGACGGCAAAAGGCTACCGCAAAAGACCGCCGCTACTTCACCCGCTCCCAAATCTCGCGAGCGTGGCGGATATAGAAATTGAGGTCGAAGCATTCTGCCAGTTTTTCCGGCGGCAGCAGCTTGGCGATTTCGGGGTCCGCCGCTAGCTGTTCGCGGAAATCGGGATGGATGCCGACCTGCAATTTATCCCAGACCTTCATCGCGTTTTCCTGCACCTTGGCATAGGCGGCCTCGCGGCTCATGCCCGCCGCGATCAGCGCCAGTAGGACGCGCTGCGAGAAATGCAGCCCGCCGAGCGAATCGAGGTTTTCATGCATCCGCTCGGGGTAGATCAGCAGTCCCCTGACCAGGCCGGCGAGGCGCGCGAGCGCGAAATCGAGCGCGATGGTCGCGTCGGGGCCGAACACGCGCTCGACCGCAGAATGAGAGATGTCCCGCTCGTGCCACAGCGCGACATTCTCGAGCGCGGGCGTGACGGCGGCGCGGACGATGCGCGCGAGCCCGGTGAGATTTTCCGACAGCACCGGATTGCGCTTATGCGGCATGGCCGACGAGCCTTTTTGCCCCTTGGCGAAAGCTTCCTCCACTTCGCGCACTTCGCTGCGCTGCAGGTGGCGGATTTCCACGGCCAGATTCTCGATCGTGGAGGCGATCACGCCAAGCACGGCGAAGAACATCGCGTGGCGGTCGCGCGGAATCACCTGGGTCGAAATCGGCTCGACGCCGAGGCCGAGCTTTTCCGCGACATGCTTTTCGATGCGCGGATCGACGGTGGCGAAGGTGCCGACCGGGCCGGAGATGGCGCAAGTGGCGATCTCGGCGCGGGCGAGTTCGAGACGCTTGCGGCCGCGCTTGAAGGCGGCGTAATGCGTGGCGAGCTTGAGGCCGAAGCTGGTCGGCTCGGCATGAATGCCGTGGCTTCGGCCAATGCAGAGCGTGTCGAGATGCATTTCGACGCGGAGTTTCAGCGCCTCCAGCACCTCGTCGAGATCGGCCAGCAGCAGATCGGCGGCCTGCGCGAGCTGCACCGCGAAGGCGGTATCCAGCACGTCGCTCGAGGTCATGCCCTGATGGATGAAGCGCGCGTCCGGCCCGACATGCTCGCCGAGATTGGTCAGGAAAGCCAGCACGTCATGCCGGGTTTCCTTTTCGATCTCGTCGATGCGGGCGATGTCCCATTTACCGCGCTCCCAGATGGTTTTCGCGGCTTCCTTGGGAATCATCCCGAGCGCGGCCATGGCGTCGCAGGCATGGGCCTCGATCTCGAACCAGATGCGGAATCTGTTGTCCGGTTCCCAGATGCGCGCCATCTCGGCGCGGGAATAGCGAGGGATCATGAATGTTTATTCGCGGTCGAGAGGCGGAAGTTACGGCTCATACGTCGCGCAGACAGCCGCCCCGCCCGATACCGATACGCGGCCCGAGCAATTGGTGGTTTCCCAGCCGCGCCCGCGCATGCATTCGGCGACGACGAGCGACGGCTTGCGGATGCATTCGCCCCTGACTTCCACGCTGGTCGATACGCCGGTTTCGTTCAGGCGCTGTTTGTCGAGATCGATCTGCGATTGAACCGAGCGCGGAATATTGCGCGGGTAAATGCCGCAGCTGCATTGCGACAGGTCATATTCCAGCTTTATCTGCGCCTGGTCGAGCGGCATCATGATGTTCGGCTGGCTGATCGGACGCCAGAATTGCGCGATATTGTGCGATTCACAAGCCGCCAGCAGCAGCACGGCCGCGCAAACCGGCACAAGGAACGCCGACAATTTGAACGATGACACACGCGACATGACGTAGCTCCCCACAGGCTGACTCGAATCCGGGCCCCATAGTTGGCGATTTTTCGCTGCATGGCAAGGGGTTATAGTCAGTCCGCTTGAAAAGTCTCAAAGAAGCCCCAGCGACCGGAAGCTCGCGGTCTTGCCCTGCCCGACGATGATATGGTCGTGCACCGTGATATCGATGGGCTTGCAGGCGGCGACGATCAACTTGGTCATTTCGATGTCGGCATGGCTGGGCGTCGGGTCGCCGCTGGGATGATTATGCACCAGCACGATCGCGCCCGCGCCGAGTTCCAGCGCCCGCTGCACGATTTCGCGCGGATAAACGGGGGTATGATCGATGGTGCCGCGCTGCATGATTTCGTCATGCAGCAGCTGATTGCGCCGGTCGAGGAACAGCAGGCGGAACTGCTCCTTGGTTTCGTGCGCCAGCGCCATATGGCAGTAATCGACGATCTTTTGCCATGAGGACAGCAGCGGGCGATCCATGACCTGCCCGCGTTGCGCGCGCAGCGCGATGGCGCCCGCCGCCAGCAAAAGCCCGATGGCGCCGTCGCTCAGTCCGGCGTGGCGCAGGCGGGTCTGGGAAGCATTAACGAGCGCCCATAAAGTCTTGAATTCCGCGAGCAGCTTTTTCGCCAGCGGCTTGACGTCGCGGCGCGGCAGGGCGGTGCCGAGAAGAAGCTCCAGCAGTTCGTAATCCTGCAGCGCATCGTTGCCGGACCCGAACAACCGTTCGCGCAGCCTTTGCCGGTGGCCGAGCCAATGGGGCGATTCGGGCTTTTCAGCCGCCGGGACTTCGGCGGACTCGAGAATCTGGCTCGGCAATTCGCGGAGGGCGCGGGCTTTCATAAGGCAGACCCTAATCTACCGGTGGCGGCGGCTCAATATATAATCGCCGCGAACTCAAGAGCTTGCCCTTAACCATAAATGGCGCTAAAGCATTGAGGATCAAGAATCACCGAGGAATCAACATGGCGCGTCGGAAAATCGCCCTGGTCGGGGCCGGACAGATCGGCGGCACTTTGGCGCTTCTCGCGGCGCAAAAGGAGCTGGGCGATATCGTTCTCGTCGATATCGCCGAGGGTATTCCCGAGGGCAAGGCGCTCGACCTTTATCAGACGGGGCCTGTCGAATCATTCAACGCCAGGCTTTCCGGCAGCACCGATTACAGCGCGATCAAAGGCGCCGACGTCGTGATCGTCACGGCGGGCGTGCCGCGCAAGCCCGGCATGAGCCGCGACGACCTGATCGGCATCAATACCGGCATCGTCAAGGCGGCGGGCGAAAATATCAAGAAGCACGCTCCCGACGCTTTCGTCATCGTCGTCACCAATCCGCTCGACGTCATGGTCTGGGTGATGCAGCAGATCACCGGTTTCGCGCCCAACAAGGTCGCCGGCATGGCCGGGGTGCTGGACGGCTCGCGGTTTCGCGCTTTCCTCGCCATGGAATTCAATGTTTCGGTCGAGGACGTCTATGCCTGCGTTCTCGGCGGCCACGGCGATACGATGGTGCCGATGGTGCGCTACTCCACCGTGGCCGGGATTCCCCTGCCCGATCTCGTCAAAATGGGCTGGACGACGCAGGAGCGCATCGACCAGATCGTGCAGCGCACCCGCGACGGCGGCGCCGAAATCGTCAAGCTGCTCAAGACCGGCTCCGCGTTTTATGCGCCTGCCGCTTCGGCGATCGCGATGGCTGAAAGCTATCTCAAGGATCAGCGCCGGATTCTGCCTTGCGCCGCGCACCTGACCGGCCAGTACGGCGTCAAGGATTTATATGTCGGCGTCCCGGCTTTGATTGGCGCGGGCGGCATCGAGAAGATCGTCGAAATGCAGCTCACCGCCGAGGAAAAGGCCATGTTCGACAAATCGGTCGGCGCGGTGCGCGAACTTATGGAAGCAACCCGCCCTATCCTAGAGAAAGCCGCCTGATGAAAAAATTCTTTGCGCTGACTCTCCTCGTCGGGGCGAGCGTCATGGCTCCGGCTGCTTTTGCCGCCGCCGACGCTCCTGCCGCCGCCGTCGTCGCGGCGATTCCTCCGCAGGAAGCGATTATCCTGTGTCCTCCGATGTTGCGGCACGTGCCGGTGATTGAAGACCTGCATGCGAAAGCGTGGAAGCTTGGCGGACCGAAACAAGCGGCGCCGCTCAAGGATGGGCGCATATTTATCGGCAAGCCGACCGAAGATGCGTTGACGCCGGAAGCCGAGGTCAAGCCGATTCCGCATCTGGACAAAGCCAAGGAAGAGTTCGTGCAGATATGGCAATTCAGCGATCAGCAGCGCGGCCATATGGTGCTGGTGTGCGACTATTCCGGCACCGACAATTTCCTGATGCGCGCGCTGGACGCCAGTGTCAGCCAATGCGCCTCGCACGATCCCCTGGACAGAGAAAAGGGGCAAATCGCCATTGGCTGCCAATGACGCCCTATAATTCTATTTTATCTTTCGCGGCGCGAAGCGCCTAAATTCTTGTCGTGTCACCCATTCTTGTCGTGTTAAACGGACCATCGCCATGAACATTCATGAATATCAAGCCAAAGAACTGATGCGGAAATACGGCGTCGCCGTGCCTTCGGGCGCCGTCGCCTACACGCCCGCGGAAGCCGCGGAGGCCGCGAAAAAACTTCAGGCCGAGACCGGCACCAAGGTTTGGGTCGTGAAAGCGCAAATCCATGCCGGCGGCCGCGGCAAGGGCGGCGGCGTCAAGGTGGTGAAGACGCTCGACGACGTTCAGGCCGAAGCCCGCCGCATGATCGGCATGACGCTCGTGACCAAGCAGACCGGCCCCGCCGGGCAAGAGGTCAAGCGCGTCTATATCGAGGAAGGCTGCGACATCAAGCGCGAGCTTTATCTCAGCCTGCTGGTCGACCGCGCGACGAGCCGCGTGACCGTCATGGCCTCGACCGAAGGCGGCATGGATATCGAGGAAGTGGCCGAGAAGCATCCCGAGAAAATTTTCAGGGTGGCCGTCGATCCCGTCACCGGATTGCAGCCCTATCACGCGCGGCAAGTCGCTTTCGGCCTCGGGCTGGCCGGCAAGCAGGTCGGCAAGGCGGTTTCCTTCATGACCGCGATGTATAAGGCCTTCGTCGAGCTGGACTGCGCCATCGTGGAGATCAATCCCCTCGTCGTGACCGGCACTGACGATATCATTGCGCTCGACTGTAAAATGACGTTCGACGACAACGCGCTCTATCGCCACACCGATATCGAGAAAATGCGCGACGAAAGCGAAGAAGACCCCGCCGAGGTCGAGGCGGGCAAGCACAGCCTCAATTACGTCAAGCTGGAAGGCAATATCGGCTGCATGGTCAATGGCGCCGGGCTTGCCATGGCGACCATGGACATCATCAAGCTCTATGGCGGGCGTCCGGCCAACTTCCTCGATGTCGGCGGCGGCGCCACCAGGGAGCGCGTGACCACGGCGTTCAAGATCATTCTCTCCGACCGCAATGTCGAAGGCATCCTCGTCAATATTTTCGGCGGCATCATGCGCTGCGACGTCATCGCCGAAGGCGTGATCGCGGCGGCGCGCGAAGTCTCGCTGCATGTGCCGCTGGTGGTGCGGCTCGAAGGCACCAATGTCGAGCTCGGCAAGAAAATTCTCGCCGAAAGCGGGTTGCCGATCCTATCCGCCGACAATCTCGCCGACGCGGCGCAGAAAATCGTCGGCGCTGTCAAGAAGGAAGCTGCATAATGTCCGTTCTCGTCGGAAAAGAAACCAAGGTCATCTGCCAGGGCTTCACCGGAACCCAGGGCACCTTCCATTCGGAGCAGGCGATCGCCTACGGCACGAAAATGGTCGGCGGCGTGACGCCGGGCAAGGGCGGCGCGCGGCATCTCGATCTGCCGGTGTTCGACACGGTGGCCGACGCGGTGGCCAAGACCGGCGCGAACGCCTCGGTGATCTATGTGCCGCCGCCTTATGCCGCCGACGCCATTCTCGAAGCGGCGGAGGCAGAAATCGCGCTCGTGGTCTGCATCACCGAGGGAATCCCGGTTCTCGACATGGTGACCGTCAAGCGCGCGCTCGCGGGAAGCAAGACGCGGCTGATCGGCCCCAACTGCCCCGGCGTCATCACGCCCGGCGAATGCAAGATCGGCATCATGCCCGGCCACATCCATAAGCGCGGCAAGATCGGCATCGTCTCGCGCTCCGGCACGCTGACTTACGAAGCGGTGGCGCAGACGACCGCCGCCGGATTGGGCCAGAGCACCTGCATCGGCATTGGCGGCGATCCGGTCAATGGCACGAATTTCGTCGAGGCGCTGGAAATGTTCCTTGCCGACGACGAGACCCAGGGCATCATCATGATCGGCGAAATCGGCGGCAGCGCCGAGGAAGACGCCGCCGCTTTCTATAAGGCCGCGAAGAAGAAAAAGCCCATCGTCGGCTTCATCGCCGGCGTCACCGCGCCTCCGGGACGGCGCATGGGCCATGCCGGGGCGATCATCTCCGGCGGCAAAGGCTCGGCGGGCGACAAGATCGAAGCCATGCGCGCGGCGGGCTTCATCGTCGCCGACAGCCCGGCGGCGCTCGGCACGACGATGCTGAAGGCGATGGCGGCATGACCGGGGATCAGGAGCGAGAAGTCAGAAGTCAGGGAAATGAAAAGAAGGCGGGGGAAGAATGTGCATCATCGCCGCCGCCCGAATGGGGCCCGCAGCGGCCGGGATTGACGCTCATTGGGCCAGGACTTTATGTCGCGAACGAATGGCCACCAAAAGTATTTAAGATGTTCACGCCCGGAACCTGAGAGGGTTTTGATGAAAAAGCCATACATCACCGCCGCGGCGGCTTAGCTGCCTTATGCTCACCGCCGCTCAAATCGATGATATCGATCATGCGTTCGGCGTTTACGATCACGACTGGCGCTATTACGCAGAATTTCTCGGCGAGCCTTTTTTGCTCGGCGATTGCCTGGCCTATTTCGACGGCGCGCTGCTGTATTATTGCGCTTTTCCCCTGTCCGATTGCCGCAAGCCTGTAGGCCGCGACCAAGTCTTGCGATCCGTCGAGGATTTCCCCTTCCGCCGCGCCACGCGCGGTTTCGATATCTGGGGGCGGTATGAAGACCTGCCGCCGGAACTGGCCATGGGCGGCGCGGAGCCGCTTTCCCTCGTCACGCAGTTTGACGAATCGACTGCAACCGATGCGGTCATTGATCTCGCTTCGTTTTCCTATGATACGAATCGCGAGGCGCGGCTGGCCTGCAACGCCGCCCGCAACAAGAATATCGCCGTCGACATTTTGCGCCGCGAGCGGCTGAACGCGGAGCATATCATGCTGATGGAGGCGTTTTTCCCCGCGCACGAGATTTCGCCGCTTCATGCCTCCTTTTATCTGGCGATTCCCGCCTTGATGAAAAATCCCAATATTTATCTGGCGGAGGCGCGGCAGGACGGCATCCTGAAAGGGTATGCGGTTCTATCCCTGATCAACGTCGAAGCGGCTTCGATGCCGATCGGATTTTACGTGAAAGAAACCGGGTCGCGCGCGGCGGATGCCGTGTTCGCCGCCATGATCGCCTGGGGGCAGGCCCGGACATTGCGCCGATTGCATGTCGGCTATTCGGAAACGGACTCTCTGCGTAATTTTAAGAGAAAATGGGGCGCAGCGACCGACGGCCCGACCTACCGCGAAAGCCGCTTTGCCGCCGATACGGATTTGGCTAGATATATGAAGGATGGCAGCCATCCCTGGCGCGAGCGCATCTATCAATCCGTCATTGCCAAAAATCGGACAGTAGCATGATCAAGACCATATCCTTCCATGCCGAAACGCCGGGCCCGCGCCTGCTGGCGTGATTTTTCTTGACTTGCATCGTGTAACGCCTCACTATACGGATAGGATGCGGATAGGCCATGATCGAGGGCTTCAAGCACAAGGGCTTAAGACGGTTTTATGAAAACGGCGACCGCAGCGGTTTGCGTCCTGACCAGGCTAAGAAGATCGGCGTGCTGCTGACGTCGCTGGATGCGGCGGAGACGCCGGAGGAAATGAATTTGCCGACCTTTCACTTCCATGCCTTGACTGGTGACAGGAAGGGCGTTTTCGCCGTCACGGTCAGGGCGAATTGGCGCATCACTTTCAGGTTCGCCCACGGTACGGCGTATGATGTGGATCTGGAAGATTATCATTAAGGAGAGATTCCATGCCGATGAAAAATCCATCCCATCCCGGCGCGATCGTGCGGGACATCATCGATGGCCTGAAGCTAAACGTCACGGCGGCGGCGGCGGCGCTGGGCGTGACGCGCACGACGCTTTCCCGTATCTTGAACGGCAGGGCGGGCCTGTCGCCGGAAATGGCGGTGCGCCTCTCCAAGGCGTTCGGCAGCACGGCGGGATTCTGGCTGCGGCTGCAGCTTAATTATGATCTGGCTCAAATCGAGAAAAAGGCTTCGCGCATCCATGTCCGCCGCGTCGCGGAAGCTCGCGAAGGCGCGTTCTGATCATGATCAAAACCGTATCCTTTCACGCCGAAACGCCGGGCCCACGCTTGCTGGTGACGGGCGGCGTCCATGGCAACGAGACTTGCGGCGTCGAGGGAATCAAGCGAATCATCCCCGAAATCGAGCAGGGCAAGATCGAACTGCTGCGCGGGCATCTGACGTTCGTGCCGGTCTGCAATCCCCGCGCCTATGCGCAGGGCGTGCGCTATACCGAGCGCAACCTGAACCGCAATTTGCTGCCGCAGGACGAGCCGGACTGCTATGAGGCGCGGCTCGGCAATATCCTGTGCCCGATTCTGGCGCAGTGCGATTATCTGCTCGACATTCATTCCTACAGCGCGGGCGGGCCGCCTTTCGTCTTCATCAACACCGCGCAGGTGGATAAGATGGATTTCGCGGCCTCTCTCGGCGCGGATACGATCATCAGCGGCTTTGCCGAAGCCTTGGCCGGCAGCACGCGGCAGTCCGGCGATCCGGTGAACTGGTCGGTGGGCACCACCGAATACGCGCAGATGCACGGCGCGATCGTCACCACGCTGGAATGCGGCCAGCATAAAGATCCGGCCGGACCTGACATCGCTTACCAGGCGATCCTGCGCGCGCTTGGCTTTTTGGGCATGATCGCCACGCAGCAAAAGCCTGCGGCAAAACCGCGCCATGTTCTTATGAAACTGGTCTTTTACCGCGACGATGACGGAAAATTCGCGAAGCCCTGGAAACATCTCGAACGCGTGGGGCCGGGCGAGCTCATCGCCACCTGCGCGAACGGCGAGGAATTTCGCGCCCCGGCGCAGGGCGGGGTTATCGTGCTGCCGCATGCCGAAACGCCGCTCGGCCAGGAATGGTTTTATCTGGGCTCGGAAGCGGGCTAAAATATTCCGTATCCGGAACGATTGCTATGTCCGCCGTCATTGATCGCCGGATGGAAGTGGATGATGGCCTGTTAACCAGAAAAGCCATGGAAAACTTATCCACATCGCCTTGTTATGCTTAAACATGTCCATGCGAAGACCAAATTTTACTAATTAGTTTCATGTTTTCGTGGATATAATAAGATTAACGCGCTATATTCCAGTATGTTTGAGTATGGATTTGGCGAGGGAGGATGACAATGGCAGAACAGCTTTCGACCGGAACAGGCCGTCCGCCGCCGCTGCGTCGCAACAAACCGCTCGCCGCCACGGCCGCTACGGATGTTTTGCGAACCGATAAGACCCTTCGTTCGGCCGGAATCCCCGAAGTCGAAACAAGCGGCATCGTAACGGCACAGGCCGCGCCGGATTCTCAAGCCGAGAAGCGCGCCAGACTGACGGCGCTGCGCGAAGCGGCCATGGCATCGCCGAAGCAGGCGGAAATTCAGGCGCGTCGCGAAGCCAGCGAAGCCATAGCCTCGCTCCAGCGGGAACAAGCCAGAAAAGCGACCGTGCCTGTCGACGAGCGTATCGAGCACGCCAGGGCCCTTGTCAACGAACGCCGCGCGAAAAGAAATCTCGTTCCCCTCGATTTTGCGCCCGTGGATTTCGAGCCGCCGACTTTGCGCATCATACCTAAATTGCCGCCGATAGCGCCGCCGCCCGCAGCGGCGGCAGCGCCCGCCATGCCGCCACGCCGGAAAGGCCCGCCGCCTCTTCCTGCGCACGCGCTTCCGGTCGTTCCCCAGGCCGATCCCCCGGTGGCTATTGCCTTTGCCCCGCCTAGTGCCCGGCCATTATCGAACGCCGAGTATGTTGCGCAATGGGGAGAAGAAATGCGCCAAGCGCAGCATCAAAAGGCTCTCGATCAAGCCGCAACCTCGGCGGCGTCCCTGCTTCCGTCGAAGCCGGGGATTTCCACGGGCGCCCTAAACGCCTTTGAAAGAAAAATGGAAGCCAGGCTCCAGGCTCAAATCCGGAAAGACATGAAAGCCGCCGCCCGGCAAGCAACGACGAAGGGAAGATCGTCCGCCAGATCAACCTATGTGGCTATTGCGGTTGGAGCCACGCTTGGCGCCCTGACGGCGTTGGGACAAGGCAAGTGGCCGGGCGCGGATCAGGCAGCATCGCGGGTAACGGCCAAGAGCGTGCCCGCTGCGACGGCAGCCTCGCCGCAAGCGCCTTCGCTCTCCGCGGAACAGCAAGCTTTTGCCGCGCGGTTCTCCAGTGTTTTGACGGGAGCGCCTGCGTCTGCAGGATCAACATCTCCGGCGCGCGCTGTTTCGGGCGTATCCGGGCCGCGTCAGGATGTGTCGTCCGTCCCGCCAGTCGCGAGCGCTTCGCCCGTAACGCCGCTCGTGCCCGCGCGCGCGTCCGCTCCCAAGACCGCGTCGCCGCGTCGTTTCAAGGGTCTCGATTTCGTGGCGTCACTGGAAAGAGATCCCTTGGTCAGTTTCAGCGACGGCGATCCGCTGGGCACGTCCGGCCCATCGCAGCTGACCCCGCCGGTTCCTGTCGCCGCGCCTGAGGAAATTCCAGACAGCACGGGGCGCCGGCAATTGACAACCGGGGGCACCGTCCGCGAATGGGGCACGCCGACATCCAAAACCACGAGATTTGTCATTAAAGACCCAGCGCCTTAACCGGCATGATCGTCTCGTTATTGAACGGCAGACAAGGGAAGCCTTGTTTGCCGTTTCTTTTTGTTTTTATGCCCCGCTATGCCATGCTTGCAGCCATGGGCTGGTTATGCTAGCAATGCGGCGGCGAAACACATTATTTCGGAGCAGCAACGATGTTCGGACGCAAAGATAACGGCAGCAAGGATCAAAACCCCATTCCCCCGCTCGCGGTAAGCAAATCCGGCAAGGCGGAGACCAGCTATAGCAGCCCCGCCAAGGCCGCAAGCGAGCCGATGCTCGCCCGCGCGCTTCCCGCCGTGGCTCAGCCCGCGCGCCGCGTGATCGACATTCCGTCGCGCCGCTCCGGCTATCAGGACGGCACCGGACAGGAAACCAGGAAACTGACGGTCGGACGCGAGATCACGCTGACCGGCGAGATTTCCACCTGCGACATTCTGGTCGTGGAAGGCGAAGTCAGCGCGACGCTGCGCGATGGCCGCCTGATCGAGATTACCGAAGCCGGAACATTCATCGGCACGGTCGAGATCGACAATGCCGACATTGCCGGCAAGTTCGACGGCGACCTGATCGTGCGCAACCGGCTGACGGTACGCGCCAGCGGCCTTATCACCGGCCGCGTGCAATATGGCGAGCTTGAAGTTCAGGCTGGAGGCCAGATCAGCGGCGAGCTTCATGCCGTGAAGCCGCCGGTGGCGGCGCAGGCGCAGGCCCCGGTTCAGGCGTCCGGCTTCAAGGATGCCGCCAAGGCCGCTTCGGCATTCGACGAGGAAGATTTCCTCGGCGTCAAGGACGAAACCCGCGTCCGCGCGTCGGCGTAAAGCGCCGTCAGTGTGCCATACAAGGCCGCATTTTTAACATACCGGTCATACCAGTATGACAGCGGTGCCGACGTCAATAATCTGCATCAAACCGACGATGATGCGGCGGCAGTGGCCTTAAGACGCAAAGGGTTCGAGGTTACGACACTCCCCTGGGGAGAGCCGGTTTGCGCCTATGAGGGCTTCGACCTTCTGGTGTTCCGATCGACATGGGATTACCTCGAACAGGCCGAGCGTTTTCATGACTGGCTTGGGCAAATGGATGCGCTGCCCGCATTGTTTGAGAGTCCCATCTCTCTTATTCGCTGGAACCTCGATAAAGCCTATTTGCTTGATCTTGCCGCATCTGGCGCGGCCGTCATCCCCGTGATGATCGTCAAAGCGAATGAAACGTCCGATCTCCCTGATTATTTCCGCAATCATGGCGCCCTTGTCATCAAGCCCGCGATTGCGTGCGGCGGCAAGGGCGCATACCGCATTCTCTCTCTTGAGGAAGCCGAAAAACTGCAAGCGGCATTCTCATCCATACGCGGGAATGAGGATTATATCATCCAGCCCTATATGGAAGACATCAAGCGGACGGGAGAATGGGAGCTGATTTTTATCGATGGCCGCTATACGCACGCGGTTCTTAAAAAACCGCCCGCTGCCGAAGATGGCTGGAAAGTTCAGGAAGCGGGCGGCAGCATCGATCAGGCAGAGCCGCCCTTGCCTGTTTTGGACGCGGCGCGTAATGCTTTCTCGAAAATCGTGATGGCCTGCAATATGTCGGGCATAGGGAAGATCGACGCGGCTTACGTTCCGCTCTATGCGCGCATCGACCTTATCGGCGGGCTGGTTTCGGAAATCGAGTTGTTCGAGCCGTCGCTGTATTTCAGCAAATGCCCCGCCAATCAAGCAGCCGAACTGTTCGCCGCTGCGGCGCTTGAACGGGTTGCCGCGTATCAGGGCAAACGATAGCGCTGGGAATGACGGTCTGTTTGATCGGACAATGTCTTAAACGCCCTTCATCAAATTTTTGTAATACGGGCATAAATCCGTCAGCGCGCAGACTTGGCAGTCCGGCTTGCGTGCCTTGCAGACATAGCGTCCATGCAGGATCAGCCAATGATGCGCATGCTGCCGCCATTGGGCGGGAATGCCCGCCATCAACTCGTCCTCGACCTTGTCCGGCGTGTTGCCTTTCGCAAGCCCGAGCCGATGCGCGACGCGAAAAACATGGGTGTCGACCGCGATGGTCTCATCGCCATAGATCACGCTGCGCACGACATTGGCGGTCTTGCGCCCGACGCCCGGCAGGGTTTCAAGTTCTGCCTGCGCGCGCGGCACCTTGCCGCCGAACTTTTCGATGAGCAGCTGCGACAGCGCGATGACATTCTTCGCCTTGGCATTGAACAGGCCGATGGTCTTGATGTGCTGTTTTAGTCCCGCCTCGCCCAAGGCGAGCATGGCTTGCGGCGTATCGGCGGCCTTGAACAGCGCGGCGGTGGCGCGATTGACTCCCGCGTCGGTCGCTTGCGCCGACAGCACGACGGCGACCAGCAGCGTATAGGGATTGGTATAATTCAGCTCCGTCTTCGGCTCCGGATTCTGCGCCGACAGCCTGCGGAAGATTTCGTCGGCTCTGGAAGCTTTTTTCATCGCTGCAGCAAAGCCGTCATCTGTCTTCCGAAACGCCCATCCACCGCGTGATGATCTGCGCGGCGCGCAGCCCGCTGCGGATCGAGCCTTCGATGGTGGAGGGAAGCTCGTTCTGCGTCCAGTCGCCCGCGAGCAGCAGGTTGAGATAGCGCCCGCCGCGCGCCTTGGGACGCCGCGCCTGCTGCGCGGGCGTGGCGGCGAAGGTGGCGCGCTTTTCCTTGACGATGCGGTAAGGAGGAATGCTCGCGCCGTCGAGCCGGTAAAAGGCCGCGACGTCGCGCCATATCGCGGCGGCGAGGTCCTGCGGCGCGCGGCCGTCATAGCGATCCGCCGCGCTGACGGTGACGGAAACCACGCCCGGCTTGACGAAAATCCATTCCGCGACGCCGCCGATCAGGCCCGCGAAGCCCGGCGGCTTTACCGCGATGTCGGCGCGGTAGTGAAGATTGAGAATGCTGCAGAATTCATTGGGGGCGGTGAGATCGGGCACCAGTTCCTGCGCCACCCAGGGCGGCACCGCCAGGATCACCCAGTCTTCCGCGCCGCATTCGACCGCGCCGTCGCCGAAATCCAGGGCGGCGATGCGCCCGTCCTTGAAGGACATTTCCCGCAAGCGGCGATTGAGCCTGACCTGGATGCCCATGCTTTGCAGCTTGGCGATGCACGGGTCGACGAAACTTTCGGAGAGGCCGATTTTCGGCACCAGCGGCAGGCACGCGCTTCCGCCCAAGGCAAAAGTCTGCGACAGCACATTGCCGAGCAGCCGCGCCGATCCGGTTTCGGGCGGCGTGTTCAGCACCGCGACGCTAAGCGGCTCCCAGAAACGCTCATAGATCGTGCCGTAGGAGCGTGTCAGTCCGGCGACGGTTTCCTGTTCGCCTGCCCGCATGACCTTGATGAGCGAAAGATAGTCGGAGAGCGATGTGCCGGGAATCCGGCCTTTCGGCGTGAAAAGATTCCAAGGAATGATTCCCCGGCTCATCTCCAGCGTCCAGCGCTCGCCGCTGCGCAGATCCATGAACGGGAATACCGCCCGGTCCGGCGCGGCGAGCGTGTCTTCCGCTCCGGCCAGCATCAGATAGTCGCGCGCGATCACATTGCCGCTCAGCATCAGGTGGTTGCCGTTATCGATCCTGCAGCCGAGCTCGCGGTCGAAATAGGAGCGGCAGCGCCCCCCCGCGTGGCCGGCGGCCTCATAGACCGTGATATTGCGCACCGCCTGCGACAGATGCAGCGCGGCGGAAAGACCGGCGAGACCCGCGCCGATGATATGCACATGCGGTTCGGTCATGGAAACAGCCGGTAGCGCATGATGATTAGGATTTTCTGCCACAGCGGAAGCTTCACGCGGGTTTGAATATCGTGCCAGCCGCTCGCTTCCAGGCGACGCAGGATCGCCGCGTAATAGCCGCCCATCAGCCGGGCCGGAATCATCGCCTTGGCGTCGGCTTGCCGCATGGCGTCCCACGCTTCGGTGAAATGTCCGGCGGCGATGGCGGCGACATCGCGGCATGCGCCGGGCAGGCGCGGGTGCTCGAGCGCTTCGATTGAAAGCGGCAAGCCGTGCCGTTCGAGAATCTCGCGCGGCAGGTAAAGCCGCCCGCGCTTGCCGTCCTCATGGAGGTCGCGCAGGATGTTGGTCGTCTGCAGCGCCCGCCCCAAATGGTGTGCGACGCGCATCGCGGCTTCGCCGCTATCGCCGAAAATCCGCACCGAAACCCGGCCCACCGCGCTCGCCACCCGGTCGCGATAAAGATCGAACGTCGCGAAGTCGGGCGCGACGATGGGATCGCCCGCATCCATGTCCATGCCGTCGATGATGGCGAGAAAATCTTCCGGCACGAGGCCGAATTCCCCGATCGCCGGAAGCAGCGCCGCGCCGACGGCATCGTCGGCCTGACCATCGCCGAATAGACGCTCGATCCGGCGTCGCCATAGCTCAAGCCCTTCGCGGCGCGCGGCTTCCGTCGGGCCGTCATCGGCGATATCGTCCACCTCGCGGCAGAAAGCATAGAGCGCATGCATGGCATCGCGCCGCGGCGCGGGAAGCGCCGCCATACCTGCGGCAAAAGAAGTCCCGGCGCGCGCGACCCGCGCTGTCATTTCGCGCCGGGCATGATTCTCGGTCGGGACGGCGGCGGCGAGATTCATCGTTATGACCACGACCGGACGATCCCGCGCAACGCCGCGCCGCCCGCTTTGATTTTGCCGAGCTTCACATTGTCGCATAGCGGATCGCGGCGGCGCAGAAGCCGCACCAGGCTCTCCGCCAGGCTGCCGATCACCGAAGTCTCGAGCTTGAGGCGGATATCGGGAACCTTGCGCGGCAAATCGCGCGCCTGACGCAGCATGGGATCGAGCAGGCCGAGCATGTCGTCGAGCGCGGCGCGAAGCGCGGGCGGGCTTTTTTCCGCCGCCAGCATGGCCGTGCCCGCTTCCCGCCGCGCCAGCATGTCCTGCGGCAGATAGACGCGGTCGAGCTGGCGGTAATCGTCGGCGCAGTCCTGGATGTGATTGATGATCTGCAGCGCGGAGCATAGCGCGTCATTGGCGGGCCATGCCGTTTCGCCGATGCCGTGCAGCGCCAGCACATGCCGTCCCACCGGCGAAGCCGAATAGCGGCAGTAATCCAGAAGATCGTCCCAGTCCCGGTATCGCAATTGCAGCGCGTCGCGTTTGAAGGCCGCCAGCAGATCCAGTCCATGCTGCGCCGTGACGCCGGTCTTGCGCAAATTCTCGCGCATGGCCGCGGCGGCGGGCGCGGCGGAATCTTCGCCGCCATTCAGCACCGCGGCGAACCGGTCGAGCGCGGCGATTTTTTTCTCGGGCTCGAGCAAGGGATTATCGGAAATATCATCGGCGGCGCGGGCGAAGCGGTAAAAGACGTGAACGTCTTCGCGCAAATCGGGGCGAATCAGAAAAGAGCCGACCGGGAAATTTTCGGTCTGGGCGTTTTTGCCGCTCGGCGTTTCGAGGGGGGCGTGGAGAATGGCGGCGTCGGTCACGGCTTCGCCCCTATTTGATGGCGGCCTTTCCAGGCGCCGCCGCGCCCAAGCCCATAGAGCCGCGCGGAATCGATGGTCGCGCCGATATAGATCAGCGCCGCGACCGGCAGTGTCGCCGCCCACAGGATGTTCAGGCGGTAAAACTCCACCATCGGCAGATAGCTGTAGATCATCGCGACGAACAGCAGCCATCCGGCGAACGCCGCCGCGCCTCCGGCAAGGCACAGCAGGATCGGCGACACGAACAATACCAGCATGCCCGCCACCGCGCCGATCAGCAGCCAGGGCGAATGATCGAGCTGCGTATAGGCGGCGCGGCTGATCATGCTCCAGATGCCGCGAAGCCCGTCATAAGGCCGGGCGCTGACGATGTCATGGTCGACCAGCGTCAGCAAAAGACGCGGAGGACGGTCGGGATTCTTGCGATGCTTGATCGCGCGGGCGAGCGCGCAATCGTCGATGATCTCGCTTTTGATCGCGCCGAGGCCGCCGATCTGGCGCAGCGCTTCCATCCGCACCAGCATCGTGCCGCCGGCAGCCGCCGCGACCCGGTTGGCGGGATCGTTGCTCCAGGCGAAGGGATAGAGCATCTGGAAGAAATAGACGAAGGCGGGAATGAGAAGCTTTTCCCACGCGCTTTCGCAATGCAGCTTGACCATCAGCGAATGCAGATCGAGATGGCTTTCCAGCGAGCGCGCCGCGAGATAGCTCAGGCTCGTGCTGCTGTGCATGATGTCGGCGTCGGTGAAGAGGACATATTCGGCATCGTCGGCGGCGTTCAGCCCGGCCTGCATGGCGTGAACCTTGCCGCTCCATCCGGCGGGCAAATCCGGCGCGGCAATGATCTGCAGGCGATCCAGGCTGTCGCATTCCGCGGCAATATTCTCGGCGATAGCGGACGTGCCGTCGGCGCTGTGATCGTCGACCAGGATGACGCGCCACCGGCCGGGATAATCCTGCGCGAAAAGAGTGGGCAGCGTCAGCGGCAGCATCGTGGCTTCGTTGCGCGCGGGCACGATGATGGCGATGTCGGGCAGATCTTCCAGCAAACGGCGCGGCAGCTGCGGCAGGATCAGATGCCAGAATTGCCCGTGACCGAACAGCAGATAGGCCCAGCCGAGCGCGGCGGCGATAATGATGACCGTCAGCAGCATCAGCAATATCCTTGTTGTTTGAACCAGGCCACGGCGTCGGCGATGGCTTGCGGTGCGGGACGATGCCGGTAGCCGAGCTCGCGCTCGGCCTTGGCCGAGGTGAAGAACATTTTTTTCCGCGCCATGCGCAGCGCGTCCATGGTGACGAAAGGCTCGCGCCGCGTCACATAGCCCGCGGCTTCGGCGGCAACGGCGATCGGCCATATCGCGTTGACGGGGAGCTTGATCTTGGGCGGCTTGCGGCCGGTCTTTTCGGCGACGACGGCGAGGATTTCGCTGAGATGCATATTGTCGCCGCCCAGGATATAGCGCTCCCCCGCCTTGCCGCGCCGGAACGCCAGCCAGTGGCCCATGGCGACGTCGTCCACATGGACGACGTTAAGCCCGGTGTCGACATAGGCGGGAATTTTGCCGCTCGCCGCCTCGACGATCAGGCGTCCGGTGGGCGTCGGCTTGATGTCGCGCGGGCCGATGGGAGTCGACGGGTTGACGATGACGCAGGGCAGCTGCCGGCTCTCGATCAGTTTCCTGACCTCTGCCTCGGCCATATATTTGGATTTTTTGTAGGTGCCGACCATCGTCGCCATGCTGGACGGCGTCGCCTCGTCGGCGCTGCCGTTTTTGTCGAGGCCCAGCGTGGCGACCGAGCTCGTATAGACGATGCGCCGCACGCCCGATCTTTGCGCCGCTTCCATCAGATTGCGGGTGCCTTCGACATTGGCGCGATGCATGGCTTCGGGATCGGGAACCCAGATGCGGTAATCCGCCGCGACATGGAACAGGGCGTCGCAGCCTTGCGCGGCGGCGTCGAGCGAAGCGGCGTCGGTCAGGTCGCCATGGGCGTATTCGACATCGAGGCCCTGGAGATTGCTGCGGTCGCTGTTCGGGCGGGTGAGAACCCGCAGCCGGCAGCCCTCGGCCAAAAGGATTCGGGCGACGGCCGAGCCGACGAAGCCGGTCGCGCCGGTGACGAGGGTAAGATTTGGCTTAAGTTCTTCCATGGAAAAGGATTAGCCGGGCCACGCCCCGGATGCAACTTTCCCGGACGATCATCTTAGAAACCATCTGAAAAGCCATGAGGCCGGGCTGCAAACCGCGCTTTCCTGCGCTTCCGGTGCTCACCTATGTTCAATAGGCTGCGCTCCCATGAAATCCTATGGATTTCAAATCTCGGAAAGCACGGTTTTTGCTCCGGCCTGATGACTTTTCAGACGGTTTCTTATTCCATGGGAGTGCGGGCAAAGAAAAACCCCCTCTCCGTTACAGAGAGGGGGCGATCGCTCAAGAGTTCTTAAAGACCCTTACTGGGCGACTGGCGCCGTCGTGGTCTTCTTGTGATGCTTTTTGACGACATCATGCTTTTTGTGCATTTTCTTATGCATCGGTTTTGCCGGCTGTTCGACGGTCGTCGACGTGACGGGGGTCTCGGCGGCATAAGCCGGGACGGCTGCCAGAGCCAGGGCCAAAGCGGCGGAAGCTAAAATTACTCTCATGGATTGTTCTCCTTGATGATGATCGATAGGGTGATCGGGATGCGGCTCAAGCCGCAGCGATCATCACCATGCCGGACAAAAAAGGCGATTTAATGGCATTTCAGGCGGCTTAAACGGCGAAAACGAACCTGTGGCTAATTTATCATAGAGTTAGCGGACGATTATTCCGCGCCGACAACCCGATTTCTGCCGTCCTGCTTGGCGAGATAGAGCGCCTGATCCGCCCGATGCAGCAGCGCGTCGATATCGCCGTCCTGAGGCTGCAGCGAGGCGACGCCGACGCTGGCCGTGCATTGCACGATCTGCTTGCCGATGGCGATTTTGTGCCCCTCGATGGCACGGCGCAGGCGCTCGGCGCCCTCCAAAGCCGCCTTAAGATCGGTTTCCGGCATCAGCACGGCGAATTCCTCGCCCCCCAGCCTGCCGATATTGTCGGTGCCGCGCAGGCTGCCGGAGCAAGCCTTGACCGCTTCCTTGAGCACCAGGTCGCCGCCCGCATGCCCATGGGTGTCGTTGATGTTCTTGAAGTGGTCGAGATCGACCATCATGACGGAAAGCCCGCGCGCGAAACGGCGGGCGCGGCGCAGTTCCTGCTCGGCGCGGGCGATGAAATAGCGCCGGTTGCTGACGCCCGTGAGGGCGTCCGTGCTGGCTTCGTGAAACAAGGCGGTTTCGAGCTGCTTGCGCGCCGAAATGTCGGTGAAGGCCAGCAAAACCGCGTTCTGGCCGCCGTAATCGATGGCGATGGCGGCAAGCTCGGCGAGGAATTGCCGCCCGTCATGCGCCTTGAGCTTCACCTCCATCTCGCGAAGTTCCTGGATCGCGTTGAGCAAAGTCAGGAAGTGGACGCGGTCTTCGTCATTGACGAAGAAGTCGAAGGTGCGGCTTTTGAGCAGTCCCCCCCGCGCTTTGCGAGAGCAACAGGCAGGTCTTGCGGTTGACGAACAGGATTTGCCCGCCGGGATGCTGGGCAATGATGATCGGATAGGGCAGCACTTCGAGAATGGCGCGCAGGCGCTGCTCGGTGGCGAGAAGTTCCTGCTCGCCATGCATCTGGCCGGTGATGTCGAAGGCGTGCCATTCTACGGCGCTGCCGCCTTGCCATTTGATTTTCCGCTCGGTCAGCGCCACCCATATTTCCTGCCCGCCTTGCGTCAGCATCCGCTCGCGGCGCAGATCGCCGCCGCGCCCGTCGCGCATGACGGCATCGTGATGGGTTTCCATCCGCGCCCAGTTGTCGGGCGGGATCAGCGGACGGATCAGCGGCATGGCGAGAAGCTCGCCCGCCGTCTTGCAGCCGAACAGCCTGGCGAAGGCGGCGTTGGCGTAAAGCGGGCGGAAATTGCGGTGGATCATGACGCCGTGCACCGCGTGCTCGACGCTGTCGCGAAAATCGGGGATGGGGACGGCTTTGGCTTTGGGCGCGGAAAGTTTTTTCGGTGCGCGCTTCGGCGTTTTTTTGGCCGCTTCGGCGCCGGGTTTCGCGCCGGATTTTGCGCCGGATCTTGCAGTAAGTTTTGGGGCGCGCTTCATGCCGCACGGTTTCCTTTTGGCCCGCGACGCTTGCCGTCGCGCTCGAACAGCATGGCGAGCTGTTCCATGATCGCGCCGCCCAGCTGTTCGGCGTCGGACAGCGTGACCGCGCGGCGGTAATAGCGCGTCACGTCATGGCCGATGCCGATGGCCAGCAGTTCAACCTGTCCGAGATTCTCGATCCAGTCAATCACGCTGCGCAAATGCTGCTCCAGATAGTGGCCGGGATTGACGGACAACGTGGCGTCGTCGACCGGCGCGCCGTCCGAAATCACCATCAGGATGCGCCGCTCCTCGCGCCGCGACAGAAGCCGCCTATGCGCCCACAGCAGCGCCTCGCCGTCGATATTTTCCTTCAGCAGCCCCTCGCGCAGCATCAGGCCGAGATTGCGCCGTCCGCGCCGGTAGGGATAGTCGGCGGCCTTATAGACGATATGGCGCAAGTCGTTGAGGCGGCCCGGCTGCTGGATTTTCCCCGACTTGATCCATAGATCGCGGGAAAGCCCGCCCTTCCAGGCGCGGGTGGTGAAGCCGAGGATTTCCACCTTGACCCCGCAGCGCTCGAGGGTGCGGGCGAGAATGTCGGCGCTCATGGCGGCGAGCGTGATCGGCCTGCCGCGCATCGAGCCGGAATTGTCGATCAGCAGCGTGACGACGGTATCGCGGAAATCGGTGGCGCGTTCGCGCTTGAAGGACAGCGGCAGCAGCGGGTCGGCGACCACGCGCGCGAGCCGGGCGCTGTCGAGCAGGCCTTCTTCCAGATCGAATTCCCAGGCGCGCTGCTGCTGCGCCAGCAGGCGGCGCTGGAAGCGGTTGGCGAGCCGGGACACCACCCCTTGCAGCGGCTTGACCTGATGGTCGAGCAGGTGGCGCAGGCGGGTCAGTTCCTCGCTGGTGCATAAATCTTCCGCCGCGACGATCTCATCGAATTGATCGGTGAAGACGCGGTAGGAAATGACCGGGCTTTCGCTATCGTCGCTGTTGCGCGGCCACAGGCTTTCTTGCGGCGTCGCGCCCTGGTCGGTCCCTTCCGTCGAAGCGCCTTCGGCGGGCTGGGTTTCTTGTGCGCCGTCGGTTTCCGCGCCGGTTTCCTGGCCGGCCTCCGCGTCGCTTTTCTGTTCGGCGTTATTGCTTTCGGCGGCGGCCGTTTCGTCTTTCGTTTCGGTCGTGCGTTCCTGCTCTTTGTCCGCCATGTCGGGGAGTTCGAGAGAAAGCGCGCGCAGCATCTCGCGGGCCAGTGCGCCGAACGCCGCCTGATCCTCGAGGCTTTCGCGCATCGCGGGCCACAGCGCCCCGATTTTCTCCGCGAGCCAAGGCTGCCACAGTCCGGCGGCGCGGGCGGCGGCGGGCGGCAGATCGTTGCCGGTGAGCGCGGCGAAACCGACGAATTTCATGATATCGGCAAGCGGCGCTTGCGCCCGCGTCTCGGCGCCGTCGAGGCCTTTCGCGCGGCACGCATGCTCCATGGCGGCGGCAAGATTGGCGCGCACCCCCGCGCGATTCTGGACGCCGAGCGCGTCGCAGCGCGCCTCTTCGAGCGCGGCGAAGACCGCATGCGCGGTATCGCCGCCGGGCGCGGAGGCAGCGAAAATATCCTCGCGGTGATGGCGCAGCTTGAGCGCGATGTCGTCCGCCACGCCGCGCAGCGCGGCAATCTCGTCCGCGTCCGGCTCGGCCCCGATCAGCGGCAGCCGCACCCGCTTGCCCGCCGCGCCGGGCACTTCGGCGGCATAGACGATTTCAAGCTCGCCGTCCGCCGCCAACGCCCGCACCGCCGCGGCCACGGCGCGGCGCAGCAAGGCCGAAGGCGGGGTGATTAAACTTTTATCCGGCATGCGCCCTGGCCGCGTTTTTTCAGATATTGCTGGTGATAATCCTCGGCGGGCCAGAAAGCCTGCGCCGGCTCGATGATCGTGGCGAGAGGGCGCTTGAAGCGGAGCGCTTTTTCCAGATTCTCCTTGGCCTCGATCGCCTCGCGCTGCTGCTGCGGCGAGGCGAAGAAAATGACCGAGCGGTATTGCGTGCCGATATCCGGCCCTTGGCGGTCTTTCTGCGTCGGGTCGTGAAGCGCGAAGAATTTTTCCACCAGCGCGCGGTAGGAGACGATCGCCGGATCGAACTCGACCAGCACGACTTCCGCATGGCCGGTCGCGCCGGTGCAGACCTGCTCATAGGTCGGATGTTCGACATCCCCGCCGCTATAGCCGGAGGTCGCCTTGACGACGCCGGGAGTCTCGCTGAATTCAAGTTCCACGCCCCAGAAACATCCGGCGCCGAAGATCGCGGTTTGGGTCATGAGATTTCCTGACATAAAAAGCCACTATATCATGGTTAACCGGCGATGAAACTATTGTTGAGATGGCGGGTAGCCGGAGCGGCATGGTATTGTCCGTGCCTGCATAAACGCAATTTATATAGAGAATAAGGGGATAATCCGTGCTGACCGAACGCTATAAAATTCTCGAGGAAAGTCCGTATTGGGTTGCTCTGAAAGCCTGCGAAGCGGCCCAAAAAGATAATAATCTTGACGCGCTCGCCAAGGGGGCCCGGTCTTTATGTTCCTCCCATCTTGTTTCTCTGCCCGAAGGGTCGTGGGAAAGACTAAACGATGCCCGGCTTGAGGTTGTGCGCCCTTTGGAAGCGAGCATGGAGCATGCCCATGAAGCGGCCAGGATTTATGCGGGCGTTATCGGCTCCGGCGGCAGCACGACTGAACAAACCCATGAAAGTTTGCGAGGCATAGCCCGCATTCTCGATCATGCGGCGGATTTCCTCATCGACTATGTCAAACAGCCGGGCGCGGCACTCGTCAAGCAAGGCGAGCAGGCCGAGAGCGGCTTTATTCCCAAAGATATTCATGCGGCCATTCGGGATGGATTGTCTGTGGGCGACGGGTTTGATGCCACGACCGTAAGCCCCGCGCGCCTCCAGCTGGCGGCCAGCAGCTTCCGGTTCCTGGACGCGCTTGCGGATTTCAATCCCGCCCAGGCGGCGCAATGGACCGAGACTTTGGCCTATAGGGCCGCCGATGCCGAGCCGGAAGCGTTCGGGGATTTCTTGCAAAGCGAATTCCTTCCTCGCCGCAAGGCTTATATCGAACGGATCGCCGAACGCGATCTCGGCCAGGCTATCCAAGCGAATATGAATGTCATCGGGAGCACGCTCGGAATTGACCGTCCGGACCCAAACTTTCCCGATACCGTCGAAACCCTGATCCGGCATGGCGGCAAGCTCGCCGAAACCGACCCGGCGCGGGCCGCGGCCGTTTTCACCGCCGCCGCGAATGGCGCGCATGTCATGGCCAGCCTTGAAACAAGCCAGCAGATTGCCGGAAAGCTGAAACATGTCAGGTCTTACGGCAGGGATGAATATGCCCAAACGATCCAGCGCGACTCTGCCGCGCAAGTCATGCTAGGCCGGAACTATGAGCCGCAAGCGGTCGCGGCGTGGGATGGAGTCATAGAGACGCTCAAGGCGCAAAACGCCGACAAAGCCAAATCCGTCATCGCACATACCGCCGCGGAGGCTTGGCCGGGCAGCTTGCTGTACCTCCGCGCCCATGAGGAGCTTTATAATCTTCCGCGGCCGACGCTGCCCGCCGCCGAGCCGGTGCGGCCCGCGTTGCCGTCTGCCGTGCGCGCCGCGTTACCGGAGCCGCACCGGCAATGAAACTATTGTTGGCGTTGCGGCCGGCGGCAGCCATGCTGTAGGTTGCAGCTCATATGAGCAGGATTTTTTGAACAGAATTCAAGGGGGACGGATATGTCGTTACAAGGCGTGTGGGATTTTTTCAGGAATTTCGGCCGGCCAGGCGCTCCAAGCCCTCAGCCCGCGAAATCGCCGGAGCGGGAGCTTGCGGAGCTTTGCGAACGCGCTCCGGAATCAAGTTATCTGCGCCGTAGCTTGTCTTATATGAAAGAAGATTACCCGTTCGGCGTCGGGCGCATGCTGGATGATATGCGTCATCCCTGCGCATCCGATCCCGAAAAACTTTCGTATTTGCTCATGCCGCTGAACGTCATCGGCGATTATTTTGTGCATGAATTCGGACGGGACCCCAGCCGCGCCTATTTGCAAGATGCGGTGAACGCCTACGCGACCGCTGCCTTGGCCGCTCCCGGCAGCCCCGAGTCGCTGAGGGCCATCGCGGGATTTAACGGAGTCCTTGATGCCGCGTCTCCCGTCGCGGCGCTGCAAATCGCCGCCGAACGAATAAATCCCGATCCTCTGGGATCGTTAAGCATGCAAGCTCGCCGGCGGGGAAATCCGCTGAAGACAGAGGCGCTGGCGCGCTGGCCGGGACTCGTGGAGCGAGCCGCCGAAGCGGAACCGGAAGCAGCCCTGATGGCGCTCAGAAGAATGATCCATTCGGCGGGCTTTATGAAGAGCATCGGGCTTGGCGCCGGCGAGCCGCAGCTGGTCGACCTGGCTATTCAAGCCATTCGCGGGAATCCGCATCTTGAAGCTGCGAAGGACAGGATACCTTTGGACGACCTGGACCGCCGCGTCGTCATTCAGGCCGATCCCGCTTGTATCGGTCCGGGCCCCGCGCGCCCGGCAAAGGGCCGATCCTGGGAGCCGCCGGAGCATAACAAGTAAGCGATTCCGGCTACTTCGTCTCCACCACCCGTACTTTCCGGCCCTCGATCTTCATCGCGAGCTCACCGCGCTTGAGCGCCATCGCGAGCTTGCCGAACATCTCATAGCGCCAGCCATGCATTGCCGGAACGTCGGGCGCGTCATGGGAGGCGATCAATTCCAGCTCCTCGACATTGGCGAGCAGGCGGCTCGCCACGCCATGCTCTTCGCTGACCTGCTTCAGCAGCACCTTGAGCAAATCCACCACCGGGCCGATATCGTTCGGCAGATGCTTGCGCGGCGGCGCGGCTTCATGGACGGTGACTTTCTTGGCTTCCGCGACGGCGGTGAGAATTTCCTGGCCGTGCTTGCCCTCGGCGAAACCGCGCCCTAGGCCGCGAATCCGCGACAGGCCCGCCATGTCGTGCGGCGGGTGATGGGCGATTTCCATCAGTGATTCGTCCTTCAGCACCCGGCCGCGCGGCACGTCGGCATTTTGCGCGACGCGCTCGCGCCAGGCGGCGAGCGCCTTGACCAGCGCCATAGTCTGCGGCTTTTCGTGGCGCAGCCTGAGGCGCTGCCAGGCATTCTCCGGCGTGACGTGATAGAGGCCGGGATCGGCGAGCGAAGCCATTTCATCGGCGAGCCAAGTCTCGCGCCCCGTGGCCGCAATCTGCTCCAGCAGTTTCTTATAGACGACACGCAGATGCGTCACGTCGCCGAGCGCATAGACGACCTGTTTTTCGGTCAGCGGGCGGAGCGACCAGTCGGTGAAGCGGCTGGATTTGTCGATCTGCGCGCCCGCCAGTTTGGCGCATAACGTCTCATAGCTCGCCGAATCGCCGAAGCCGCAGACCATCGCCGCGATCTGGGTGTCGAACAGCGGCTCCGGCACTCGCTGCGTAAGGTTGTAGAAGATTTCCACGTCCTGCCGCGCGGCATGAAAGACCTTGATGATGCCGGGATTGTTCAGCAGCTCGAGCAATGGTGCGAGGTCGATGCCGTCCGCCATCGGATCGATAGCGGCGGCCTGCGCCGGATCGTCGAGGTCTGGCCCCGCCACCTGTACCAGGCACAGGCGCGGCCAGTAGGTGCGCTCGCGCATGAATTCGGTATCGACGGCGATATAGGGCGATTCCGCCAGGCTTTTGCAAAAAGACGCCAGCGCGCCGGTGGTGGTGATAAGGTTCATGTTCTTGACAAAACACGTTTTTTGGCGTGGTTTCAAGTGCGCACTTACATAATTTACAGAGTCCCCCATGCACCCCTATCGCACCCATACCTGTGGCGCGCTGCGCCTCGAAGATGCCGGAAAAACCGCCCGGATTTCCGGCTGGGTGCACCGCAAGCGCGATCACGGCAGCCTGGTCTTCGTCGACCTGCGCGACCATCACGGCCTGACGCAATGCGTGATCGACCGTTCCAGCCCGCTTTTGCATGCCGTCGAGAGCGTGAAGATGGAAAGCGTCGTGACGGTGACCGGCAAGGTGGTCAAGCGTCCCGAGGAAACCCAGAACGACAATCTGCCGACCGGCGCGATCGAGATCGATATCGCGGAATTCACGGTGCAGAGCGCCGCCGATCCGCTGCCGCTCCAGGTTAACAGCGACTCGGACGCGGGCGAGGAAGTCCGCCTGCGCTACCGCTTCCTCGATCTGCGGCGCGAGAAGATGCAGGAGAATATCGTCCTGCGCTCCAAGCTGATCGCATCCTTGCGCCGCCGTATGACCGAGTCCGGTTTCAACGAATTCCAGACGCCGATTCTGACTGCTTCGTCGCCCGAAGGCGCGCGTGACTTCCTGGTGCCGAGCCGCATGCATCCCGGAAAATTTTACGCATTGCCGCAGGCGCCGCAGCAATTCAAGCAGCTGTTGATGATCGCGGGCTTCGACCGCTATTTCCAGATCGCGCCCTGCTTCCGCGACGAGGACAGCCGCGCCGACCGCAGCCCCGGCGAATTCTATCAGCTCGATTTCGAGATGAGCTATGTCACGCAGGACGACGTGTTCGCCGCCATCGAGCCGGTGCTTTACGGCCTGTTCGACGAGTTCGGCGGCTTCCGCCGCCCGGCGCATCCCGAAATTACCAAGCCGCCTTTTCCGCGCATCGCCTATGACGAGGCGATGCTGAAATACGGCTCCGACAAGCCGGATTTGCGCAATCCGCTCGTCATCGCCGACGTCACCTCGGTGTTCGCCCGCGCCGATGTCGAGTTCCGCGCTTTCAAGACGATCATCGACCAAGGCGGCGTCGTGAGGGCAATCCGCGCGCCGAAAGTCTCGGACAGGCCGCGCAGTTTCTTCGACAAGCTCAATGACTGGGCCAAGGAAATCGGCGCGCCGGGCCTCGGTTACATTACGTTCGAGGCGGGCGCGGGCAAAGGCCCGATTTCGCGCTTCGTCGGCGCGGAAGCACAAGCCGAATTGCGCACGCTCACCGGCTGCGAAGACGGCGACGCGGTATTCTTCGTCTGCGACCAGCCGAAGGTCGCGGCGAAGATGGCGGGACAGGCGCGCACCAAGATCGCGCAGGACATGGATATCATCGAGAAGAACGCGTTCCGCTTCTGCTGGATCGTCGATTTTCCGATGTATGAGTATGACGAAGAGCGCAAGAAAATCGATTTCTGCCACAACCCGTTCTCGATGCCGCAGGGCGGGCTTGCCGCGCTGGAAACCCAAGACCCCCTCACCATCAAAGCCTATCAGTACGACATCGTCTGCAACGGCATTGAATTATCATCCGGCGCGATCCGCAATCATTTGCCGGAGGTGATGTATAAGGCTTTCGCGATTGCCGGCTATGCGGCGGAGGATCTGGAAACGCGCTTCGGCGGCATGCTGTCGGCGCTGAAGCTGGGCGCGCCGCCGCATGGCGGCTCGGCGCCCGGCATCGACCGCATGGTCATGCTGATCGCCGACGAGCCGAATATCCGCGAGGTCATCGCTTTCCCGCTCAACCAGCGGGCGGAGGATTTGATGATGCAGGCGCCGAACAGCGTGGACGACGCGCGGCTGAAGGAACTGCACCTAAGATTATCCCTCCCGGCCAAGCCGGAAAAGCCTGCGGGTTAGATTGCCGTTTTGCGGCGCGGTCTTGGCGACCTTGCCGGATTCGGGAACGGCGTCGGGCTTTTTGTTGTCTATCGCTTGATGAAGGGCGTCGAAGCCGGTGCGGGCGAGCGTCGCGGCGAAGCTTGCTACCTTGCGCGTAGTTCCCTTTTGGGTCGCTGCCGCCGCTTCGGCCTGGGCAACGACATCGACGACGCTATTAAAACCGGTGCGCGCCAAATCCGAATATTGCGTTCCCGCCCTCGGCGTTTGCGGAAGGGGGTTTGGACTGTCCGGAGTGGCGGCGGAAGTCCTGCTGCGCTCGGTGGAAGGGGGGTCGGCGACGGCGGCCTCGAGCTGTTCCCGGCTTACGCCTTTGGCCGTCTTGCTGGCGTACATTTTTTCGTCGGCGGCGGCGAAAACCGCGTCGGGATCGTCGCCATGCTTCAACAATGCGCCGCCGAGGCTCGCCGAGATCGGGAGCATGATTTCGCGGCCTTCATGCTGCACCGGAATGGCCAGCTGGCTTAGTTTGTATTCCAGGCTCTTGATGCGCTTCTCGCCGTCTTCCTGCGAGATGCTGCCGAGCCGCAGCCTGATTTCATCGCCGCCGGTGCGCGCCACGATGTCGTCGTCGGGCCTGACCGAGGATTTAAGCGTCTGGGAGATGGCCCTGATCGCGGCGTCTCCGGCATTATGGCCGTAGGTGTTGTTAATCAAGGTCAGCTTGTCGAGATCAACCGATACGACCATGTCGGTCTGTTCGGGATGGCGCGCAAGATGCGCCATTCTTTCCTGCATGCGCACGTCCCAGCCATGCCTGTTATAGGCGCCGGTCAGGGAATCGGTCATGAGGTTTTTCGTAAGCTGCTTGCCCGCCGCGGACATTTCTTGCACGAGATTCAGCAGAGCTTGCGGGTCGGCCTGCTGTGCAAGCGTTTGCGCCCTTTGCTCATAGTTTTGCCAAGGGTCTATGGATGAACTCGGAGGTTTCGTATTCATCGGACGATTATATCACAATAAAGACGCTAAAAATCCCTGAATTACTTTCATGGTTAAGACGCGATAACCCGCTGTTTTGCCTTCACTTCGGCGAATAAATTGGCGTAAAGACCGGCCTGGGCCGCGAATGACCATGTTTGCCGGTATTCCATCGCGCCCTGGGCGCAGCGTTCGTAAAAGGCCGGGCGGCATAGCTTGGCCATGGCCTCGGCGATGGCTTGGGGCGATGCGTCGCGGGCCAGCGCGCCGGTTTCGCCATCGATCACCTGTTCCGCGAGGCCGCCGACGGGAGTCGCCGCGACCGGCAGTCCCGCGGCATAGGCGATGGAGGTGACGCCCGACTGGCTGGCTTCGATATAAGGCAGCGCCAGCGCGTCCGCCTGATTCAAGAAAGACGGGATTTCCTCCTCGCCGATCCAGCGATTGACGACGGTCATGTCCGGCAGCGCGCCGATTTGTTTTTTGTAAGGGCTAAGATCGCCCGCGCCGACGATGGCAAGCTCGATATCATCCCGTCTTGATCGCAAGATGGCATAGGCGGCCAGCAGCCGGTCGAGGCCCTTATAGGCCATGATCCGTCCGAAAAACATGAACAGGAATTTGCGTCCGTGCGGGAACTGTCGCGGTAATGGCGGGATGTCCTCCATCGCCGGAACGCCGAAGGGGATGACGCTGATGCTCTGCCTGGCGATGCCGCTTGCCGCCAGTTTCGCGGCCACGCTTTCGGACAGTGCGATGATATGATCGGTCTGCGCGATCTCGCGTTTCCTGCGCCATGACCATAGGGGTTGATTTTCACCCGGATGCGGCTCGGCGTCGTGTAGGGCCGCGATATAGGCCGCGCCGTTTTTGGCGGCAAGATCGGCCATGAAGGGCGTCCACAGATGCGACATGGGCGACATGACGATGTCAAATCGACCGCGCTTCAGGAAATTTCCGAACTCCCGCCGCAGCCAGGGCAGACGCAGCGTCGCCAGCGCGAATTGCGGCAGGCTTTGATAAGTCTTCACGATATATTCCGGCAGCCCGAGCGCGTGGGTTTCGGCCAGCATCTCATTGTCGTAGGCCAGCGTCGCGGTGACCTCAAGGCCGGGGTGGGCGGCGAATGCCCGCAGCAGCTCAAACGTATAAAGCGGTCCTGCTCCCTTGCGGCCCCAGTACCAGATGAGAACCCGAAGCTTGTCAGGCGGCGCTTTAGGGTCAGGACTCATAAATATCATGGGTTTCGCGCTGACGAAAAAGCTGTCCGGCTACGAAAAGACCGAAGCAGGTAACGGTGTCTACCTGCAAGGTCTTTGAGAACGCCGGGCGGCTTTTTTCGCCGCGCCCCCATCCTTGTTTCTAAGGGGGTTTGAGCAAAAAGGCCGGTCTGCGTTGTCAATTTCGCTTGCCGTAGATGGACTACGGCTGCGCTCATTTCCTAGCATCCCGGCCTTTTTGCTCAAACAAAACCTCATGATATTAATGGGTCCTGACCCTAGCCCGCCCGGCCATAGGCGTCTTCCATGCGGATGATGTCGTCTTCCTCGAGATATTCGCCCGACTGCACCTCGATCATCCGCAGCGGAACCTTGCCGGGATTTTCCAGGCGATGCACTGTTCCCGCCGGGATGTAGGTCGATTCATTCTCGCGCAGCAGAAAGCTTTCCTCGCCGCGCGTGATCAGCGCCGTGCCGGTCACCACGATCCAATGCTCGCTGCGGTGCCAGTGCTTTTGCAGCGACAATTTGCCGCCGGGATCGATCTGGATCTGCTTGACGTGAAAGCGCGGCCCCTCGTCGATCGATTTGGCCCAGCCCCAAGGGCGTATCATCACCGGCGGCGTATGCGATTCGCGCCGGTTGTCGCGCCGCAGCTGTTCGACGATGCCCTTGATGGCCTGGTCGTGCTTGCGGTCGGCGACGAGTACGACATCCTTGGTGGCGACGATAATCATATCCCTGACGCCGACGGCGGCGACCAGACAATCGTCGCTGCGGATATAGGTGTTGGACGTCGCGACGGCCAGCGTGTCGCCGACCATGCAATTGCCTTCGGCATTCTTCTCGCTCGTCTCCCACAGGGACGACCAGGTGCCGGCATCGGACCAGCCCATGGAAACCGGCACGACGGCGGAATGGCTCACATGCTCCATGACGGCGTAATCGATCGAATCGCCCTTGATCTGCAGGAATTCCTCACTGAGACGCCTGAAGAACAAATCCTCTTTGGCCCCGGCAAGCGCGGCGCGGCATAAGTCCAGCATGCCGGGCTGCAGGCCGGCGAGCGCCTTGAGATAAACCGGCGGCGCGAACATGAACATCCCGCTGTTCCAGTAATAATCGCCGCTTTGCAGATAGCTTTCCGCCGTCGCCGCATCGGGTTTTTCCACGAAGCCCGCGACTTCGTATGCGCCGGGCATGACGGCGCTTGCCGCGCCGCGACGGATATAGCCATAGCCGGTATGGGGAGATTCCGGCGCGACGCCGAAGGTTACGAGCGCGCCGCCATCGGCCAGTTTCTCGGCCTGCGCCGCCGCGGCGTGGAATTTTTTGATGTCGGTCACGACCTGGTCCGACGGCATCATCAGCAAAAGCGCGTCCGGGCGGTTTTCGAGCAACAGGGCGGCGATGGCGGCGGCGGGGGCGGTGTTGCGTCCTTCCGGCTCGACGATCACGGCTTCGGGGACGATGCCTATTTCCCGAAGCTGGTGATTGACGATGAAGCGATGTTCCTGATTGCAGACGATCACCGGCGGCGAAAATTGCGGCCCGCTGACGCGCAGCAGCGTCTCTTGAAAGAGCGTATGCTCGCCGCCGAGCCGGTGGAACTGCTTGGGATATAATTCCCGCGACAGCGGCCACAACCGGGTGCCTGCGCCGCCTGACAGAATAACCGGGAAAATTCTGGGCATGGCCCCTGTGTCCTTAAAATCAGCATGGTGGACAGGCAAAATAAGCTTCCGCCATCCGGCAAGCAAGAACTCTTGCTTGCCGCGGGCAAGGTTTCGCGATTATCCTGACCTCCAGACGAAAGGTTAAGCCATGAATCCCATCGGGGAACATTTACGAAAGTCCGCCGCCCTGATCGCCGCCATGGCGGACTGGCCGGCGGCGGCTTCGGCTGATCGCGCCGTCGAGGCCATTGCCGCCGCTTTCAAGCAGCGCAAGCCGCTCCTGGTCTGCGGCAATGGCGGCTCGGCCTCCGACGCCTCGCATATCGCGGGCGAGCTGGTCGGACGGTTCCTGAAGGAGCGCCGGGCCTTGAAATGCATATGCCTTTCCGCCGATTCGGCGATTCTGACCGCCTGGAGCAACGATTATGGCTACAATAGCGTTTTTGCAAGGCAGGTAGAGGCCTATGGTGAGCCCGGCGGCGTGCTGTGGGGTATCAGCACCTCGGGCAATTCTCCCAATGTGGTGGAAGCCTTCGTCAAGGCCAGGGAGCTGGGAATGACGACTTTGGCGCTGACCGGCCAGGGCGGGGGCAAGCTCGCTTCCTTGTCCGACATTCTGATCGATGTGCCGTCGCGGCATACGCCGGATATTCAGCAGGTTCATGTCTGCCTTTACCATTACATCTGCGAGGCTGTCGAAGCGGCCTGCGCGGGAGCATCCGGCTGAAAATAATCGATTTTTAACAAGTTTTTAATGCTTCTGGGGTCTGATAAAGGTTTAGGGATTCAGTTGCTTAGAATCTTTTTGCCTCTGAAGCATTGATGAGGATGCTGCTTGATGTTCGCAGAGAAACGAAAACTCCAACCGGCATCGTGTCGCAGTAAGAATTTCGGCTGGGCGATTTTTCTTTTTCTGACGCCCCTGCTGGTTTTGGCCCCGCATGAAGCCCATGCGGCGACGGCCGACAGCATGGGCGCGCTGATGTGCCGTATATTCAACAAATCCATGGTGCCCGGCGGTTTCAGCCTTGCCAATTTTATTTCCTGGCTCGCTTATATTACGGGCACGTTCTTTTGCGCTAAATTCCTGTTCATGTTGCGGGATCACACCGAAAATCCTAAACAAAACCCCTTGTTTAAGGCGATTCTTTATGGTTTTGCCGGCGGCTTGTTCATGGCCCTTCCCAGCTTCGCGGGAGCGATGGTCAAAACGCTGTATGGCGCTACCAGTAACGTGGGCGGCGCCGCTACATGCACTGCCGCGACCGTCGCCGCGCTGACGCCGGTCGTAGGGCTTGACAAAATGGCGATCAATTTCGCCAAAAATATTTCGGGACCGGCCTTCGCGCTCGGCAATGCGGTCTGTTATATTCTGGGCGCGGTTTTCATGTATCGCGGCGTCAACAAAATGGCCAAATACAATACCGACCGCTCGGCTTCGATGAACGCCATCATCGCCAATGTCGCCTTCGGCGCTTTGCTGCTGTGGATGGTGCGGGCGAAAGATGTCGTGATGGGATCTCTTTTCAGCTCCGGCGTCGCCGTCGGCTCCAAGCTTGTTTACGCCGATCAGACCTTAGCGAATAGACGCGGCCTTATCGATTGGACCGGCCTCGGGATCAATACGGCCGATACGGTGTCTTTCGATCTGGCTTTCGTCGCGGTCCTGACCTTCATGCAGGTCGTCGGTTTTATCGGTTTTATTCGCGGCTGGCTTTTGGCTAAATCCCATGTCGAGGGAGTCGGCAACGCGACGATGGGCGGGGCTCTCACCCATATCATCGGCGGCGCCCTGTGCATGAATATCATTATGTTCCTGGAGGCGATGGAATGGACGTTCGGCGTCAAATTCCTGAGCTGATCCACGGGGTTCAGCGCCACAACCAGTTTACCGCATTTTAATATAAAATGTTTAGGGTAAAGATGAAAGCATTGCATATATAATAAAACGCAAGCATGGCCGAAATCCTGGAAGCCGGGGAAAAATCGGTTGGCAAAGTTTGAGGAGAGCAAGATGCGGAAATTTCATACCGGCAACGCGGTAAGATACGGGCTTGTCGCTTTTGCCATGATAACGGCGATGGCGCCGGAATTGGCCCACGCTGCGGGCGCTACCGCGCAAATTGGCACCGCGGCGGCAGGCGACTCCACTGACCTGGCTTCGCTGTCGGGCAGGCTGCAAAGCGAGTCGGCGTCGATGCCGAACGTCATCTCCTGGTTTTGCTATATCGTCGGCACCATGTTTTGCGCCTACGGCATCATGCGGCTGAAGGCCCACAGCGACAATGCGGTGCAAAACAAGCTCGGCCCGGCGCTCGGCACATTGCTTGCCGGCGCGGCGTTCCTGGCGTTCCCCGGCTTCGCCGGAGCGATCGTCAAGACCGTCAGTCTCGGCGCTAACTCGAATACGTTTAACGATGGCCAGTTCTAAGCTTGATTGGGTAGCGCAAATTTCACCCATTTTTAATGATTGTGTTGGAAAGTCGCACGAAATTAATGTAAGATAATGTCGTTATGAATCCGGTAACGGATCGAACATATGTCAACCAGAGGAGAGCAAAATGAAGCGTTTTAACATCAAAAATATGACGAAATACGCCTTGGCCGCCACGGCGGTTCTCGCGGCGATGTCGCCGGAGCTGGCCCATGCGGCAGTGACGGGCACTATCGGCGGTTCTGTCGGCGCGACGAACTCCACCGACCTCGCCACGACGATGCAGCAATTACAAGCCCAAACTTCGGGCATGCCGAACGTCATTTCCTGGTTCTGCTATATCGTTGGCACCGGCTTCTGCGCCTACGGCATCATGAAGCTGAAGGCTCACTCCGACAACGCGGCGCAGAACAAGCTCGGCCCGGCGCTCGGCGTGCTGCTCACCGGCGCGGCGTTCCTGGCGTTCCCCGGCCTTGCCGGAGCGGTGCTCAAGACCAATAACCTGACCGGCAAGACCCAGTTTGTCGACGGCCAGTTCTAAGCGGGAAGCTTGAGAAATCTATTGCCCATTACCCTCGGCGTCAGGCGCAAGTCTGGCGCCGAGTTTCTTTCCAGGCTCCCCCATTTTAGATGGCGCAACCTGCCAGGAAAAAATGCTGAAATCCATTGCTAGATTCATAATTTCACGCATTCTTAATGGTTGTGGTGGAAAGTGGATTAGAGTTAGTGCAAGATAATGTCGTTATGAATCCGGTAACGGATCGAACATCAACCAACCAACGGAGAGCAAAATGAAGCGTTTTAACATCAAAAATATGACGAAATACGCCTTGGCCGCCACGGCAGTTCTCGCGGCGATGTCGCCGGAGCTGGCTCATGCGGCAGCGTCAACGGGCACTATCGGCGGTTCTGCCAACGCCGTGGCCTCCACCGACCTCGCCACGACGATGCAGCAGCTGCAAAGCCAAAGCTCGGGCATGCCGAACGTCATTTCCTGGTTCTGCTATATCGTTGGCACCGGCTTCTGCGCCTACGGCATCATGAAGCTGAAGGCTCACTCCGACAACGCGGCGCAGAACAAGCTCGGCCCGGCGCTCGGCGTGCTGCTCACCGGCGCGGCGTTCCTGGCGTTCCCCGGCCTTGCCGGAGCGGTGCTCAAGACCAATAACCTGACCGGCAAGACCCAGTTTGTCGACGGCCAGTTCTAAGCGGGAAGCTTGAGAAATCTATTGCCCATTACCCTCGGCGTCAGGCGCAAGTCTGGCGCCGAGTTTCTTTCCAGGCCTGCGAAGCCGCCGCCGCCCGATGCCGTATGGCGGCAGGATGATTTCGTCTGCCAGTTCTGCGGTTTCAGGGCAGAAAAATTCCAGCGCACCGTTCAGGGCGCTTGGGCGGGGCATGAGCGCGCCGCGCTGACGGCCTGCATTTTTTGCGAACAATGCTTCACGCTCGAAAATGTCGGCATTGTCGGCTCCGGTTACCTGGTTTGGCTGCCTGAAATGTCTCAGGCGGAATTGCATCATTTATGCCGCGCCATCTACGTCGCCCGCGCCCAGGGCAGGCAGGAATTGCTCGCAAGCCGCGCGCAAGCCGCGCTCGATTCCCTGCTTTCCCGCCGCGCCGAAGCTAAAAAACGGCTTGGCAGCGACGAGCCGCTGCTGCTTGGCACGGCGCTGCTCGAGAATCTTTCGGCCGAAGAATATCAGGCCCGGGAGAAAAAACTGGCCGGCATCCGGCTTTTGCCCCTTAACCGCCGCCTGGGGGCCACCCGGGGGGAAGGAGGCGCCACCGATCAGTTTCCGGCAATTCTCGACTATTGGATGTCGCCCAGGGGACCTTTTGCGGGCGCCCCGGTTGATGGCTGGATCAGACAGTTCCCTGCCGCTTCATGAAGCGCAACCCTCAGGTTGTGCCCATCACCGGGCGGCTGGAAAGGGCATATTAAGAAAACATTTTATTTTCATGCGCCGTATTAACCAATTTGCCATATTTAATTCATAATCCTATACCTCTTGCTATGCTTGCGAAACCTATCTCGTTATTCATTACCGAAACACGGACAGGATGATCAATTTTTTTGACGAAATGCTGGCGGCTATCCAGTTGGCTGCCCGGCAACCAGTCGAAGCCTATATCGAACTCGAAACTTCCGACGACGGGCAAACCCTTGCCGCGCGCGACGGCTCGCTGGTGTCTTATGTGAAGGTTCTGGGAGCGCGGCAAATTATCGGCGACTCCGAATATCAATGGCTCATCGATCAGTTCAGCACCAAGCTCGGTTCGCGCTTCGATCGCGCGGGGCATGCGCTGCAATTTTATTTCATGCGCGATCCCGCTGCGGTCGGGCTGGAAATCGACCGGGCGATGCGCCCCAACCGCGCGGCCGCCAAGGCGGTCGGGCTGGATCTCGACGATTTGCTGAACGAGCGCAAACGGAATTTGGCGCGTTACCTGGTCCTTGAAGATATTTATCTGGTGCTGTGGAGCCGTCCTTACGCGCTTACCGCGAACGAATTGAAAAAATCCACCGAAGAACGCCGCAAAAGAAAATGGCTCAAGGCGCCTCGCGCGCAATTTCCCTTCGCCGGGCTTGAGGCGTTGCGCACGCGGCACCGCAGTTTCGTCGGTTCCGTAACGTCGTCGATGGACGAACTCGGCATCAAATGCAGGATATGCGACGTGCACGAGGCGCTCACGGCGGTTCGGACCTCGATTTATCCCAACTTGCGCCATGACACCTGGCATCCGAACTTGCCGGGAGATCCCCTCACCGTGCGCTCGCGCCGCAAGGCCAAGGATTATTCCGACGTTCTATGGCCGCCGCTCAGGCAGCAGATATGCGTCGGCGACGGCAAGGTTCTGACGACGACCTCCGTGAAGATCGGCAGTTATGTCTGGTCTCCGGTGGATATGACGCTGGCCCCGGCCGAGCCTTCGCCTTTCCCGCAGCTGCTGGCGCGGCTTATCGATACCGAAACCCCGTTCCGCCTGTCTTTTCTGATCGAAAGCGGCGGCGCGGCGCAAATCGGGCTGAAGATGTTCCTGGCGGGGGTTCTGGCTTTTTCCGCCGAAATCAACAAGTCCATCAAAAATTCGCTCGAGACGCTGCAGGCCCTGTCGCAGAATGAGGCCGTCGTCAAATTGCGGGTATCGCTCGCTACTTTCGCGCCCGAAGGCGAAACCAGGCTTCTTGAAACCCGCCAGTCGTCGCTGATCCAGGCGCTCGAATCCTGGGGCTATTGCCAGGCGTCGAGCGCGGGCGGCGATCCGCTCGAATGCACGATGTCCTCGGCGCTGGGGGTGGCATGCGCCTCGACAGCGCCCGCGGTCGTCGCGCCTTTGCGCGAAGTGGCCAAGATGCTGCCATGGCAGCGCGCCTCTTCCCCGTTCGAGGAAGGCTCGGTGCTGTTCCGCACGACGGACGGCAGGATGTGGCCTTATCAGCCGGGGTCGTCGCTCACCACGACCTGGTTCGATCTGATCTTCGCGCAACCGGGCGCCGGCAAATCGGTGCTGCTGAACGCGCTCAATCTCGGCACCTGCCTTGCGGCGGGAACCGCGAAACTTCCTTTCATCGCCATTCTCGACATCGGCCCCTCGTCGTCGGGTCTGATCTCGCTGCTGCGCGACGCTTTGCCGCTGGACCGCCGTTATGAGGCGACTCACTTCAAGCTGCGCATGACGCCGGATTACGCGATCAATCCTTTCGACACCCAGCTTGGATGCCGTTATCCCCTGCCGGACGAGCGCGCCTACCTTGCCGAATTGCTGACCCTGCTTTGCACGCCGGCGGGACAAAGCCAGCCTTATGACGGCATGACGCAGCTGGTCGGTCTTTGCATCGACGAAATGTACCGGTGGCGCGATGAAAAAGGCGCCAATACCGAGGGCCGCCCCTATCTTTTGCGCATTGAATCCGAGGTGGACGAAGCGATCTCACGCCATAATATGCATTTGCCGCCGGATCCTTATTGGTGGGAAGTCGTGGACGCCCTGCATGCGCAAGGCCTGCATCACGAGGCGATGCTGGCGCAACGCCATGCCGTGCCGACGCTGGTCGACGCTGTGACGGCCTCGCGCCGTCCGCAAATCCGCTCCTTGCTCGAGGAAACCCAGATCGGCAGTTCGGCCGAAAGCGTGATCCACGCTTTCGAGCGCATGGTCGCCTCCGCCGTGCGCGAATTCCCGATCCTCGCCTCGGTGACGCGATTCGATATCGGCGCGACGCGGGTCTGCGCCGTCGACTTGCAGGATGTGGCGCCGCAGGGTGACGAAATCGCCGACCGCCAGACGGCCATCATGTATATGCTTGCCCGCCATGCTATGATCCGCCAATGGTGGATCGGGCCGGACTCGCTCAAGAACATTCCGGAAATGTATCGCCCCTATCATGAAGGCCGGATGCGCGAAATTCGCGAGACGCCCAAGCGCATATCGTTCGACGAATTCCATCGCACCAGCAAAACCCCGGCAGTGCGCAACCAGGTGATCCGCGATGTGCGCGAAGGCCGCAAATGGGGCGTTCAGGTGATCCTGGCGTCGCAATTGCTGGACGATTTCTCCAAGGACATGGTGGATCTCGCCACCGGCGTATGGATTTGCGGCGCGGCTGTTTCCGACCGGGCGATCGCCGACACGGCGGACCGGTTCGGCCTTTCTGATACCGCGCGCTGGGTGATGCGCTACCGCCTGACCGGCCCCCGCCCGTCGGGCGCGCCCGTGCTGCTTATCCTTGGCACCAACGAAGGGCGTTACGAGCAGCATCTTATCAATACGCTGGGGCCGATCGAGCTTTGGGCGCTGTCCACGTCCTCCGAAGACGTGACGCTTCGCAACAGCCTTTACAATAAGATCGGCGCGGCTCGCGCGCGCCGGCTTTTGGGCATGTTCTTCCAGGGCGGCACCGCGCGGCCGGAAATCCGCCGCCGCGTCATCGCCCGCACCGAGCGCGGCGAAGTGGAAGCCGGCGCCACGTCCATGGTCATTACCGAGATCGCGGAGGAAATTCATAATTATGCATTGCACGAACAGCGGAGCGCGGTCGAATAGCGATCATCCGATCCCCATCCGATCCATTGCCAAGCGGCCCTTGGGCGGATATAGTCAGAGCGCTTGAAAAGCTGAAGAAATCAGGGCGCCATTGTTGTGAAAAGGCAATGGAAGCACCCAAATGCGACCGAGTTTTTTTGGGTTTTCAAATTGACGAAGCCTATTGCGGAGAATCCTAACTCTCACAGCCCTAACTCTCATTGAGCCGGATGCCATGAGCCAACAGTCCCGCGTTACCGACGAGCCGTTAATCATCCTCACGCTGCTGATCGTCTCAGTGTGTCTTGTGGGCTGGGGTTTATGGTATTCGTATAGCGAGGAATTCCTGGCGGTGCTGCGTTTCGTCCGGCTTTTCGAGCTGACGCTCATCAACATCGTCGCTCTCGGCGATTATACCAGCCTTATCAAAGCGCTTCTGCCCACATGGCTTGGAGGGCCGGAAGACCCCAAGCTCGCCGAATTCACCACCGAGAAGTTTCTGCTCACGACCGATATCGTCGGCGCGTATTTTCGCTGGCCGGTGGCCGCGCTGGTGTCGGCCGCGGGTTTTTCCATGCTGTTCTTTTCGAATCACAACCGATTCAAACGCAAATACGATCTGGAGGGCTTGATCGGCACGCAGGCGAAAATCTGGCCGATCCTCAATCCGATCGTCAAATTCGATCCGGGACAGTTCAGCGCGCGTTCGACCGGCGCGGAAATTCCCGCCCAATTGCCGCTGTTTGCCGAAGCCTTGTCGCCCGAGGAATGGCTTGCTTATCATGATATCAAGCTGGCCGATGGCTTGCCGGAGCGGGAGGCCGTGCGCCGCGCGCTCATCGGACAGCTTGGCGCGCGATGGGCGGGTCCCCAAGCCCTGCCGCCGCATCTGCGGGCGCTTTATGCCGCGTTCGCGCTCAAGGGTATCCAGAAACGGACGGAAAGCGACGATCTTTTAAGCGAAATCGCCGTGTGCTGGTCGGCCAAGACCGGTTTTCACATGCCGCTCAAGCTCGCCAAGAAAATCGACGAAATTATCGGCGATCCGGAAGTCGGCGGCAAGGCTCTCCAGATCGCTTCCAAGCATGCCTATACGACGACGGCGCTTCTCGGCGTTCTGCGCTGGGGGCGGACCATGGGCGGCGTGCTGGCGCCGGCGACATTCTTATGGCTGCGCGGCATGGACCGGAATTTATGGTATCCGCTGAACAATCTCGGACGGCGCTCCTTTCATAGCGAGGCGGCGGGCGCCATGGCGCATTTCATGGCCGAGCAGGCCGCCAAGAAGCCGTTGCCGATTCCGAGAATCGATACGGCGCTCATCACCATCAACCAGTATCTGGCGAACAATCAGGTCGAGATCCCCCCCAAGGCCGCAAAAGGCCGCATGCAGAAGGCGTAAGACATGAATCAATGGCAAAATATTTTTCCCGGCTCCAACGCCAAGGTCAAGGCGAAGATCGTCGGCCATACGCTGGTCGCGACGTTCCGGGTCAGCAATCCGCCGACGATATGGCGCATGGACCTCGATAAAAATCACAGCTTCGCCGTCGCGATCCAGAAACACGCCGCCGATTGGGAGCTGGGCATCATGGCGCCCAAGGGCGAGTTTACCACCGTGGCGCGCTTCGACGACCGGCTGGCGGTGGACGAGGCGCTCGCCGCCGTCGAAACCGCCATGTTCGGCAATCCGAACAGCACGGGCGCCAAGACCTTGCGGATCGGCGCCATGACGGCGACGGTGCTCGCCATTCTTCTTGCCGCCTGGTGGACGGTGGTGAATCTGAGCTACATGGCGCAGCAGAACGCCATGGCGATGCAGCAGCAAGCCGCGGTATCGGGCGCGGGCAGAGCCGCTCCCGCCGTGGCTCTCAAGCCCGGAACGCCGGCGGACGCGGACACCGTTCTGGGCAGGCAGTAAAGCAGGCAGTATAAAAATAAGGGGAGATGAAGGCCAATTCTTGAGTTTCGATCATGATGTAGAGGAATCGCTACGATGACTGTCGTTACCAAAAATATGGTTGCCCACAAGGACCTGATTCGCGATGTCAGGCCGGTCTCTCAGCGTTTTTTCGATGGATTGCTCGGTCCCGAACTCATGGGGACCATCTTTATCATGTATGCCGCATGCCTGATCGCCACGCCTTTCGGCCCGTCTTTCGCCGACCTGATCCTGTTTTTCTTCTGGATTCACTGGGCGGCATTCAAGAAAAAAGGCACTAAATTATCGTTCAAGATTCCGGCCTATGCCAAAGGGCTTAAGGACCCCAACAACCCGATTCCGGGTCAAAGCGCTCCGGGCAAAGCCGAGGGAATTCTTTATCTCGGCAAGGATGAGGAAAACGGCGACGAATTGTGGCTGAGCAACAATGATGCGCGCACCCATATTCTCTATCTCGGCACCACCGGCGCGGGCAAGACCGAGGGATTGAAATCCATGGTCGCCAACTCGCTGTGCTGGGGATCGGGATTTTCCTATACCGACGGCAAGGCGGACACCGATCTATGGGCGTCCCTTTACGCTTTGGCGCGGCGCTTCGGGCGCGACGACGACCTGCTGATTCTCAATTACATGACGGCGAATTCCGACGACGGCGCGGTATCCAACACCATGAACCCGTTTTCCAACGGCTCGGCTTCCTATCTCACCAATATGATCGTGAGCCTGATGCCGGACGCCGGCGGCGATAACGCCATGTGGAAAGAGCGCGCGATCGCGCTGATGAGCGCCTTCATGCCGGCGCTGACCTGGAAGCGCGACCGGCAGGGTCTTTTGCTCGATGTCGGCGTGGTGCGCGAAAATCTGGAACTGGCGCCGATCATCCGCCTGTCGCGGGACCGCGATTTGCCGGAGCGGATCATTCGCGGCCTGCAAGGCTATTTGCAGACGCTGCCGGGTTATGTCGATGCCGCCTTCGACGACGACGGCAACGAAAAGCCGCCTTCGCCCGACCAGCCGATGTACGATTTGCAGGTCGCGCGGCAGCAGCATGGCTATCTGTCGATGCAATTCACCCGCTCGCTGCAATCGCTGGCCGATGAATACGGCTATATCTTCAAGGCGCAGCTCGCGGACATCGACATGATGGACGTGGTGCTGAACCGCCGCATCATGGTCGTGCTGATTCCGGCGCTGGAAAAATCCGGCGACGAAGCCGCCAATCTCGGCAAGATCGTCGCCGCCAGCATCAAGGGCATGATGGGGTCGACCCTCGGCAATTCCGTGGAAGGCTCGTGGGAGACCGCGATCGAAAGCAAGCAGACGCGCTCGAATTCCTCCTTCATGACCGTCTTCGACGAGGTCGGCTATTATACTGCGCCGGGCATGGCGGTGATGGCGGCGCAGGCGCGCTCGCTCGGTTTCTCGATGGTGTTCGCGGCGCAGGATCTTCCGTCGATGGAAAAGCGCGTCAAGCAGGAAGCGCGCTCCATTCTCGGCAACTGCAATCTCAAGATTTTCGGCAAGCTCGAAGACCCGACCGACACCAAGGATTTCCTCGACAAGCACGCGGGATCGGAATTCGTCTATGAAGCGACGAGCCTCAGCGCGCCGACCGACACGGTTTCCGGCATGTTCTTCAACGCGCCCTATTATGACAAGCGCGATGCCGCCATGACCACCCGCCAGCGCGTTTCCTACGATAATTTGCGCACGCAAAAAGAAGGCGAAGCCTATATGTTTTTCGGCCAGCATCTGGTCAAAGCGCGGATGTTCCATTCCATGCCCGGCAGGGTCAAGGCGCTGCGCGTTCACCGGCTCTTGCCGGTGCCGCCGACGACGACCTCGACGCTTGCGCGCGACAAGGCGCTCGGCGACGTGACGGCGAAGCTGCGCGATGCCGGATGGGCGGCGGGCGCTTCCCCGTCCGCCCCGGCGGCCGGCGATCTCGCGTCCTTGACCGAAGCCTCGGCCGCGGCCCGCAAGCGCGGCGATGACGACCATGTGAAGGCGGGAATCGAGGCCTTGACCAGATTCGCGCTCGCGGCGCCCGCCGAGTCCCCCGCGCGGGCGGATGGCGGCGCGTCGGAGACCTTGCAGCCGATCGATGCGCCCATGCCGGCTCAGGCCGGCGTCAGAAGCGGCCTGACGACGGTGAGCGTCGGCCAGCCTTCGAGCCAGCCCATAGGGCTGCGCGCCGGCGACGAGACCGTGGCGCTTGAGCAGGATTTTGTCTATTACGGCGACACCGATGCCGTGCAGGAACAGGCTTATCCCGCTTTGTCCGCCTCGGACATCACCGCCCTCGCGCCGCCGCCGGCCGATGAGTGGGAGGACATCAATCTCATTCTGCCCGATGCGCTTGCTTTCCTGGCGCATGACGCGGCGAACAGGCTTCGGGAAGGCTTATTTGGCGACGAAAGCGCGGCGGCGGAGTAAACGATCGGCAGCCGGTGATCAGAAGGGGCGGGATATCAAGCCCAATCTTATGACGGCCGGTTTCTTCTGATGACTGGCCGCCGATTCCTGATTACTGTCCCCCGATGACCATCCTTCATATCATGGCCGGACGCGGCAATGGCGGGGCGGAGACCTATGCCGCCGATATGATTCTCGCTCTTCATGAAGCGGGGATGAAACAGATTGCGGTGCTGCATCCCGCGCAACGCCGCGCGCCGGACTTGCTGGACGCGGGCGTGCGGGTCGAGACCGCGCCGTTGCGCCTGCCTTTGCGTTTCATGCAGCGCCGCGCGGTGACGAAACTGTGCGCGGATGTTAAGCCCGATCTCGTTCATTGCTGGATGCGCCGCGCCGCGAGCCTTGTGCCTGCGGGTTTGTCCATTCCGGTCGTCGGCTGGTTCGGAGGCTATTACGAGCCCAGGCATTTCGCGCGCTGCACGCATTTCATCGGCGTGACGCCGGACATCGTGGCGCATATGGGCGCGCGCGGCATTCCCGAATCGCGGCGGTTTTTCGTTCCCACTTTTCCCACGGTCGATTCGTCGCTTGCGATCGACCGCAAAATATTCGCCACGCCTGCCGATGCCAGAATTCTTCTGACCCTCTCGCGCCTGCATCCCAAGAAAGGCCTGGAGGTTCTGCTGGCGGCCTTGGCGCAATTGCCGGATTGCCATCTCTGGCTGGCCGGGGACGGGCCGCTGCGGCAGGAGCTGGAAGCGCTGGCGGCCAAGCTCGGCATTGCCGGGCGGGTGAAGTTTCTCGGATGGCGCGAAGATCGCGGCGCGCTGCTGCGCGCGGCGGATATAAGCGTGCTGCCCTCCATCTATGAGCCGTTCGGCACCGTGATGTCCGAAGCCTGGGCGGCTGGCGCGCCCTTGGTCGCGGCGGACGCCGCCGGGCCCGCCGCCTTCGTGCGCGACGGGGAAAACGGCATGCTGGTGCCGAAGGGCGACGCGCCCGCGCTGGCGGCGGCGCTGAGGAAGGTTCTCGACCTGCCGGCCCTGCGCGAACGGATTTGCAGGGGCGGCCGCGAAACCTACGAGGCGCAATTCACCCGCGCGGCGGTGACGCGAAGGATGATGGACGTCTATAGGGAAATCGGATGACAAGGGGCGGACAGGCAATCATGCGCGGGCGCGTTCTCGGCGGGATGATGGCGCTGGCGCTGACCGTCGGCATGGTTTCCGGCGGGACCTATGCGCTCGCGGGCATCGGCGGCGCGGCCGTTCTTTATTTTATGGCGGTGGCGGTGCGCAGAAAACTGCTGTTGCCTCACCCGCTCGCGCTGTTTTTCGGCGGCGGATTGCTGGCGCTTGCGCTGCTCGCCGATCTTACGGCCTTCGCTCCGGCAAGATCGTGGGCGATGACGCTGCGGCTTGCCACCATCATCGCGCCGCTGACGCTGCTGTTCATTCCGCGCGAGCCTATCGTCTGGCCGCGATGGTTTTTCTATCTGCCTTGGGCGATTCTCGGCGTCGAGATTTTCATGATCGCCGAACTTGGCAGCGGCGGCAAAATCCTGATGCCGTTCCTTCATGCCAAGGACGACAGCCTGACTTACTACAATCGCGGCCTCAGCTATGCCGCCGTTCTGCTGTGGCCGTTATGCGCCATGCTGATTCGCGAGAAGCGCGCGAGGCTCGCGGCGGCGCTGCTGGCCGGCCTGTTGATCGCAAGCTGGATCAGCCCGTCGCGCGGCGCGCCGCTCGCGCTTGCCGCCGGCGCGGCATTGGGATCGGCGGCATGGGCCAGCCGCCGCCTTGGTTTCGCGCTTGGCCTTGCGCTGCTCGGCGTGGTGGCGGCCGGTTCGCTGGCCGCGGCGCCGTGGCTGGTGGAAAAACACCAGGACTGGCTTGCCCATTTCCCGCCGTCCTGGAGGCATCGCGTCGAAATCTGGGATTACCTGCTGGCAAGGCTGGCCGAAAATCCGTGGATAGGCCTGGGGCCAGACGCGGCGGGCGCGCTGCCGGTCGGGGGCGGGCATCAATCGCTGTATGTTTACGCATTGTTCCCGGCGGCGCATCCGCATCATGTGGCGCTGCAGTTATGGCTGGAGCTTGGGCCGCTCGGCTGGCTGCTGGGCGCGGGGCTGGCTGTTGTATGCTTGGCGCGCATGAGTCCTTGGCCGGCTCTCGAGCGCGCCGCGGGCATGGCGGCGTTCGGCGCCTGTCTTACGCTTGCCTGCGGGTCCTTCAGCCTATGGACGGATTCCCTTTTGGCGCTTATGGCGCTTACCATATTTTGGTGCCGGCATTTTGGTGTCGGCGATGACGCCGATGTTTTTGGTTGACGCGGCGTTAGCCCTGCCGGTGAGCGGCGGCGCCGCGCCGTTGCCGAATAAGAAACCGTGTCTATTGGGACACGCATTAACGCTTCGATAACGCTTGATGCAATATTCTGAAGCGTGTAAAAAGCATGACGAGCCAAGCCCCTTTTATTAAGTGCGGGAGAGCGCCTTATGACGGAATCGGGAAAGACCGGCGGTTTTGTTCATCTCAAAACGCTGCTCCTTCTGGTCATGCTATTGGCTGGTGGAATGCCTGGGATCGCGGCGGCGCAGGTGGCCGGGCCATGTCCGGACATGCCCGACTACGGTTTCAACCCCGCGTTTAGTTGTAATGCCATTGCCGGTGTCGTGGGTTGCGCCGCGGGCCAGCTCGCTTTCGAGGGCCAGTGCTATTTTTGCGGCGGCAATACCAGCAACGCCATATCGGGCTGTAATCCGGCGATCGTGCCCGTTGGGCCAGGGATTGATTGCGGCGATCAGCGTCCTGACCCAGGCTGCGTGGGAACCTCTCCCGTCACTACTGCCTATGTATTTTGTAAGCCTTGGAGCAATTCCACTGGTAGATGTAACGGCAATAATGACTGCTTGCCTACCTGCCCCGAGCCAAACTTCCTCTCTCAGCAGATAAATTGCCCGGCAGGCTATACCCTTAATCCGAATGACGGCTTTTGTTATAAACTCAACTCGACAACGGCCGGCGGCACCGTCGGGATTTCGTGTCCGGCCGGCCAGACGCCCAAACCGGATGGCACCTGCGAAGTGTGCAGCGGCAGCACATGCTTTGGGAGCGGTGATCCATCGACATGTCCGGACGGCTACGTGAAAAGCAACACGACGCCGGTCGTATGTAAGCCTCTGGAGCCCTGCCCGCCCGGGTATATCGTACAGAGCGGCGCGACCGGCCTTTTCTGCGCCGCGATGGCGGATCCCAATGCCCCGATAGACCCATCGCTTACGGTGTGCACGCCGGCCATGATCAACGGCACCTGTATGCTCGTTTCGGCCGGCACGACGGATCCCTGCCCGCCGGGCACGCCGGACAGCCAGGTCGTCCTTCCTCCCGGCGCGCCGGGATCGGAGCCTGACGGCACGCCATGCGTCCTGCCGCCGCCGCCGGAACCGGCTGCGCAGCCGAATTCTGCATGCGGGGCATCACCGGTGGCTAAACCGGACCCGTCCTGCGCGGGGTTGGCGAACTGCCCGCCGATAATGACGATGGGCCCTTGCACGACATGTCCGGCTGGAATGACGTACGAGCCGCCGCAGGGAAATACAGCGGGAGGGTGCAAGCCCCAGGGCGCGCAAGACGGCGATGATCCTAATCCCCCGCTGATTTCCTGGACGCCTGTCGGTGGAACTGGTGGGGTGCCGTTTCCGGGAATCAAGCTCGGCACGATACCGCCGCTGACCCCGCGCGTGCCCGGCGCGACTGTCGCGGCGATCGATGTCGGCATCGAGAAGCTTGCGATGGATCTGACCGAAGAATGCGATCCCGATACGGTGATCGGGCAGTTCAATGCCGCCGTAACGGCGCGCGTCAATGCGATCAACGAGGTGCTGGATCCCGCTCTGGACGACACCGTGCATCTCCTCGCCAAGGCGCAGGCGCATGTCATGATCGGCCAGTGGTGCGACTTCAACATCGACGCTCTCGGCAACCTCGTCGATCTGATTCAGTCGTTTACCGGGATCGCGGGCCTCATCTGGGCGATCATAAGGAAGGCGGTCGTTGATTTCGTCAATGCCGTCTTGAACGCCATTTGCACCGCCGTGGTGAGCACCCTAAGCACGGCGTTGGGCACGATATGCCTGCCCAAGATCGATATGCCGAATATCAAGATTCCGACCCTTGCGATACCGGGGCTGGCTCTTCCGAAATGCGCGGTCACCAACGCCCTCTATAGTTGGATCCCAGGAATGGGCAGTATGGTGAACGGCATGCCGATCGGCACAGTGACGAACTTCACCAAGAAGCCGCAGCCCGTGACCGATTCGTACCTGACGCCGGGAGCGGCCAGGACCGGCAGGATCAGGGTCATCAAGTGAGTCTTGATGTCGAGGAGAGGCGGGTCGTGGTCTGCGTCGTCTGAATAGAGGAATGGACAAGAAGATGCGGACTGGCGTTCTACTGATTCTTCTTCTCTTCCCGGCGCTGCTTCTGCGGCCCGCGCCCGCCCATGCGGTCATCATTCCGAGCGGCGCTGAACTGCCGCCTGTATGCCCCTATGGACCGGACAGCGGAACGGGGCTGTCGTTGGGGTACAATATGGGCCAGATGGGACTCCAGGTTGCATCCGTAACGTCGAGCATAGGATTAGCTTTGGCGGGGGCGCAATCCGCGATCTCGGGCGCGCTGCAAGTATCGGGCATGACGATCGTGGGGGCGGCGAAAAGGAATCTGGAGGGCGAGCTTACCGCCAGCACTTCCAGCGCGGTGCGTCAGACTCAGGCGCAGACGGCGGTCAATATGCAGAGCAAAAATTGCCGGATCCATACCGGCAATAAGATCAGCCATACGGTGAGCGCCTATTCCCGCAAGGTGACAACGACGCTCGAGGGGGTGGAAATTGCCCAGTTTTTCGACAACAATGCGCCGATGCGGCTTTCGATGGCGGCGCTGCAGCGGCTGTGCATGAACGGCCAGCTGTCCCCGGACGATTTCGGCCGCCGCTGGTTCGTCGCCAATGGCTGTTTCGACGATCCGTCCTCGGCGCACGATTTCCTGAAGTCTTCGACGATATTGACAAGCCCGGTGCTGGTGCCGCCGACGACGGCGCAAATGAACTGTCTCGAAAACCCCTCCGATGCCGCCTTATGCCCCGCCGGAGGGCCGGTGGAGGTATGGCACAACCTGAACGACAAGCAGCGGCGCTATGTCGGCGCGGTGCGCTATTGCGAGACCCTGGAGGCGGGGCATTCGACGACGATGGAGGGCATCACGGGCGGCGCGGCCTTGACGCCGGCGGGAATAGCCGCGGCGATGGGAAGAATGGCCAGCCTCGCCAAGACCGAGACGGCGGCCGGGGTTTGCCGCGCGGAACTTGCGCGGCGGACGGGGGCCAATACCGACGACCCCGCCTTGGCAGCGGATGCCGCCACGACGGGGGCGGGAGGAGTTAGGGACAACGCGTCCAGGATCGTGGCTACCCTGATGAAGGATGGGCACGACATGGCTCTGTATAAGGCGAAGAATTGCGCCGGCGTCCCGCTTGCGCCGCAAAATACCAGCGCCGGCGTCTATCAGAAGGTCGATTGCACGCCGGCTCTGTATGCTTCGCCGGAAAAAACCTATGTCAGCTCGTATATGCTGGAACGCTATCCCAGCCAATTATGCATGTCGCAGGATACGAATGCCAGCAACTATGTCGATACCGGCTCTGACGTGCAAAAAAGCCTCAACGTAGTGTCCTGCGCCACGGTCGTAGCGTTGTGGGACCAGCATGAAGCGGAGAACAAAAAGAATTTCGCCGCTTCGATCCTTGCCTTGCAGGGAACCGGCGAGGATTCCGTCGCGCCCGCCGCGCCCGTCAGGGCCGCCAGCTATGAGTCTCCCAAGGGAGGGGACGATCTTCTCAAGACTGTCGCCTTGAAGGTAGGCGACAGGCCGCCGGCCGGTATTCCGGTACAATGAAGGACTGTGGACTGACAATGCGATTGGGCGTGATTCTCATTCTTCTGCTTATTCCGGCGCTGCTTTTGCGGCCTGCGCCGGCTTATGCGCTCATGCCTATGAGCGCTGCAGTCGGGGTTGGGGTGCCGCCCGTTTGTAATATGGGGCAGCCGGACGCGGGGCAAATAAGGGCGGCGGCGACCGATGCGACGGCGGTCATTGCCCAGATCACGTCGATCGCCACCTCCATGGGCCTGTCCATGGCGGCGGAACAGTCGGCGCTTGCCGGCACGCTTCAGGTTATGGGCATGGCGGTCGAAAAGGCGGCGGAAAAAAATCTGGAGGCTAAACTTACTGCCGGCGGCATAAGCGCGGTGCGTCAGATCAAAGGGGCGAAGACGGTCAATATGGAAAGCAAAAATTGCCGGATCCATACCGGCAATAAGATCAGCCATACGGTGAGCGCCTATTCCCGCACGGTGGCGATGACGCTCGAGGGCAAGGAAATCACCCAGTTTTTTGGCGGCAATCCTGAGATGCGGCTTTCGGTGACGGCGCTGCAGCGGCTATGCAGGAACGGCCAGCTGGCGCCGAACGATTTAGGGCTGCGCTGGTTTGTCGACAATGGGTGTTTTTCCGACCCGTCTTCGGTGCATGATTTCCTGAAGGCTTCGACGATCCTGGATAATCCGGTGCTGCTGATGCCGTCGGCGAACCAGATGAACTGTCTGGAAAATCCCAACGATCCTGTTGCCTGCGTCGGCAGTCCTCAGGCGGTATGGCGCAGCCTGAACGACAAGCAGCGGCGCTATGTCGGCGCGGTGCGCTATTGCGAGACTCTGGAGGGAGGGCATTCGGCGACGATGGACGGCATAACGGGCGACGTGGCCCTGTCGCCGCTGGGGATGGCCGCGGCGATGGCGAAATTCGCCAGCTTCGCCAAGGTCACGACGGCGACCGACGTTTGCCGCGCGGAGCTTGCGCGGCGGACGGCGGCCGATGTCGAGGCGATCCTGGCTACCGTTGCCACCGATCCGGCGATGAGGGATATGCAGAATAATGCGCCCCGGATCATGGAGCTTTTGAGCACGGAAGGGGATGACATGGCGCCATACAAGGCGCGGAAATGCGAAACGGTTCCATACGGGACGACCTATGTCGGCCCCGCCTCTGCCGGCACCTCTTTTCAGGTGGTCGATTGTCCCAGCGCCACGGATTTTTCCCCCAGCGCTTCGCCGACCGCCAAGCTGCCGCATAAGGTCTATCTAAGCCAGTATGTATTGGATCGCTATGCCCGCGATTTCTGCATGTCGCGCGAGGCGGCGGCCAGCAATTATGTCGATACCGGGACCGATACGGAGAAGACCGGCAATATATTGGACTGCAATATCGTGGCAAGCTTGTGGGATCAGCACGAAATAGAAAGCAAGCATAATTTCGTTGCCGTGGTCCGTGCCTTGCAGGGGATCGGACGCAATATCGGGGCGACTCCCGCCGCTCCGATCAAGGCATCCCGCTACGAGGCTCCTGGGGGAGACGGCGATCTGCGGCGTGAAGTGGCTTGGGATCAAGACAATGAACATCGTTTGCTGAAGCCCGTCGCTCTGAGGGTGGGCAGCACGGTGACGACGAATGCTTTACCGGGCATTCCGGTGCAATGACGGATTGATGGATTGACGATGCGATTGAGCGCTGTTTTCATTCTTTTGCTTGTTTCGGCCATGTTTGTGCGGCCGTCGCCCGCCCATGCCGTCGTTCCGGGGCTGGCAGTCGAGACGGCAAACACCGCTGCGCAAGTCGGGATTTCGGGGGCGCTCGCCGGCGGATCTATACCGGCGGTCAGAAAAAAAGCGGAAAAGGATCTGGAGGCCGATCTTATGGCCGCCGGTTCGGCGGCGACGAAAGCGGTTCGAGGGCAGCATACGGTCAATATGCAGAGCAAGAATTGCCGGATACACACCGGCAGTAAAATGAAACATACGATGGACGTTCATTCGCGCATATTGACCACGACGCTTGACGGGACGTCGATCGATACGTTTTTCGACAATAATTCTTCACCGCGGCTGGCGACGATAGCTTTGCAAAGACTATGCAAGAACGGCCAGTTGTCGCCGGACGATTTCGGCCTCCACTGGTTCGTCGCGAACGGCTGTTTTTACGATCCGTCCTCGACGCATGCTTTTCTAAAGGCTTCGACGATATTGGACCATCCGGTCTTGCTGAAGCCGTCGCCTGAGCAAATGAAATGCCTCGACAGCCCGAGCAGTGACACCAGCGGTTGCCCCTTGATGGTGTTGCTCCCCTCCGGCATCGGCTATTCGGCAGCGCTGGCGTGGCGTCAGCTGAACGACAAGCAGCGGCTTTATGTCAGCGCCTTGCGCTATTGCGAGAATCTGGAGAACGGCCGCATGCCGAACTTGAGCGGCTTGACGGGCGACGCGGCCGCGACGCCGGAAGGCATGGCCGCGACGATGGCGAAATTCAGCTCCTATTCCAAAACCGCGCTGACGCTTAAGACTTGCCGCGACGAGATCAACCGGCGTACCGCCCCCGACTTCGACGCTTACGCCGCCAATGCCTCGATATCGGCGGATGAGAAGATAATTATGGACGAGATGGTGAAGAACAAGGCCCGCACCTTTCGGCTCATCGAGCACGAAGGGTACGATATGACGCTTTATGGAGCGAGAAAATGCACCAGTGGCATGCCCCCTGCGCCGGTGAACGTTCCTGGGATCGGCAGTTACGAGATAACCGATTGCGGCACGACCGGCGGGTATGAGAACGACACGACCTCGCCCACGGGTTACAGGCTTTATATCAGCCCCTATGTGCTGCAGCGCTACGCCCGTGATTGGTGTCTGGCGCGCGAAACGGCCGCCAGCATCTATGCCGATACCGGCGGCGACGCCGGCAGGACCTTGAATACGCTGAAATGCGCCACAATCATCGCCATGTGGGAATCGCTCGAAGCGCGCAGCGGGAAATATTTTGCCGAGGCGATTATAGCATTGCAGCAGACCGAGGGAAATTCCGTCCCGGCGCCTACTGCGCCGATCCGGGCCAATTATGAAGGCCCGGGGCCAAGCGCCGCGCCGCAGCGCAAAGCGGCGCGCGGCGAGGAAGAGGCGGCGCTGTTTAAGCCTGTCGCCCTGACCATGGGCGGCAAGATCGCGGCGGATGTTTCGGCGCCGCCCGGCGCGGCAAGAGGAGAGCGGCAGTGACGGGGAAGAGCATGCGGATTGAAGCCGATGGCGGCAAGAAAAGACGCCGGCGGCAGGGCATGGCGCGGCTGCTGCTGCTGGTTCTGCTGTTGTCGGGCCTGAGCGGAAAAAGCTGGGCCCAGGCTTGCGCGCCGCACAATGGCTGCAGCCTGCCTATTCTGGGGGGCATCGATGCTGCCTATATGGCCCTATCGGGACTTATCGATACGATGGAAACGCAGATAGCCGTCGGCGGGCCTGCCGGACCGGGCTTTATCCCCACTCTTCAGGCCGGCGTCGTGGGGGCCATCGACACGCAAATCAACGCCCCGCTTGTTCTAAGCGCGAAAAAAGCCCAGGAAGCCGCGCTGACCGGTGGCAATATAAACGCTCTACGGAAGGTAAGGGCTCAGCGTACCGTCAATATGCAGAGCAAAAACTGCCGGATCCACACGGCTCATAAACTTACGCCCGCTCTCGCGAATTATAAAAGATCCGTCCTGACCAAGCTCGATGGCGAGCTTATCGAGGCATATTTCGATACGGTTATGAGTGGCGGCCGCGGCGCGATTATCGCCATGCAGCGGCTTTGCCGGAACGGCCAGTTTTTGAAGGACGATTTCGGCATAGAATGGTGGAAGGCGATGAGCGACCCCGCCAATCCCTGCTTCGAGGATCCTGCTTTCGCCCACGCTTTCCTCAAGTCTTCGACCATTCTCGAGAATATGGTCATGGTCCAGCCGAGCGTGGAGCAAATGACCTGCCTCGATAATCCCGATGCCTACAGCAGCACCGTGCCCAACTCTCCCTGCACGAAGTGGAGCGGCAAGATCAAGGATGCATGGGACTCCATGACGGACAAGCAGAAACTGTATGTGTCGGCCGTGCGTTTTTGCCAAAATATCGAGATGCAAGCGATACGGCCGAATACGATCACCGGCGACAGGGCGATGGATCCAAATAATATGTCTGCGATCACGCAGAATTTCAGCACGCTCGGCAAGCTTAGCACGCTTATTCGCACCTGTTACGACGAAGTTGCGCGGCGGACCGCTCCCGATCCCGACGGCAAGCTTGCCGACGGCACGAAACTCGCCGTTGGCGACCCGCTGATGAAAGCCAATTCCATCGGCGAGAATGGCATCCGTATCGGCAACAACCTGCGCAAGTCGGGCATACTTCCGAAAGTTTATCAGGCCTACAAGAGCGATGGCACGCCGGTGCTGGGAGAAGATGTCTATGGCGCCAATGGCGTGGGGCCGCCGGACGGCACTCCCGATCCGAGAACATATGTGAGCGAAGCCCTCTTGCAGTATTACCGCGATATTGTTTTTTGCAAAAACAATCACAGCTTCGAAGGCGATAGCGGCACCGACGCGGTCAAAACCGCCATTCTTGCGCAATGCAATCAGCTTAAAAACATAGCCGAGCAGCGGGAGGAAATCTATCGGTCGGCTTTCAACCAGTTCGCCGCCAGTGTTGACAGCATCAGCGGGGATTTTACGGACGGGGTCGCCAGTCCGATCCGGGCCAATTATGAAGGCCCGGTGCCAAGCGCCGCGCCGCAGCGCAAAGCGGCGCGCGGCGAGGAAGAGGCGGCGCTGTTTAAGCCTGTCGCCCTGACCATAGGCGGCAAGATCGCGGCGGATGTTTCTGCGCCGCCCGGCGCGGCAAGAGGAGAGCGGCAGTGACGGGGAAGAGCATGCGGATTGAAGCCGATGGCGGCAAGAAAAGACGCCGGCGGCAGGGCATGGCGCGGCTGCTGCTGGTTCTGCTGTTGTCGGGCCTGAGCGGAAAAAGCTGGGCCCAGATTTGCGTGCCGCCCTTCGGTTGCAGCTATGGGGCCGTCGATACCTCCTTTCTTGCCGTATCGGGATATCTGGACGTGTTTCAAGCGATGGTGGCAGCCGTCACGCCTGCCGGACCGGGCTTTATCCCCGCTCTTCAGGTCGGCGTCGTGGGAGCCATAGAAACGCAAGTCAACCAGGCGGTTATTAAAAGCGCGCAAAAGACCAGAGAAGCCGTGCTTACCGCTAGCGGCGTAAATTCCGCGCGGCAGATCAAGGCCGAGAAGGCCGTCAATATGCAGAGCAAAAACTGCCGGATCCACACGGCTCATAAACTTATGCCCGCCGTGGCGAATTACAACAGAAACTTGCTGACCACGCTCGATGGCAAGGTCATCGACGCTTATTTCGATCTGGGCATGGCCGCAGGCCGCGGTCCGATCGTCGCCATGCAGAGGCTATGCAAGAACGGACAGTTTTTGAAGGGCGATTTCGGCATGAAGTGGTGGAATGCCATGGGAAGCGCCGCCAATCCCTGCTTCGAGGACCCTGCTTTTGCCCACGCTTTCGTCAAGCCTTCGACCATTCTCGCCAATTTGGTTATGGTTCAGCCGAGCGCGGAGCAGATGACCTGCCTCGATAGTCCCGATGCTTATGATAGCACCATTCCCAACTCTCCCTGCACGAAGTGGACCGGTTCGGCCAAGGGCGCGTGGGACTCCATGACGGACAAGCAGAAACTGTATGTGTCGGCCGTGCGTTTTTGCCAAAATATCGAGCTTCAAGCGATCCAGCCGAATACGATCACCGGCGATAGGGCGATGGATCCGAAAAATGTGCATGTGATCATGAAGAATTTCAGCACGCTCGATAAGGTCAGCACGCTTATTCGCACCTGTTACGATGAAATTGCGCGGCGCACCGCTCCCGATCCCGACGGCAAGCTTGCCGACGGCACGAAGCTCGCCGTCGGCGACCCGCTGATGAAAGCCAATTCCATCGGCGAGAATGGCATCCGTATCGGCTATAATATGGTCAAGTCGGGCTATGACCAGAAGATATTCCAGGCTTATGACAGCAACGGTAACGCGGTGGTGGGTGAAGATATCGACGGCGATGGCACTCCCGATCCGAGAACATATGTGAGCCAAGCCCTCTTGCAGCATTACCGCGATATTGTTTTTTGCAAAAACAATCACAGCTTCGAGGCCGATACCGGTCCCGACTCAGTCAAAACCGCCGTTTTGGCGCAATGCAACCAGCTTAAAAGCATAGCCGAACAGCGGGACGAAACCTATCGGGCGACTTTCAATCAGTTTGTCATCGGCGTTGACAGTATCAGCAAGGACTTTACGGAGGGCGTCGCCAGTCCGATCAAGGTCGAAAACGAGTCCGGCCCGCGGCGGGTGAAATATACCGTCCCCGGCCCCGCGTCGAAATCCAAGGGCATGTAAGGCGCTTTTAGTTTTCTTAATGACTTCTTGTCATGGCATAAGGCAAGTGTTAACCGTTTTCGTGAAAGCTATGGCGTGTTCATCCCAGGATGGCTGGCGATGCCGGTTGGATTTTATTCATGGATAGTGCGGGAGCACAGAGCGAAATTGACGCCGGTCAGCGCATGCAAACGCTGGCGGCGGCGCTGCGTCTTGTCGGAACGCCCTTATTGACGGCGTTGCTGGAAGCCGGCCAGCAAGACCGCAACGCGGCCGGCGCCGGCGCAACCCGTAAAGCGAATTTTGAGGCATTTCCGCTTCTGATCGAAAATGCCGCCAATTTAGCGCGCCAGATGGCGGATAAAATGGAGGGCGCGGCCGCCCCCGCCGCTCTGCGCTGGGGCGCTATCGGCGCCGCCTGTCAATTGGTCGCGGCCAATTACCGGGCAACGGGACATATGCTTGATGCGGGCGCGGCCGAGCCGATTCTCGCGGTCATTGGCGCGCTGCCGGAAAAATTCAAGAACCTTGTGACCGGCGGCATCGAGCCTGTCCCCAATCAAGTGGCGACTTTTCGCGCCAAAATGCTGGAGACGCTGGTGCCCGTGGTTGGCGCCATCTCGCAATATTCTTTCGGGCGCGGCGAGCACGGTTTGCTTGCCGAGGTGGCGGAGCGGCTCGTCAAAACCGCCGATCAGATTACGCGTTCGCTGGCGCCGGCCGGGGCCAGCCCGGAGCAATGGCGGCTGCTGTGCTGGGCGGTTCTGAAATCCGCGGGGCAGATTTATGCCGATAGCCATTATGCCGAGGCGGACCGGCTGCTTTACATGAATCCTGATGATCGCGCGGCCTATTTCGCCAAGCACGGCAATGTTGTGCCGATGGCCCAAGTATGGCAAGAATTCAACCAGCGCATGGCGCTGCTTGCGACGCTGGGCACTTATCTAGAGGTGCCGTCTGCCGCCAAGCTGGAAGAAGAAGGATGGAGCTAACGCCATGACTTCGCAAATGATCGCAGCATGCCTGCTGCTCGCCGCTCAAACCTATCATGTACCGCCGGCGGTGATGATTGCCATGATGCATGTCGAGGGCGGCCGCGTGGGCCAGGAAGTCCATAATACCAATGGCAGCTACGATTTAGGCCCGATGCAAGTCAACACGGTATGGATGCCGCAATTGGCGCGGCTGTGGGGCGTGGATGGCGGCACCGCGCGGCAATGGGTGCGCGATAACGGCTGCGTCAATGTTTATGTTTCCGCCTGGATTCTGCGGCAGAAAATCGATGAAGCGGGTTATTTGCGCGGCGGTATCGCGCGTTATCATTCCGCTACCCCCTGGCGCGGCGGGCGATATGCTGGCAAAGTCATCGATGTGATGGAGCATAAGGGGCTGGTGGCGCACGAGTTATACGCCGCAAATCCGCCGCCGAAATCAGCGGCGGGAGCCGAGAATCGGAACGTTAAAATAGCCAAGGTGGACGAATGACCATGACGATGAAATCCCTGACAAAGCGGCTTTTTCCTTTGACTCTGGCGGTTGCGCTTTTTGCGTTTCCAGCGGCGGCCCAGAAATCCTCGCAAATACCGGTGGGCGCCCTGCTCAAGGCCGATCCGGCGGAGATCGCCAAGGCGCAGCAGATGCCTGCGACCGATGTGGATATCAAGAGGATACCGGTGTTGCGTACGATGCTGCAGCAAGGCGCCGAGCTTTATTATATGGGCGAGCGTTCCGGCATGCCCGGCTTCATGCTGCAGAAAGACGGGCAGCTTCAGTTTTTCTATATCGCTCCCGATCGCCAGTCATTGCTTTTCGGCGCGATGTTCTCGGCCGAGGGCACCAATATTACCGCCGAGCAAATGAATACGGTCGGCATGCAGATACCCCAGATCAAGGCGCTGCTGACTTCGGCGGCAGAAAAACAGGAAGAAATTCAAAAGGTGGGCGGCGGTGGCGGCAGTGACCCGCAGCCTGCGTCGAAAAGTGGACCGCCGGAACTCGTGTCCCTGTCGCCCGGCGAGCGACTCTATCAGGATTTCCAGGGAGCGGTGGGCGTGACCATGGGCCAAGGCGACAAGCCGCTCGTGGTAATGCTGGTCGAGCCCCATTGCCCCTTCTGCAAGGCGACATGGAAAGAACTCAAGGATCATGTCGACAAGGGAGAGCTGCGCGTCAAATTACTGCCCATCGGCGCGCCTGACAGCGAAGACGAGCGCCAGTCTGCAATATTCCTGCGCGTGGCCGAGCCTTTCAAGGCTTGGAGCCAGTTCGTGGATGGCGATGCCAACGCTCTTGCCGGCGTGCCGCCCACCGCCGATATTACGGCGGTGCGGGCGACCATGGAGATGACCAAGGAATGGAAAATTTCCGCGACGCCCTACATTGTTTATCGCGGCAAGGACGGCAAGATCAAAGTCGTGCTCGGGAAGCCTGACAAGGTCGCCACCATCCTGTCGGATCTGTCGCCATGACGATCATCGGCAATGCGGGGAAGAGGTGATCCATGGCCCGTGATTCAGAGAAGCCGCCCGCCGTTCCCGCCATAGGCGGCGGCAAATCGTTGCAGGCCCCGGGAAACGGGCAGACGGTTTCTCCCTATGTGCCGTCGGGGCCGGCCAGCCCGCCGCCCAAGCAGGGCGCCATGCCGAATGCGACGGTGATTTACGGCATAGCGTCCGCCGTGATCGCGGCGCTCGGGCTTTATTTTCTTATTAACGGCGTGTGGCTCAACGGCCTTCTGCTTCTGCTTCTTGCCGGAGCGCTGTTCGGCTACGCGATGTTCTTCATGCGCTTCAGGACTTAGAGCTAGAGCGCGATCATCCCCATGGACGCGCAGACACACTTCACTGAGGAATGATCGCGCTCTATGTCGGTTTAGGGCTTGGTTTTTGGCTGTGCTTGTGCTTAAAACAGAATCGCCCCTTGACTTCCGATATCGACAGGGATCGATGTTCATGCCCAAATTTACACTTACTTGCGCCGGCGCTTTCACGGGCGCTTTATTTCTCATCCTGCTGATGCCGCTCGCGGCATGTCAGGAGCCGAATCCAACGGTGTCTCCTCTCGTCGCTGAAAACGATCCGGTTGCTTTTCGTATTGCCCAGGCTTCGGAAAAGGCGGCTAAAGCGCTCAATACCGTCGCTGGGATCGAGCAATATCGCAATCCGCTGCCGCCGATGGAAGATTTCATGGGCGCGCCGCACGCCCTCTCGCAGCCCGTGACCATAACCTGGAACGGACCGGCGGAGCAGTTGGTGCAGACTCTGGCGGCCAAGGCCGGTTACGCCTATCGGACGGCGGGTATGCCTACGCCCGTCCCCCTTACGGTCGCGGTCGATGTTTACGAGCGGCCGCTGATCGATATCTTGCGCGATATCGGGCTGCAGCTGGGCAACCGGGCCGATGTCGCGGTCGATGCCAAGGCCGGCGCGGTGCAATTGCGTTATGCTCCAACCGACGGTAAAATCTGAAATGCGCAGGCTTTCCGCTATCGTGATCGGACTGCTGTTGTTGGCGGCAATGCCGGCGTGGGCCGACAGCACGCCAGTCGGGCCGCTCGAACCGCCTCCCGATCTGTGGCAGCTGCAGGAACAGACGGAAGGCGTCAACGCCAAGCCCAGCGAGAATATGGGGCTTCAAATCCGTCATGACGCGCTGCGCGAAGCGGCCCTTTCATACGGCGCTCGCGGCGGCCTTGCCCACCGCACTTTTGAAATCCAGCGCCGTCTTGCCGAACAGGAAGCGACCCTCAGCAAAACTTTCGATTTCAAAAGGCTGCTCATTAACGCTCCTTCGGGGCTTTTGATCGAGCCGCCGATCGTCTCGGACGCCCAGCGCGCCGTGATCGTGACCGGCGGCGGTCAAAAGGCTGCCGTTGCCGACCGGATTATCCGCATCAATCGCATCGCCCGCATCGTCACGGCCTCGCGCGACTGGCGCCTGTATCTGGAGCGCGATTGGGGCAAAGTGGAGCCGCCGCCGGGCCTCCTGGTGCCCAAGACCAAGGAAGAGCGCGCCGATTGGCGCAAATGGGTCAAGGAAGGGTGGGACGCCGGCGTGATTCAGGCGGACGATACTTTCGAGGCCGATCTCGATCGCATGACGAGCGATTTCGTCGGCATGGTGCATTACCGTGAATTGCTGGCGCAGGGGATGATTTCTCCGCCCTTCGCGATTCACGAGGATCGCGGCATCACGGGCGGAGGCGCCGAAATGCGCATCGGCGACCGGGGCGTTACCATCACCGGCCAATCCACGCTTATTCCGCGGAGCGAACAGTGGCAGTCGACGCTACGCTAGCGGATGCCAGGCGCAAAAGCGAAGAGCTTGGAACCTGGACCGATGAGCCTTTGCGCATTCGCGAAGAGCATGTCGACGGCCTGCTGATGTGGTGCGTCGAGCGGCGCACCACCGACGTCAGCATTCAAACCGACCGCCCGGTTTATATCGAAGTCGACGGCGTCCTGTTTCCGATAACCAGGCGATCGATCGATTCGGCGGATATGGCCAATGTCCTGGCCAAAATTTACGGCCAGGACGCTATCGCCAAGCTTGCGTCGGGCGTCGATCTCGATTTGTCCTACGAGGTTAGGCCCGATCGCAACACGCGTTACCGTTTTCGCGTCAACATCACGGCCATGCTGAGCAGAGGGCGGGACGGGGTGCAGATCACCATGCGGTCGCTGCCCAATCTTCCCCCGACGATGCACGAACTGGGGATCGAGGAAAAAATCATCGATAATTGGGCGCCGCGCCAGGGGCTGATCCTGGTGACGGGACCGACCGGCAGCGGCAAATCGACATTGCTTGCCGCGGGCAACCGGATGCTGATCGAGCGGGCTCAGGGCTGCGGCAAGATGCTGACCTATGAAGCCCCGATCGAATATGTGTACGATTCGATCGTCGGCGAGCGGTCGCTGGTTTCGCAATCGGAAATCCCAAAGCATTTGCCTAATTTCGCGGCCGGGGTGCGCAACGCGCTGCGCCGCAAGCCCAACATTATCCTGGTCGGCGAATCGCGCGATCGCGAAACGGTCTCGGCCTCCATTGAGGCAGGGCAAACCGGCCACGCGGTCTATTCCACGGCCCATACGACCGGGGTGGCGGCCACCATTCGACGCATGGTCAGCGTGTTTGAGCCCTCCGAGCGTTCCGAGCGCGCTTTCGCCCTGATGGAAACGCTGCGCATGATCGTCACGCAGGCGCTCGTGCCTAAAGTCGGCGGCGGCCGCATGGGATTGCGCGAATTCATGATCTTTGACGAGAATGTCCGCGAAATTCTGCTTGATATGCCGATCGAGCGCTGGACCAGCGAGGCCCAGCGTTTGCTCGTGCGCTACGGCAAGACCATGGAACAATCGGCGACATCGGCGTTCAAGGCGGGGCTGATCGATCGCCGCTGGTATCTGCTGCTTACCAAGGGCTTCTCCGGCGACGAACGGGAAGACCAGAATTTCGAGCCTTTGGCGACGCAAGCCGTTAACGATACCGTAACGACGGACGTATAAAGTCGAATACCGGTTGCCAGTTATCCGAAACCGGCGGATAGGGCGCGCGTTGCCCTTTCCGATCACCGACATCTGGAGTCTGAATTATGGATGATCATTGGCGCAATAGTCAGAAAATCGCCCGCTTCTTTATCTTTGACGCGCGGCTTTTTTTCGTGGTTCTGGCCTGCTTGATGTATATCCAGCTTTGGACCTTGACGCTGACCGTCATCACGATTTTGATCTTCTGGGCCGTCGAGCAGCGCGGCTTGAGCTTCGAGTCGGCGCTGCGCGCCCTGCGCTGCTGGGTTCTTGGCCAAGAGCGTCCGGCAACAATCCGTCTTTTGCGGCGGCGCATGACCGATTATGGCGCCGCAGATGCCCGGGCGCAGGAAGAGAGCGACGAAACCGCTTCATAAAGCCGCTATCGAGCGGTTTGTTTCCCGCTTATCTATCCGTTAATCTTTGTTGTTCACCGTCCGTTGCACCCATGTCACGCCTGCTTCTGGGGAAAAGTCGAAAATTGTTGTTTTCTCATGGCGCTTTTCCGGCTATTTCCTATAGTTACTTGGCTTGAAAACCCAAAAAATATTCCGTCGCCATCGTTCTCCCCCAAGCAGTAAAGCCATGCGGATGCGACAGAATATTTTTTGGGTTTTCAAGTGATGTGGATGACGTCCGCCTAAAAATCCGAAAAATCTATGTCGCGCTCGCGATGGGTTTCCTCCTTAATGACGGGGTAGGCGCGACGGAGTTTTTTCGGGTTTTCAAGCGGACTGACTATAACGTAGTATGAATCACGAATCGGTTTTATCCCTCCTATGCGGAAGTGTTCGCTCATGGCCTGGTTTGCCCGACAACATCGTCTCTTGCTCAGTCTCGCATTAGGCATCATCGGCGTTACGCTTATGTGCGGCACCGCCCAGGCCGGGTTTCAGTGGGTCACGCCGCTTGAAGAGGCTCCTGCCGCGGTTCCGCTTGCACCCGCGCCCGTTCCCGCTCCTGTCGAGGATGTGCCGGCAGTTCCGCTTGCGCCAGCGCCTGCCGATCAGGCCGCTTTGCCCGCTCCCATGCAATTGCCGGAAGTAAGCCCCCCGGCGGCCGCCTCTCCTGTGGCATCGTCGCCGCAAGCCTTGGCGCCGATGGAGCCATTGCCGCTTGAGCCTATGGCTGCCGTTGCTTCTCCGGTGCCCTTGCCGCCGATAGAGCCGTCGCCGATAGAGCCGTCTGCGCCGCTATCCGTCCCGCCGCCGGAATTGGCGCCCACGCTTGCCGCCGATGTCCCGCCTCCTCTTCCGGTTGACCAAGGGCCGGCCATTGTGGGATTTGGCAAGAAGATTCCGCTTACGGTCGCGCTCAAACAGATTTTGCCGCCGGATTACGGTTTTGCGCTGGAGCAGGGAATAGACAATTCCACGTCGGTCGACTGGCAGGGCGGCAAGCCTTGGCGGACGGTGCTGAATGATGCTCTGACGGGCGCGGGGCTGTCGGCCCAGGAAGAGGGTAAAATCGTCAAAATTGCCCGCGCGGGTCTGGGCGGTAAAACAGGGGTGCATGCAGCGTCCGCCGCTCCGCTGGAAGTTCCCGCGCCTTTGCCGGTAGCCGAGTTGCCCACCGAGGCGCCGCCTGTTCCTTCGGCGGCCGCTGCCGCAACGCCGGCCGGCTCCGATATGCCCGCGCCTGTGGCGGGTGCTCCCCCCGAGGCCATGATGGTGCCTCTGCCGCCGCTGGAAACGCCGGCTACGGCTGCCGCGCTGCCGCCGGTCGTGGATGATTCGATGATTGCCGCGGCCGCCGCGCCCGCGCTTGCCGCCGATGCCCCGCCACCCTTGCCGCCGGTTGAGCCCGCGCCGGCTTCCGTGCCTCCCGCGAAAGATGCGGTGGATGCGGTTCAGCCTATTACCGCCGCGCCGCCGTCCGATGCGCCGCCGGTAACGGGCTCCGTCGTGACACCGAGTCCCCTCACGCCTGCGACGCAAGCCGCTCCGGCGGAAGCGTGGAAAGCCGAACCGGGTGATCAGCTGCGCGCCGTCATCAAAAAGTGGAGCGAGCGCGCCAATGTCGAACTGGTATGGGCGACCGAATATGACTATCCGATTCAGGCCAGCGTGAATTTCTCCGGCTCGTTCGAAGACGCCGTGCGCAATCTGCTTAGCGGTTTTGTCGACGCCAAGCCGCAGCCTTTCGGGCGCTTGCATGATAATCCGACCGCGGGGCAGAGAATTCTGGTGATCGAAACGCGCGGCAACAGCGGCGGAGAATGAAAGCCAATGTTAACAATTAAGTCATAAGGTTCGCGCCTCAATTAGCCTTGGATGGAAAGAATGATGAAACTGCGGAACCTGTTCTTAGTAGCGGTTGTTTGTGCCGTCGCCGCTTGTGATACGGGCGCGGTACGCGAGGAAATCGAACAGAAGGCGCAGCAAGTCGAACAAAATCTCGTCCGCGCCCAGCAGCCCCTGCCTCCCTTCAAAAGCAATCCGCTCGTCGTGACCGACCGGCTTTGGGTGGGAAGCCAGGCGGTGCGCTTGCATAGAGGGCTGCCGCTTCCCGAAAAATATGAGACGGCGAAGGGCGTGACGTTCGTCGCGCGCACGCCGCAGTCGCTGGGCGATATCGCCTCGACGCTTTCCAGCCAAACCGGCATTCCGGTCCGTCTGGGACCCGGCGTTCCGGCCGGCCCTTCCGCTTCCGCGGCAGTGCCCGTCGTCGCCCGCGGCGCGGGCGCTCCCGTGGCCGATGCCGGCGATACGATGAGCGTCGCTTATGAGGGGCCGCTTTCCGGGCTTCTGGATCACGCCAGTTCGCGGTTCGGCGTCGACTGGCGCTATGACGGCAGCGCGATTCTTTTCAGCCGTTACGAGACGCGCGTATTTCTGGTCGAGGTCATGGCCGGCAAGGGCAAATTTGAGGATTCCATCCCCACGGAAGCCGGCTCGAACAGCCTGAAGCAAGAAATCGAAATGAAGGCCGATATCGATATGTGGGCCGAGATCGGCAATACCGTGAATTCCATTCTCGGCGGCACCGGCACGGCGGTGATTTCGCCCGCGGTCGGCACCATCACCGTGACGACGACGCCTGAAATCATGAAGAGCATAGCGCATTATGTCGCCGAGGAAAACAAGCGGCTTGTCCGCCAGCTTGCCATCAATGTCGAAATTTACACCGCCGAGATCGATAACGAGGACGATTTCAACAACCAGCTCACGGCGGCGCTGAAGACCATCAAGCCCTTCACCTTCGCCGGCGTCGCCGCGCCCGCTTTCGCGACCAACGTGGCGGATTTCAGCAATCTGACCATCGGCATCATCGACAACGCCAATGTGTCGGCGGACTCGGTTCTGCGGGCGATATCGAAGATCTCGCATAATGTGCGGGTCGCGCAATTCCCGATGACGACGCTGAACGGGCGCACCATTACGCGCCGGGTCGGACGCGATATCGCCTATCTGGCTTCGTCCTCCACGACGACGACCGGAACCAGCGGCACGACGACCACGACGCTGACGCCCGGCACGCTGCGCGAAGGTTTTTCGATCCAGCTGACGCCGCGCCTGCTGGCCGACGGACGCGTGCTCATGCAATATTCGCTGAACCTGATCGATCTGGTCCGAATCACCGCCTTCACCTCCGGGACCAGCAGCGTGCAGCTGCCGGAAACCACGAGCCGGGTTTTCGTGCAGCAATCCCTGCTGCGCAGCGGTTCCACGCTCGTGCTTGCCGGTTACGGCCAGGATCAAACCAGCCAAGCGGCCTCGGGAACCATCAATCCCTATAATTATCTCCTCGGCGGCGGCATCGGCAATTCCAAGACGAAACAGCTTCTCCTTATCGCCATTACGCCGCAGGAGCTGGACGTTCCCTCGGCGGAGCAGCCCTAGGGTCCAACCTTAATTAGAATGGGAGTTTCGTATGCAAAAGAAGGCTGAGATGCTAGGAGGCGAGCGAAGCCGTAGTCAATCTACGGCGAGCGAAGCCGACAACGCAGATCGGCCTTCTTTTGCATACCCAAGGGGCGCGGCGAAAAAGCCGACCGGCGTTCTCAAAGACCTCGCAGGTAGTCGCCGATACCTGCTTCTGTCTTTTCGTAGCCGGGCGGCTTTTTCGCCTGCGCGAAACCCCATTCTAATTAAGGTTGGACCCTAATGGGATCTGGCGTCGCGACAGTCGGACGGCGCAAATACGCGGTCGGCCTCTATTGGCAGCCTTCGCCGAGCGGCCGTGTCGCGCAAGCGGCTAAAGAGGCGGCGCGCCAGCCGGGCCAGCACGCCGACTTTTTTGCGGTGCGTCCCGGCGTCAAGGGCGGCCGCGTCGCCCAGTTCGGTCTGGGGCTTCAGCAATCCGGCCACAAGCTCGGCATGGCGACCTTGGCCGCGTCGCTTGCCAACCGGCTGCCGGGTTCATGGGCGGGCGCCTTCAAGTTAAGCGAAGGCATCGTGGTCATCGTGGTGCGCGACGATTTGATCGCGCCGGACGGTGACCAGATATATCTCGATGACGCCAGCGCCCGCGACCGTCTTATCCAGGAAGTCACGCTTGGCGGCCTGCAGCGCATCTATGCTCCTGAAGCATGGTCGATTCCCGCTTCGGAAACGGTCGCGCTTCCCTTCGTGCTGCAAAATCGCGGCGACTGCCCCTTGCAGCCGGTCAAGATACCGCGCGCGATCCTTATCGGCGTGGCCGTCACGGCGCTCGTCGTCGTATTGGGTATCGCGGGATTCTGGTATTACCAATACCAGGAAGAAAAAGCGCAGGAAGCGCAAAGGGAATTGATCAGGATCGAGGCCCAGAAGCGTGCGATCGAAATGAAAGCGGCGGGTCTCGGCGGTCCGATTCAGATCGCGTATCCGCCGCCGAAGCGGTTCTGGGAGGATGAGCCTCATCCTCTGGAATTGATAGAGGCGTGCCGCGTCGCGCTGGACAAGGTGCCGCAGGCGAGGCTGGGATGGAATCTTAGCACATTAAGTTGCGCGAAGGGCGGCCTGTCGCTGTCATGGACCCGCATCGTCGGCTACACTCAGCCCCTTGCCGATGCCTCCATCGATCCATCGGGGTCGAACGCTTCGCGCGGCGTGCCGATCGAGGGCCTGAAAAATCGCGGCCCCCAGGATTTGATCGATCCGGCGGAAATCACCAAACGCTATCTGGCGCAGAACTGGAACGGCACGATTTCGCGCCTGCCTGACGATCCGCCGCCGCCGAAACCGGAAAATGTGCGGCCGGAAGACTGGAATCCGCCGCCTACGCCCTGGATCAAGCGCGGATTCACGCTGAAGGTTACCGATTTACCAGGCGAATTGCCGCAATATTTCGGCGGCGTTCCCGGCGTTATCATCAACAGCATCGTCTCGCAGAGCGGAAGCTGGCAGATCAGCGGCGTGATCTACGAAAACAGAAAATAACGCTTTTTGTCGCCCTGCCGCCGCGCCGCGCCGCGTCTAGGCCGACATGAAGGCCAATCCCCCTCCATGCCCGATTTCAAAACTGACGCCTTGCCGCAGGGCGATAACCATTCGTTAATGGCACGAGGTTCATAAAGCCTATGTTTACGGGAACTTAACCCTATTCGCCGATGATGAACCGACTTCCCAGATTAGGTATGGGGCCTCCGATCCTGGGGGCTTTATCAGAAGTTTGACCGATCGGACGATCCCTGGCTGGTCGAAGGAGTGTAGGATGAGAATTGCCTTTAGATCTTGGTTTCCGGCCTTTGTGCTGGCCCTCGGCGCCGCGTCTTCCATGGCTTTTGCCCAAACGACCGTAACCGATCTCGCCGTCGCCCATACCGCTGCCATGACGGGCGCCGCATCATCGGCCGCGCCATCGATCCCCGCGCAGGCGGGACAGCCCGGCGGCGGAATCAATCTCGCCCATCCTCCCGGCGGCCCGGGAGTAGGGACGACCGAGGAAACCAAAGCCGCTTCGGCTAGTGCGACTGATGGGACCGGCGAAGACAAGGAAATTCCCGATCAGGTTAAAAGCGTGATGAAAAAGCTCGAGACGGGAAAAATCGATCTCAGCCTCGAAGACATGAATCAGGCGCGCGCAGCGCTGGCGCGCCTCGATCTTCTGCTGGAACTCGAGCAGAAAATGCATGATCTCGAAAAAGCTCGCGCCAAGCGCGAGGGCGGGGACGACATGGCGAGCGAAGTCGGCGCCATGCTGCCCTCCGGCGTCACGAAAATGCCCAGGGGAATGCAAAAGGCCTCTCTGGCCGTGCCGGTGACCGAGCTTGCCTCGGCTTCCGCGCCGCGCCGGACGCCATCGGCCGTTTCGCCCGCGGATTATGAAGTGCACAAGATCGTCGGCGCCGGCGGAAGATACAGCGCCGATCTGGATTCTGCGCAGGACGGCAAGACGATCAATGTGCGCGCCGGCGACAAGCTCGCCGATGGCACCGAAGTCCAGCTCATCGACGCCACGACGGTTCAACTTAAATCTCCGGGCGATAAAAACGAGCACAGCCTTCGCATCGACAATGCCGGCGCTTTAAGCCATGGGCGCGGGGCGCCGTGAGATATTATGCTGTCCGATCTCGCCGACCGCACCCGCAAACTTATCAATAAGGCACCGGAGGCGTCGAAACCAGCGCCGAAGTCCGGAGAGCTGACCGCGCCGGCCAAGGGAGCCGTTGCGCCGCCGTCCCCTCCGCCGGAAGCCCCGCCATCCCCCGATCAAGCGCCGTCCGCGCAGGGCAAGGCGGCGTCCTCGGGCGCGGATAACGCGGCCAAAACCGCCATTGCGGCGCAGCAGCAGATCAAGATCGTTGACGAGCGCTCGATGGCGCTGTCCGGGGCGCTGAAATTCACCGGCCTGGTGCTGACCGTCGAGGGCAGCACGCTCAAAATCACTGCCGAGTCGCGCAATTTCTGCGCGCTGTTCGATAACGGCATGTGGCTGGTCAGCGCCGCGCACCGCAATTCGCCGCTCGTCACTTCGGTGGCGCTGCAGGCGCGGCGGCAAGGCTATAAAGTCGACGAGCCGCATTACGTCACCCCGAATATCGTGCAGCAGGCCTATGCCTATGCCGAGCGCCAGGCGGCGATGGTTCGCCTCGACGACAATGCCGTCAGGCGCAAGATCGTCGAGATGATCCAGCAGGCCGCCGACATGGGCGCCAACGACATTCACATCGAGGCGGCGGGCGGCCGCGCCAAGGTGGAGTTCCGCGTCGATGGCGCGCTGCGCCTGTGGGAAACCTGGACTCAGCGCGAAGGCGAGCAGGTTCTGTCCGCCGTCTATTCGCATTCGATCGGCCAGTCGGGCGCGACCGCCAACTGGCTCGAGCCGCAGGCGGCGATGCTGGCCGGAACCGGCGGTCAGGAATCCGTCCAGCTTCCGATCGGCGTGCCGTCGATGCGCTGCCAGTGGGTGCCGCTGTCGGACGGGGGGCGCTATCTCAATATGCGCCTGCAATATGACTCGGCGCATCTGTTCGGCGAGAATTTCGCCATGGCGGATGTCGATTCGATCGGCTTTTCCCAGGAACAGCTCAAGACGGTGCGCTTCCTGCGCAGCCTGCCCGGCGGCATGCGGATATTTTCCGGCCCGGTGAACCAAGGCAAGACCACGACGCTGCGCGTGATGCTCAACCGGCGCATGGTGGAAACCAATTTCGACCGCAAATGCTATCTGATCGAAGACCCGCCGGAAGGCGGCGTGATGGGCGCGAGCCAGATCGGCGTGTCCGCGTCAGTCAAGGAAGAGCAGCGCGAGAAAAGCTTTTCGGAAGTGATGCGCAGCGCCCTGCGCCTCGATCCCGACATCGTCATGCTCGGCGAAATCCGCGACATCCAGACCGCCAAATTCGCCTTCCGCCTGGCGCTTTCCGGGCGGCAGATTTACACGACGCTGCACGTCTATTCGGCGATCGCCGTGCCGCGCCGCCTGCTCGATCTCGGCATCGAGCCTTATCTGATTTATGATCCGCATCTGCTGTGCGGCATGTTCTGCCAAAGGCTGCTCAAGGGCCTGTGCCCCTCTTGCCGCGTTCCGATCAAGGAAGCGCCCAAGCAGTTCGGGCCGGATTACGAAGACCTCGCGCGCCGGGTGCGGACCGGCCTCGCGCTGATGATCGCGCGCCGCATGAAGGCCGATCCGGGACAGCCCGCCCTCGACCGGATCGAGGAGCCTGACATGAGCCAGATTTACGTCGCCAATCCCGACGGCTGCCCGAAATGCTTCAAGGGGCGCAGCGGGCGCACAGTTTGCGCCGAGGTAGCGGAAACCGATATCAAGCTGATGAATCTGCTCCAGGAGGGCAAGATCATCGAGGCCGAGGAATACTGGCTTTCGCCCCATGGGCTGAATGGCATCACGATGGCCTGGCACGCTCTCGAAAAAATCCGCCGCGGCGAAGTTTCTCCCGCCGACGCCGAAGTCGAGGTCGGGCCGCTCGCCCGCGAACGCGAGATCGCCGAAGTCGAGCAGCGCCTCGGTGTATGGCGATGAATAGCGCAGAGTTCTCACGCTCCTACGCCATGTGGAAATTCCGCAGCAACACGAAGATGCGCTTTCGCGTCTATCGCAAGCTTCAGGGCATGCTGGCGATGAACGAGGCGCTGTCGCGCGCCTTGGAGCGGCTTTGGTACAATTCCAGCGAGATGGGCAAATACCCGAATCGCCCCGCGGCGATGGCGCTGCGCGAATGGCTGCAGCGCGACCGGGCGGGAGATTCGCTTTCGCAGGCGATGGCCGGATGGGTGCCGTCGGCGGAATTATACATGCTCCGCGCCGGGGAAGAATCGGGCACCGTGGCGAAGTCGCTGCGTTCCATCATGATGATGGGCGAGAGCGCCAAGGAAATGCGCACCGCCGTCATGCAGGCGATCACCTATCCCGCCTTCATGATCATCCTGATTTCTGGCGTCTTGTGGATGTTCGGCGTCAACCTGATCCAGAATATGCGCAAGAACGCGCCGAAAGCGGTGCTGGAATCGATCGGGCCGCTCGCCGACGTGTCGGATTTCATCATGAAATGGGGCATCGCCATTCTTTTGTCGATCGGCACGCTCGCCGTCATCACTTCGGTCACGATGCCGTTCTGGAGGGGCAAGACGCGGGCGAAGTTCGATAAATATCCGCCCTGGTCGTGGTTCCGCATCTGGCAGGGCAGCGGCTTCATGCTCGGCCTTTCGGCGCTCATGGGCGCGCAGGTGCCGCTGCGCCGCGCGCTGGAAATCCTGGAACAGCAGGGCAATCCCTGGATCAAGGAGCGGATCGCGTCGGCAGTCGAAGCGGTGCTGCAGGGCAAGAATCTCGGCGAGGCGCTGCGCCAGGGCAATTACGGTTTCCCCGATCCGCAGGTCGCGCTCGACATGGAAATTCTCTCCGAGCGCGGCGATATCGGCTCGGTGATCGAGGAAGTGACCCAGGAATGGATCAGGGAGCAGATCGACGAGCTTAAGGCGCAGTCGGTGGTGGTGCGGAATATCGGCCTCGCCGTGGTCGGCACCGTCATCGCCTTCGCCATGAGCTCGATCCTGCATATCACCGTGGTCATCAGCGACTCGAGCAAGGGCGGCGGCAGTGGATTTTAGCCGGAGAGAAAAAAACAGAAGGCGGGGCCGCTCATTCTCCGGCTTCTCTTTGGTCGAGGCCGCCATCGTGCTGGGCGTCGCTGGAATGGTCGTCGCCGGGATTATGTTCGCGGCGGGCCGGGTGAGCCGCTCCACTTCCATCAACAAGGCGGGCGAACAGCTGTTCGAAATTGTCGCCAATGTGCGCGGCATTTATACCAGCCAGCGGGGAATTTATCATGACAACAGCCCGATTGGCGGCTGCAATCCTGCGGATTTGACGGCCAAATTGAGCTGCCAGGGCGCTTTTCCGAGCGACATGATCGGCGGCGTGCCCGGCACTCCGCCCGCCAATGATTGGGGAGCGGTTGTCGTCGAGCCGATGGACAAGGATCTGAATACGGCCGCCGCCGCCGCGCCGGGCGAAACAAGTTTTGGCGTGCGTTATGCCAATTTGCCGGTTGACGTTTGTATCGCGCTCGCGTCGCGCATCTCCGCGCCGGATCAGAAAATGATGCTGCGGGCGGTTCTATTCGGCGGCCCTGCCGGGACGGCCTATACGGCGGCGGGAACGGTGTGGGCGAATGGGACCAGCCTGCCGGTTAATCCGACGCAGGCGGTCACGGAATGCCAGAATGCGGCGGCGGGCGGTCTGGTGACGCTGGAATGGGCGTTTATGCTGCGGTAATCAGGGAATGGAGAACGGACAATGCGCCGCATGCCGCATCGACAGCGCGGGTTCAACCTTATCGAGCTTGCGATCGTGCTGGGCGTGGCGGGCATGCTGGCGGGCGCCATATGGCTCGGCGCGCGCGCCGTGGCCCATCATCACAACATCAACCGCGCCGTCGATCAATTGCAGCAGATCGTGGAAAATGTCCGCGACGCTTATACGAATGCGGCGATCTTGCCGGATGAGGACTATATTCTTTTCACGCAAAGGGTCGCGAGGAAAGATGTATTTCCCGCCGAAACCAAATTGACGCCCGATGCCGATCCGAAGACTTGCGGTCTGGGAGCGCCCTGCTATTTCGCCCATCCCTGGAGTTCCGACGGCGCGGGATCGATTTGCGGCGACGGTACGATTTGCGTGTCCGCTTCCCCCGTCGCCAATGCCTTCGGCAACGTGAATCCCCGCTATGGCATTACGATTATGCTGCGCAATCTGCCGCAAGCCGCATGCATCGATCTGGGCACTAAATTGTTGGGGGTCATGGATCAGGTCGGTTTGGTCGGTATCGGCGTCGATACGGGAGACGCCGCCATTCCCGGCGCGATTGCCACTCCTATGCCGCCTACGCCTACCTGGCTCGCCGCCAGTTGCACCAGCGCCAATGCCAACCGTCTTTATTTTGCCTTCAGGCTGAATCCGTCATGAAACAGCATCGATTAAGAGCCAGAAAGTTCTGCGCCGGGGTGACGCTCATCGAGCTTGCCATCGTGTTCGGGGTCGCGGGCGTAATTCTCGGCGGCGTATGGCTGGTGATCGTCAGCACGCGCGATTCGGTAAAACTTCAGCAGACCGGCGAGCAACTCCTCGTTATCAACAAGAATATCCGCACTTATTACCAGGAGCGGCCCTGCATCGCCGCGACCGGCGATTTGACGGCGACGCTGACGGCGATCAATCCGCCCCTCATCCCGCGCGAAATGCTGCAGGCGAATAACATCTCCAGCCCCTGGGGCACGGCGGTGACGGTAACGCGCGGAACGGTGGCGGGAACCGGCGCGGCGGGATGCGATGCGCCCGAAGCGTTCCAATACACCGTCGATTACCTGAATCTGCCGCCTGCCGCCTGCGCCGCGCTGGTCTTGAAAGCGACAGCACCGGGCGAAATTTCCCGCGGACTTGCCGCGGCTTCGATCAATGACGCCCCAATCACCGCTTTGCCGCCCAACCCGACCGCGATCATCGGCACCGCCGCCGGGCAATGTTCCGAAAACGCGACGGCGAAGGTGCGTTTCGGCTATCGTTTGCGCGCTGACTGATTCTATAATTCCATCCTCGCGAATCCATCCGTTGTTTCCAGGAGTTTCCGTGCCCAAATCATGGCTGCATAAAATTCTGCGCGACGAAGCCGCGTCCGGGATCGTGCTGCTGCTGGCGGGATCGGCGGGGCTGATTTTGGCCAATACGCCGCTGGCCGATTTCTATCACGCTTTCTGGCGCGTCGAGTTTCTCGGCATCCATTATGCCGGCTGGATCAACGACGCGCTGATCCCGGTTTTTTATCTGGTCGTCGGGCTGGAAATCAAACGCGAAATGGGTTCCCACGGCTCGCTTTCCGATTGGCGGCGCGCCAGCCTGCCGATCATCGCTGCGCTCGGCGGCATGGTGGCACCCGCCATCGTCTATTTCATCTGTGTAGCAGGCCATCCGGAGTTTTATCGCGGCTGGGCGGTCCCGGCGGCGACCGATATCGCTTTCGCCGTGGGAATCATGGCACTGCTGGCCAAGCGCCTGCCCCCCAGCCTGCGCGTCTTCATGCTGACGCTCGCCATCGTGGACGATCTCGGCTCGATCCTCATCATCGGATTATTTTACGCCGGGCAGCTCGACGCGCTGTATGTCGGCAATGCGCTTGCCATCGTCGGCGCCATGTGGGGACTGCGCCGCCTGAAAATCGACAGGGCTTGGCCGTATCTGCTGCTGAGCGTGCCGCTATGGTACTGCGTGCATCACAGCGGCATCCACGCCACCATCGCGGGCGTGATTCTGGCTTTCGCGCTGCCGCGCGCCAGCGGCAAGAAGGTATTGTCGGCGCTGCATGCATGGGTGGCTTTCGCCATTCTTCCGGTGTTCGCCTTCGCCAATGCGGGGGTGACGCTGAAAGGCATGACGATTGAATCCCTCGATCATCCGGTCTTCTGGGGCATCGTGCTGGGCATGTTTCTCGGCAAGCAGATCGGCATTTTCTCCGCGATCGCGGTGGCGGTGAAATCGGGAATCTCGCGCCTGCCGCCGCATGCCGGCTGGGCGCAGGTCTATGGCATGAGCATTCTGGGCGGCGTCGGCTTCACTATGGCCCTGTTCATCGGCAGCCTCAGCTTTCAGGATGGAGCCTTGATCGATAGGACGCGGCTTGCCATTATGACCGGATCGTTCCTTGCCGCCGTGATGGGTTACATGGTGCTGTTCCTGACTTCCAAGCGATCGTCCCGCCATGGCGCGTAAGGTTGCCGTCATCGGCCTGGGCTGGGTCGCGCAGGCGCGGCACATTCCCTCGATCATGCGCTGCGGCGGCCTCGAGCTTGCCGGAGTCATCGACCGGCATGCCGACAAAGCTAAAATGGTCGCCGAGCGGTTCGGCATTCCCTATCACGCGGCCGGCATGAGCCTGGCCGATGCGCCGTGGCGCGATGAAATCGAAGCAATGACGATCGCCGCGCCGCCCTTTGCGCATGCGGAGCTTGCGCGCGAGGCGCTCGGCATGGGCAAGCATGTGCTGACCGAAAAGCCTTTCGCCATGAGCGGGGACGAAGGCAGGGCCATGCTTAAAGCCTCGGCGGATTCGGGAAAGATTCTGGCGGTCGTGCATAATTTTCAGTTCTCCCGCGCTTTCGCCCGGCTGGAGCGCGATATCGCGGCTGGGCGGCTGGGCGCGGTGAAATGGATCGCGGCGCAGCAACTCGGCAATCCGCGCCGCCGCCTGCCGGTATGGTATCAGCAATTGCCGCTTGGACTGTTTTATGACGAAAGTCCGCATTTCTTCTATCTGCTGCGGCGGCTCGCGGGCGGCATGCGGCTGCGCGACGCGGTGGCGTGGCGGAAGGGGAAGGACAATACTCCGGACGAAATCCGCCTCGTCTATCAGGGCGAGCGCGATATTCCGGTGACGATAGGCTGCAACTTTGTCAGCCCGCTGAGCGAATGGACGCTCACCGTCGGCGGCGAGAAGGCGCTGGGCATCGTCGATATCTTCCGCGATTTCTATATCCGCCTGCCGCAGGACGGCGCGCATGAACTGCCGCAGATCGTGGGGACGAGTCTGCGCGCCTGCGCCTGGCATATGGCGCAATATGTTCCGAACGGCATCGCCTATCTTCGCGGACGCCTAGATTACGGCAATGACGAAGTGTTCCGCCGTTTCTCCGATGCCATGACGTCCGGCGCCAAGCCGCAAGGCATCGACGCGGCGGATGCGATGGCGGTGCTGGATCTGCAGCAGCAGGCTGCCGGGCAGGTGCGGTGGTTATGAAGGTTCTGGTCGTCACGCATTATTACCCCGCTCATGGCGGCGGGATTGAGCTGGTCGCGCGGCAATTGCTGCTGACGATGCGCCAGGTCGCGCCGGGCATCGATTTCACCTGGGCGGCAACGGCCTGCGATCCGGTGGTCGAGCTGCCGGGCGTGACCTATCTGCCGATGGGAGGCACCAACATCATCGAGCGGAAATACGGCGTGCCGATGCCGGTCTGGTCGCCGCGGGCGCTGATGAAGCTGGCGAGAGCGGTGCGCGAGCATGACGCGCTGTGGCTGCATGATACGCTTTATTCCGGCAATATCGCCGCGTATCTGTTCGCGAAAGTCTTTAAAAGGCCGGTGGTGATTACCCAGCATATCGGCGCGGTGCCTTATCAAAACCGCCTGCTGCGCGACCTTATGCGTCACGGGAATCGCTGGATCGCCGCGAAGATGCTCCAGCATGCCGACCAGACGGTGTTCATCGCCGCGCAGGTGCAGGATTATTTCTCCGGCCTGATCGGCAAATGGAAGCACGCGCCGCAATTAATTCCCAACGGCGTGCTGACCAGCGTTTTCAAGCCGGTCACGTCCGACCGGCGCCATGTGCTGCGGCAGAAATTCGGCCTGGACGAACAGCCCGCCATGCTGTTCGTGGGGCGCTTCGTCGAGAAAAAGGGATTGCCGGCGCTGAAGCGCCTCGCGGCTTCGCTGCCGGAATATGACTGGATGTTCGCCGGGCGCGGCCCGCTCGATCCCGCGCTGTGGGGATTGCGCAATTGCATGGCGGTGCGGGATCGCAATGGCGCGGGCGTCGCCGAACTTTATCAGGCCGCCGATCTTCTGGTTTTGCCCAGCAGCGGCGAGGGCTTTCCGCTGGTGGTTCAGGAAGCCGCCGCCTGCGGTCTTCCGATTCTTTGCGGCGCCGAGATCGCGGGAGCCGACGCGCGCCTGCCGGAGATATTGTTTACGGAAACCGTCGATTCCGCCGATCCCGAGGCGACGGCGGCGCGCTGGGCGGAAAGAATCAAGGCTGTTCTGGCCGATCCGGAAAAACTGGAGACGCGGCGCGCCGAGCTGGCAGCCTTCGCATTGTCCAACTGGTCGTGGCCGGACGCCGTCGAGAATTACGCGGCGATTTTTCGCGGGCTGATCCCATGAAAAAACGTATTCCTCTGGCTCTTCAGGCCGCGGCGGGCCTCGCGCTCGGCCTGGGGCTTTGCATTTATCTCGTGCGGCAGACGGCGTTGACCGGCGACGACCGGCGGCAGCTTCTCGAGAATATCAATATTCAGGCCTTGATCGGGGTCGTCGCGCTGACATTCCTGATGCTGTGGACGGGCGCGCGCAAATGGGCGTTTCTCGACCGCGCCCTCGATCATCATGCGCCGCACGCCACCGGTTATTACTGGCGGCATTTCGTCTGGCAAAGCTGGCTCGCGCAAATCCTGCCCTCGACCGTGGCGTTGATCGCCGGACGCGCGCTGGCGACGCATGGCGGCGGAGAGCGCAACTGGAAGCGTGGTTTCAAGAATGCGATGGTCGACCAGCTGGGGGAATTGTTCATCGTCATGGCGTTCATGCCCGGCAGCCTGCTGCAGCTATGGATGGATATCAGCTTCCCGGCCTGGCTGATATGCGGGCTTGGGGTCGCTGTGCTGGGCGGCGCGGCAGGCGTTAAAATTTTTCCGCGCCTGGTCTTTCCCGAAGCCTTGATGTGGTCGTTCCTGCGCATCCTGTTCATGACGCTGCGTCTGCTCTTGGGAGCGATGGCGTTCAATCTGGCGCTTGCGCCCGCCCATATCGCCTACGCCCTGCCGTTCGCCACTTTGACGGTGCTGGTCCCGCTGACGCCGGGCAATCTCGGCCTCGCCGAATGGGGCTGGGTTTTCTCGCTGATGCTGTGGGGCGACGCTAAGGGCGTGGCGGCGCTTTACGCTCTGAGCTTCCGGGTGCTGATTCTCATCATGCAGACTTTGGCGCTGCCGCTCGCTTTCATGTTCCCGAAATCCCGCGCAGGATAAAGCATGCCTCTCGCCGTCACCAAGATCGTCGAACTCGTCGTGCCGAAGCAGGCCAATCATCACGGCACGCTTTACGGCGGCACGGCGCTGGCACTGATGGATAAGACGGCCTTCCTGACCGGGAGCCGCTATGCGCGGCGCAATTTCGTCACGGCCTCCGCGGCTCAGATCGATTTCCTCGCTCCGGCGCGCCAGGGTCAGCTTGTCGAACTTGCCGGCAGCATCGAGCGAGTCGGCAACACATCGCTCGCCGCCGGAGTCGAACTCTATGCCGAAGACCTGATCGCGGGAACGCGCAAGCTTTGCGCGCGCGGCAGCTTCGTTCTCGTGGCGGTGGACGGCAAGGAGCCGATCCGCGCGGCGCCCGGCGACGACCGGCCCTTGCCGCCTCACGCGGCGCATATGATGGAAATGATCTTTCCCGACTCCACCGATCATCATGGCGAACTCGATCATGGCGCGGCGCTCGGGTTGATGGGCAAGGCCGCCTTCGTGGCGGCGTCGCGCTTTTGCCGTCAGTCCATGATCATGATCGCGTCAGGGGAGATCGACTTCCATTTGCCCTCTTATCAGGGCGAATTGATCGATCTGGTCGCTCATCCCACGGCCGTTTCCGGAAGCGACGTCACGGTTTCGGTCGCCATGACCGCCGAAAATTTTCTGACCGGCGCGCGGCGGCTTTGCGCGCGCGGCACGTTCACGATGCGGGCCCGCGACGCCGAAGGGAATCCGGCGCTGATCGGGAAGACGCTATGATCCGGCGGTAAATCGCCGCCGCGCCTGCCTGAATGGCGGCTGCCGACATTTCTCCCATGACCATGGCGCGGCTTTCGCGCCCCATATTTTGCCGCCGCGCCGCGTCTTTCGTCAGCGCCGCGAGCGCCGCCGCGAGCGCATTCGTATCGCCAGGCGGAACGAGGATGGCGTTATGCCCGTGCCGCGCGACTTCCCGCACGCCTTCGAGGTCGCTGGCCACGATGGGCCGCCCGCATGCCGCCGCGTCGAGCAGGGTTTTCGGCATTCCCTCGCGCACGCGGCAGGGCAGGACGGCGATATGCGCCCGTCTCCACAGATCGCCGATGTCCGAAATGTGGCCAAGATGCTCGATCCCTTCCATGCGATTCCAGGCTTCGAGCTGTTGCTGCGAGAAACTGGTCGGATTGTCGTCGGCCGATCCGGCCAGAAGAAGGCGAAGATCCATGCCTTCGGCCCTGCATCGCCGCACGGCCTCGACCAGCGCGTCCACGCCTTTCGAGCGCAGCATCCGTCCGGCATAAGCGCATGTGATGGGGCCGGCCGCTTCCGGCGCCGGCTGCAATATATCGGTATCGACGCCCGCGCCGCGCAGGATGACGGTTTGTTCCGGCACGACGATGCCGAGCCTGATGAATAAATCGCGGTCGTCCGCATTCTGGAACCATGCCATGACATGCTCGCGGCGCAGGACAAAACGCAGCATGGGCACGAAAGCGAGGCGCATGAGGCGCGCCTTCAGCCCCGGATCGGTAAAGACGAAACCCACGCCGTTGATCGCGGCGATTTGCGCCGGGATATCGGCGAACCGCGCCGCGAGGCCTCCTATGAGAACGGCCTTGAGGGCCACATGCTGCGCGATGCGCGGGCGAAGGCGGCGATATAGCGCGATAATCTGCGTAAGATCGCGCAGAATCCTGAGCGGGTTAAGGCTGCGCCTGACCCATTGAAGGGGATATAAATCATAGCCGAGCGCCTGAATGTCCCCGCCATGCCGTCCGACGCGCGTCATGACGCCGACGCGCATCCCGGCTTCTTCGGCCCCCCGCGCCACCGGAAGCCGATGGGACATAAAGGCCCAATCCTCGGTGACGAGATAAAGGAGCAAGGGGCGAGAATCGGCGGCAGGATCATTCATGGCGGAGTTTATTATAGTTAACGCAAGACCGGTTCATACAAGATATATACTCATGACTTGCCTAAAAACAGGAATTTACTTTTGCAACGGGAAGGAGCAATAATCCGGCCATGACTCTACTCGTACCGCAAAAAAAGATCCCCATGCGTTTCTGGTGGGAATGGAGCGACATCGTCTATGACCAGATGGGCGTCATCCAATATACCCTCGCCGAGCATGACAGGGAAAAAGAGGCCGACTTTTTCCGGTACTACCGGTCAGAGCTGAAAGCGCTTTGGCTGAAAACGCAGCGCGACCGGGAGCATGGCGATCTTTACCGGCATAATTACGCGATGGTCTACAGGCGGTTCCTGCGCGAATTGCCGGATACTTCGAAAACGCTGCAGGATTTGCTGCATGACGACTGGCGCGGCGGCTTTGCCGCCAATGACGACGGTGAAAAGAAAAATTCCGGCGAAAAAAGCGGCGGAGAGACCGGCGGCAAGACGGGCGGCGGCGCGGGCGGTTTTCGCACCATGCGCGGCGCGGAGATTTTCGGCTATCCCGATTACGACAAGCCGCGCGGCATCGCCGACGGCTGGCCCCGTCCGGGCTATCTGCCTTTCGTGATGCGGAACATGATTCTTGGGCAGGTCGGTTTCCTTTATCTCGGCGCGCTGAAGCCGCGCGAAGGGGCGACGCCGGGCAATATGCCCGTGCTCGGCTATGATGCGGAACAGCGCTATAATATAGACCAGACGATGCTGCGCCGTACGTTCCAGAAGACCGCGCTGGAGGCCTAATGCCGGACGGCGCTTGAGTCCGATTGACTTTTGCCGCAAGCTTCTCTGATGTCTATATGGTTCCGTCGGAGATCAGCCCGTGTCTAAATTTTCTAAATTCCCCTATGACGCGCCCACGCCGCCCAAGCCCATGCCCGTGCTGCGGGCCGATTATTCGCCCCCGCCGTTTCTGGTTACGGATACGGCGCTCGATGTGCAAATTCATGACGATCATACGCGGGTCCACGCGACGCTGCGCATGAAGCGCAATCCCGCCGCGTCCGCGGGCGGCGCGCTGACCCTGAACGGCGAAGCGCAGGATTTGAAGGAAGTCCGCCTCGATGGCCGCAAGCTCGCGGCGGCGGAATATGAGGTCACGCCGGAGCATCTTATCGTCCTGAAAAAGCTCGTGCCGGATGGCGGCAAGCCCTTTACGCTCGAGATCGTCAGCACGCACGAGCCGCATAAAAATACCGCGCTGTCCGGTTTTTATCAGTCCGGCGACATGCTTTGCACCCAATGCGAGGCCGAAGGATTTCGCCGCATCACCTATTATCCCGACCGGCCCGACGTGCTGGCGCGGTTTCGCGTGCGGATCGAAGCGGACGCGGCGCGATATCCGGTGCTGCTCTCGAACGGCAATCTCATCGGCAAGGGCAGGATTGCCGGCGGACGGCTCCGTGGAAGGCATTGGGTGTCGTGGGAAGACCCGTTTCCGAAACCCTGTTATCTGTTCGCCATGGTCGCGGGCAAGCTTGACCGCGTGCCGGACAAATTCGTCACCCAATCCGGGCGCAAGGTGCTGCTCGAAATCTATGTCGAGCCGGGCAACGGAAGCCAGACGGCCATCGCGCTGCGCGCGCTCAAGAATTCGATGCGCTGGGACGAAGAGGCCTACGGCCTCGAATACGATCTCGACCGGTTCATGATCGTCGCCACGCGCTTCTTCAATATGGGCGCGATGGAGAATAAGGGACTCAATATCTTTAATTCCGATTGCGTGCTGGCGCGCCCGGAAACCGCGACCGACGGCGATATTTCCTTCGTCGAGCGCGTCGTCGGCCATGAATATTTCCATAACTGGACCGGCAACCGCATCACCTGCCGCGACTGGTTTCAGCTGAGTTTGAAAGAAGGGCTGACGGTATTCCGCGAGCGGCAATTCGTCGAGGCGATGAATTCGCCCGCCGTCGAGCGGGTACGTGAAGTGCGCGGGCTGCGAATTCAGCAATTCGCCGAAGATTCCGGGCCGAACGCGCACCCCGTCCGTCCCGAAAGCTATCTCACCATCGACAATTTCTATACGTCGACGATTTACCAGAAGGGCGCGGAATTATGCCATATGCTCCATCTCATGCTCGGCGAAACCGGCTGGCAGCGCGGGATGAAGCTCTATGTCAAGCGGCATGACGGCAGCGCCGCGACCTGCGACGATTTCGTCGCCGCGATGAGCGATGCCAACCGCGTCGATCTCGATCAATTCAAGCTGTGGTACAGCCAGGCGGGCACGCCGCTGCTCAAGGTGACGTCGCGCTATAACAAGAAGAAACAGACTTATGCCCTGCAGGTCAGGCAATCCTGCCCGCCGACGCCGGGGCAGCCGAAGAAGCGCCCGCTGCATATTCCTTTCGCTATCGGCCTTCTGGATAAAAGCGGGCGCGATCTTATCGGCACCGAGATTTTGCAGCTGCGCAAGCCGGTCGAGAATTTCACGTTCAAGAATATCGAATCCGAGCCGATCCCCTCTCTGTTGCGGAATTTCTCGGCGCCGGTGCGGGTTGATTACGCCTGGCGGGAATCGGAACTGCTTTTTCTGCTGGCGCACGATACAGATTCCTTCAGCCGTTTCGATGCCGGACAGACATTGTTCAACCGCATATTGCTGCGCCTCGTCGCCGCTTTCAAGGCCGGGCGCAAACCGGCGATGCCGGAAAAATTCATCGCGGCGCTGGGCGCGGTTCTGGCCGACAAGACGCTCGATCCGGCCTTCGCCGCGCTGCTTTTGCAAATACCCGGCGAGCATGAAATCGCGCTGTTGCTCGCGGCGGCGGGCAAGACCGTCGATCCGGCCGCCGTGCAGAAGGCGCGCGATGCCTTGCGCCGCGCGATCGCCCGCGAGCATCGCGATTTGTTCTGGGCGCGCTGGCGCGATCTCGCGCCCGATCCCTATGGGGTGGACGGCAAGGCGATGGGCGCGCGCGCCTTGAAAAACCTGTGCCTTGGCTATCTGGGACTGAGCGGCGATGGGAAGGCTTTGGCCGCGGCGGCGGCGCAAGTGCGGCAGTCGCCCAACATGACCGATCAGGCCGCCGCGCTCGGCGTGCTCGTGCAAAGCGGCGACAAGCTCAGAATCCGCGCGCTGATGGATTTCTATGCCCGCTGGCGCGAGGACGAGCTCGTCATTAATAAATGGTTCGCGGTGCAAGCGTCGGCAGGGCGCGGCGATACGGTGCGGCGGGTTAGGGAACTATTGAAACATCCGGACTTCGACCGCGCCAATCCCAACAAGCTGCGTTCGCTGATCGGCGGCTTTGCCGGCAATCTGTTCGCCTTTCACGCGGCGTCGGGCGCGGGCTATCGTTTGCTGGTGGAGGAAATCAGCAAGGTCGATAAGCTCAATCCGCAGATGGCCGCCCGGCTTGCCGGGGCGTTCGACCGCTGGCGGAGCTTCGATCCCGCGCGGCAGAAATTGATGCAGGCGGCGCTTAAGGAATTGCAGGCGGTCAGGGGCCTTTCGACCAATAGCTATGAAATCGTCACGAAATCCCTCGCCTCGCCGGGGCGGCAAGCAAAACGTCCTTGATAAAATTCCCGCCTCTGCGCAGAATCCGGCTCCGTCTCCGAAGATCGCTCTTTCCGAAGGTTCTCCCATGCCCATGAAGTTCTGCGCCGCGCTCGTTCTTTCATGCCTGATCGCCGGCCTGGCCCACGCTGCCGAGCCGCCCTTGACCTATGTGCGGTCGCAGGACGCGTCCGCCGAGGACAGGAATTTGCTGTGGTGGAAGCAGCCCGATCTTCTGGGCTTCAGCGTTGGCTATTATGACGTCGACCAGAATAATCCCCGCCATCAGGCGGTGGATTTCCGCGCCGAATATCGCTGGGGCACGTCGCTGCTGCCGATCGTGTCGGATAGTTTCAAGAGCTGGGATAAATATTTTCAGATTCGTCCCATGACCGGAATCGAGGGCACCAGTTCGGGGGCGCTGTACGGCTATGGCGGCTTCATGTTCGATATTTTTCCTTTCGGCAGGAATTTCTTCATAGCTCCCAACGAGGTCGTCGGCGTTTATTACCGCGGCAACGGCAAGAGGCTTGGCTCTTTCGTCGAGTTCCGCTCCACCATGGAGGTGGGCTGGCGCTTCGATAACGATATGCGGATCGCCGCTTCCTTCGGGCATATATCGAATGCCGGGCTGACCTATCTTAATCCAGGCACCGAGATTCTATCCGCGAATGTCTATATACCGGTCGATTGGGTCTTTGGGGAATAGAAGCGATGCAAAAGGTCAGCGAGTACCCCAATTTCTTCATCGTCGATCATCCCCTTATCCAGCATAAACTGACGCAGATGCGCGAAGTGTCGCGCGAGGCTTACGGCTTCCGCACCTTATTGCGCGAAATCTCGCTTTTGGTCGGCTATGAAGTGACGCGCGGCCTCGAGACCACCAAGCGTCCCATCAAAACGCCGCTCGCCGAGATGATGGCGCCGGCGCTGGCCGGGCCGCCACCCTGCATCGTGCCGGTGCTGCGCGCCGGCCTCGTCATGGCGGAAAGCCTGCTCGACCTGATGCCGACCGCTCAGGTGGGGCATATCGGCGTGTATCGCGACCACGACACCAAAATGCCCGTCGAATATCTGGTGCGTCTGCCCAAGGACAGGGGGCAGATGTTTTTCGTCGTCGACCCGATGCTGGCGACCGGCAACTCGCTGATTCATGCCTGCGATCTCGTCCTCAAGCAGGGCATCGCGCCGGAAAAAATCCGCGTCATGGCCTTGATCGCCGCGCCGGAAGGCCTGCGCGCCTTTTTCGCCAAGCATCCCGCGATCAGGGTCTATTGCGCCGCCCTCGACGACCGGCTCAACGAGAACGCCTATATCGTTCCCGGCATCGGCGATGCCGGGGACCGCATGTTCGGAACCATGTAATTTTCGGAAGTTCCCCCGCCGCGCAATCTGTTCTATAACCCTCGTCACATGAATACAGGACAACCCGCGACGGCCATCGACGCCGCGCAGCAACCATGGCTGCGCGATAAAAGCCTGCGCGCGATTTTCACCATCTTCGCGGCGGCGGGAGCCGAGGCGCGGGCCGTCGGCGGCGCGGTGCGGGATATGTTTCTGGGCAGGCTGGTGGGGGAGGTCGATCTCGCCGTAAACCGTCCGCCCGAAATCGCCGAGGCGCTTTTGCTGCAGGCGGGGATCAAGGTGGTCCGCACCGGCTTCGCGCACGGCACCGTCACGGCGGTGGTCAAGGGCAGGGGCTACGAGATCACCAGCCTGCGCCGCGACGTGGAAACCGACGGCCGCCATGCCGAAGTCGCCTATACCGACGAATGGGCCGAAGACGCGGCGCGGCGCGATTTTACGATGAACGCGCTTTATGCCGATTCCGAGGGCCGCGTTTATGACTATCATTGCGGGCTGGAGGATTTGCGCGCCGGGCGCGTGCGGTTCATCGGCCGTGCCGAGGAAAGAATCGCCGAGGATTATCTGCGGATTTTAAGGTTCTTCCGCTTTCATGCCTGGTACGGGCGCGCCAAAGCCGATGAGGCGGCGCTTGCCGCCTGCGCCGAAGCTGCGGGCGGCATGGTCCAGCTTTCGCGCGAACGGATCACGCAGGAATGGCGGAAATTGTTGCTCGCGCCCGATCCCGCGTCCGCGCTCGCCTTGATGAAAAAACACGGCGTGCTGGCGGAAGTCCTGCCGCTCGATCTCGATCTTGAGCGGCTGGGGCGCTTGCTGTCCCTTGCGCCCGATGCCGGTTTCGCACTGCGTTTCGCGGCGCTGCTGCGCGAGGACAGGCAGCTCGAGCCGGTGCTGCATGCCGCGCTGCGCCTGCCGAACCGCGAGATGCGCGATATTCTCGATCTGCTCGATCCGGCGCGCGCCGCCGCGCCCGACCGCAAGGCGTTTAACAAGGCGCTGTACCGTTACGGCGCACCTTACGGCAAGGCGCGGCTGCTGCTGCAGGCGGCAGCGGACGGCCTGCCGCCCCTATTGCCGGAATTGCTGGCGGCTGCCGCTGCGTGGAACGCGCCGCGCTTTCCTCTGACCGGCGAGGATTTCTTGAAGCTTGGTCTTGCGTCGTCGCCGCGCCTCGGCGTCATGATGCGCGAGATCGAGGATTGGTGGATCGCGGGCGGTTTCAAGGCGGAGCGCGATGCTTGCCTGGCCGAGGCGCGGCGTCTTATAGGTGAGCCATGAGCCCCGCCGCGCGGCTGCAAGCCGTCATCGATATTCTCGGCATGATCGAGCAGGAGGCGCGGCCCGCCGACGCGCTGATATCCGCGTATTTCCGCGGCCATCGCTATATCGGCGCGAAAGACCGCACCTCGGTCGCGGAGACCGCTTACGGCATCCTGCGCCACAGGGCGCGGCTTTCCTGGTGGTGCGGGCATTACGGGGCTTCGCCGTCGCCGCGCCTGCTGACGATTGCGTATCTGCGATTGGTGCTGGACGAGAAGGAAGCGCCGACCGCCGCCTATTTTTCCGGCGCGCGATTCGCGCCCGACATGCTCGGCATGGAGGAGGAAAAATTTCTCGGCAAGCTCAAGGGGCATGACCTTCTGCATCCCCGCATGCCCGTCCATGTCCGCGTGGAATGTCCCGAAGATTTATGGCCGCTGTTCGAGGCGCAGTTCGGCGCGCGATGCGAAGAAGAGCTCGAGGCGCTATGCGCGCCCGCGCCGTTCGACCTGCGGGTCAATCAGGTCAAGGCAAACCGCGACGACGTTATCCGCGAGCTTGCGGAAGCCGGGCTTTCGGCCAAGCCAAGCCGCTATGCGCCTTACGGGCTGCGGCTCGGCGCGCGCGCCGCGCTGCCGACGCTCGCGGCCTTCAAGGAAGGCAGGGTGGAGATTCAGGATGAAGGCTCGCAGCTCGCCGCGCTGCTGGCCGACGCCCGTCCGGGCATGCGCGTCGCCGATTTCTGCGCCGGAGCGGGCGGCAAAACCCTGGCCATGGCGGCGGCGATGGCGAATAAGGGGCGCGTCTCGGCCTGCGACGTTCTCGGCAAGCGCCTGGAACGGGCGACAGAACGGTTCCGCCGCGCCGGGCTGCATAATATCGAAACCCGGACTCTGGCGGCGGAATCCGATCCTTGGGTCAAGCGGCAGAAAGGCGCGTTCGACCGCGTGCTGGCCGACGCGCCCTGTTCCGGCACGGGCACCTGGCGGCGCAATCCCGACGCGCGCTGGAAAAAGCTAGGCCCAGGACTTGCCGAGCTTCTGCCGCTTCAGGCGCGGATTCTCGCCAGCGCCGCGCGGCTGGTCAAGCCGGGCGGGCGGCTGATTTATGCGACATGCTCATTACTCGCGGAAGAAAATCAGCAGCAGGTGGAAACATTTCTCGCCGCGCATGAGGATTTCACGCTTATGCCCTATAGCGAGGTCTGGCGCGAAGTCGCCTCGGCGCCGCCGCCGTGCGAAGGGGATGTCATGCGTCTGACCCCGGCCCAGCACGGCACGGACGGATTCTTCACGGCGATCATGGCGCGGAAAGAAGCCCCTGAGGCCCCTGCCGCTGCCGGCTAATCGGCCTTTTCGAATTTGACCGGCAGTGTCGTGAGCGGCAGAAGCGTCACCGCATAGGGCGACGTGATCACCTGCGTCACCATGGCGCCGAGGCGGGGGCGATGCTCGCGGTAAGAAACGGTCAGGTTGCTCTCATGCTCCTGCACCCCGACGATTTCGGCTTTATAGCCCCCGCTTCGCTTCTGTCCCAGGAAAACCGCGACCGCCATTTGGCCTTCCGGCAAGGGAGAAGGGGCGGGCTGTCCGATCCGCTGCCATAATTCCCGCCATGAATTTTCGTCTATGGCGACGGCGAAATCGGACACATCCGCATGCGCCGCTATCGCTCCCTGCCAGGATGGGCTTTCCATCCCATTGGCCATCCCCTCAGCCATCGTATCGGCCGCCGCGCAGTCCGAGAGCAGCATAAGGCCAAGTCCCAAGAATAAATGACGCATCATGACGCACCCCGTCTGAAAAAAATGATGCCATCATTGACGCATGGAATTGTGAAGAATTCAAGACGGCGATGCGCCCGGCCGCGACTTTCCGCGGGCCGTCATCAGCCATGCCATTTTTCTTCCAGAAGGATTTTCTTGACTTCGTCATAGGCCGCGCAAATCTCATCGAAGATCGCCTGGCGCTGAATGGCGGCGGCGTTTGCCATTTCTTGCGCCCGTTCGCACGCGGCCCTTAGTTTTTCCGCCTTTGCCGCCGTCGCGCTTCCCATTAATTTATGCGCCGCTTCGACCCATGCCGCATTCTCTCCGTCGCTGCGATTATTGCGCAAGCCTTCGAGGGTGTGCTCCGACTGCCGCACGAACACTTCCTGCAGCCGCCGCAGATCGTCGTCGCTTTTCGCGAAAGCCATCAAGGTGGGAAGACCGAATGCGCCGCCGAGCGCCGCCGCGGCTTCATGGGGGCCGTCCGCGCTATCATCGTCCGCGAACGTCACCCACCGGCTCATGATATGACGCAGTTCGTCGGGATTGATCGGCTTGCTGATATAATCATCCATGCCCGAGATCAGGCACCGTTCCCGCGTTCCGGGCATGGCGTCCGCCGTCATGGCGATGATGGGAACATGGTTCTCGGTTTCTTTTTCCTTGAGCCGGATCGCCTTCGTCGCCTCATATCCGCTCAGGAGGGGCATGTGGCAATCCATCAGGATGAGATCGTATGATTTCCGGTCCAGGGCCTCCAGGATCATTTTCCCGCTGTCCACGATATGATGGTTGCCGAGGCCCATTCTGGCCAGAAGCCTTGTCACATATTCCTGATTCAGCAGATGGTCCTCCCCGACCAGAATGCTGATATCCTCCATTCTTTTCCGCCGTTCTTCGGGCAGCCTGTCCGGATGCTGGCCCTGGAAGATTCTTTTATCGAGCATGGGCCTGATTTCCGAAGTCGGGAACGGAATTCTGAACCAAAAACGCGACCCTACGCCTTCGGCGCTCTCCACGCCCATCTGCCCTCCCATCTGCGCGGTCAAATGCTGGGCGATATTCAGGCCAAGCCCGGTGCCGCCATATTTGCGCGTGATGGAAGAATCCGCCTGCATGAATTTGTCGAAGATGCGGTCCAGCCTGTCCGCCGGTATCCCGATACCCGTGTCCGTGACGCCGCAATCCATCGTCAGGTAATCCGGACCGGCGGGAGAAAACGAGATATCGATCTTGATCGATCCCTTCTCGGTGTATTTGACGGCATTGCTGACCAGGTTGAGCATGATGCGCCCCAGCCGGAGCGGATCGCCGACGAGATAAGGCGCGGTGCCGGTGGCGAAATCGCACGTCAGCGCCAGGCCCTTCTGACTGCATAGAGGAAGGAATACCTCCATGATGTTGTTGGCCACTTCTTCCGGCGAGAAGATGATCTTTTCGAGTTCCAGGGCTCCGGCCTCGATCTTCGATAAATCGAGAATATCATTGACGATGTTCAGCAGATTGGTGGCCGCCCGGAAGGAAATGCCGACCATTTCCTTATGCTCGGCATCGAGGGTTTTATCTTCGTAAAGCATCCGGTTCAGGCCGATGATGCTGTTGAGCGGCGTTCTCAGCTCATGCGACATATTGGCCAGGAATTCGGATTTGGCCTGATTGGCTTTGTCGGAAGCGGCTTTTTCTTTTTGCAGATCCTCCTCGGCGTGCCGCCTCTGGCGATCCAATTTTCCTACGGAAGCCGAGCCCCACCAGATCAATGCCGCAAGGGCGACGATATTGGTCAGCGCGAAAACCGGCAGCAGGAGGGCTTGATCCAGCAGGCCCGCCGACTGGGCGTGTTCTTCTATCAAGCCGACGCTGGCGGGGATCGCGACGATCAAAGGCAGCAGGCGGCGCGCTTGCATGCCGCCCGCGCCTGCGCCGCTTATAATGGCCATCAGGCCGCGTTTGGGACGCAGGCATAGAATCGCGCCGCCCGTCAGCAGGAACAAGGTGGCCGTATTGGGCGCCATGGGCGTAAAATTCTTGAAGCCGATCAAGGAGATCGAGTTGTATAAATAGCCGATAAGTGTCAGCAGGGAGCTTAATATGACGCCTACGGCGAGAAACTGCGCCGGCCATATGCGTATGCGGCGGTATTTGACGTCGAGAAACAGCAGCGCAAGCCCGGCAAGAAGAAACGTCGCCGCCGTGTTCGGCGCCATGCGGTTGGGACGGCCGGTGAGCAGAGCTTCCATGTGAAGCTTATCCCGATACAGCATCTGGTCCATGCCGCAATCGCAGCCGAGCCATCGGACGACGATCCAGCAGATAGCGATCGCCAGAATGCCGAAAGCGCATATATGAGCCTGATATTTTAGACGGTGAGGCACTCCCGCCTGCCGGCCCCATAGCGCCCAGCCCGTCAGCAAAAAGCCGATCGCCGTCGAGCCGGGATTCATCGCCGTGAAGCCCGGCCCGAGGCTCCGCAGCGCGGCAATATCGAATTGCCACCCGGCAATAGAGGCGCAGCCGCCCAGAATAATGGCTACGCTTGCGGCTTTGACAAACAGGTGGAGTTTAGTCAAAAATTGTTCATTATACGGCTCGGCCACGGTTTCATTCCTTATGCATAAGGCCACCTTATGCGGCATGGGAGAAGATGATGGAGTTTCTGCCTTCCTATGATCATGCGAAGCTCTTACAATTCGCCGCCAAAGTCAAAAAAGATATAAACGCGTGGCAATTCGTCGCCGTCTCCCTGACAGGGAAGACCACGCATAACGCGCCCCATATAGCATGGAAGTTGCGCGAGTACTTTCGCGGCATCGATGGGGTTATTTTCGTATGCGCCGGCCGGGAGATTCTGGCGCTCGTCAATATGGGGCCGCAAACGGATCCTGACGGCCTGTGCTCGGATATTGAAAAGACAATGCCGCAATATAGCTGTTCCGTCGAGGCGATGCCCGCCGCCATGGGAGGGCTGCCCAGGCTCCAGCTTCGGCTTCAGGACGCCATGAAGGAAAAATCGGACACGCCTCCTTTGCTCACGGCGAGAATGGAAAGGGCGCGCGACATCGTCATGGTGGTCGAGGACGATATGTTCGTCAGGTCGCTGATCGCCAGGGTTTTCCATCCCAAAATACATGTCGTCGAAGTGGGCGGCATCGACGGCCTCGTGGAAACATACTTAAGTATGCTCCCCGACATACTTTTTCTCGATATTCATCTGCCTGGAGGCTCGGGCATGGAAGCGTTATCCGAGATTCTTAGCTTCGACCCCAGCGCTTATGTTATTATTATCAGCAGCGACAGCGTGAAGGATAATGTCCTGACCGCTAAGAATCTCGGCGCCAAGGGCTTCGTCGCCAAGAATTTTTCTCCCGAGAAGCTCGAATATTACTATACCAACTGTCCGACCGTGATGCATAGGAAGGCGGCCCATGAGCAAAGATGAGTTGAATTTCCTGGTGCTGGACGATGACGATTTCTTGCGGCTGACGACGGCGAATATGCTGCGCCCGCATAGCTCCAAGCCGGTATTGGAAGCATCCGACGGCAAAATGGCGCTGGAGATACTCCGGCGCCAGGACGGAAATTCGATCGATATCGTTCTTTGCGATCTCAATATGCCCGGAATGGACGGCATGGAATTTCTCCGCCATTTGGGGAAGAATCATCCGGACGTTTCCGTCGTCATCATAAGCTCGCACGACGGCGCCCTCATCGGGACGGTGAAGAAAATGGCCGCCGCCTATAATGTCAGGCTGCTGGGAGCGATACAGAAGCCTCTTTCGCCGTTGCATATCGAAGCCTTTATTTCACGGCATCGCGCCCTCCAGTCCAGGACGTCCAGGCAGGCGGCGACGCCTGATTTTACCATCGAGGATATTCTGAACGGCATAGAGCAGAAGCAGTTCGAGCCTTTCTATCAGCCCAAGGTCGGGTTTAAGACCGGCATCGTGCATGGCGCGGAGGCGCTCGCCCGGTGGATTCACCCCGAACATGGCGTCATCTCCCCCTACGCCTTCATCGAGCCGCTCGAGAAAAGCGATAATATCGAGAAGCTGACCTACCTCATTATGGAAAAATCCATCGCCGCTTGCCGGCTTCTGCACGACAACGGCCATCCGCTTTCCGTCTCCGTCAATCTATCCCCCAGTCTCCTGGACAATCCCGATCTCGCGGATAAAATCCTGCGGGTCGTGCGCGATGCGGGCATCAATCCGAATCTCGTCATGTTCGAGATCACCGAGTCCGCGGCCATGCTGAATGTCGCGCATTCCCTGGAAAATCTGGCCAGGCTGAGGATGCACGGCTTTCCGCTTTCCATCGACGATTACGGCACGGGATTTTCCAATATCCAGCAGATGATGCGCATCGATTTCAGAGAACTGAAAATCGACCAGTCCTTCATCAGAGACTGCGCCGACAACAACGCATTGGGCATCATCGTAAAATCCAGCATTGAGATGGCGCATCAGCTGGAGATCCAATGCGTCGCGGAAGGAATCGAAACTGAGAAAGACTGGGAGACCGTGAAGGGCATGGGATGCGATCTCGCTCAGGGATATTTTATCGCCAGGCCGATGAATTTGGAATCGCTCGTCGAATTCTGCGCGGGTTATGGGCGGGGTTAGAGCCTCGTGTATGGCGGCGCTGTGGCGGGGTTGTACGCGAAGTGTTTTATTGGATTTTTTGCCGCGTGGCTTCCTGCCTCTTGGGCAGGAAGTGAACCCGACTGTTATTTTGTCGCGGGTTCGAACCCAACTTCATAACCAGCTATAAACGGACTTAAAAGTCCGTTTATAGCTGGTGACCTCGGCGGGGTTCGAACCCGCGACCCCCTGATTAAAAGTCAGATGCTCTACCGGCTGAGCTACAAGGTCACATCAGCAAAAACATACACTTAGAGTATTCCTACCGGAAGCAAAATCGATTTTGCTACAGAAATTGCTACAGAACCAATTTATCCTAGTCGTGGCGCTTGGTCGGAACGGGCCTTTATAGCAGAACGGAAGGCATTGTCGAGCTTTGATGCAGCCTCGTCTTGCATGGTGTCCGTCGCATGGGAATAGAGGTCTAGGGTTGTCGTAATCGTGGTATGTCCCAGCCGTTCTTGCGCGATTTTGGGATGGATTCCTGCTGTCAGGAGTTGCGTGGCATGGGAATGGCGCAAATCATGGAATCTGGCGCGCGGCAGTTTCGGCAGTTTCTTCATGGCCTTCACGAATTCATGCGTAAGTGAGGTAGGCCATAGCGGTTCGCCGTCATAGCGACCGCAAACCAGCGTTTCAGTGGTTTGGCCGATTCCTGATTCCGACAATTTTTTCTCCTGTTCTTTTTTCAGTCTCCGCAGTTCTTCAACGGCATAATCCGGCAACATGACGGCACGACTCCGTTCCGTTTTCGGAGCCTTGAAGCGAATGCCTGTGTTGGTTTGCTCTAGACTTTCGACGACGCGAACAGTTTTCTTTTCAAAGTCGATATTCTTCCAGCGAAGCGCCAGAATTTCACCCCGGCGCATGCCCGTTGTTAGGGCAAGCAACACAGGCCAATAAAGCGGCTTGCCGGACAGGGCATCGAGCAGCGCCGCCGATTGATCCACGGTCAATGTAGTTATGGCGGCTTTCTTGACGCGCGGCGCTTTAACCGCGTCGGCGGGATTGCGGGCGATTAGCTGTATTTGCACGGCATGTTTGAGTGCCGATTTAAGGATGCGGTGGATATAGAGACGGGAACGCGCCGCCAGCCCGCCCGCCTTTTTATCCCTGCGGCCACCAGCTTCCCATCCATTGTAGGCTTTTTGGATAACAGCCGGAGCAAGTTTCGCCAGAATATGACCGCCAAGAGTTGGGATAAGGAAGTTATCGACTATTTCAGCGTAGCTTTCATAGGATTTGGGGGTTATCTGGGAACGCATTGTTTCAAGCCATTGTGTCAAAAAATCACGGGTAGTGATTTTATTGGGTTCGACATAATCATTGTCATCGATTGCATCGAGTATGCGGCGCAATTCTTTCTCGGCAGCTTTGCGCGTTCCCTTAACGGTGACGGTTTTGACTTTCCATTTTCCCGTGACCGGATCGGTGCCGATGCTATAGCGAAGCTCGAAACTCCCTTCTGAACGCTGGCGAATATGTCCCGTATGGCGCATGACATGCCTCCATGAGAATAAGATTGACGAAAAATGGCTTTGGAAATATTCGGGATATTGAATGCGATCAGGCTGATTGCTGCGGCTGGCCTTGGCCAAGGCTTTCAAACCAGCGTTCGGCTTCGGTGCGGGCAACGAGCGTTGTACGGCCACGTTTTAGGATATGCAGCCGCTTCGCCGCTGTTTCCCGGTAGAAGCTGGCTTTTGAAATGGCGTAGCGGTTGCAGAATTCTTTCACGCGATATGCTTCCTGGCTCATATCTTCCTCCCTTGTTATGCTGTGGTTGAAATGAAAAAACCCTCTTTCGGCGAAAGAGGGGGTTAGAAAAAGGCGGTTGGAAATAGAGAGTGGTGCTGGCCGCGCTCACTCATGCCGGTAAGCAAATGCGCCCGCTTGGGGGCGCGAAAGCGTAAGCCGCTCTTGTCGGCGCAGCGCGTAGCGAGCCACCGCGCCGCGTTCTTTACGCGGCAGAACGGCGGCGGGAACCGCTTTCCGCGCCCTCGCGGAAAGTCGATCTATTGTTGGAATTTAGATCAAGAGGTGGTTATGCCGCCAGAGAGAAAAGCGGCGTGCTGGTTGCGCCTCTATGATTGACCGTATTCAGCGGCCTCGCCGGGGGCAGATCGAAATTAAGCGCCTCCTGCGGCATATTGGCGAAGTCCATAATCGCGGGCAGCATGACGTGGGGGCCGAGAATACGGGGTTGTGCACCTAAGTCTTTCAAGGCCGCGACTATTTCCGGCTTCCTGAGCGCATGAATCCGCATTGTCGGAACCGCGCCGCCGAAAATATGGCTTAAATCATCCATGCCGATACGCCGGGATAGAATTTCATCTCGCCCTGCGGACAGAAGCGCAGCCATTTGCTGCTGCCGGGAAGCAAGGAGCGGGATGATCGGGCTTCGGTTGCTAGCAACACTTTTTAATTCGCCTGCTATGGCCCATTTCCGCTCGCGGATTTCGTCGTGACCGGCAGCCAGCAGTGAAGATAGTACATTTTGCAGCATATCGCCATTCGGAAGATTGCCGTTGCTCGTTAGCTGAACGCGCACAATAGGATCGCCGGTAAAGGTGGAGATGGTTTTCGTAAAGCTTGCGGCGATTTGTTGCTTGCCGCTTTCGCCTGACCATCTCGTTACGAAAATATTGTCGAGGGGCTTGCCGTTCTGATCGGCCAAGGCTTCAGTATCGACCGGCACTTGCCAGCGGCTTTTCATCGTGGGAGTGAGGCCGTCGAGTTCGAGGACTGCGCTCGCGTCCGGCGCAGTCGTTGCACCGAATTTGTTCAAGAGTCCAATCATCGGCCCGTTATGCCCGGAATATTCACAAACACGGCCTTGGGACACCATGCCGAGAGGCGCGAACCCAGAGCGGCCCGATACCGATCCTTCGATCCGTTCTTTGGCGAACCATGTGCCAAGGCCCAGGCCATTAGGATAAAGCGCGCCCGCCGTCTTTTCGCGGAAGGTTTTGGAGAATTCCGGCAGAACGCATGTATCTTCGCCATAGATGGCGGGATAGTGCTTAAACTCGTTGCCTTGCCATTTCGTAATGACGGTCGGAAGTTCAATCGCCGCGCCCGCCAATTTCGGCAAACATGTATGCATCGCGGCCATAAGAAAAAGGACGTTGATTTCGCCTTTCTCGCTTGCCTTCAAAATCTTGTGAAAATGCTGGCTTTGGAAAGCCGCTTCATGAACCGCAGCCTCATGACCGATGATATGCTCAAGCGCCGCGCCGAGCGTGGCTTGATGCACAAGGTCGGCCCCCTGCATCGGCAAAACCGCCGCCCGGATGCCGCCGGGCAGGCGCTTATAGGGATCGGAGTTAAATGCCTGATTCATAAATATGCCGCCCTAAAATGTACCTCAGAATATACAATTTAATGCCAGCATGGGGCAATCAATCAATTTAGTTTCATCGCCAAAGTCAGTGCGCTACCCAGCTTGCTGGAAGATGATTCACAGTTTTCGTTTATACAATATGAAATTTACGCAGGCAAAATAGATGCCAAAACAAATACCCGCAATTTTAAACCAAAGAGGAACGTCGATTATTTGGTCAGAATTTTGCAATTGTGAAAACAAATAGGCCCCGTATCCCCAGCCAGCAACATTGTATAAAATATATGTCGTCGGAATGAATATTGGAAATTTGCTTTTTATGAAAAACCAAAGCGCTATCATCGAGACAACAACCCATATAGCTTCGAGCAAAGAGAAAATATTACTAATTGCTATTGTGCCATACGAAACAAGAACGATGCCGTCAGCAATCTGCAAAACTCCAAGAACAAGAGATGCAACGACATAAAATCGGATAAATTTCATCGCTTCTTGCCTTGAAATTAGACGCTACGGTTTGGATTCAGGATCGGGCTTGGTTGGTGGTTTCGGCTTCCATTCCGCCGCGCGGTTTATAGCTTCGGCGATTTGTTCGGGGGTCATGGATTTTTCCAAATCATCACGTGCCTCTTTTTCCCCGGCCAATATCAGCCATTGATCAGCTAGAATATCGTCTTTAGATATATCTTTACCTAGGTGATATGCAATTCCGAGCATAATTTGGGCCTTAGCATAGCCTTGGTTTGCGGATTTATGAAACCATTCCATCGCTGAAGTTTCATCTCGGTGTGTTCCATATCCTTTAGAAAGCATAGTGCCAAGACTAAATTGTGCCGATGGCAAACCTTGCTCCGCTGCTTTCCGTATCCATTTTAACGATTTCACATTGTCTTTTTTTACGTCTGATCCTTCATGATACAATACACCCAATAAATGTTGAGCCTTGGCGTCTCCTTGGGCGGCAGATTTTTGTATCCATTTTAAAGCTTCAGGAATATCTTTTTGCACTCCATCGCCACTAAGGTATGCAGCGCCGAGAATTGTTTGTGCCTCCATCGAGCCAAGATTGGCAGCTACGCGAAATAGCTTTACTGCATCGACATTATCCTTAGAAAGACCTTCGCCTGTTTTAAATAGCTCTTTTCCCGCAGCAAGAGTTGTCTGCGCTTCTGTTTTCCGTAATTGTTCGGACAGGCGATGCCCTAACAAACTGTCGGCTTTTTCATCCTGGACGGCAGCATAAGCTTGAACTGATGCGACCATCAAAGCAAATGCCGTAATAATAATTATCTTCTTCATTGCATTAACTCCCTCAATTCCACTCATATTCTTTAAAGGGTTAATATAGATGGCAGTGGGAGATTCTTGTCACCAAAATCACTTGGTGGCAAGGATTGACCGAAGACTTTTCTCTGAACTATTGGGCACGACTGCTCCGCAGGGCGGCGCAAAATCTCGCGCGCTACCGACATAATCGCTCTGCCAAGATCTTGCTCACCTTCAGCCCCTCCTATAGCAACAGAAAAATCAGGTTCGACGGGTAAACCCATGAGCATTCTAGCTATCTGTGCTTCAGTTTGGGCCTCTCCAGATTGACGGAAATTTGTAATCTCACTAATGGCTTCATTTCTAGACACAGGTTCTCTGATTTTATCTAGGATCTCACTCCAAATACTATTTGACGGCTGAGCAGGGGCATTTCTCTGTTTTATCCAGTCATCCGCATTCTGGATGCTTTGAAGCCCGCTCGGATCAATCTTGTTAATCGGACTCGCCCCCGCATATTCATAAACATTCGCGCCGCCATTCTGCCCAATCGGATCGCGCTGGAGCCATCTGCCGATCCATGGGGCGTAGGCGCGGGTGCGGGAGAGGAACAGGTTGCTGTTCTTCTCATACAGCAGTCCCGCGAACTGCTGCAGCGGCTCGGCGGTGCCGTCTCTGCCGTCGACGCCGCCATAAGGCGTGTAGTTGAAGGAGCTGTCGCGCGCGGCGGTCGTCAATCCCGCCGCCATCTTCATCACGTCGCGGATGTTGCCGGTCTGGTCGCGTTCATAAAAGTACCGGTCGCCGTTGGCGCGATATTCGCCCTCGGGATAGACCATGCGCTGCATGCCGCCCGATGCGTCGCGCTCGACGCATATCTCTTCCGCCGCGCCCTGGAACGGCGGCGAGGTCGTCTGGGCGCACCATTGCAGATTCCGCGTCGTGACGACGCCCCCGATGGTGGATTTGATCTGCGTGCGGCGGCCAAGACCGTCATATTGCATCTCAACCTTGTCGGCGGGCGCGGCGGGGAAGTCGACCTCGATCAGGCGATTCTCGGCGTCGTACTTGAAGCTGCGGTAGTTCGTGTGGGTGACGAGGTTGCCGTAGGGGTCGTAGATCAGCGCGTTGCCGTTCGCCACCGTCATCTGGTTCGACGTGTTGTAGGTCGAGTTAAAGCTATACAGCCCGCCGCTCGGATAGTGCGTGCTGGTGAAGCTCGTCGCATTGCCCAAATGCATCCTCGAAGTCGAGATCATAAATCTTCACGGACTTCTTTTAGAATTTCGGGTATTGGCCCTATTGGGGCAGGCTTTGGCTCAGGCTTGGGTTTCCATTCTGCCACGCGTTTTCTGGCTTCAGCGATTTGTTCCGGCGTCATGGACTTTTCGAGTTCCGTGAGTGTTGCAACCGCTGACGACTGATTTCTTGTAGCCGCCAAGCTTAGCCATATATAAGCCTGCACATCATCTTGCGATACGCCTATGCTACTAAAATACGCTTGTCCTAAATAAAGGAGGGATTCTCCATGTCCTTGTGCCGCGGCCCTCCGCCACCATAACACAGCTTGAGTTTCATCTTTTCCTATACCTTCTCCATGATAGTAAGCTTTCGCCAAGTTGCATTGAGCATCGACATCACCCTTTTCCGCAGCTTTTTGCCACCATAAAACGGCTTGGGAAAAATCCTTCGACACTCCTGTGCCATAATAGTACATACCACCTATGATCTTTTCCGACTCCCTATCCCCTTGTTCGGCGGCTTTGCGCCACCAAGACACAGCCTGGGCTTCATCCTTGGAAACGCCTTCGCCGTGGTAATACATATTTCCCAAATATCGTTCAGCTATCGATATTCCGACGTCTGCGGCTTCGCGAAAATAGCTGACAGCTTTAACGTAATTCTTTTCCACTCCTTCGCCTTTATAGTGCATAATGCCTAGCATAAGCTTTGCTGGCGCATCGTTTTGTATGGCTGCTTTCTTAAGCCAATATAGAGCCTTTTGATCGTCCTTAGGAACGCCGCGTCCAGCGTAGTATAGGAATCCAAGATGGGATTGAGCCGGTGCGTAAATATTCTCGGCAGCTTTGCGATACCACCTAGCCGCTTCTTCATAATTCTGTGGAGCCCCCTGACCGTTTTCGTGCATCACGCCAAGCATATTCTGCGCAAGGGGACTGCCGTATAATTCATCGGACCTGTGATACCACTTCATAGCCTTGGCGTAGTCTTGTGGCAAAAGGTCGCCATCATGATATGCGCTGCCCAAGAAATATATTGCGAGGGCATCATTGTTCTTCCCTGCTTTGTAAATCCATTCAATAGCTTCATCTTTATTTTTCTTCACCCCGTAACCGTTGAGATAAGCTATGCCCAGATTATATTGAGCCCGAGCATCTCCAGACTCCGCCTCTTTTCGCGTGGCAGGAATATCAATGACGGGTGGTTTGGAGTCTTGGTCAGCGGCATGAGCCGGTAACATTGTCAGACTACAAAGCGCGACAAGCAATAGAGTAAACTTTTTCATAGGACTAACCTGGGCCCACATTAGGGAATAAAACCGAATTACCGAAGTCATTGCCACGCATCGGCGTCGACACAAGCCGCGAGGGAGCCGGTTCAAACCTCTTTTTGAAAGACTCGATGATTTGTGGATACACTAAGCCGCCGGTCGCATCCAGCCACTGCTGCCTGACGCTATCCGCGCATCCGCCAGGCCCGCACCATAACGGCTGATCCGCCGACATGCTGTTTCCAAACGATGTGCATACTTTTGCTTTTTCAATATCCTCTCGCATTGATTGGTTGCTCGCACCGGCAACCGCCGCGCTAGTGGCCCTATAAAGGGTGGCTAGATCACCCATCATTTCTCCATTTTCTTGAAGATAATCGGCGTAATTTCCTGCCCCCTCGTTGATCCCCGCTGCTGGTGGCACTCCTATTGTAGGTCGCATCGTTTCTATTAACCCAGGTCGCACCCCCTGCAACCCGCTCGGATCAATCTTGTTAATCGGACTCGCCCCCGCATACTCATAAACATTACTCCCCCCATTCTGCCCAATCGGATCGCGCTGGAGCCATCTGCCGATCCATGGGGCATAGGCGCGGGTGCGGGAGAGGAACAGGTTGCTGTTCTTCTCATACAGCAGTCCCGCGAACTGCTGCAGCGGCTCGGCAGTGCCGTCTTTGCCGTCGACGCCGCCATAAGGCGTGTAGTTGAAGGAGCTATCGCGCGCGGCGGTCGTCAATCCCGCCGCCATCTTCATCACGTCGCGGATGTTGCCGGTCTGGTCGCGTTCATAAAAGTACCGGCCGCCGTTGGCGCGATATTCGCCCTCGGGATAGACCATGCGCTGCATGCCGCCCGATGCGTCGCGCTCGACGCATATCTCTTCCGCCGCGCCCTGGAACGGCGGCGAGGTCGTCTGGGCGCACCATTGCAGGTTCCGCGTCGTGACGACGCCGCCGATGGTGGATTTGATCTGCGTGCGGCGACCAAGACCGTCATATTGCATCTCAACCTTGTCGGCGGGCGCGGCGGGGAAGTCGACCTCGATCAGGCGGTTCTCGGCGTCGTACTTGAAGCTGCGGTAGTTCGTGTGGGTGACGAGGTTGCCGTAGGGGTCGTAGATCAGCGCGTTGCCGTTCGCCACCGTCATCTGGTTCGACGTGTTGTAGGTCGAGTTAAAGCTATACAGCCCGCCGCTCGGATAGTGCGTGCTGGTGAAGCTCGTCGCGTTGCCCGGCGCGTCCAGGGTAAACGAATAGCTGCGGTCGGCGGCGACCGCCGAGGTCAGCCGGTCGCGCGCGTCATAGCCCATCGTCCACACCCGCTGTCCCCACGCCCCGCCGGGGCCTCCAGCGGAGTCGGTGATCGTCGCCGGAACGTACGGATTGGCGGGCGACGATCCCCAATTGAGGGTGAAGTCCCGCGCGCCGGGCGCGCTGTTGTCGTAGGGCGGGTTGTTGATCGTCAGCAGCCGCGAGTCGTTCGCCGCCGTGTCGTAGCTCATCATCGTGCGCGTATTCAGCGGGTCGATCTCCGTCAGCGCCTGATTGCGAAACGCGCGCATTGTCACCTGATTGCTCGCGCCGTTGAAGTCGTAATAGAACAGGTTGCCGTCGGGAATGATGTGCCTGTTAATGCGGCCATAGGTGTCGCGCACCCAGCTTTCCTGCGGCAGCACGCTCGCCGTGCCGATACCGATCTGGCGCGAGGCGAGCCGTCCCTTCTGGTCATAGGTGTAGGTGATTTTATCCGCGTCGCCGCTTACCGTCGGCGGATTTTCGGTCGCGAGTTGTAAGGCGCCGACGGTGCCTACGGTTTTGTATGTATAGTTGGTCGTTCCGCTGGCATCGGCCATTGAAGTCATTTGTCCGGGGAACCATGGATCGTAGGTGAAGGTCGCGGTTGTCGTCGCCAGAACCACGGGATCGGACGGATTTGCCGGGTTGGTATAGTCGCGGATATGGACGCTATTATCGACGTTATATTTAATGTTCCGCCAGCGCTGGTTCGAGCCGTCGAGATCGACAATGGTGCGCATCCGCCCGCCATCATCGTAGTAGTAATTCGTCTGGTTGCCATTGGGATAGACGACGGCGTTGGCGCGTCCCTGGCCGTCGATGCCGTAGATTGTAGGATGGTCGTTCTCGTCGTAGTAGCCTTGTAGCGCGCCGTTCGGGTAATAGGTGAAGCCCCGCCGCGTTCCCGAAGCATTGAAGCTCAGCCACAGCTGCCGGTTCGCCGTGTAAACATCGGTGCTAACCCGGCCAAGCCGGTCGCGGTGCGATGTCAGGTCGAGGTTGGTATAGGTGTTCGTCTCATAGGTCGTGCCCGCCGTGCCGGGGGCGTAATCCACCCGCGTTACCCGGTCGAGATTGTCGTAGCCGAAACGCTTCACCAGACCCATCCGGTCGGTCACGTCATACGGACGATCGGCGGAGTCGTAGGTAATGGCGGTGTCCCTTAGGGCGCTGCTGTTGCTCGCCCCCGTCGGCGCGCCGTTAATATCGGTTCCATAATCGATGGTATTCCAGTTTACGCTCGGCACAGGCATGGTCGTCCGCAGGAGCTTGCCGGACGGATGATATTCATTATACGTCGTATCGTTGTAGGGATTGGCGGCATAGATCAATTGGCCGTCGCCATTGTATTTGAATTTATAAGTTTGCCCCGCCGCGTCGGTATAGCGGATCGGTTTGTGGATCGATGTGGGCTGTTCTGTCGGATCGGTATAGACGTAGGAAGCAATCGTCGCCCATGTCCCCGGCGTTCCGCTGCCGGTTTTCTGTTCCACCGTCAAAAGATCGACGCCGGAGGCATCATAGGTCATGCGTGTAGTTCGGCCTTCATTGTTGTTGCCTGAAACCTTGTAGGGATCGACGGTCAAGGTGGGCTTGCCGAGGCTGTTATATTGACTTTGGTAAACCTGATTCTGCGGCGCTTGCCCGTAAAGCGGATCGGTGATCACGCGGCCCGTCGCCCTCGGCACAGACAGGGTTCCTGGGGTGCTAGGATCGTTCTGGCCGGGATAATTATACCAAATGCGGGATTCGTACAGCGGCTTGACGCTTTCCGGAATCCCCACGGGATTGCCCGCACCGTCCTTGAGCCAATGGGTAACATTCGCCTGCGTGTAATCGCTGCCATAGCCATTCGCATACATCCATTTGTTCCAGACAAAGGTGTTGCGCTTGTCGAGATCGGCGTTATTGATGCCGTTAGGCATGCCTGTCGGCACGGAGGTCGAGACACTGCACGACGCATCGCTCGTGTTTTTGTCGCACGCCGCTATGCCGCTGGCGCTGCTGCCCCGGTATTCCACTTTTTCCGTATTGCCCACGGCATCGGAGAGTGTGAGCCAACGACGATCCGTCGCCGTATCTTGCCCAAAGACGAAATTGCTATCGCCATAGGGTGTCGTTAGCTTTTTGATGAAAGTAGGGTCGGTGGTGTCATAGGTGAAAGACGATTGAATGCCGATCACATCCGTGATTGACGAAAGCCGTCCGCTGCCATCATAAGCTAAATCGGCGTGACGCCCGAACGGGTCATTAATCCGCGTCACGCGCAAGACATTAGATGCGTCACCGTAGACGAAGTTTGTTGCACGGAAATTAGCATCAGAAACTGATTGCAGTTGCGGACATCCCGGCGTGCAATTGATCGCGCCGAAAGTTCCTTGAAGATAATTGTAGCCAAAATGCAGGCCCTGGCCTGAGGCATCAACGATATCCGTCAGGAATGCGCGGCGCGGATAATTGAAGCTTCCATCCGGGTAGGAGAATATTTGCTTGGCCCCATCGGGAAAGGAAAGCTCATAGGAAGCACTGGCGCTGAACCCTGTCGCGGGAGTCCGTTTCAAGATCGCCCCGGTTTGCTTCTCCGGCCCGAATGCACCCGTGGTGGTATTGAACTGCCCTGCCTCAAAAGTGTAGTCGACGATACCGCCGCCCGCCACGTTGCGCGTGACGCTCTGGCCCGGGCTGGCCGGATCATCCTGAATGTAAGAAATGACATTCAGAGTCCAGTTTGGCCCAACATGCGAGGAAGTGCTGCTGGGCGCGACACTGTCACGATGATTATATGTAAGCCGGATATAGGCTGGTGGCCCTTTGGGCGGCTGATACCCAATCGGCGTATCGTTCAAATTCAAGCTGGCCGACAGCAATTGCGCGTTGGGCACACACATGCCATGAGTTCCACATAGATCGTCTGTCGGGGTTGACGCCGAATCCTCACCACCATTCGCTTTCGGATCGTAGGGCTTTCCGGCAATGGCGTAGTTCAGAAGCTGCGGCGAAGTTAGGTAAAAACCCCGTGAAGAACCCGAAAGCGTGCCTTGCCCTACGACGGTTCCGCTGTCATTGATGCCGTTTATCGACGTGATAGACCAGCCTGCGGGAATGCCCGACAGAGTGGGAATCGTAACCACGACGCCATTCTGCCAGACGCTCGGGTAATATTGTCCGGCACCCGTGTTGTAGAAGCCGCCCGTAACTTGTCCTTTGTTGTTGATCCTCACAGGTGTGCTTCCCTGTATGGCTCCGAGATCGGTCAGGGTGCCGCTCTGCACAAGGAAAGCGTGCGACGAACCGCCTGAACTATATGTCCCGACGATCTGACCGACATTGTTGATCATGGCGGGCGTGCTGGTGCCGCTCGGCAGCGTGCTTGACGATCCGCCCTGCCACTTGACCCCCGCAGTTCCTATCGTTCCCACGATCTGCCCAGCATCGTTGATGCCATAGGCGGCTGAATTTCCATAGTAGTTCGGTGTAAGGTCTGTAACGCTGCCCTGCCACGAGAACGCATGCGTGAAAGGATGTGGACTATTGTTCGCATCGTTGACCGTCACCGGCATCGTGCCGACGACTTGGCCATAATTGTTGACGCCGTAAGCGACGCTGGTCACCCCGTTGTTGTTGCCGGCGTATAGATCGGACAAATGTCCGCCCTGTGAAATGAACGCCGAATTGGAAACCGGCCCAACATTGAATGAATTGCCGACAACGTGACCGGCATTGCTAATTGCATAGGAAGTGACCGCCCCCGAAGGCTGGTTTACTTCAAGGCTACTAAATGTTCCCGTGTTGGCATCATAGATCGAAGGCAGACCCTGGCCCACAATGAGATTTTGATTATTGATGGCATTGGGCATCAAAACATTGGTAGGCAAGCTATAGATTGTCGCAGAGCCTATCGCTTGGGAAATCGAAACGATGTTGTCATTTGAAGCGTTGGGTTCGCCGCTTTCGCAAGCGACGACTGCCGCGAGGCTTACTCCCACCGAGATCCCGGGGCGCAGTGTCCGCCAGAGGCTGTTCCTCGAGAGCGGCGGTCGCGTTGCCCCTGCCTCATTGGTGAGTTCGCCGTTCGCTTCGTGAAATTTCTTCGCAGGTGCCACCATCGCCGTTCTCCCCTTCGCGAAAATTTACTCTAACTTCATCGCCAATGCGCCGCAACTATGTAGCGCAAATAAAAATGCAGTTCTATCCCCCTTTCGGGTGACAACAGGAACATTCTATTATGCCGCGAGCCATAACGAGAGCAACGGCGTGTGTTTTATTGGCCGCGTTCAATTTCTGGCAGGATCGTTTGATGTGAGTCTTAACTGTATCCTCGGCAATCGAGAGAAGCATTGCAATTTCGGTGGTCGTCTTGCCACGCGCCGTTAAGGTCATGACTTCGATTTCACGCGGCGCAAGCTTTTTATTGGGTATGTTATTACCGGAAATCATTTGACCCCGCCTTTATCTGCCTGTCCGAATTCCGCCTCGTCCAAAACTTCCAGCGCGCGTTGCAGACGAATTTCTTCGTTGATCTCGATGATGTCGTGCTTAATCTTCGCAAGGCTCTCGATAGTGACGAGTAAATCGAAAGCCATGTCATGGCCGTAACGAGCGACGAGCTTTTTATATGTCATGGGGCGTTCATGAAAATTCGCCATCATCATTTTTCCGATAGGAACTTGATGAGTTTTTCCAGCCGCGCTTCCAACGCGAGGTGGTCCGCTTTTTCGATTTCTGAATCCAGCCAGGATTGGCAAACGGTAGTGTCGAGTTCTTGTGCGCGTTGCAGAATAGCTTGGCGCAATTGCTTTATTTTTGCGTCCTGCGCGGTCGCCTCATGCTCCAAATCATCCAGGGCATCGCGGAAATGTTCGGCGGTTCGATTGCCCATCGGCTGAGAAAGCTGCATCTCGTCAACCGGGCTGAAAGGTTTTTCGGCTTTCCGGCTCATGCGACTGCCATTGCCTGTGGCTCATAACCATGCATCATCGCCGCCCAGCGCTGCTCAAGCGGCGTTTCGGCCTCGGCCCGCAAGCCGACAAGCCTTTCCCAATTTTCGATGATGGCGGTAATGGCCGGTTCGCCCTGGCGCATGACATAAGCGTTAAATGAATTGGTCATCTGAAATTCCCCTTGAAAATCGCTTTAAATGGCTTAATCGAGCTAATTTCAACCATTAGGCATTACCAATATTTGGGAACATAAATGCAAAGCCGACTGGGAATCAAGAAGAATATACTTATGGTATCAGTAAATTTTACATGAAACTAATGTTTCTGAATTGACAGGGCATGTTTTTACAAATATTAATATGTTATTGCCAATTTTAGTTATCTCGATTGTTATCTATTTTTAACTAAACCATATGCTAGTGCTAACTTTATGATTACCGGGCGTCAAATTCGCGCAGCGCGCAGCTTACTGGAATGGAAAGCGGAAGACTTGGCTAGGGAGGCCGGGCTTACCCGCGTGACCGTGAGCAAAATCGAGGCCGATACGGTACAACCGCATGAGAAGACCATCGCCAGCATAACCAATGCTTTCGACCGGCACGGCGTCGAATTCCTGGATGACGAGGGCGTTCGGATGCGGAGAAACCAAGTCAGGGTTTTTTCGGGCAAAGCCGGATACCGACAATTCCTCGATCATATATACGAAACGCTGAAAGACGGTGGACGCATTCGCCAGTTTAATTCCAGCGACGGCAAGACCCTTTCCTATGCGCAAGATTATGCGACCGAGCATATGGAAAGAATGAGCAAGCTTCCGAATCTTGACGCCCGCGTTCTTATCCTGGATGGCGACTATAATTTCTCCGCCAGCTATTGCGAATATCGCTGGCTGGATAAGACGACGAAAATCCTCATTCCCTATTACGTCTATAATGACTATATCGCCCAGGCGGTGCATCGCAGCGATCATAATGTCGAAGTCGTTTCGATACACTCCAAGCCCTTGGCCGAAAGATATGTCGAGCAATTTGAATCATTCTGGGAAAATGCTTCGATCCCCGACGACAAGGGGAAAATATAATCATGTCTTCCGTTGCGCTCGATAATATGCCCGGTCTGCTGCCGGGAAACGCCAAAGCCAGCATCGTGCGCATGAACGGTACGGACGTCGTTCATCATATGGCGCTTGATGAGATTCTTTATAGAATCGTCGAAAGTGAAGCCGTGACGCATGGAGCGTCCGCTGATAACGCCAAATTCGGCAAAGTTATCGAGGCCATCAAGAAAAATAAAATTCAGGCTTATTTCGCCATCGTGGAGTGGGAAAATTGCAGCCCCAAACTCGCCGGTGGCTCAATCGAGTTTCCGACCGTTCTCACGGAACGCAATGGCCGGGATTTCCGCCATTATCCTGCTATCTATGGCGAAGATACCTATGTGTCGCCGGAACTATCCCAGGAATTCCGTAATCGCACAAAAAGCGCGGAATACCCGAATGGCATTGGACTTGGCTCGCATTTTATCTACGAGAAAATCCGGCGATCCGTCAGCCGCGAACAAGGCTATTCGCCCTATGGCCTCGTCTCGCGCGGCCGCGTCGGCGAATATGCGGGCGGCAATGCGGCCATGACCGGCATCTTCAAGAAACTCGGTGCGACGATGGGAGCGCCGGACGATAGCGCCGTTCTGGAATTTATCGGCGATGCGCCCATTGAAACGGGCCGCTCACGAGTTGCAATCCAGCTCGCGGACTTCGCCGCGAAACCCGGCAAAGACTCCAGCTTGCCAAATGTGTTCCTGGCGAATTGGCAAAGTGAGGACGGCAATCAGAAAATCGCCGCCAGTTTTACGGAAGCCATTTCGACCTTCCTGGGCGAGCCGATTGTCCGCGCTCAAATCACCAGCAACGGCAATCTGCCGAAAGGCGACAAACTCAAGGACGTGGTCGCGGCACTTATCTCGACGGGCCGCGATGAAGTCTCGCGCAGGAAATGGATTCCTGACACTACGCAACCCCTTATGCGCATTCATGCGCTAAATGAACCGGAAATTGTTTCCGCTCTTAAAGAACTAGGTGCCTCACCACGCGCCCTTGGCCCTAACGCCATGCTGCCGCTTATTACCGATTTTTCCAATGTTCCAAACGAAGCTGTTGGCCTCCAGCTTTCCACTGCCCGGCCTTTGTCGCTAATCCGGCCCCGGCTGGCGCTTTGATTGTTTAAGAATCTTCGTTCCTCTCGGTCATAATCTGGCCTTACCTGTTGCAGCCTCTTACATAGAATTCCAAAGATCGCCGTCAGCGATTGTTATGCCCAGAGTGGGGCCAAAACTTCGGCCTGCTGCAACACCAGTTGCACCGCTGCATCCTGTAAATCTGGCGGATAGCCATATTTCTTGAGAATCTTTTTGACTTCGATGCGCAACTTGGCGCGGGCGCTATCGCGGTGCATCCAGTCAACAGACACATTATTGCGAACGGAGACAACCAGTTCAGTAGCAATCACTCGTAATTTCTCATCGCCCAACAACTGCAATGCGCTTTCATTTTCAGCCAGAGCATCATAAAAAGCGATTTCCTCTTCGCTAAGTCCTTGTTCTTCTCCTCGTTCGCGGTCAGCTTTAATATCCTTTGCGATGGCAATCAGCTCCTCCAAAAGCTGCGCGGCAGTTATAGCGTTGTTATGATAGCGCCGGACGGCGGCTTCCAGTCGTTCGCTGAATTTCTTAGATTGCACCACGTTCGATTTGATGCGGGATTTTATTTCTCCATTGATGAGTTTCTGTAAGGCTTCCAATGCAAGGTTACGCTTCTTCATGCCTTGAATTTCTGCCAGAAATTCATCTGAGAGGATGGATATATCCGGGGTTCTAATGCCTGCCGCCGCCAGAATATCGACAATCTCCGTTGACACCACGGCACGACTGACCATTTGTTGGACGGCCACATCGATTTCCGCCTGTGTGCTACCTTTGCCCGGCTCATTTTTTGCCAGGGCTGCACGAATAGCCTGGAAGAAACCGACTTCATCACGAATTTTCCCCGCTTCTGGCGAGGTTGCGGCCAGCGCATAGGCGCGCGATAAGCCAACAACGGCGTCTGAGAATTTGCGGCGCACCTCTTTCCTGGCTTGTTCGGTCTGTTCTTTTGCAGCTTCACGTTGCTGCAAATCGAGAATCCACTCCAGAGCCTCGGCCATCAGCACTAAGCGTTCAGCCGGTGTGCCGTGCAGCGCGCGCATATAATCGAATCCATAAAACATATCCCGGACGATTTCATAGCGGCGCATCATCTCTGCGACGGCTTGCTGCTCGTCAATGCCGACTTCTTCGCGGTCGCCGGGGGAATAAATAGAGAGAGCTTGTTTCAGATTATGGGCAATCCCGATATAATCAACGATCAAGCCGCCTGGCTTGTCGCGGAATACGCGATTTACACGGGCAATGGCCTGCATCAAGCCATGACCATGCATCGGCTTATCGACATACATCGTGTGCATGCAGGGCGCATCAAAGCCCGTAAGCCACATATCACGAACGATAACAAGTTTTAGCGGGTCTTTAGCGTCGCGCGCCCGCTTTGCCAGGAAATCACGGCGCGCCTTGCTGCCCGTATGTTTCAACCATTCAGGCGGATCGTTGGCGATATTGCCCGTCATCACAATCTTGATAGCGCCTTGCGCGTCATCGTCTGAATGCCATGCGGGCCGTAATTTAATAATCTCGTTATAGAGCGCCACGCAAATACGGCGACTCATGCATACGGTCATGCCTTTGCCGTCTAAGGCGCTGATACGGTTCTCAAAATGCTGAACAATATCGGCGGCTACTTGAGCCAAGCGTGTTTCGGCTCCCACAGGGCTTCAACGCGCGACCATTTGCTTTTCTTACGCTCGCGCTCGCTGGATTCTTCGTCTTCGGTCAGTTCTTCGACCTCAGCATCAAGATTTTTGACTTCCTCTTCGTCAAGCTGGAGTTTGGCTAGGCGGCTTTCGTAATAGATTGGCACCGTCGCGCCGTCTTCGACCGCGCGTTGAATATCATAGACATCAATATAATCGCCGAATACGGCGGGCGTATTGACATCTGCTTTCTCAATAGGCGTTCCTGTAAAGCCAATGAAGGACGCATTCGGCAGCGCATCGCGCAGGTGTTTCGCAAAACCATAAGCTAATTCGCCCGACTTTTTATCCAACTTGGCCTTGAAGCCATATTGGCTGCGGTGCGCTTCATCGGCGATGACGATGACATTCTTGCGGTCAGTCAACAGCGGGAAAGTTTTTTCACTATCAGCGGGCAGAAATTTTTGAATGGTCGTAAAGATAACGCCGCCAGATGATACCGCCAGAAGCTTCCGCAATTCATCGCGATCTCCCGCTTGCGCGGGCGTCTGGCGGATAAGATCACGAGATAGGCTGAAAGTGTTAAAAAAGCTGGTCGTCCAGATCATTCCGGTCGGTCAGCACAACCAGAGTCGGATTGGCCATCGCAGGATTGGCAATCACGCTGCCCGCATAAAATGCCATCAACAGGCTTTTGCCCGATCCTTGCGTATGCCAGATGACGCCGACTTTGCGATTTCCTTCACTGGCCGTTGCGTCGATGGTGCTGGCAACGGCGAGCTTTACGGCGTGGAACTGGTGATATCCTGCTACGATTTTGAAAATATCTTTGCCGTTGCTTTGAAACACGGTGAACCGGCGCAATAACTCCAGAAAACGCCCTTGCTCAAAAACGCCGTGAATCATTGTGTGTAATTCGGGCGTTCCTTTGGCCGCGACACCGGCCCCATCCACCGTGCGCCATGGCATGAAACGCTCATAATCTGCGGTCAGGCTGCCGATGCGGGCTTTCAGTCCGTCGGAAATAATCAGTATGCCGTTCGTGCGAAACAGAGAAGGGATCAATTGCTTGTAAGCTTGCGTCTGGCGGAACGCGCCTTCGATTGTCGCGTTTTCGTCTCCCGCGTTCTTCAATTCAATAACGGCAAGGGGCAAACCGTTGATAAACATCACCACGTCGGGGCGGCGATTGTTGCGTTCTTCGATGACCGTGAATTGATTGACGGCCAGCCAATCGTTCTTTTTGTTTTCCCAGTCGATCAGCCACGCGATGTCGTTTTTGATCGTGCCGTCGGCCTGCATGTATTGCACAGCCACGCCATCGACCATCAGTTTATGCAAGCGCCGGTTTTCTTCGACCAAAGACGGCATTTCGACTGCGATAATCTTACGCACCACGTCGTCAATCGCATCGGCGGGGAGTTGCGGGTTGATCGCGGCCAAGGCTGTCCTCAACCGCCCCAACAACAGCACGTCGCCATAACTGGCCCGCTCCGGGGCTTTGCCTTCCGGTGCCAAATCCGGCCCATGCGCGAGTGTCCAGCCAAGCCCAGAGAGCCAATCGAAAGTTGCTTCTTCAACATGCGCTTCGCGGAATCCGTCATAATTCGGTTCCGGCTGGGTGTATTGAATGTCAGCGACCATCGATTTTCTCTTTGGACTGCGATGCCGTTGCCTGTTTGGCCTCGGTTAAGCGCATTTTAGAACCAACAAGGGCACAAGCCTCAACATGTCGAAATTTTCTGATTTTTTCGACATGTTGGAACGATGTGTCGATCAAAACAACATATCACCTAAGCACTTCATAAACATGCAGAAAATAACCATGTCATTCTGCCAAAAGGTTAAAGAATGCCGGATTAATATAATATTTCTCGCGTCCAGCCTTTACGGACTCCAAAATACCCAAAGCCTCTAATTTGGAGAGATAAGTGGAGGCGGTCTGCCTTTGGGCAATCCCTGCCTCCTCCAAAAAGCGAATTTTACAGTAGGGTTGGCGGAAAATCACCTCAATAAGGTCTTTGGAATAGATTTTGGGAGCCTGGGCTTTGACCGCCTCCGCCGTCTTGTCCATTAAAGAATGAATGCGAAGAATCCGATCTCTGGTCATCTGCGCCGTCACTTCAATCGCATCGAGAATATAGAGAATCCACGATTCCCAATTTTGCCCCTCGGTTACGCCGCGCAGTCCCAGATAATAATCCGTTTTGTGTTCGATGATGTAGCGGGATAGATACAAAACCGGAATCTCCAGCAACCCGCACTCGATCAAATATAAAAGATTGAGAATGCGCCCCGTGCGCCCATTGCCGTCGGTGAAGGGATGAATAGCCTCGAATTGATAGTGCATGACGGCCATTTTGATCAAAGGATCAAGCCCGTCTTCGGCGTAAAGAAATTTTTCGAGATTGGAGAGCTTGTCACGCAAAAGATTTTCGCCTTCGGGCGGCGTGTAGATAATCTCGCCTGCCGGGTTCGATAATTTCGTGCCCGGCAAACGCCGGATGCCGTCAGAGGATTGCTTGATAATGCGGAACGTATCTTCAAAAAGGCGCGTGGAGAGCGGGCGCTTTTCCAGTTTGATCGCGTTATAGCCTTTCCAGAGCGCGTCCTTGTAAAACAGAACCTCTTTGGCTGCGGGGCTGGAATGCACGCCCTCATCCGCGAAAGCGCGGTAAAGATCGTCATTGGTCGTGACGATATTCTCGATTTCACTGGACAGCTTGGCTTCCTGCAACCCAATCGCCTGAACCAGAAGCGCCTGATTGGGAATCAACTTTCCCGCGTCGAACAGCTTGGCAAGCGCGATATTCGCCGTGATCGCCTTTTTGAGAATAGGCTTTGTTTCCAGGTCGATCTGCGCCGGTGGCAAAAGCGGAAGATCGTTGTAGGGTGTGTTGCGGTCAAAGGTCATGTGAGTAGCTCTTTCCGAGGAACGTACTTGATAAGTTGGATGTGACGAGTTTTTTGCCCCTAACAGACCATTCACATTGTTCCCTATTTAAGGATTTTATCGACTAATTTTTCAAAAAAGCTTTGCGCAGGAAATTTCTTGATAACTCCCTCTAGAAGTTCTTGCGTTGGAATTTTATCTCCATGTTTTCCATCCAGTGTTTGTGATGCATTATGGGACACGGCACCGATCATAGCATCCAGGAGTTTCTTGGTAAGGACCTCGTCCTTCTCCTGCAATGCATCAATTTGTTTTTTGAAGCTTTGAAATGATTTTGCGAGCGCCTCTTTATGGGCATATTCTTGTTGCAACCTTTGACTTTCGCTTCTTCGTCTGGAAGCAAAAATTGCCAGCCACAGGATGGGCAGTAAAAGTGGGAGTTTGTGATAGAGACTGCCGAGCATCTTGTTCAATCCCACATCATCACCGAAGTCAACACCCCACAAGCCAACAAAAAACATCACTGCTAGGGTGAAGCAAAACACTAGCGTATAGATATTGATGGGCGCAGCAAAAGAGTCTCTTAATTCTCTATACGCACTGGCAAGACCAGTGCTTGTTGCTCCGGGCAGTAGAGATTCAATTTTTTGAAATAAGGTATTGTAGGCTGTTCCTTGATTAATTTTAAAATTATCAAGCTCTTTAATGCGGTTATCCAATTCTTGCTTTAGACCGACCATGACGTTTCCGTCACTGCCTTCTTTGCCAAAAACTCGCTCATAAAACTCTTTGAGGTCTTTGATTAAATTTTCAGATAATTGAAGGGCACTTTCTATAGCCTCCTTATCCTTAGTAGCTTTATTTTTTGCTTCTTCGATTTGTAGCGAAATTGCGCTTTCTTGTTCATTGCCGCTTGTCAGCCGTTTGTGAAACTCACCAATTATTTTATTCCACTCCTGGGCTTCCCCAAGAAGAATCTGCATTCTTTCCTGGAGGCTCTTCTCATTGCTATCGCCGATCAAAAATTTTTGTTCCAATTGTTGAATGTTGTGCTTTGACTGCTCTATTTCTTTGTATATTTCATCAGACTTTTCTTTGTTCGCCTGCGTACCGTTAACAGAGGCTTGGGTTTTTGATTGTATCAGATCGGTCTGTGTATTGATGGTGTCGGAATACACTATGAACGCAGACATTGCCGCCTGAGCCGCCCCCTCTGCAGAAACCACATAAGGGCGAACATATGTCAATAAATTATCTAGATTGCTATTAGCGTTGCTGAGGTGAGTAATGTTCTTATTGCTGTTGTACTGATTGATTTGATCTGCACACTGCGTGGCCTGGTCCTGAAAAGAACTCCATATGCTTAATGGAATCAATTCCGGATCAGCTGCACCTATTAACTGGCCAACATAGGTTATAACCTTTTTTAGACGCGCAAGCTCTTGGACGTCAGTTGCGACAGTCTCATCTTGAAGAGCAATCTTTTCTGAAAGCTCCACAATATCTTTCCATGGCTTTTGGAAAGGATGGTTCTGGAACGAATTTACCCAGCGATTCATTATGCAGCCTCCATAAATTTCTCGGCGTCGCGGATGCGGATGTCGCCGGAGATTAGTTTGGGAAGAAGGTAGTCGCGCGTTTTTTCTAGCCCCAGACACTCTTTTTCATTCGCAACGAGTTTTTGCCAGATAGGCAAAACGATTGCCTGAAATTTTTCGAGAACCTTTGCTGATGGAATGATGCAGGGGAGAGGCCGGAAACTGCCTTTGCTGATTTCCTGAAAGGTTGAGCCGTTTGCATGGCTTTTGATCATGTCAAGATTGGCGTGCAGCCATTGCCAGACGTATAAATTGGGAAGCTCTTTGTCACAAACGATGGCTATGAAGCCTTGATTGATGGCAACGGACGTTTCGGCGATTGCGATATAGCCGATTGGCGCACGGGAAGACATCAAAACAGTACCCGACGGCAGAAGTCCGGAACTGATAACACGGATTCCTGCATCTGTTATCCTGCGTTCCGTTGTGAACAAAACAGGCGATTTCAGTGCAGAGAGGTCTTTTGGCGTTACCCAGGCATACTGCCCATCAGTCCAATATTCTAGATTTTCGGTGCTGGGGGTGCTGCCGCCAACGGCGGTGACCGCGTTCCCGATTTGATCGACCGACCACCCCTCCGGAATATCGCCGAGTTCGGAGGGGGCGAGGCGCGAGGGGAACAAGGCAGCGGTAGCCGCGCTCATACCGAAGGGTTGGCGGCCTGCCATTTTGGCGCGGACGGGGTCGAAATCGACAAACCAACTTTTGAACACCGCCCGCGCCATCGCCTCCAGGTTCGCATTCATCCGGCGGTTCAGTTCGATCTTATCGTCCAGTGCGGTCAATATTGAAGCAATTGCTTTTTGTTCATGCAGTGCTGGTATTGGAAATTGAAAATTTGGAACGTCCGCACATCTCAAACTATCGAAAACGGCGCCCACATTAATAAACTTTGATATCTGTTCCCACCATAACACTCCCCGCGTAAGCCATCGTAAATATCGCGGAAATACCTTTTCACCATTTGCACGCAACAAAACGAGATTTTGTCCAAGAGCGAACTCTAGCCCCGCAGGGACATGGGCAGTTTCTCCTGGGTTGCATCTACGAGATAAGACAACGTCAAAGGGCTTTGGATTGGCCTTCCTTGTCCACTCTTTGAAATGTTCTGCGGTAATCCGCCTTGCTTCAGACACATCTATGCGCCCATTTTTGATTTGAGGGATCGTAACATATGGATACCCATAAGAAGATGCCGGGGGTGTTTTGTGATCGCAATCAATCAACTGAACACCAGCTTCTTTAAATGATAATATTTGCCATTCCGAAAGAGACATCATAGCCCTCGCTCTTTTGGATTTTTGAGATTAGCTAGGCCATGCGAACTCGAAATTTTGAAAAGACCAGCGTTTGCGGCAACGGTAGCCAGCACAACAATAAAAATTGCCGTTATTGCCTGAATCAGAAAACGCTTTCCAGCTTCCGTAAAGGCTGAAAAGAAGAACGCCTTTCCCTTATTGAACAGGGTATTTTTGTTTTCTGTGTCCAGAAAACTGTGCCCCTGGCTGGAGAGCCGATAGGTGGTGCGACAAATTATCCAGTGGCGATTGATGTTCTGGCTAAAGCCGAGATTGTCCACGGGACAGTCTATGCATGCCATATCCTTTAGCAGGCGCAGTTGGGTCACAAACTTACCAAACGCCAATTCATCAATATGGTTCATATCAACGCCACAAATTTTTGCCAGATCATAACTGTCCATGCTGGGAGCTGGATTGTCCCGCAAGGAAATCAATATCTGTTTGATGTATTTGTGGTTGAGCGTCATTTTTGCGACCCTCCCAACAAAGTCAGATTCCGCCGAATTTGGGCAGTGAGTTTATCGCTTTCTTCAAACTGGTTTTCCAACTCAACAACCAGTCGGGGAAATTTCACCTCAAACGGTTCATCGTCATCTTCCACCGCTTCGCTGCCGACATAGCGGCCAGGGGTGAGGACAAAGCCATGACCGGAGACTTCATCCAACTTTGCCGCCTTGCAAAGACCAGGAATGTCGGCATATTTCCCGGCGTCTTTTTCACCGCGCCAGGCATGATAGAGAGCGCCGATCTTCTTAACGTCATCTTCCGTTAACTCACGGCGGGTGCGGTCAATCATGACACCCATTTTCCGGGCATCAATGAACAAGACTTCGCCGCTGCGATTGCGCGGATGCGATGTTTTTTTGTTCCGCGCCAAGAACCACAGGCAGGCCGGAATCTGGGTTGAATAGAATAGCTGCCCTGGCAAGGCCACCATGCAATCGACCAAATCCTTTTCAATCATAGCCTTGCGGATTTCGCCTTCACCGGACTGATTGGAAGACATGCTGCCATTGGCCAGCACAACGCCGGCAACGCCATTCGGCGCTAAATGGTGGATGATATGCTGTAGCCAGCCGTAGTTGGCATTGCCAGCAGGCGGCAAGCCGTATTTCCACCGCACATCTTCGCGCAGGCGATCCGCTCCCCAATCCGATACGTTGAACGGTGGATTGGCGAGGATATAATCGGCCTTCAAGTCTTTGAATTCATCTTTATGGAAGCTGCCTTCATTGTTCCAGCGAATATCCGTGTCAATGCCGCGCACCGCCATATTCATTTTGGCCAAGCGCCATGTGGTGTTATTCATTTCCTGGCCATAGATGGCGATGTCGCCGATGCGCCCGCCATGCGCCAGCACGAATTTCTCCGATTGAACGAACATGCCGCCCGAACCGCAGCAAGGGTCATAGATGCGGCCTTTATAAGGCTCCAGCATTTCAACCAGCAGCATGACTACGGAACGCGGCGTATAAAATTCACCGCCGCGCTTGCCTTCGGCTCCGGCAAAGCCACCGAGGAAATATTCGTAAACGCGCCCAAGAATATCTTTGCTCTTGCCTGCGCCCTCATGCATCCCGATGCCGCTGATAAGGTCGATCAGCTCGCCAAGCATTTGTTTGTTGAGGGGCTGGGCGGGCATAATCCTTTGGCAAAACCCCCTTCAAAGAGGCATTCGCCGACTCAATCGCCAGCATGGCATTATCAATCAATTTACCGATGGTCGGTTGCTTGGCATTCGCTTGTAGATGGTTCCATCGGGCCTCTTTGGGAACCCAGAAGACATTTTCCGCGATATAAAAATCGCGGTCTTCCGGGTCCTCGCCGTCCGCTTTGACAGTCGCATGTCTGGCTTCAAAAGCGTCGGAGATATATTTCAAGAAAATCAGTCCCAGGGCGACATGCTTATATTCGCTGGCATCCATGCTGCCGCGCATTTTGTCGGCGGCTTGGAACATCTGGGCTTCAAACCCCAAATTAGCCCCATTGCCGCCCTGTTTCTTTGCCTTTTTCGCTTGCGCCATATGCTATCCCTTAGTTTCCGCGCATTATAATGGCGGCCTCTGGATTGCGCCATAGGGCATTCGTTCGATATTTTCCGATTAATCCCCGCAGGACGAGCGTCCTGCGGGGATGTCGTCCTCTCCGTTACTACCTACGGCGTTGCGCGCGGGCCGGAGAAGCGGCGGGATTGGGGCTGACCCGCGACGCTTAGGGTGGCTTCGGCCTTGAGTCCCTGCTGCTCCGGCCTGTTCCATATGAGGTTGAACTTGCTGTCATCCTCCTTGTCCTGGAATAGCGCGGCATTGATCGGCGTCGGCAACACTGGAGACTCAATATTGACGGAATGATACTGCATTCCGTCTTTCTCTCGCGGATGCTGAGAAAGGACTTGGTTGATAACCGTGATTTTTGCGAAATAGTCATGTGAATATCCTCGCTGAAATGAATATGGGGGTGCATGGGGCGAAGCCCCTGCTATCTCTGTGTGACGCGTCACACAGAGGGGGTGGCGTGTGACAACGTCACACGACCCACACCTTGCGGAGCCTGCGACGAAATCAATTTCTCAATGTCGGTTATTTAGGAACGCAAAATTGCTTTGCTTGTTTGCATGTCCGATTTGTTGTCCATGGTTATTTCTTCGTCCTTGCCATCATCCGGCAAATTGCAAATCAATGCGCCATGATCGGTATCGATTGGACAAATGGGAAGCCCGGCGCGCGCCCATTTAGCGGTGATTTGAACGCTATAACCGCAAGCCGCGCCGCATTCAGCTTTCAGCCAGCGGGTTTTTTGTTTTTTGGGAGCATCGGCGTTCTCGGAAAAATTAAGTTTGGCGTGAGGCAATGCGCCGAGATTGATGGCGATAGCGTTTAAACGCTCCGCCAAGATCGGCGTGGGCGTTGTTTCGCGCATTTTGCCTTCAAGGCCGATGCGCAGCGCAATGGCTCTGAATTCTTTCCCGTGTTTCACTTCGGGCGGCAACAACGTATGCACAAGTTCGTGCACAAGAATGCCAAGGACTTCTGCGGGATCGGCAATATCCGCGCGGATGATGATTTCATAATGCCCGTCTGCCGATGACGCCGGATGCCAGCATTCTCCGGCCATGTGTCCGCGCTTGCCGGTTGATGTGAACGCGATGGCAAAACGAATCTTCTCCGGCAATTCGTAGCCGAGCTTGCTGAAATACGGGCGTAATTCATTCGTCGCCGACCGCAGCCAGCTTTCGCGCGTGGTATGGGTGTTTCCGGCTTTCATAATAGGGTTCCTTTCTATGGTTGGAATAATCGGGGCTTAAAATCTTTGGCGAAGTCGTGCGCACGCCCTCAGTATGGTTAAGACGCTATTCGCCGCCCCATTCGCAGCCGCATAGCGGGACGATGTAATAAATGTCGCTCTGCTCTCTTGGGATTTGGATAAAATCCGGCAAGCCGTCGCAATTGCCGCATGTGGTTTTGAAAAAGAACTCCACCAGAATGACGGCCAGTTGTTCCGGCCATTCGGCGACAATGGCATCGTGAACCGCCTCCGGCTCCATCTCCATGTAACGCTCAATAGCTTGCGTGAGGGTAAGATCAATGATTTCGGACATGGATGTTTTCATATGCTTTCCTTTCTATGAGGTGAGGGGGAAATTGTTTTGAAGAGATGGGTGCGTTTAAATGCTGCGCAGCAGTAGCTGACGGTTTATCGGTCAGACACATAACGGTGTATGTTTCAGTTGTTCGGTATGAAGAAGCTTGGATTCTAAGGAATGGATGTGTTTAATTTAGTCTTTGCAATCTATAGGGGAGGATCAAGCCCATGCTTATTCTAGAACTATCTGAAAAAGCTGACGATGCAGCCGTCAATGCCATCCTCGTGAGTCTAAAACAGGACATAAGGATCGCCAAAGATACCGATGCGACTAGAGAATTTCCAAAGGAAGAAGGTGAACTTTTTTCTGCTTTTCTAGAATATTGCGACATCATGCCAGATAGAATAGCGAGAGGAGTTGAATTGACCAAAGGGCATGCCGAGCGATTTCTCCTGCATGTAAAATCTTTGGCCTCTAGCGTGTTGGCCTCTCTTAGAACTTATGCACGACGAACCAGAGATGCGCTTATCGAATTCATCGAGCGGGTCAAAGAATACGTCGTCTCTATCGCATGTAAGATATGGAGCATCTTTTCTCTAATCTTTAAATCCTTGCGCGAACTCTCCCTCGAATTAGGATTCGGTTCTGAGCATGGTATTTGGCCGCTCTCAGGCAAGGTCGGTCTCGTTTTCGATAATCCATTCAAAACGTAAATTGGCGATCAGTCGGCATAGAAAAACCGCGCATCGGAGGCCGGTGCGCGGTTAAGTGACACCGCATCTTTATACACGTATTGCTACGATAACGAATTCATACCAAAAAACATGACTTTTTGCAACAACAAAATTCTATTTTCCGAAAAATAATTACATTATATGTAATTCCATGTAATGTCTGGCCAAATTATGCCAATTTCCAAATCCCAGCCAATTTTTCTAGGCCGCGATGCAAAATTTTTAGTTTCGACGTGCCCCCGGCCCATTCGTCATGGCCACATACGGCAACGATGACGGCTTTTTGCTTGGCTGACATGGTTTCATAAGCTTCCCGCAGAACCCTTTCGCTATATATAGGCGTCAGGAATGACATTTCAGGATCGCCGTGGGAACCGGAGTCTATATCCTCGACTCTGACTTTCAAGACCGCCCGCAGATAGGCATGGCGAAATTTCATTCCCGCCATATATTCGGTCTGGGTGAGAACGCCACGTTGAAAATAGGCGTCCAGGGCGCAATCAATAGCGGCCTTGAATCGGAACATCATGGCTTCGCCGTGATTGTCACGGGCGATGACTTCTCTGGCTATGCCGCCGTTCCGGCGCTGGCGTTCTGGAGTGGAGGCGTCTCCGGTGAGAATGGCCGGAATCTTCTTTCTGCGCTTATACTTAGCCATATGATTCCTCCCGAAAATCGCCTTTGAAAACGGCCTTAATGTCAAATATTGTTTATCTAAATACCAAATAGTGGTAGTTATGTCAAACATTATTGTACATTATGAGCAATATATTATTTACTTTCGGGCATTATGCTGTATAAAGGGGTATATTAATTGACGAAAGGCATGGTTTGAAAATGATTACAGGACGGCAAATACGCGCCGCGCGCAGCCTGCTGGAATGGACGGCTGACGATCTTGCCACCAAGACCGGCCTCACCCGCGCCACGGTAAGCAATATTGAGGCTGGTGCGGTGCAGCCTCATGAAAAGTCTCTCTCCGGCATTCTTGCCGCTTTCGATAAGCACGGCGTCGAATTTACGGAAGACGAAGGCGTGAAGCTGCGGAAACATCCGGTCAAGGTATTCAGCGGTAAATTAGGGTATCGGCAATTTCTCGATCACGTCTATGAAACCCTTAGCGAGGCAGGCGGGCGCATTCGCCAGTTCAATCTAAGCGATGCCAATAATCTGATTTTCGCCGATGATTACGGACAGGCGCACCTTATCCGCATGGCGACGGTCGATAACCTGGATGCCCGCGTTTTGACGGCGGAAGGCGATGCGACCTTCCCGGCCCCCTACTGCGAATATCGCTGGCTTAACAAGGACGCCAAGACCCTAGCTCCGTTTTATCTCTATAACGATTATGTGGCCCTGCCGATGTATGAATCCAACAAGAGGGAATTGCTGGTTATCCGTTCCAAGCTTCTGGCGGAACGCTATTGCGCCCAGTTCGATCCGATTTGGGATAAGGCGATTATTCCGCCTAAGAAAATTGTAAGCAAAAAGACAAAAGGCTCATTCTGATTGGACGATCACATTGAATTTCCGCGACAAGCTTATCCTTAAGCGCGACCGCAAATTGCCTGCGGATTTGTTCGCGCCACGTTCCATCAAAGGAACGGCGGAAATCGATCCCCGTTTCTTCGTCGATGGGCGCATACCGCTGTTGCTGCCCGATAAAGCGGCACTGCCCCGCCCGCTCTTTTCGGGCGGCGTGGAAAAAGACGGCGAAGGCGCTTTCGTCCGCCATGGCGCGGCCATCGATTTTGCGCTTCTAAACGATTTTCTGCCGTTCGTCGCCCGCCGGATGATCGTGCCGATTCTCGGCGAACTCATTCCCATCACGTCGTGGGGATCGAGCCTTGCCAATCTCCTGACCAAGACGACCTGGAACGACTTGCGCCGCCAGACTTTCTCCAAAACCGGCTTTCGCTGCGAGATATGCGGGACGGCGGATAAGCTCGAATGTCATGAGCTTTGGGAATATTACGAGCCGCTGCCTGATTTTGTGGCGAAAGGAGCCTGCGGCTTACAACGCCTTGTGCGCATGATGGCGCTCTGCGACGAGTGCCACGAAACGCAGCATCTCGGTCTTGCGAATGTAAAAGGAAGGCTTTCAATCGTCCAAGACCGCATTCGCGCCTATAACCGCTGGAATGCCGCGGAAATCGACCAATATTGCAATTTCATCAGCGCGCGCTGCGAGCGCCGCAGCGCATATGGCTGGGTGCTGGATGTTTCCCGCGTTTCTCATGCGCGTTTGGTCGTTAGTAATAAGTGGAAATCGCAAGACAATGGCTTTCTGCTTGCCAATACCGGCAGCGGGCCATCCGAAACAATGATCCTCGGCGCTCCATGGCAGCGCGATGGCGTGTCTTATCCCGCCATATCCCCCTTGCTGGCGCATTTCGAGAATGCAGCGCCGCTCGCCGCCGAGTGGAAATATGTCGCGGGCTGTTTGTCGGGATCGGCGACGGTTTTTCGGTGAAGCCGGATTATGTCTCCCCCATGTGCCGCCTGACGGCAATCTGCATCTGGACATTTAATTACAAATAAAGTAATGTTATGTTACACTAACATACTGATTCACCTGGAAAATAAAAATGCGGCATTTGTTGCTTGGAACGCATGAGAAAACTTTGGTAATATCCAGCAGTCATTTCATTCTTTCAAATCGCTTGAGGATCAAACACTATTATGAAAACCAAGATTCCAAAGAACAAAATCAGGGAACTCGCTGACGAGCGCGGCATATCGGGCCGTGAACTTGCCAAAATGATCGGCACCTCCGCGCCGCATATGAGCCGCCTTGAAAAAGGCCAAACCCCCTTGACGATTGACTGGATTTTGAAGACCGCCAAGGCGCTCAAGGTCAATACGCATGAAATCATCGATCTGCCGCTTGATCGGAAATTCACCGGCAGTTGCGACGATGCCCTCCTTGGCTCGATCCTCGGCTGGCTTCTCGAAGCCAGTAAGAAGCACAAGGTCAAGCTGGCCCCAAAAGACCTCTCCAAATGGGCCAGCTACACCTACAAAGAAGCCGTCGAGCAGCCGTTGAACTTCAAAGAGACAAGGTATTTGGCGTTTACTATTGCGAGAGCAATTAAACTTATGAAATAATAACGTGACAATCCATCTGTAATCTCTTAGCTCAACACATGAAAATATTCTGGTCATGGCAATCTGATACCCCCGGTAAAACCGGCAGACACTTTGTGCGTGAAGCTCTCGAAGTTGCCATCAGGGAACTTAAGGCCAAGAATAGCAATGTAGAAGATGCAGATCGTCCAGATTCCGGTCAAATACTGCCTGAAGAATTGCACCTGGATCATGATCGCAAGGGCATTACCGGCTCTCCAGATTTAGTTGCAGTCATTATAAATAAAATACGACAATCGGCGATCTTCATTGCCGACATCACACCTATCGCAAAAACTACTGAAGGCAAAGACGTTATGAATCCCAATGTTGCTATTGAGCTTGGGATTGCCTTAGAAGCAATAGGCAGTGAAAAAGTTTTACTTGTCCTGAATAGTGCGTATGGCAAACGAGAATCCATGCCATTCGACCTTAGACATAAAGCTGGACCAATTATGTATGAGCTTCATGCTGAGGCAAAAGCTTCTGAAATAGATGTGGAAAAAAGGAAATTGATCAACTTTTTGAAAATAACAATCGAGCCTCTGCTTATAAATGAGGAAAACCATACTCCGGCATATGTATCTTTCGATCCTGGGCCTAATTGGGAAACAAGATCAACCTTCGTTGTAGACGATCAGATGGATATTATTTCGGCGGGTCTGATGGGGGGCACACAGAAGTCCATAGTAACTCCGAAAGATGCGGCGCTGTTTCTGCGAGCGTATCCTATGAACACCATACCTGAATATCCAATTGATGAGATTCAGAAGATGGTTTCAGAAGGAACGGCTATCACACCGTTCTACTATGAGAACGCATTCGATCGAGGACGAGACCCTGAAGGGATTATCACCTATGCTCTCTTCAATGATGTTGCAAGACCATGTTCAGATTACGTCAAAGTCTTTTCAACGGGGCAAATTTGGGCAGTTTTTCATTATTCTCAGGCAATGATTCGACCAGATGATGGAGGAATTTTGCTTGCACTCCTAATGAACAGATTGGCTTTTAAGTTCAGGCAATACAGATTGTTCATCAACGAAAAGTTCAAATATAAAGGAGAGGTTGGCTATATTGTCGGTATTGCCGGACTAAAGGGTCTTCGGGTCGGAGGTAGTAGGCGTGGCTTCCCAATATTGGAAGGTCAAGGCTTTAAGCCCAATGTTGAATTGAAAGGCCATTGCCTTGCAGAACAATCGGAAGCTGACGCTCTTTATCCGTTTGTCACAAAAGTATGGGAATCATTTGGTCTGTCTCCTCTATCTATCAATATTCAGGAGATATGATCTCATTCTGCTACAGAAATTGCTACAGAAACTCCGAGACCGCACGATTTTCAGAGAAACCGCGTGAGACGCCGATTATCAGAAAACGGCGGAAAACCTGGGTTTTTGAGGCCATCCGAGACGAGCGGGAACAGGCCGGATAAAATTAAAAGTCAGATGCTCTACCGGCTGAGCTACAAGGTCACAAGGAGCGGAAAATAGGGTGAAAAGGCCGGGCAGGCAAGCGGTTTATGGCCGCGCGATCCTGACGACCTTATTGCGACCGGTGTGGCCGCGAAGGACGGCGATCGCCGATTTCGGCACGCCGAAATGCGCCGCCAGCAGCGCGATCACCGATTCATTGGCTTTATTCCTGTCCGGCGCGGCGGTGACGTAAACCATAAGCTGGCTGATGCCGCCCGGCCCCTCGCGGGTTTCGCCGATCCGGTTCGCCGAGGCTTTAGGCGTCACTTTGACATGAATATCGAAAAAATCGGCGGTCAATCGGGGTTCTCGCGCTGCGCTGGCTTGATGAAACTATTTCTTCTTGCTAGGACAAAATAGGAATTTTTAAGGAATTTATCATGAAGAGAACGATATTGCCGTCCGTGCCTTCCTCTATATACCGCGCATTGCTGCGGGAAACCGATCTTTTCGCCCGGGATAACGTCATTGCCGGTCGAGGCGGTCCGTTCGGCGCTTCGCTGGCGCTTTATCATCACAAGACCGGCAAAGTCGAGAGGATCGGCGTCCTTGCCGCGAATGCCGTCCTCGCCACCGGCGTGGCGAGCGCGCATGCGGAGAACGAGGTCCTATCTCCCCTCCAACATCGCCGCGCTTAAGGACGCCCTGCGCGCCTGCAAGGGCGAGCAGGTCACGATCATCATGACGTCGAGCGGGCAGAGCTGCCCTTCCTGCCACTCCAAGGAAGAGATCGTCGCGCGTCATTTGCGGACGGAAGGATTCGACGCGCCTTTCGTCGTCAGCTACGGCGCGACCTTCGAGCAGACGGCGAATGTCGCGCGCTTCCATGACGAGCCGTATCTGCTCGATTTGTTCCGCCAGACGCAAGCCCAGGTGTTGCGGCCGATGGTGCGGCACAAGGTGGCGCCGCTGGAAAAATTGCCCAGCTTCGTGCAGAGAATATTCGACGAGGAAACCCTGGCGCTTCCCACGGCTTACGCGGGCCTGATTCGCTCCCACATGGTTCGCGGCCGTGGCGGCGGCGGGCGCGATGCGGAGCTTATGAAACTTACCGGCGGCGGAACCGACGAGCGCGCCAGAGGCGATATATTCGCGATCGCCGAAGTCGGCGCTTTGCGCGCCGCCTGCCGCAGGCGAAAAGAAGAAGGCGCGGAGCAGCCCTGGAGGCTTGGGCACCCCAGCCATCCCGCGACGCTCTACACGACAACGCAGGATATCGGGCCGCTGGCGATGGCGGAGTGCCAGTGGGCCGGCGTGTCGGAAATCGTCTCGGTGCGCTATTCCCATCCCAACGCGGATCGCCAACAGACTCAGGAAGCGCCATGGCTGGCGAACCGGGAGTTTTTCCGGATCATCGCGGGCCATGGCTATAATAGCGCCGAATCGGCGATCAAGGTCGTGCGCGATCCGAATTTCGCCAATCTGGCGCAGAAGGCCTGGCGCCAAAAGCTCGACAAGGAAGGCGACGGCAGCCTTTATAACGGCGCGCAAGCCGGGATCATGAACCGCGACGATTTGACGCGCATGCGCAAGCTCTATGCCGGTATCCCCTTAAGCGCGGGATAAAACCGAGCTTGGGATAAAATCAGTCCCGCACGATGGGCTGCACCTTGCGCCGTCCGCTGGCGGCGGCGAAGCGGCGCTTGAGCTCGCGCGCGACATGGGCGCTGACGAAATGCGTCACGTCGCCACCGAGGCGGGCGATTTCCTTGACGAAGCGCGACGACACGAACTGGTGGCGGTCGCCGGACATCAAGAACACCGTGTCGATGCCTTGGTTGAGATAAGAATTCATTCCCGCCATCTGGAACTCGTATTCAAAATCCGATACCGCGCGCAACCCGCGCAAAATCACGCTCGCGCCCTGCGACGCCGCGAAGTCCATCAGCAGATTGTCGAACTCCATCACCTCGATATTGAAATTCTCGCGGCGCAGATCGGCGACTTCGCGCTCGACCATGCGCACGCGCGCGCGGGTGTCGAACAGCGGGTCCTTGCCCGCGTTCCTGGCGACGCCGACCACGAGCCGATCCGCCAGCTTCGCGCCGCGCCGGATGATGTCGATATGCCCGCCGGTGATCGGGTCGAACGTGCCGGGATAGATGGCGGTGCGTTTCATTTTTTTAGGGGCAGGCTTGACCATGGTCACGAGACTTCCGGCTCGCCGTCGCCCTCATCATCCAGCGCCGCGACCGATACGACATGTTCGCCTTCGGCGACGCGGAACAGCGTGACGCCCTGGGTGCGGCGGCCCGCGATGCGCATGTCGGCGGTCGGCATGCGGATGATCTGGCCGCCGTCGGTGACCAGCATCACGTCCTGATCGGCGCGCACCGGGAAGGCGGCGACGACATGGCCGTTGCGCTCGGACATGTCCATATTCATGATGCCGAGGCCGCCGCGTCCGGCGATGCGGTATTCGTAGGACGAGCTGCGCTTGCCGAAGCCGCGCGCGCTGACGGTGAGGATGAATTCCTCGCGCTTCGCCAGTTCGGCGAAACGTTCCGGCGATAACGTGACGGCGTCGGCGCTTTCCTCGTCATCCTTGCCGCTTCCTGCCGCCTCAAGTTCAGTTTCTCCCGCCGCGCGCCGCAAGGCAGCCGCCTGTTTCAGGTATCCGGCGCGTTCTTCGGCGGCGGCGTCGACATGGCCCAGGATCGACATGGAGATGATCTCGTCGCCCTCGGCAAGCCTGATGCCGCGCACGCCGACCGAATTGCGTCCGGTAAAGACGCGCAGATCGTCGACGGCGAAGCGGATGCATTTGCCGAATTTGGTCGAGAGCAGGATATCGTCCACGCCGTCGCAGGTCTTGACCGCGATCAGTTTATCGCCCGGTTCGTCGAGCTTCATGGCGATGATGCCGGACTGGCGGACATTGGCGAAGTCGGAAAGCTTGTTACGCCTGACCGTGCCGCGCGAGGTGGCGAAGACGATGTTGAGGTTTTCCCACAGCGCCTCGTCCTCGGGCAGATGCAGCGAGGTGGTGATGCTCTCGCCCTGTTCGAGCGGCAGCAGATTGACCAGCGCCTTGCCGCGCGCCTGCGGGTTGCCGAGCGGCAGCTTATAGACCTTGAGCTTATAGACCTTGCCGAGCGACGAGAAGAACAGCATCGGCGTGTGGGTCGAGGCGACGAAAATTTCGCGGACGAAATCCTCGTCCTTGGTGTTCATGCCGGTGCGGCCCTTGCCGCCGCGCTTCTGCGCGCGATAGGTGGAAAGCGGCACGCGCTTGACATAGCCGGTATGGCTGAAGGTCACGACCATGTCCTCGCGCTGGATCAGATCCTCGATGTCGGTCTCGAATTCCTGGTCCTCGATCTGCGTGCGGCGCGGCGTCGCGAACTGCTCGCGCACCGCGAGAAGCTCGTCCTTCATGATGCCCATCAGGCGCGGGCGCGACGACAGGATGTCGAGATAATCGGCGATCTGCGTGACGATGTCTTTCAGCTCGCCGCCGATCTTGTCGCGCTCGAGCCCGGTCAGGCGATGCAGGCGCAGATCGAGGATCGCCTTGGCCTGCGGCTCGCTGAGTTTGTATTGGCCTTCGATCAGCTGTCCCGGCTCGTCGACAAGCTCGATCAGCGGCGCGATGTCGCCCGCGGGCCAGCTTCGCGCCATCAGTTCGGCGCGCGCCGTCTGCGGGTCGGGCGAATTGCGGATCAGCGCGATGACGGCGTCGATATTGGCGACCGCGACCAGAAGCCCGACCAGGATATGCGCCCGGTCGCGCGCCTGCCCGAGTTCGTACTCGGTGCGGCGGGTGATGACCTGCTCGCGGAATTCGATGAAAGCGCGGATCACGTCGCGCAGCGTCATCAGGATCGGCCGCCCATGGTCGAGCGCCAGCATATTGACCCCGAACGAGGTCTGCAGCGGCGTGTGGCGGTAAAGCTGGTTCAGCACGATGTCGGCCATCGCCTCGCGCTTGAGCTCGATGACCATCCGTACGCCGTCGCGGTCGGATTCGTCGCGCAGATCGGAGATGCCCTCGATGATCTTTTCCTGCACGCATTCGGCGATGCGCTTGATCAGCGAGACTTTGTTCACCTGGTACGGAATCTCGGTGACGATGATCGCCTGGCGGTCCTTGCGGATTTCTTCCACTTCCGTTTTCGCGCGCATCACGACTGAGCCGCGCCCGGTGTAATAGGCGCTGCGGCAGCCGCTGCGCCCCAGGATCAGGCCCCCGGTCGGGAAATCCGGCGCGGGAACGATATCGATCAGTTCGTCGATCGTGACTTCGGGATTGTCGATATAGGCGATGCAGGCGTCGCAGACCTCGCCCAGATTGTGCGGCGGAATGTTCGTCGCCATGCCGACGGCAATGCCGCCCGCGCCATTGACCAGCAGATTGGGAAAGCGCGCCGGAAGCACGTCCGGCTCCACCGTGGATTCGTCGTAATTGGGATGGAAATCGACGGTGTTCTTGTCGATATCGTCGAGCATGCTCTCGGCGGATTTCGCCAGCCGCGCCTCGGTATAGCGCATCGCCGCCGGAGGATCGCCGTCCATCGAGCCGAAATTGCCTTGCCCGTCGACGAGCATCAGGCGCATCGAGAAATCCTGCGCCATGCGCACCATCGCGTCATAGATCGCGCTGTCGCCGTGCGGGTGATATTGGCCCATCACGTTACCGACGATGCGGGCGGATTTCTTGTAAGGCTTGGTGCTGTCGAATCCGCCTTCCTTCATCGCGTACAGGATGCGGCGATGCACGGGCTTCAGCCCGTCGCGCACGTCGGGCAGCGCCCGCGACACGATCACGCTCATCGCGTAATCGAGATAGCTGCGCTGCATTTCCTCTTCGATGGAGATGAGACTGATGCTGTCGGGAGGCGACGGCGAATTTTGCGCGGACACGATGCGGGAACCCAGTGAAAATCAGGCGGTTGAAACCAAGCTGAAACTAGCATTTCGCCGAATGGACGGCAAAGGAATTATTTGGAAAAAATCATGAAGAATCAGATGGTTGTGGACATGTCGCGCCCGCCTTCGCGGCCACGGCGCGGAAAGCGAATTCGTTTGCCGGAACCATCGGAAATTTTTCCTCGATGGTTAATGTTCCGGAGATGGTTTTGCCGATTAGTTTCATCCTTTTTGAGATATGATCGCGGAGATTTTAAGAGGAAGCCATATGAGCCAATCGATTAAGAAATTTCAAAACGTCGCGGGCGAGATTTGCCGCCGTATCGACAGGGCGCTGTGGACCGCCATGGTTCCCGTCAGCGGGCCGGTCGAATCTTATGCTCACCACCGGGAAATCTCGTCCGTTGGCATGTCTTTGCTCAAGGCGGCCCCGAAAACGGCTGGAATCGTCGCCTGGATCGCGAATGCCGTCGCCGCGGATGGCCATCGTGCGGCGGCGGCCGGCACGGCTTTTCTGCTGACCTCTTTCGCCGTATCCGGCGTCGGCATGGCGCGGCGGCGGTATGGGGAATGGCGGGATCGAACCAAACGTAAGGAATTTTATGCATCCGCTTTATCTCCTAATGCCACACATCCTTTGGCACAGCAGGCGGATACCATTCTTGACCATGTTTTGCAGGATATGTCCCACTTTCAAACCGATTGGGGCATGGCTAAGAATACCTATCAGGCTATATGGCAAAGCCTTGTCGCTTTCGATAGGCTGGTGCAGCGCAATCCGGAATTGGCGATGCAGGAAAACGCCGATAGGCTCGCCAATATACGCGACAGTTATAACGGCACCGGCCTGGAAATGTATCCGAGTGTCGACGCTTATGAAAAAGCCCGGCATCTGCCCGCGCTCAGCTTGAAGCGTTTGAAATCCATTAATCCGAAATTGAAGATCGCACCGCCGATAAATCGTAAAGAGTGGGAATCCAAGTTGGAAAGAATCGACGCGCTGGTGCAGCGGATTCAGGAGCATGGCGATGCCGAGGTGCGGCATGATTCCATCGGCGAGCTTGCCGGAATATTGGCCAAGCATCCGCGTCTTATGACAGATAGCCGTGTGGGCCTCCTTGAAGCGTCCGCGATGCGGGACGAAAGCGCCGCGGTGCGCGGCGCAGCTCATGGCGCGCTGGAGAGGCTTGCCGCTGCCGCGCCTTATAAGTTCGGCGCCGGTCCGGATCATGCCGATGTGCCGGTGCTGGAGGTTCTTCGGCAAAACGATCCCGATGTCCTGCTCGCCATCGCCCATGAGCATGGCGACGATAATATGCGCTATCTGACGTTATCCAGATTCGCAGATTTGGTCGAGCAGAATAACGCTCTGGCCACGCAATTGCGCGCGGAAAAGATCGGCGCTTTGGTGCGCGATGGAGAAAAGGATGCCCATGTCGTCGGCGAGATATCGCGCCTCGTTTCCATATTCACCGATATCGATCCCAGTCTGATTTTCAGGCCCGCCCTCGATCCGGTGCCGTCCCATGTGCGTCTGATCGAAGGCGCGCCGATCCCCAATCGTCCGGAGGCGAGCCTTCCGGACGGTGGCACGCAAGTTTTACCTCGTCGTCTGAACGCCTGATTCATAGCCCATCGTGCGCTGGCCTTTGCGGACATAGCCAGGAAAGCATATCCGCTTGCCGACGCTGTCCGAAAATTTGCTCCACCAGCGCATGATCTTCCAATAAAGCGCGTCGGCGCCCGGATAGCGCGGGCGGTCTTCGGGGCGGTTTTGCAGCCGGTCTTCGTCGATATAGGAATGGCCGCCGTCATTTTGCGCCGCGACGGGCTTTTCCAGGCCGTAGATATCGAGGCCGTTGGCCCAGTAGCGATGCAGTTCCTTGTCCACGGCATGGGCGAAGCGCGGCGCTTGGCTGAGGAATTTTTCCGCGCCCTTGCGCGACATGACGTAGGCGGTGAGATTCATATGCGTATAGCCGATACGGCCCAATTGATTATCCGGCAATAGCGGGCGGCACGGCGCGAAGATTTCATCGCGGCGGAAATTGCGGTGCAGATCGATGACGTCGAAGGGTCTGCCCAGTTTTTCCAGTGCCGCCAGCACATGGGGAAAATCCGGCGTCAGTTCGGCGTCGTCTTCCAGAATGACGGCCATCGGCAGCTTGCGCATCAGCATGGTCGCCATCGCGCGGCGATGGCTGATCCAGCAGCCGATCTCGTTATCCGACAGCGGATAGGGCGTGATGCGGCGGCGCTTGCGGTTATCCACCAGCGCGCGCTGCTCTTCGGTCAGCGTCCGCCCGTCGGTGGCCTCGAGAATCTCGAAATCCAGGCCGAGCGCGTCGAATTGACGCTGCATCTTTTCGCGGCGCTCCGCCGCGCGCGCGAGATTGATCAGGATGATGTGCATGGACACTTGATATTAAGAATGACAATTTACACTAACAGGCTAACATTATGGAAAATACGCGGCAATCGATTCCACGAGGCTGAAATGACCGAACCCCGCGAACAGATGCAATATGACGTGGTGATCGTCGGGGCGGGGCCCGCGGGCCTTGGCTGCGCAATACGGCTTAAGCAGCTCGCGCCCGATCTCACGGTCTGCGTGCTGGAAAAGGGCGCGGAGGTCGGCGCGCATATGGTTTCCGGCGCAGTTATTGAACCCCGGGCGTTGAGTGAACTCTTCCCCGACTGGAAGCAGCGCGACGCGCCGCTGCTTGTGCCGGTGACCGAAGACCGGTTCATGTTCCTGACCGAAACGCGCGCTTGGCGGCTGCCAACCCCGCCGCCGATGAACAATCACGGCAATTTCATCGCCAGCCTGAGCCAGTATGCGAGATGGCTCGGCGCGCAGGCGGAGGCGCTGGGCGTCGAGATTTATCCGGGCTTCGCGGCGGCGGAGATTCTTTACGACGATAGCGGCTGCGTCGCGGGCGTGGCGTCGGGCGATGTTGGCATCGGCAAGGATGGCCAGCCTACCGAGCGTTTCACGAGGGGCGTGGAACTGCGCGCGCGGCAGACGGTGTTCGCGGAAGGCTGCCATGGCTCGCTGACCAAGCAATTGATCGCGCGTTTCAAGCTGCGCGACGGCGCGGAGCCGCAGACTTATGGGCTGGGCATCAAAGAAGTGTGGGAGGTCGATCCCGCGCGGCATCGCCAGGGCCTCGTGATGCATACCGTCGGCTGGCCGCTCGATGCGGCGACTTATGGCGGGACGTTCCTCTATCATTGGGACAACAACATGATCTCGCTGGGGATGGTGGTTGGCCTCGATTACCGCAACCCCTATCTGTCGCCCTTCGAGGAATTTCAGCGTTTCAAGCGGCATCCCGCGATCCGCCCGCTGCTGGAAGGCGGGCGACGGATCGCTTACGCCGCGCGGACTTTGGTGGAAGGCGGCTTGCAGTCGCTGCCGAAGCTGGTGTTTCCCGGCGGGCTTTTGATCGGCGATACGGCGGGCTTTTTGAACGTGCCGAAGATCAAGGGCACGCATACGGCGATGAAATCCGGCATGGTCGCGGCGGAATCATTGGCGGCGCATCTGCGGGCGGCGGACGGGGCGCCGGAAGTCGCGGACTATCCCGAAAAGCTGCGCGCGTCGTGGCTGTGGAAGGAACTGCACGAGGTGCGCAATGTGCGCCCGTCTTTCCGCTACGGCTTGATCCCCGCTCTTGTTTATAACGCGGTGGATCAGATTCTGCTGCGCGGCCGCGCGCCATGGACGCTGCACCATCACGGGGCGGATCATGTGCAATTATCGAAAGCGAAAGACGCGGCGAAGATCGATTATCCGAAGCCCGACGGCGTCGTGAGTTTCGACCGGCTGTCGTCGGTGTTCCTGTCCGGCACGCATCACGAGGAAAACCAGCCCGCGCATCTGAAACTCAAAGACCCGGCGAAAGCCATCGCGGTGAATTACAAGGACTATGCCTCGCCTGAGACGCGCTATTGCCCGGCGGCGGTGTATGAGATCGCGGAAGAGGCCAGCGGGCCGAAATTCGTCATCAACGCCGCGAATTGCGTGCATTGTAAGGCTTGCGACATCAAAGACCCGACGCAGAATATCGACTGGACTGTCCCCGAAGGCGGCGGCGGGCCGGGCTATCAGGTGACGTGAGCGACAACGAGGCAGCGCGGCTGTCCGCCCAGGTCGCGGCGCAGTTTTGGTGGCGGGAAGCCCACTTTGGTGAAGATATCCGCCGCCGATAAGCCCTGGTCATAACCGATCTCAATCACCGCATGGCCGCCGGATTTCAATAATCCCGGAATGATCTTCGCCAGCGCGCGATAGGCGTCGAGGCCGTCCGCGCCGCCGTCGAGCGCCAGAAGCGGATCGTAATCGCGCACGTCGCGATCCAGCGCGGCAATGTCGGCGTTCGGGATATAGGGCGGATTGGAGATGATGAGGTCGAATGGCGCCGCGATTCCATCGGCCCAATCTCCCGCCTTAAATTCCGCGCGTTCTTTGAATCCTAATCGTTCCGCATTCTGCCCGGCCAATGCAACAGCCTCCGGCGCGATGTCGGTGCCGATGCCGCTCGCGAACGGAAATTCGCCGAGCAAGGCGAGCAGCAGGCATCCCGTGCCGGTGCCGAGATCGAGAATCCGCAAGGGCGCGCGCCGGTCGGGATAGAGCGCCAGCACGGCGTCGATCAGGGTTTCGCTGTCCGCGCGCGGTATCAGGGTCGCGCCATTCACCGCGAATTCCATGCTCCAAAATTCTTTCTTGCCCAGAATCCGCGCGACCGGCTCGCCTCCGGCGCGGCGCATGATGGCGTCGTCGATGGCGGCGCTTTCTTCCGCCGACAGGATGCGCCCTCCTTCCGTCAAAAGCCGCGCGCGGTCGAGACCGAGCAGCGCGGCGCAGAGAATGCGGGCGTCGGTTCCGGCCTCCTCGATGCCGCCGTCCCGCAGGATTTGCGCGGCGGAGCCTATTTTAGCCTGAAGGGCGGTCATTATGGCCGATAGGCCGCCGCCACGGGCTGATAATGCCGCCCGGCGGCGAGATTATGCTCGGCCATGATTTTCTCGACCATGGCCATGTCGAGATAATCGCGCATCATGCCGTTCAGCGTATTGAGCCAGGCGTCCTCGCCGGTCTTGACGGCGAACAGCGAGCCGCCCGTCACCGTCAGCGGTTTTTCGTGGCGCACGCGCTTGAGGCTGCCGGGATGGGTGTCGATGAAGCGTTCCGCCGTCAGCTGATCGGCGATGGTCGCATCCGCTTTTCCGGCCGCGACATCCAGCATGACTTGTCCTGCCGCGGATGTTTCCGGCAGCGCGCTTTGCTGCGCATGAGGAAAATGGATGCCGGCGAGATAGCTTGCCGACCAGCCTTCGAGCGAAAGAAACTTCACTTCGGGCTTGTCGGCGGTTTCGCGCGAGGCGTCGAAACGATTGTCCGCCGCGCGAACATACATATCCATGCCGACATAAAAGACCGGTATCGTGAAATCGGCATGCGGGCGCAGGGAAGGGCTGGCGACCATGGCACCGCATACGGCGTCGATTTTGTCCGAAGCCAGGAGATGGACATAATTGCCGGAAGTCGCCTCCGCCGTCCATTCCACGCGCGCGCCCAGATCCTCGGCGGTCTTCTTGATCAAATCGGCGGCGGGACCGCTTATCGCGCCGGTCATGGGGTTCTTCTCGATCAGATGGGGCCACAGCCAATAGCCGCATCTCAGGACTTTGGTTTCCTTGACGCGCGCGAGCGCGCTTCTCTCACGCGGGGTCTGGCTTTGCGCCGGAACCGGAGGCGGACTCCAATAGAGCGTCAATCCCAGCGCGGCGAGAGAAGCCGCGAAAGCGACGATGGCGAATCCCCCATTATTGAACATCAGCTTCGCCCATGATCGGTCAGCATATACGGCATGTTACCTGTCTCCCGGCGATGAAGGCAATGTCATGAAAGTAATTAATCCCGAATTAAAGCGCGCCCATTATGCTATAATTCAATCATATTGGCACCGGCTATTAACCATGAATGATAGGGGATGGCGATGATTTTAGGCGGCAATGATTTACGCGTCGAGCAGGCGCTCCTGACTTCGACCTGGAAGCGGGGAACATTGGATAAAACGAGCGTACCCCTGCTGGGCCGCGCGGCAACGCAGCACACAAGCGACATATACGACCTGCCGCTTCCGAAAGGAAAGGATACGCCGGAGGTTCAGGCGGCGATCCGGATTTTGCGGAATAAATACGATGTTTATGTCTATCCGCATGACAGCCAGCGCCTCGGGCCGGTGCTGCGGGCGGAAGACCACGTGAATCCTACCAATGGCGCGAAGAATGCCGTGCGCCTCGGCATTATTCTGCATCTGGCCAACCCGAAGGCTTGGGTCGAGAATGACGTCCCGACCGGCAGAGGAGAGCAGCCTGCGCTTAATATTGCGATGGGAGAGCCGGGAACGCTGGTCGCCCAATATAAGGGAGCCGAGTGGGCGCAGCGCCTTCTGAAGAAATGGGGCATTGAGAGCGTAACGGCCGATAGCCGTTCGGTCAGCCCGGACAAGACAAAAACCATCCCTGTCTTGCGGGTGATTGGCCCGCAGAATATCGCTCGTCTCCGGCAGATGCTCCCCACGCTGGCTGAGGCCGCGCAACCCGCGCCGCAACCGGCGCGGCCCGGAGCCGGCCCGGCTGCCGCGCGCCATCCGACATTGACCAAATCGTAAAGACGCAGCAGCTCAACCAAGCTCGGCCAGCCGTTCCGCCTCGTCATGCGACAGCAGCACGTCGATGATCTCGTCGAGCGCGGTGCCGTTCACGATCTCATCGATTTTATACAGCGTCAGTTCGACCCGGTGGTCGGTGACGCGCGATTGCGGGAAATTATAGGTGCGGATGCGCTCCGAACGGTCGCCCGTGCCCACTTGCCCCTTGCGATGCGCCGCGCGCGCCGCGTCTTTCGCACTGCGCTGCTGCTCATAGAGTTTCGCGCGCAGCATTTTCATCGCCCGGTCGCGATTCTTGTGCTGCGAGCGCTCGTCCTGGCAGGCGACCACGACGCCGGTCGGGATATGCGTGAAGCGGACGGCGCTTTCGGTCTTGTTGACATGCTGCCCGCCCGCGCCGGACGCGCGGAACGTGTCGATCTTCAAATCGCGCTCATGGATTTGAATGTCGACTTCCTCGGCTTCGGGCATGACCGCGACCGTTGCGGTGGAGGTATGCACCCGTCCGGAATTCTCGGTCGCCGGAACGCGCTGCACCCGATGCACGCCGGACTCGAATTTGAGGCGGGCGAAGACGCCGCGCCCTTCGATGGAGGCCGTGCCTTCCCGAAGGCCGCCGATTTCTGATTCCGACAGCGACAGCGTCTCGAACTTCCAGCCGCGCAACGCGGCGTATTTGCGGTACATCTCGAACAGCAGCGCCGCGAACAAGGCCGCTTCGCCGCCGCCGGTTCCGGCGCGCACTTCGAGAATCGCGCTGCGCTCGTCGGCTTCGTCCTTGGGCAGCAGCAGGCGCAGCATCTGCCGTTCCATCTCCGGCATCCGGCGCTTCAGTTCGGCAAGCTCGGTTTCGGCCATCGCCTTCATGTCGGGGTCGGCGGCCAGCGCCTCAAGCTCGCGCATTTCCTTCGTGACATTTTCCCACGCGGCCACGGCGTCGGCGACCGGCTCAAGCTCGGCATATTCCTTGGACAGCTTGGTGAATTGCTCGGCGGCATGGCCGGGTTGGGCCAGCTTATGCTCAAGTTCGGCAAAGCGTTCGACGACGCGGGCGAGTTTTTCGGTGGGGATCATATCGGCAAAATAGGCGGCGGCGGGAGTTTAGGCAACTGCGCCGCGCTGGTTTTTGTTTGTCGAGCAGCCTAGCCCCACGGCGTGGGCGCGTAGGCGGAAACCTGTCCCGCCGTCGGCGAGAGCTTGCGCGGAAACCGGCTCGCGGGCGCGAGCTCGACGCCACGCAGTTCCGGCACCAGGCTGGTGATGGCGGGCCAGTGGGCGCGATTGATCGGCGTATGCCTGATCTGGTCGATCGGCACCCAGCTTACGTCGCCTTCGGGCGTGGACCAGCGTTCCCGCGCCAGGAAACCGTGCGGGATATTGCCGGGGTCGTCATAGGCGACGAAAATCTGGTGATAGTCTTGCAGGAATCTATTGGCGTCCTCGGCATAAAAATTAAGCCGCTGCTCGTAATGGCCGTCGGGAACGCGTATCGGCGTAAAAGGCATCGCAAGGCCGGTTTCCTCCCACCATTCGCGGGCCAAGGCCACGGGACGGACTTCCTGGGCCTCGATGCCGCCGCCGGGAAGGTCGGCGAACCCGTTGCCGAATTTCGGCCATGCGAACAGGATGCTGTTTTTGTAGCGGACGCGGGCATAAATCGCGGTGCGCGCTTCGGGCGCGACATCTTCGCCCGGCACGACCAGATGGCCGCGCCGGTCGAGATAGTAACTCGCCGGATCGCAATTCAGTCTTTCCGCGGCCTTGAACAGCGCGCGGATATCCTGATTGTTGCCGATATGCTGAATGATTTCGTTGTCCATAAACATCCCTAATATGCTGTTCCAGGCCAGCCGGATGGCCAGCCAAATTATGCCGCGCGCCGGGCTCTGAGCGTCTTCTCTATTTCTTAGCGTCTTGTCAGCGTACCGTGGGGCCGGGAATGGGCGCGGCGGGCGCTGCATTGCCGCCCGGCGCTGTTGGCTGCGGCGCGATCTTGGCAAGCAGCCGCTGCGTATCCATCTTCACTTTCCAGAAGGGAGAAGATTCAGCCGTTCTGGCGAGCGCCGGGGTTTCGGTCATAACCTGAATGGCGACGGGGGCATGGTCTGTGTGTTCCGCAAGCCCTTCCAGCATCGCGATGGCAAAAGAACGACTATATTGGTCGCAGCCGCTTTCGGTGACGATCCCTACCAGCCTGCGGGTCAGCCGCATCGTATCTGCGGTATCCACGGCGGCGGCGCCGGCTTTTACGATCTGCGGCAGATAGGCCGATATGTGGCGGGACGTGTTAGGCGCGCCGCAAATCGCGTCGATCATCATCGCCATATCGTTCGCGTTATTGTTTTCCGTCACAATCTTTCTCTTTCACAAATGAACCGCTTCAGGCCGGTCTGACAGTTTGCCGAAGCTATGCCGTCGGGCCTGCCGCAGGAGCGGGCGCTGCCGGCGCCGAGCCCTTTGATCCGGGCCGCGACGGACCCGATTTTTCCTCGATCGTGGCGAGAAGCTGGCGCGCCGCTCCTTGGACATACCAATAGGGGAAGCACTCGGCTACTGCGGCGATGGCCGGGGTTTCCTGGATAACCGGAATAACCAATCGGGAATGGCGTTTCGCCATATCGTCAAGAAGATGAAGAGCCAGAAGGCGGTCATCATGGGTCGAGTTCGGTTCGGCGGCAACGTCGACGAGTCTCTGGGCCAGTCTCGGCGCGTCATCGGGCGACACTTTCTCGGCACCGGCTGTCTTGATTTGCCGTATATAGCCCGGCAGCCGGTTCGAACCGTTACGCGCGCCGCAAAGGGCATCAATGATGGTCGGCATTGGTATAGTCTGCGTGGCCGCAGTGCTTTTTCCAGTGTCTTTTCCCATAATTTTCTCTCCTTAATAAATGGATGCATCGAAATAATCTTGGCTCAATACTTACGCCGCTTTGTTTTCTCCGCCATAGCGGGTCTTGACGTAATTATCGACGATCACCTGAAACTGTTCGGCGATATCCTCGCCGCGCAGCGTGACGCGCTTCTCGCCGTCGATGAAGACCGGCGCGGTCGGCTGCTCGCCGGTGCCGGGCAAACTGATGCCGATGTCCGCATGCTTGCTTTCGCCGGGGCCGTTGACGATGCAGCCCATGACCGCGACGCTCATGCTTTCGACGCCCGCGTACTGGGATTTCCATACCGGCATCTGCTCGCGCAGATAGGACTGGATTTTTTCCGCCAGCGACTGGAACACCGTGCTGGTGGTGCGCCCGCAGCCGGGGCAGGCCGTGACTTGCGGCGTGAAGCTGCGCAAGCCCATGGTCTGCAAAATCTCGGTGCAGACGATGACTTCCTGCTCGCGCGGCTCGCCGGGACGTGGGGTCAGAGAGGCGCGGATCGTGTCGCCGATGCCGTTTTGCAGCAAGGCGGAGAGCGCGGCGGTGGTGGCGACGATGCCCTTCGAGCCGAGGCCCGCTTCGGTGAGGCCGAGATGCAGCGCGTAATCGCAGCGCGAGGACAGCTCGCGATAGACCGCGATCAAATCCTGCACCCGGCTGACTTTGGCGGACAGCACGATCTGATCCTGGCGCAATCCCGTGCGCCGGGCGGAGGCGGCGGATTCGAGCGCGGAGACGACCAGCGCCTCGCGCAGCACGGCGTCCGCGCTCCACGGTTCGGGGCGGGTGGCGTTCTCGTCCATCAGCCGGGCGGAAACTTCCTGGTCGAGCGATCCCCAATTGACGCCGATGCGCACCGGCTTGTTGTGCTTCACCGCGCATTCGATCATCTGCTCGAACTGCTTGTCGCGCTTCTGGCCGAAGCCGACATTGCCGGGATTGATGCGGTATTTCCCCAAGGCCTCGGCGCAGGCCGGATGATCGGCGAGCAGCTTGTGACCGTTATAGTGGAAGCAGCCGACCAGCGGCACATCGCAGCCCATTTTGGCGAGCTTGTCGCGGATATAGGGGACGGCGGCTGCCGCTTCGTCGATATTGACGGTGATGCGGACGATTTCCGAGCCCGCGCGCCACAGGTCGAACACCTGCTTGGCGGTGGCGTCGGCGTCTTCCGTCGGCGTGTTGGTCATCGATTGCACGACCACGGGCGCGCCCCCGCCGATAACGATGTTACCGACGCGAACCGCTTGCGTTTGACGGCGCTTAACTTCAGCCAAGGCGACCATGCTGCCTAATCCTTATTTTTATAATAAACCGATACGGCATTATTAACCGTTGCGGCCCTTAAGGACAAGTTTTTCCGGCTCTGCCGCTCATGGCCGTTTTTAGGTTTCCTAACCGCCCGGCGCGAAATTTTGGCGCATAGGGCTGAGGCCGATCATGAAAATGTCCAGATTTTCTCTGTACGGCTCCGTCGCCGTATTGCCGAACAGCCGGTCAAACTTTATGTCCGAATTCGGCGCGCTGATTTGCGAAGCGAAAATCACCGCCGAGTTGTGGTGGTTGGAGACATAAAAATCGCTGGCGCCGCTATTTTCCTGCCACAGATATGTAGCCGCGCCGATGCGGTTTTTATTGGCCCGGTATTCCTCAGGCTCAATCGTCACCCAATCGATCCGGTCGCCATAGGTGTGGATCAGCGAGCCTGCGGCGGGCGCGACTTCGGCGGCGGGATTGGCGGCATGCTTGCGTCCGACATGCGGCGTGACGACCGTAATGGCGGCTCCGGCCTTGAACAGGGCTTCCATCGAAAGCACGCGGCCCAGAACCGTATCGAGCTGCGCGGGATCGTCGCGCTTCGCGTCCGGCATCGCGCCGTCGGGCACGGTTTTTCCGGGCTGCATGGCATAGCGGAAATGCTCGCCGTAATTGCCGTGCGCCACTTCATAAATGAAAACCTTCGCGGCGTCGTCATGACCTATTTTTTTATAGTCGCTGACATGATCGGCGATGCCGACGCGCGCAATATCGTTCGGATTGAACAGCAGAGGCGTCAGCACGCCTTGCTCGACGAAAAAGGTGGCGTAACCCAATTGGCCGCGATTCCTTTCCTGCGGCCATCCATTGACAAGATGGCCCGCCATTTCAAATTCGACTTGACGTTGCGCCTCGACGACTGTGATGCGTTGCTGCGGTTCTTGCGACATGTTTTCCCCTAATGCTCGTTACGTCAATAAAATCAATTTTTGCCTTATGGCATCGGGAATATATACCCGCCATCCGGCAGGGCTGGCAAGGAATTCCATTGTTTTCACAGTATGAACTTGGCGGCGCGAGGCGAATAGCCGTCAGCCGTTGGTTAATTTCTGGGCCGGTGCGCGAGCCTCCGCGCGAGCTTGACGCTGAGCATCCCGCAAGGTCGAAGCCCCTATCGTTCGCGCGGGCCGCGAAGGCGCGGCGGATTCGGGAGGCGGATTATTTGCGGAAGATGGCGGGGCGTTCTCTTCCTGGCTCCACGTACCGCTCCTGGCCTGCTGATAAGGAGATTCTTCATAAAGAACGCGGGTCATGGCACACCTTTGTTGCACATATTGGGTAATAAGTTGCTCTGTCTAAGGGTATAAATAAGTTTCCCGGAACACAAAATCAAGCAAAAAATTGCATTCTCGACGCAATTGTTCGCTCGCGAAATGCTATAGCTTTGCGCACCATGTCCGCTTGCCCGAATCAGAATCAAATTACCGTTATGCTTCCCCCCGACGCGGCGGGGCAGCGGCTGGATCGCGCGCTGGCGGCGCATTTGGCGGATCAGGGTTATTCGCGCAGCCGCATTCAGCAATTGATCGCGCAAGGCATGGTGCGCGTCGGCGGCGTTATCGCGACCGACGCTTCCGCCAAAGCGCGCGAAGACATGACCGTCGAGATCACGATACCCGCCCTTCTTTCCGCAAGTCCCGAAGCGCAGAAACTGCCGCTCACGGTCGTCTATGAAGATGACGATCTGCTGGTCATCGATAAGCCGCCTGGCATGGTGGTGCATCCCGCGCCGGGCAATCGCGATCATACGCTGGTGAACGCGCTGCTGGCCCATTGCGGCGCGAGTCTGAGCGGCATCGGCGGCGTGGCGCGTCCCGGCATCGTGCACCGGCTCGACAAGGATACCAGCGGCTTGCTGGTCGTCGCGAAGCATGACCGCGCGCATCAGGCGCTGTCGGCGCAATTCGCCGACCGCAGCCTGAGCCGCACCTATATGGCCTTCGTGTGGGATTTGCCGAAGCCCGCGCAAGGCTTCTTCGACACTTCCATCGCCCGCGATCCGCATAACCGGCAGCGCATGGCGGCGCGCGCCGGGGGCAAACCCGCGCTTACTTATTATAAGACCACTGAAACCTACGGCACGCTCGCGGCGCTGGTGACATGCAATCTTGCGACGGGACGGACGCATCAGATCCGCGTGCATCTCGCCCATAACGGTCATGGCGTGATCGGCGACGCCTTATATGGCCGTCCTCGCCGTGGCGAGGGCGCGCTGATGCGGTTACTCCGTGGTTTCCCAAGGCAGGCGCTGCATGCCGCCGCGCTGAAACTGCGGCATCCCGGCACGGGCAAGGTGATGGAGTTCACGGCATCATTTCCGCCCGATCTTTTTATGCTGCGCGGCGAATTACGCGCGCATTTCGGCCATAAAAGGTGATATAGTCAGCCCGTTTGAAAACCCGCAAAAGAGTTTGTTTGCGGGTTTTCGAGTTGACGTAATATAAAAGAGATCCATGGCCAATATCGCTCCCAATCTTCCCGTACCCGGCGCCGACGGCAATCTCGCGCTTTATTTCCAGGAGATCAGGAAATTTCCTGTGCTGGAGGCGGGCGAGGAATACATGCTGGCCAAATCCTGGCGCGAGCATGGCAATCTCGAATCCGCGCATAGGCTGGTAACCTCGCATCTGCGCCTGGTCGCCAAAATCGCCATGGGCTATCGCGGCTATGGATTGCCGCTTTCCGACCTGATCGCCGAGGGGAATGTCGGCATGATGCAGGCGGTCAAACGCTTCGATCCCGAAAAAGGATTCCGGCTTTCGACTTACGCGATGTGGTGGATCAGGGCGTCGATCCAGGAATATGTGCTGCATTCCTGGTCGCTGGTGAAGATCGGCACGACGGCGGCCCAGAAACGTCTTTTCTTCAATCTGCGCAAGCTCAAGCGCGAGATGAGGGCCATCGACGGCGGCGCGCTCAGTCCGGAGCAGGTGGCCGCCATTGCCAAAAGGCTCGACGTGTCCGAAAACGAAGTCGTGTCGATGGAGCAGCGCATGAGCGGCCCCGATTCGTCGCTTAACGCGCCGGTCGCGGCCGACGGCGAAAGCGAGTGGCAGGATTGGCTGGTCGACGACCGGGACGACCAGGAAACCAGGCTCGGCGAGGCGGAGGAGCTGGCGCGCCGGAAACGCATGCTGGTATCGGCCATGACGCGGCTCAATCCTCGCGAACGCGCCATCATCACGGCGCGCCGGATGCAGCAGCCGCCCGCCACGCTCGAGGAATTATCGCAGCGGCACAAAGTAAGCCGCGAGCGCGTGCGCCAGATCGAGGTCCGGGCTTTCGCCAAGCTGCAGGATCATGTCCGCGCGCTCGCTTTGCCGGAGGACCGGATGCTGGCTTCGGATAACGGCAGCCCATGATCGGAAAGGCTTAGAGACCATCTGAAAAGCCATGATGCCGGGCTGCAAACCACGCTTTTCTGCGCTTCCGGTGCTCACATATGTTGAATATGCTGCGCTCCGGTTCTCGAAAAGCATGGTTTTCGCCACGGCCTGATGACTTTTCAGATGATCTCTTATTCCAGAGAAATAAAAAATCCGGTCGATGCCATATGGATTTTTTATGCGGCAGCCGTAGTACTCTCGCCTGAATCTCCCGCAGTGTTAAATTTTCCTCAATAAAAAATCCATAGTCGGCGGATGGCTTGTTTATGCGCATTGTTATACATTGGCCGCTATCTTTTCGCGACTTCAGGGAAAGAGATATGAAAATACGGACGCGCCGCCAAAAGCTCCCGCAAGCCGCTTTGGGATGGCTGTTGACATTGCTTGCCAGCCCGGCATCGGCGCAAACCATTGATTATTTTGATTTATTGCCTGAGCAATTGCTGAAGGCCGAAGTCATTTCGGCATCGAAAAAATTAGAGAAAGTGTCGGACGCGGCGGCGGCGATTTATGTCATTTCAAGCGAGGATATCGTTCGCTCGGGAGTGACGACTATTCCCGACGCGCTGCGCATGGCGCCGGGAGTCGAAGTGGCGCAGGCCGATTCCAATTCCTGGAATATTTCCATCCGGGGCTTCAATAACGGACTGGCCAATAAGCTTCTGGTCATGATCGACGGCCGCACGATCTATAATCCGCTTTTCGCCGGAACCTATTGGGAAGCCCAAAATCTTTTGCTCGAGGACATCGATCGCATCGAAGTCGTGCGCGGACCGGGGGGCGCCTTATGGGGCGCCAATGCGGTCAATGGCGTCATCAACATCATCACCAAACATACCAAGGATACCCAGGGCAACATGGGCAAGGCGCTTTACGGCAACATCGAGCGCGGCACGTATGCCGGACGGCATGGCGGCTCGTTCGGCGAGGATGGAACTTATCGCATATACGGCCAGTATTCCGACCGCGACTCCTATCCGTCGACAAGCGCGCCGGGCGATGCGAACGATAAGTCGAGAGGCTGGCGCAGCGGCTTCCGCACCGATTGGGGCGACGATTTCACCTTGCAGGGCGACGCCTATCAGACCCGCGACAAGCAGACGGATAACCTGTTTTCCCTGACCGCGCCCTTTTCGACGCCGATGCCGGTCACCATGAATTACCAGGGCGCCAATTTGTTGGGGCGGTGGAAGAAAGATTTTAACGATAATTCGCTGCTGACGGTGCAATCCTATCTCGATTACGCCCATCGCAACGACTCTCCTGTGCTGCAGGACAATCAATATACGCTGGATGCCGAGGCGCAATACGATCTGGCGCAGCGCGGCAGGCATGCGCTTACCGTCGGTGGCGGCTATCGCAGCATCAGCGACGATGAAAAAGGGACGGGGGTCGTGACCTTTAAGCCTTCCAGCGACACCTTCAATTTCTTCAACGTCTTCGTCCAGGATAAAATCACGCTGCTGCAGGACGAACTGTTTCTGACGCTCGGCTCGAAATTCGAGAATAACGATTATACCGGCTTTGAATACGAGCCGAACGCCCGCCTGCAATGGCAGGCCGACCAGCGGCAAAGCGTCTGGGGAGCGGTGTCGCGCGCGGTGCGCACGCCGCGCCAGCTGGAGCGCGACGTGGATTTCGAGACCGCCGCAGGGCCGGGAACCCAGATTACCCTGACGGGAAACAAAGACTATAATTCCGAGGAGGTGATCGCCTACGAGGTCGGCTACCGAAATCAGATCAGGGACGATCTGTCCCTCGACGCCACGGCGTTCTATAACCAGTATGACGATCTCGCGGTCATCACCGCGCTGCCGTCCGTTCCCGTGAATAACGGCGTCGATCCGCCCTATTTTCTCACGCCGCTGATTTTCGAGAACGGCATGAAGGGCGCGACCTGGGGCGGTGAAATCGTCTCGACATGGTCGGCCCGCAAGAACCTGACCCTGCATGCAAGCTACGGCTTTCTCGCCATGTCGTTGAGCCCGCAGAAAGGCATAAGCTCCTTCATGGACGAAGACCTGTCGCCCAAGCACCAGGTCAAGCTGCGTTCGTCATGGAATATCGCGCCGGACTGGGCGCTCGATACCTCGGTTTATTACGTTTCTCCCCTCAAGCAGGACAGCGTCGCTTCCTATGTCAGGCTCGACATGAATTTGGGCTGGCGCGCCACCGAAAATATCAGGTTCAACCTCGTCGGCCAGAATCTGGTCGGCGCGCACCGGGAATTCGGCGCCGCCAACGGCCTGAACGCCGCCGAAGTGCCCCGAAGCGTTTTCGGAAAGCTGACATGGCAGTTTTAAGAGCCAGCACCCGGTTCGGCTTCATTTCATGCTGCGTCGCTTTCGCGCTGCTGCTGGCCGCGCCCGCGCGCGCGGAGGAAAGCGAAGCCGTGAAGCTGCAGGAAAACAAGATCAAGGCGGGCCTGATCTATAATTTCCTGAAATACACCAACTGGTCTTCGTCGGCAGGCAACAATCTTCGCGTTTGCCTGCTGGGCGGTGATTCGTTCAGCGGCGATCTCGATCCTCTGCGGGGGCGCACGGCGCAGCAATATGTCATCGATATCGCCTATCAGAGCGACATAGCCGAAACCGGCGCGTGCAATCTTATCTTCATCAATCGCAATCAAGAGAAAAATCTTCCCGAACTTTTGCGGACGCTGCAGGGGCGAAACATCCTTACGGTCAGCGATATCGACCGTTTCACCGAACGCGGCGGCATGATCGAGCTTTCCAAGGGCGATGATCGCCGCATTCATCTATACGTCAACCGGCAGGCCATGGCCGCGGCGGGCATCAGCATCGAAGACCGCCTGGTCAAGCTGGCCGAATTGGTGCGCCAGCCATGAGAGGGTCCAGCGCCTCTATCGCCACGACCTTGCTCGCGATTATCACGGCGCTCAATCTCCTGATCGCCGCGCCCGTCGTTTACAATGTTTATCAATCATGGGGCAGCTATCGCAAGGTGCAGACGCTTCAGAGCGTCGCGGCGGTCGCCAATCATCTTCTCGAAGTTAAAAAATTCCTGTCGCTGGAGCGGGGGGCCTCCGTGGCCATTATCGCCGCGCCCGAAGAAGCGACCCCGTCCTTGCTCGAAGAATTGCGGGAGAATCGCCGCCAAGCCGACGCCCTTCTTGGCGAGACATTGGGCATAGTGCGGCAAACCATGACTTCCGACTTGGTTGTGCCGATGGAGCGGGTCGAAAAGAGTTACGGCGATTTGCGGCAGCTCAGAAAGGAATTGGACGGCGCGCTGGAACGCGCCCGCCTCGCGCCGAAGCCAGAACGCGCCGATGCAAAACGCGAATCGTCCGCTTATCGCAAAGCGGAGGGCAATTCACGCTCGACGCGCAATCATTCGGGCAACGCCGCCTCGAAGGATGCCGTTCCGGAGAAACCGAAAAACCCGCGAGACTCCCCGTTGCCGGGAAGATTTTTCGCCGCGTCGACGGCCTTCATTACCGATATTCATACGCTGAACGAGAATTACACGCTTCCTTATTACGATCTTGACGCCGAGATCAGCAAGCAATTGCGCTTCTCCCATGTCGTATGGCAAATCAGCGAATACACCGGCCGCGAATACGCCTTGCTCGGCGAATTGATCGTCGAGAACCGATTCGCGCCGCCCGCCATGCAGGAGGAATTGTCGCTCTGGCGCGGGCGCGTCCGTTATGCCTGGGAGCTGGTTCACGACGCCGTGCTGAACTATAAAATGCTCGCCGAAGTCAAGCCTATGATGGATGAGGCCGAGACCCATTACTCGATCACCTTCGACCGGATCAAGGATATTTTCCGCCAGCCCGCGACGGGTCTCGTCAATCCCGATTATCCGATTACCATTCAAATGTGGCTGGAGCTCGCCTCGCAGGCGGTCGATACGCTGCATACGATGAATGACGGCGTCATCAGGCTCAACCAGTCCTATATCGAAAAGATCAAGCAGCAGGCGATGCAGGATATCATGCTCTATCTGCTTTTATTCGCCAGCACGCTCGCGCTCAGCTTCATGTCATGGCGGCTGATTTCGCGCCGCGTCGTCTATCCGGTCAACGCCATGGCCAACGCACTTTACCGGGCGACGCAGGGCCAATATGACGAATTGCCTCCGATCGCCTATCAGCATGACGAGATCGGCAAGCTGGCGAGCGCGCTTCATGTCTTCCGGGACAATGCGCGGCAGCTTCATGAAGAGCGCGACAAGGCCCAGGCCGCCAATGTGGCGAAAAGCGAGTTTCTCGCCAATATGAGCCATGAAATAAGAACGCCGATGAACGTGGTGCTGGGCCTGTCGCATATTCTCGCCAAAACCACGCCGCTCACCGACCGTCAGGCCGAGTTCATCAAGACGCTCCGGCTCAGCGCCGAGGCGCTGCTCGCGATCATCAACGACCTGATGGATTTTTCGAAAATAGAGACCGGGGGATTCGAGCTGGAAAAAATTCCCTTCGATCTTTTCGGCCTGATCGAGGAAATCGTCGCCCTCATGTCGGTCAAGACCAAGGAAAAGAAGCTGGAATTCGTGACCGATATCGGCGTGCTCAAAGGCAAGGAATTCACCGGCGACCCGACGCGGGTCAGGCAGGTTCTGACGAATATCTGCGGCAACGCCGTTAAATTCACCGAACGCGGCTCGGTGACGCTCAAAGCGGAATGGGCGCCGAATCCACAGGGCGATCATGCCGATGTTTTTATCACGGTGACGGACACGGGCATCGGCATTCCGCCGGGCAAGATCGATTATATTTTCGAGAAATTCACCCAGGCGGATTCCTCCATCGGACGCAAATACGGCGGCACCGGCCTCGGCCTTGCCATCGCGAAGACTTTCGCGGAAATGATGGACGGCAAAATTACCGTGACCAGCGTCGTGGGCAAGGGATCGGTCTTTACGGTGCAGCTGCCGCTGCCGGTCAAGCCGCAGGATCCCGCCGTGCTGGTGGAGGAAACTCCGCACGCGGTTAACGGGAGAGCCGATAGAAATGACAGGCGCATTCTCATGGTCGAGGATTTCGAGCCGAACGCCATGGTGGCCGGCGAGTATCTCAAGGAATTCGGCTTCGATTTCGATTTGGCGGAAACCGGCTTCGATGCGATCGAGAAGGTCAAGCGCCGCAAATATCACGCCATCCTCATGGATATCCAGATGCATGGCCTTGACGGCTATAAGACGACCGAGGCCATACGCCGCTTTGAGAAGGGCATGCGCCGCGAAGCGTCGCGCATTATCGGCATGACGGCCCATGCCTTGCCCGGCGACAAGGAAAAATGCCTAGCCTCCGGCATGGACGATTATCTCCCGAAGCCGTTCAATCCCGAAGATTTGCGCGCGAAGCTGGTCACCGGGAAAAGCGCGGACACGCAATAATCTACCGGAAGATGGCCGGGAAATGCCGCCTCAGCGCCGCATCGATCGCGGCGACGCCCGGATTCTTGCCAAGCTCGGCGAGCGAGGTGACGCCGAAGCCCGGCAATCCGCACGGCACGATGCCGGTAAAATGCTCGAGGTCGGGATCGATATTGATCGCGATGCCGTGAAACGTGATCCAGCGCCGCACCCGCACGCCGATGGCGGCGATCTTTTTCTCGGCTCCATCGGAGGCGGGGACCCATATGCCGACGCGCCCTTCGCGCCGCTCGCCTAGGACGCCGAATTCCGCGAGCGCGCGGATGATCCATTCTTCGAGCCGCCAGACATGGGCGCGCACGTCCCGGTCGCGCCAGGCGAGATTCTGCAGCACATAGGCCACGCGCTGCCCCGGCCCGTGATAAGTATATTGCCCGCCGCGCCCGGTGGCGTAAACCGGGAAGCGTCCGGGCACGCGAAGATCGCCGGGCGTGGCGCTCGTGCCTGCCGTATAAAGCGGGGGATGTTCGAGCAGCCAGGTGAGCTCCACGGCCTCCTCGGCCAGAATCGCCGCGACGCGCTCCTCCATGAGCGTGTGGGCCGCGGGGTAATCCACGGGTTCGGAGCTGATTTTCCATTCGACGGGAAGCATAAGGTTAATCTAGCGCCCCTGTAATTTATCCGCAAACCGCTTGATCGGGGGTAGGGCGTCTGGTAAGCCTGTGCTGCCTCGAAGAGTGTGCGGTCGTGGCGGAACTGGTAGACGCGCAGCGTTGAGGTCGCTGTGGGAGAAATCTCGTGGAAGTTCGAGTCTTCTCGACCGCACCAGCCTTCGCGAGCGCAAGCGAGCGAAGGCTGTCACGCCGTAGCCCGAAGGGCGAAGGCGGACTGGTTCAAATATAAGGACATATAACGAATGGCAAAGATTGAACCGATGCGCACTTTACCGTCTGCTCCGTCTTCGCCCGCCTATTATCCGTCTCCCGAAGGCGAGGCCGCTTATCTTGGCCTTCTCGATTATGTGCTCCATAACGGCGTCAAGCGCGACGATCGCACCGGCACCGGCACTATCGCCAGTTTCGGACATCAGCTAAGGTTCGATCTGCGCAAGGGCTTTCCGCTGCTGACGACCAAGAAAGTCCATCTCAAATCCATCATTCACGAGCTGTTGTGGTTCCTGCGCGGCGACACCAATGTGCGCTATCTGCAGGAGCGCAAGGTTTCGATCTGGGACGAATGGGCCGACGAGAACGGCGATCTCGGCCCGATCTACGGCCGGCAATGGCGCGATTTCGGCGGCGAGAGTCTGGGCGCTGGCAACGGCGTCGATCAGATTTCGGAATTAATCGCCCGCCTCAAGCGCGATCCCAACAGCCGCCGCCATCTCGTCTGCGCCTGGAATCCTCTGGCGCTGGCGCAGATTTCCAAGTCGCCGCCGCCATGCCACGCGCTGTTCCAGTTCTTCGTCGCCGACGGCGCGCTGTCATGCCAGCTTTACCAGCGCAGCGCCGATCTGTTCCTCGGCGTGCCGTTTAACATCGCCAGCTACGCGCTGCTCTTGATGATGGTGGCGCAGGTCTGCGATCTCAAGCCCGCCGAATTCGTTCACAGCTTCGGCGACGCGCATATCTATTCCAACCATATCGAGCAGGTGAAGACCCAGCTCGCGCGCGACATTCGCGCCGTTCCCAAAATGACGCTGAATCCGGCGCGGACGTCCATTTTCGACTTCGCCTACGAAGATTTCACGCTGAGCGATTACGATCCGCATCCGGCGATCAGCGCGCCGATCGCGATTTAGCGTGGCGGTCATCCTCATCGCCGCCTGCGCGGGCAAAAAGCAAGTCATCGGCGATCACGGAAAATTGCCGTGGCATTTCCCGTCCGACCTGAAATTTTTCAAGCAGACCACGCTTGGTCATGCGGTGGTAATGGGCCGCAAGACTTACGATTCGATCATCGCGCAGTTCGGGCGGCCCTTGCCCGGCCGGCGGCATCTGGTGGTGACGCGTGATCCCGCCTATCAGCCTCCGGGTGCGCCGGAGGGAACGCAGGTTTTCCATGACATTCCGTCCGCGCTCGCCGCCGCGCCGCCGGGCGAAGATGTCTTTATCGTCGGCGGCCAGCAGATTTTCGAGCAGACTCTCGATCGCGCCGACCGCGTGCTGCTCACCCATATCGACAAGGATTATGAGGGCGACGCCTTTTTCCCGCCGCTCGACCCGGCGGTGTGGCGCTTGGCCGAGGAAAAGCAGCTTACCGAAAAAGACACGCTGCTGCGCTTTTGCGTTTATGAGCGTTTTTCGCAAATCCCTTCTTGATTTCGCCGCAATCAGGCGCGAAGGTGCGGCCATGCGGCATATCTTTCTCATCGCGGCGCTTCTGGCGCTTGTTTCCTCTCCGGCGCTTGCGGCGCGGTCGCGGGTCGATGACGCCCGCTCCATCGTCGAGGCCGAGGATTATATCAACGCAAGGCGCACGATCGCGTCGAAATTCATCCAGACCACCGATGACGGCCAAACCGTTACCGGCACGCTGCTCATCAGCCGTCCGGGCCGGATGAATCTGTCCTACGACACGCCGCTCAAGGATTTCATCATCGCCGACGGCAGTTTCATCTATATGTGGGACGGCGAGCTTGAGCAAAGCACGACTATTCCGCTCGGCGGCAGCCTGGCCGATTTGATCCTGCGCGAGAATCTTCGTCTCGACGGCGATGTGCGGGTGACGAATATCAAGCATGGCTCGAAGACGGTCGAGATCACCGTGGCGGAGGCGAAAAACCCGGATGTCGGCACGATGACTCTGCTGTTCGAGACCGAGCCTTTCATCCTTCACGGCTGGCGCGTGCAGGATGCGCAGAACCGCACCACGACCATAGCTTTGCAGGGCATGCGCGAGGGCGTCGATATTCCGGAGCGGAGTTTCCGTTTCATCCCGCCGAAGCTGGGCAAGTCGACCAAGACCGACAAGCCGATCAACAAATAGTTAGCTGGTGATGCTGAACAGGCTGTCGCTGCTGCGCGGGAATCCCGCTTCCGTATTGCGGTAGGCGCGCTGGCTGGTCGCCGCCGCGGAAGAAGCAATCTCCTTGCCGCCATATCCCACCTCATTGGCGGAGAGCAGAAAGCCGACGACATGGTCCGCGAGGTTGGGACGAGCGGTTTGATCGAGCGCGCGCGGACGGGGCGCCGCAAAAGAAACATTGGCCGCCTGCGGCAGCACGATCGGGCTATAGCCGACAATGACGAAGCTTTCCGGCTGGGCGCTTCGCCCGGTGACGCCACGCGAAGCGGGCAGGGGAGCGATCCGTTCGGCCTGTTCCCGTCCCGCGCCGCCCACGCCGAAACCGGCGCTATTGCCGCCAATATCGTCCCGCCCCGGCAAAGGCAGCGGGCGAAGCGCGGAGGTCTGTTCAACGGCTTGAGAAAGGCTCATACTTTATATTCAGCCAATTGGTTGCGGAAACGAAATCAGCCAGTGATTCTATGGTCTCCGTCTTATCAAAATTCCATAGAATTGTATCTAATCCGTAAAGTTTTAGGAGAGTCCGTTCCTAATGCCCTCCGTAGCCCTTGAATGACGATTATTTATGGATTTTTACTGCCCGGTAAGGATTCATCAATGATTGCAGTTGCCCCGTCTCTGCGGTATCAAGAACAATCTGGATATATCTCTTTGATTTGGCAGGAGGTTCATATGTGCCGCCGGTTCCTTTCCATAATAACAATAATAACAATTCTGGGAACGACGCCCGGGGCGCAAGCCGCTGATTTGGCCAAAGCCTCACCCATGTCTCTTGCGGGGATCGGTTTTGACGATCCCCCGCTCCCTTTGCCTGTCGCCCAGAATTTCAATATCGCGCTGCAAACCGCCGCCGGCGAGCTGGGACGGCAGTGCGGCGCCATCGAGGCCTATGGCTGGAAGATGGCGCAGAACGAGCAGCAGCGCGTGAATGTCATATTTACGACGACGGTGGAGCATCTGCGCGAGCAAGGCTATACGGTCGAACCGCAAGCGCCCAAGTCGATCTCGGCCGATATAACGGTTTTTTCCGCGCGCCGAACCAATAAGGAATTATTGGCCATGTGGTCCGCCGGAGATCTCGGGCTTGTGCTGCTTCTTTGCGAGATGCCGCCTGCGGATCAAGCGGCGGCGAAGGTCGGCGGTTCCGTCACGGCCGCGCCCAAGCCCGCGGCGAAGAAAGCCGACCTCAAAAAACCCGCCGACAAGAAGACCGCCAAGAAAAAGATGCCCGCCGCCGCGCAAGCGAAAAGCGCCGCGCCGGCTATAGCGCCCGCGCCTCAGCCTGCCGAGGACGCCGCCATTCCCCTGTCGGCTCCGGATCCGGCTGCCGCGCTGCAGCCTTTGCCGCCGGTGACGGAAGAAAAATACGCAATTCCGTCAAGCGATCAGCCTGCCGCGAGCGGCAGCGTAGCGCCGTCCCCACCGCTTTCTTCAGGCGGCGATAATATGGCTTCGCCCGCTTCGGGCAGCGACAACGCGGCGCCTCCAGCCTCCGGCGTTCCATCGCCGCCATTGTCGGCAACGACCGAAAACGCAGACCCGGGCACGCCGCCCCTGTCGGGAGAACGCAAGCCTGAATCGACGCTGGTGCCTCCGGCCTCGATGACGGCGACGGGCGGACCGTCGTCTCCGGCTGATGTTGTCGTGCCGGTCATGCCGTCATCCAAGGACGACATGAGGCCGTATCGTTGATTCGAGGGCCCTATGCGCTCTCTGCGCGGTGCCGAACTAGTAATCGCAAGCCATAATCGCGGCAAGATCGCCGAGTTTTCCCGCCTGCTTGCGCCGCTTGCCGTCAAGCTCGTTGCCGCCGCCGATCTCGGCTTGCCGGAGCCGGTCGAAGACGGCGCGACTTTTTCCGCCAATGCAGAAATCAAAGCCCGCGCCATCGCCAGGGCCAGCGGCAAAATCGCCCTCGCCGACGATTCCGGTTTGGCGGTCTCGGCGCTCGGCGGCGAACCCGGCATTCATTCCGCGCGCTGGGCCGGGCCGGAGCGCGATTTCGGCTTTGCGATGCGCAAGGTCGAGGACGCGCTCGCGGGGCAATCCGACCGCGACGCGAAATTTATCACCGTTCTGGCGCTATGCTGGCCGGATGGCGCATGCGAATTTTTCACCGGCGAAGTCGCCGGACAACTGATATGGCCGCCGTGCGGCGAAGGCGGTTTCGGCTATGACCCGATTTTTGTGCCGGACGGCGGGAACCGTACCTTCGCCGAAATGACGGCGGACGAAAAAGCGCGCTTCTCTCATCGCGGCAAGGCGTGCGGCGCTTTCGTGAAGCGATATATGGCTTGAGAATTAGGGGCAAGCCCCTTGCTTAATAACCAAAAATCATTCGGGATATTGTTGCCTGCAAGCGGCTGTTAGATTCTTGCTAAAAGATATTTATGCGTCGTATAAGCAGAGATAATTCATATTTTGAAAGGAAAGATCATGCCGAAAGCAAGCATAGTAAGAAAAGGCCTCAACAAAACCCGGAACTGGGACGGGCTGCAAGCCATCGCGAAGGCCAATGCGGCCATCGATAAAGGCCGGGATGGCATGGGGATGCTGGCGGAAGCCGCTGAAGAACTCGCGGGATTCATGAGTACGCCGGAGCAGCGATTCTCCGATAGAATTTTTAACCTCGCCATATGGACGGAAGCACTTCTCACGATGGCGGATCATTTGGGCAATGATCCGGATTATGCGCCGGCTGCGGTTAATGCGGCGCGTATCGCTCTGCACATCACCGATACGTCCGGCGGCGCGTTTTGCCAGCAGGCCGGAGAGCGCATTCTCACCCATGCTCCTGCTCTCGCCAAAATTGATCTCGAAGATGCCAGGGATGCCTTAATGGAGGCGCGGTCTATGCAGCGTCATGGGCCTTTGATCGAGAAAATAGATGCGGCTCTGAACACGCTCAGGCCTCGTATCGAAGAAAACGGAGTCCGCGCGATTGCCGGCCGTTTTGTCGACAAGCACGGGAAAAAGCCAACATTTGGCTGATTGGTTCAGGCGCTTTTCTTGGCCTGAACCGGCAATGCCGCCAGCGCGCGATCAATATAAATCCCGGCCTGTTCCGGCGACAGCCGCTCGCGCAGGATTTTCTCGCTGACACTCGCCGCCAGATCGATCGTGGCGCGGCGGACTTCCGCGACCGCCGCCGCTTCCGCCTGAGCTATGCGCTCCACGGCCTGCTGCTCACGGCGGGCCAGCGTTTCCTGCAGTTCTTTCGCCGCCGCCGCGCGCATGGCTTCGGCCTCGCGTCCGGCCTGGGCGATAATGGTTTCGGCCTCCCGGATGGCTTCCTGCTGCTTTTGCTTATAAAGCGCGAGCGTTTGCGCCGCTTCCGCCTTGAGCCGTTCGGCCTCGGCCAGCGCGTCGCGGATTTTGCCGATGCCGCCGTCGAGCCATGCCAGAATCGGCGCGCGCCCGAACTTGACCGCTATGACGAGAAACAGCAGCAGCGATACGCCGCTCCAGAAATAGGGATTGTCGAGAAGCTCTTTCATGCCGCGCTCCCGGCCGTCCGCTGCATGGCGTCGATAGCGGATTCGATGGGGGATGCGGCGCGAAGGCTTTCGTCGTCGATCAGGCGCGCCAGCATGGCGGGAACGACCTCGATCGCCGCGCCGCGCACCTGGCCGAGCGCCTGCTCGCGCATCGCGGCGATCCGCTTGTCGGCTTCGGCGAGTTTCGCGTCCAGCGCGCCTTGCTGCTCCGCCGTCTGCGCGGCGGCCTGCTTCTGCGCGGCCTCGATGATCGCGGCCAGCTTGCGCTGCGAATCATGCCGCGCCGCCGCCAGGGATTTCTCGTAATCCGCGACGATATGCTTGGCGGCGTCATTGGCCGCAGCCGCTTCCGCGAGGTCGCCGGCGCGCTTGGCGTGACGGGTTTCCTGCACCGCGCCGACTTTCGGCAGCGCGATAGTCTTCATCAGGAAATACAGAATGCCGAAGGCGATCGCGAGCCAGAATATCTGCCCCGCGAAATGTTCCGGCCTGAGCTGCGGCAAAGTCCCGCCGCCGGCATGATGCTCTTCCTCCGCCCATGACGGAAGAGAAGCAACCATGACCGCGAGGGCCCAGAATGCTTGCCGCAGAACGCGCATGGGAAATCCGATCAGCCGACTTTGCCGATCAGAAGGAACGCCACCACGAAGCACAGCAGCAGGACGAGTTCCGTCGCCGCGAAGCCGATGAAGCCGATGCCGTTGAATTTCGGCGCGGCGGCGGGGTTGCGGGCGATGGCGGTGATCCAGGATGAGAACAGATTTCCCATGCCGATGCCGACGCCGAAAGCGCCGATCATCGCGATGCCTGCGCCCAGTAATGCGAGTGAATTATTTTCCATGGTCGTCTCCTTGGGGTTGAGGTTGAATTGTTTAGTGTAATTCGAGGGCGTCGTGCAAGTACACAGAAGTGAGAATCGAAAAAATATAGGCTTGGATGGCGGCCACGAACAGTTTGAAGCCCGTCAGCATGACCGTCAGCACGAAAGGCAGCGGCGCGAGAGCGAGCTGCATGATGGATGGGCTATGACCTTCTTCGCCGAACAGCCCGGCAATCGCCATGGTCGCGATCATGCCCGCGAAAACCTTCAGCAGGATGCCTCCTGCCATCATATTGGCGAAAAGACGCACCGAAAGGCTGAGCGGCCGCACGCAGAAGGAAATAAGCTCGACCACGAACAGGAACGGCGCCAGCCACCAGGGCGCGCCCTTGGGGATGAACAGCGAGAAGAAATGGAAACCGTGCCTGACGAAGCCCGTGACCGTGACCGCCAGGAAAACCAGGATCGCGAGGGCAAAGGTTACGATGATGTGGCTGGTCGGCGTGAAGCCGTACGGGATCATGCCCAACATGTTGGCGAACATGATGAAGACGAACAGCGAGAACACGAAGGGAAAATAAGGCTTCGATTTATGGCCCGCCGTCTGCTCGACCATGTTGGAAATCATGTCGTGCAGCGATTCCACCAGCATTTGCAGGCGTCCCGGAACGACCGCTTTCGGTTTCATGCCGATGAGGATAAGGCCGGCGCTTACGGCGACGGCGATGAACATGAACAAGGCCGCATTGGTAAACGACAGATCCATGCCCGCCACATGAGGAAGCGGAATGAGGGTCTTGATCTCGAATTGCTGAAGCGGCGAATGCGCTGCCATGCCTAGTTCCCGTCTGTATCGTTTTCTCGCGGCCGCAAGCCGACCGCGCGGTCAATTCCCATCGTTGTTCGCCACGCATTGGCGGCTCCGGCGATGAACCCGGCGAAAAGCCCGATGAGCATGCCCCAGGGCGACGTGTTCGCCGCGCCGTCGATCAGCCAGCCCAGGCCGATTCCCGCCAGAACCGCGCCCATAAACTCAAAGCCGAGACGGCTTGCCGAATAGGACTGTCCGACGGTCATCGGCGCCTCCGTCATGGGGTCTTTTTCATGACGGGCGCGCTCGATTGCTTCTCCCAGATTTTGCAGCCGGTCGCGGTCGCTTTGATTGAAGTCCGTCACGACCGCTCTCCACCGGGAAGTTGCGGGCAAAGTAGGGGGAGGGGTGCCATGAGTCAAGGCGGGAATGTCGCCAATTTACGGCGCACTCGGCAGATATTCCTTGATTCTCGCGGCCATTTTGGCGGGGTCGGTGCCGTCGGGGAAGACTTCCAGGAATTTTCCCTCGCCGTCGAGCAGGAAAATCTGCGACGAATGATCCATCAGATACTGGCCGCCGCCGGTCGATTCGGCGCGCTTGTAATAAATTTTGAATTTCTTGGCGATATCGGCGATTTGCTCTGGGGAACCGGTCAATCCGATAATGTTGCCGTTAAACTGCGTGACGAACCCCTTGAGCTGGTTCGCCGTGTCGCGTTCGGGGTCTATGGTGATGAATAGCAATTGCACCCATTGCGCGTTCTGGCCCAGCGCGTCGAGCGTCAGCGACATTTCCTGCAACTTGGTGGGGCAGACATCGGGACAGTAAGTATAACCGAACGTGAGCAGCAAAAACTTGCCCTGAAAATCCTTTTCGGTGACCCGCTGGCCGAAATGGTTTTTCAGGACGAACGATCCGCCGATGGGAGCGTCGTTGTCGGGGTCGGCATGAGCCTGGGATTCGGCCTCATAGCGTTTCGCCTGCTCGGTCTTGCGCTTGTTCTCATGCGTCATGCTGAAATAGCCGACGACGACCGCGATGGCCAGAACGACGAATATCCAATTAAACCGCGAACCCATGCTGCCTCGTTATTATTGATTGGCCGCGTCTTAAGACGCAAGGAAGCCGGGAAACTCTAGACGAATCTGGCGGGCTATGTAAACAGCCGCGTTAAGCCTCGTGCAGCTTCAGCGTCAGGCATTTCGCCGTGCCGCCGGATTTCAGGAATTCGCCCAGCGGTACGAGATGCGGCGTAAAGCCCGCCGCGCGAAGTTTATTCCGCAGTTCCGGCGTGGCGTCGTTCATGACGATATGGCCGTCGAGATCGACGGCGTTGCAGGCGAAGCTGAACGCGTCCTGCTCGCCAACCTCGATCAGCTTTTCCGGCGGCACCACTTCCGCGATCATGCGCAGGGACTCGGCATCGAAAGCTTGCGGATAATAAAGCAGATAGCCGCCGCCGAGGGGGCATAAGCAGGTATCCAGATGGTAAAAAGACGGATTGGCCAAACCCAGCCTCACGATACGGTGCGGCAGGATTTTTTCCAGGATATTGGCGGCGCGAAGGTCGCTGCGGAATCCCGAGCCGACCCATAAAATATTCTGTTCTCTATCGAACAGCGCGTCGCCCGCGCCCTCGAAGCTGATGTCTTTGGGCCAGTCGGCCAGACGGAACCCGTTCGCGCTAAACCATGCCGCGAAATGCGGCGTTTCCCCCTGGCGCTCTTTCAGGCGGAAATGGCTGACGACCGCGATGTCGCGCCAGACCAGGCCGGCATTGGCGGTGAAGACCAGGTCGGGCAGGCCGGGCTGCGGCGGAACCAGGGCGATATCCGCGAGGGGTTCGATGGCGGCGCATAAATTCCGCCATTGGGCGAGCGCCAGGCCGGGCTCGGCCTTGCCTTGGTTATTCTCCATCCATGGATTGATGACATAATCGATGTTGAAGTAGTCCGGCGGACACATCAGAATCTTTTGCCGCATGGTCTCTTTCGCAGAATTTCCCAGAATGATGCGAGGGGCGGTGCAGAACCCGCCATCATTTTCCCGCTATCTCAAAATAAGAATAGGGCCATAAAGGCCCTATTCGCAATGCAATAACGGCTCAGGATTTAGTTTGGCTTGTACTCTTGCCCCACGAGACGGCGATAGGCGGAGCGCGACATATTGGCAACCCCGCCGCCCTTCTCGATGGTCTGGATTCGGGTCGCGAGCTCCGGAACGGTCAATTCAACCGTGCGCTGGGGTTCGGAAGGAGCCTTGAGGGCCGCATAAGAAACCCGCTCCGCTTTGTCGCCCGTCGCCGGCACCACATATTCTTCGCTTATGGCAGGCTTGGTAGAAAATATGGCCCGGCCCGTCGCGCCTTTGCCTTCGGTGCGGAAAGTCCAGAAAACATCGCTTTCATAGACCCGATCATCGATGTTGGCAGGGATCAATTCGGACATTTTTATGCTCCTAGAGTTTAGATCATATCAATTGAAGATTATTATAAAGCCAGTTTCATGAAACTAAATTAAAAAATGCGCCGCAAGCAGTACGGCGCATTTTTTGAGCATGATGACGTTAATAATCGTTAACGCCGTTGGAAAGGCGGCAGCGTCATGCCCACTTCCTGGGCGGCCCGGACGATGCGTTCGCCGATCGAACCCACGCGCGCCGCGGCGGGCGCGAAGCCGTTTTGGGTGCGGCGGATCGCAGCCAGGGTTTTGTCGAGAGCCACCAGATTGGTCTGATTGGTCATGGCAACGAGCCTGTCGAGGGTCTCGTCTCCAGCCGCGACAAGCGGCCTATATTCGGTTCCATGCGCCATAACCTTGACCTCGAAATGAGTAAAATGTCTGCTTCGTTGATGGCTTAACCTTAACAGTGATTCTTAAAAGACCAGTTAATTAAGGCGCTTCGTTAGCGAGTAAAGTCCGCAGGAGTTTGCGAGCTTACGAAAGCCTTACCCCGGACAAGGCGCGCCTTGGCGCGCCGCGATCCGGGGTCTGGCGCAACCAGCGCCCTTCAACCACTCTCCCCGGCGCTATTGCTGAGAAAAACGGGATTCCCGCTCGCCCTGTCACTCGCAGGCGAGTGCCACGGCGTCGGGAATGACGGCTATTCCAAACGGCTATTCCAACAGGAGTCGGACTCAAGCGCATGAATCTTGAGAAACTATTAACGCAACTGATTTAAACTGCGATTATGGTCGAAATCGTCAAAGATACATATCGGACTGCCGTCAACGGCATGATGGCCGCGGGCGAGCGCGTTTCCGCCGCGGCCAATAAAATCGCCAATCTTCCGGTCACGGGCGGCGATCCCACGGAGAGCCTGCTGCAAATTAAAGTGGCCCAAATCGAACAGCGCGCCAACGCCGCCGTCATCAAGGCTCAAAGCGAAAATGAGCGCCATCTGATGGATGTGATCGCTTAGAGACCGTCCTTCTCGACAGGGAAGCGGGGTTTCGCTAATAAAGCGGCATGTCATATTTTGGGCAATTATCGATGGGCTATCTTTTGGCCGAGGCTTTCGACGACACGAAAGATTCTGCCGTGAGAATAGAATTTCTCAGGACTTTGGCCGAAGTCCTGCCGCGCCACCCCGCTATTGCCACGCCGAGGCTTGCCGCCAGCGTTTCGCACGCCGCCCTTTACGAAACAAGAACCGAAGTCCGGGAAGCCGCGCTGGAAATCGTCGCCCGCCTGGAAAGGCTCGGCAAGGAGAATGGCGAGGCTCCCGGCCAATGCCTGATATGGCTGACCCGCGCTTCGGCCGTCGCCCAGGCGCATGGCTATACGGGGCCGGAACCGCATGAGCGTCTGATGTGGATGACATGCGGTTTGCGCGAGCTGCCGCGCCCTGACTTCTAGGCTGTCAGATGGCGCGCCAGAAACGCGCCGCCTTTTTCCAGGCTTTCGGCGTCGATGCTGTGGCCGAGGGCGGGGCGGGTTTCGGTCACGACCGGCACGCCGAGATTTTTCAGGCAATGCGCCGAAGCGGGCATGGCCGGATAGGGAACCACCGTATCCATCATGCCATGCACCAGCATGACCGGCGGGCGCGACTTGATCTCGCCCGAAAGCCATTCCGCGCCGACCAGGGCGCCGGAAAAACCCAGCACGGCGGCGACCGGCTGCGGACGGCGAAGCCCGACATGCAGCGCCATCATGCAGCCTTGGGAAAAGCCCACCAGCGCCAGTTGCGCGGGCGCGATCTTATAGGCCTCAAGCTGCTGGCCGATAAATTCGTCCAGCACGGGCGCGGCGCGCAGCGCGCCGTTGTAAAGCGCCTGCGGCGACCAGTCCTCGAGGCCGAACCATTGAAAGCCGAAGACCGCCATCTCGCAGGGGTTCGGCGCGTCGGGGCTGATGAAAACCGTATGCGGCAAATGCGCCGACAGCGGATCGGCGAGGCCGATCAGCCCCGCGCCGCTATCGCCGAAACCATGGATAAGAATAACAGCGGAGCGCGCCGTGCCCCCTGCGCGCGGCGGCTTGATCTGACAAGAAAGCGCCATGGCTATTTGGCGGGCGCGGGCGGCAGGGCGGAGAACGTCACGCGCGCGTGCTGGGTCAGTTTCTGGCCGCGTTCCATGGACTGGTCGCTGGCGGGGGCGAATCCCTCCGTGCTGCCCGCCATGGTCTTCATCATCATCGGCATGGGCGGCCGCCCCATCATCGGCATCATGCCGCCGGTGAAATCGATGGCTCCGGCGCGGTATTGACGGTTCGGAAACGCGGCGTTCAGCGCGGCAAGCTGATCGCCGGCCTGCTTATAGAGATCGGCGCGCAGCTTGGCCTTGACGGCTTCAACCTCGGCCAGCGTCGGGTCGAAGGCGATTTCCGCGACCGTGAGCTGCATGCCCGCCTTGCTGGCTTTCTTTGCCGCGTCATGCAGGCCGCTCAGCTGATTTTCCGGCAGGCGCGACTCGAAGCTCGCATTCCAGCGCTCGAGGCCGGTCTGATCCTCGCCGCGCGAAAAATTGGTCAGCCGCCATTCGGCCTTCGCCACGTCGCTGACCGCCTTCAGCATATCGGCGCGCATCGTGCCCGCCGCGTTGCTCGCCACGGCGGCATCGACATTCACCGTCACGCGCGCGGTCGTCGTCGTCACCCAGGCTTCGGCGTTCAGGTCGAGCGCGACGTAATCGTCGGGCTTGAAGTCTTCGGCGAATGCCGGAACGGCCATGAAAGCCAAAAGAGCGGAAAGCAGGAAGAGATTACGCAT